>NZ_JBEZNG010000001.1:0-18084 GCF_040653035.1 Streptomyces malaysiensis subsp. malaysiensis
CCCTTCCCGAACCGGGGCTCCGCCCCGGGCCCCGCTGGGGCTGCGCCCCAGACCCCGTTCCGGGGGCTCCGCCCCCGAACCCCCGCCGGGGCTCCGCCCCTGGACCCCGCTCCTCAATCGCCGGAGGGGCTGAAAAGTGGGCCCATACGCCCCGGACCCGCTCCCCAAACGCCAGGGCAGCTGGGAAGTGGCGCCCATATGCCCCGGACCTGCCCCTCAAACGCCAAGGCGCCTGGAAAGCGGCGCCCGTACGGCCCGGACCTGCTCCTCAAACGCCAGGGCGACTGGAAAGCGGCGCCCGTACGCCCCGTGGCCTGCCCCTCAAACGCCAGGGCAGCTGGGAAGTGGCGCCCGTACGCCCCAGACCCCGTTCCTCAAACGCCAGGGCAACTGGAAAGCCGCGCCCATACGCCCCAGACCCCGTTCCTCAAAAACCCGAGCGGCTGGGAGGTGACCCACACACGTCCGGACCCGCTCCTCAAACGCCAAGCCGCTGGGGGCCCATAAGCCCGGACGCCGCTCCTCGGACACCAGGGTCGCTGGAGGCCCAATACGCCCGTGACCCCGCTCCTCAATCGCCCCAGCGGCCAGGACGTGGCACTTATTCGCGCCGGACCTGTTCTCGGACGGCCGAGAGATAAATCATGAGCTCCGGGCCTCACTGGCCCGGCGGGCTGCCGGTCAGGGTCTGCTCGACCTGCTGGGCGATCTCGGTCGCGTGCAGGGGCTTCAGGGGGGCGCCGGAGGCGTCTGTGACGTAGAAGGCGTCCACCGCGTTGGCGCCGAGGGTGGAGACGTGGGCGCTGCGGACCGCTACTCCGGTGGCCTCCAGGGCGCGGCCGATGCGGTGCAGGAGGCCGGGGGCGTCCTGGGCGCGGACCTCGATCACCGTGGCCAGCTGGGAGCTGCCGGGGGCGACCGTGACCCGTGGTGGTGGGGCGTGCACGCCGTGGCGGCGGGGGTACTTGCGGTAGGCGGCCTCGCGTTCGGCGAGGCGGGCGACGATGTCGAGCGAGCCGTCGAGGGCACGCAGCAGGTCGTTCCGCAGCCGGGCGGCCTGGGGCAGCGAACCGTATTCGGCCGCCACCCGCCAGCTCAGCAGCAGTACCCCGTCCGCCGCGCCGGCCGTGTCCAGTTCCTTCGGCAGGTCGACGGCGCGCAGATCCGCGGCGCGCACCGTAAGGCGGTGCAGGGCCAGCACACCGGCCGCGATGGGAAGGACGCCGGGCTGGTCGGGGACGGCGATGAGCAGTTCCACGCCGATCGGCTCGGGGCCGGTGGTGCCTTCCTCCGGTGCCCATTCGGGGCCGCCCGCGTCGCCCGGTGCCAGCGCCTCCGAGCGTGCGTGCAGGGCGAGCACCGGGCCGCCGGTGCGCCATGCCTCGACCGCGAGGCGTTCCTGTTCGGCCGTGGTCCGCTGTGGGGTGGACCAGTCGTCCGCGGGTTCGCCCGCGAGCACCGCCGAGACTCGTTTGACCAGGTCGGCGACGAGGGAGCCGCGCCAGGCGCTCCAGGCCGCGGGGCCGGTGGCGAGCGCGTCGGCCTCGGTGAGGGCGTGCAGCAGCTCCAGGGTGGTGGCGCCGCCGACGGCCTCGGCGACCGAGCGCACCGTGGCCGGGTCGTCCAGGTCGCGGCGGGTTGCGGTCTCGACGAGCAGCAGATGGTGGCGTACGAGGGTGGCGAGCACCGCGACGTCCGCGCGGTCGAAGCCGATGCGGGCGGCGACGTCGCGCGCGATGGTCTCCCCGGCCACCGAGTGGTCACCGGGCCAGCCCTTGCCGATGTCGTGCAGCAGCGCGGCGACCAGCAGCAGATCGGGGCGGCCGACCCGCCGGCTGAGGGCGCTGGCCCGGACCGCGGTCTCGACCAGATGGCGGTCCACGGTCCAGCGGTGGACGGGGTTGCGCTGCGGACGGCAGCGCACCCGCTCCCAGTCCGGCAGCAGCCGGGTGATCAGCCCCTCCGCCTCGAGGGCCTCCCACACCCCGACGGTGGACTCGCCCGCGCCAAGCAGCGTGATCAGCTGCTCCCTGGCCTCGGGCGGCCATGGCACCGGCAGCGGCCGAGCGGCGGCGGACAGCCGCCTTACGGCGTGCAGCGAGAGCGGAAGCCCGGCTTGGGCGGCGGCCGCGGCTGCCCTCAGGGGGAGCACGGGGTCGCGGTCGGGGCGCGCGGTGCGGGCCAGCACCACCTCGCCGTCCTGCTCCACCACACCTTCGGCGAGCGGACTGCGCTCCCCCGCGTCCGGGCCGCTTCCGCCGCCGCGTCCGCCCCGGCCGCCGAGGAGTGCCCGCAGCCGGGGCCGGGTGGCCGAGCGGGCGCGCAGCACCCGCTCCACCTCGCGCCAGGTGACATCGCTCGCGTAGGAGATGATCCGGGCCGATTCGTAGATCTGGCGCAGCAGGGCGTCGGCGTCCAGCAGCCCGAGGGCGCCCGCGACCTGGTCCTGCTCCTGGAGCGCGAGGCGCTCGGTGGCACGGCCGGTGGACAGGTGGAGCGCGTCGCGGGCGTCCAGCAGCCGCCCGCGAGCCTCGTCGAGGCCCTCGCGGGGGGCGTCGGCGAGCCAGGAGGCGGCGATGGCGCGCAGCGCGGTGGCGTCGCGGAGCCCGCCGCGGGCCTCCTTCAGATCGGGTTCGAGCAGGAACTGGAGCTCACCGTGGCGCTCGCCGCGCTCCTGGCACAGCGCGTGCAACTCGGGCAGCCGCCGCGGGGCCTGGGCGCGCCAGTCGGCGAGGACAGCGGTGCGCAGATCGGCGGTGAGCGCCGCGTCGCCCGCGATATGGCGGGCGTCGAGCAGGCCGAGCTGGACCTTGAGATCCTCGGCGGCCGTGCCGCGGGCCTCGTCGGGGGTGCGCACGGAGTGGTCGAGGGCGAGGCCCATGTCCCAGACGGGGTACCAGATGTGGTCGGCGAGCGCGGCGAGGGCCGAGCGGTCGGCGGTGCCGTCGTGCAGCAGCAGTACATCGAGGTCGCTGCGCGGGGAGAGTTCACCGCGTCCGTAGCCGCCGACCGCCACCAGGGCGGCGCCCCGGCCGATCCCCGCGCTCTCCACGCCGCCGGTGAGCAGCGCGGCCAGCCACTGGTCGGTGAGGTCGGCCAGGGCGGAACGGCGCGGCGGCCCGGACCGCGACCCCTCCTGGAGGAGTCGCAGCCGGGCCGCCGCGTAGCCGCCGGGCCCCGAGTCGGTGGTGTCGGTCATGGTCTCGAGGCTTTCCGTCAACTCGGCTCCCTGTCCGCGTGCCACTGGCTGTCCGGATCGTGGCGGGCCCTGAACGGCCGGGCCCTCAGAGGGCGTCCGGGCCGCGCTCCCCGGTGCGCACCCGGACGGCGGTCTCCACGGGGACGCTCCAGACCTTGCCGTCCCCGATCTTTCCGGTGCGGGCCGCCTTGACCACCACGTCGATGAGGTCATCGGCGTCCTCGTCCTCGACCAGCACCTCTATGCGCACCTTGGGCACCAGGTCGACGGTGTACTCCGCGCCCCGGTAGACCTCGGTGTGGCCGCGCTGCCGGCCGTAGCCGCTGGCCTCGGTGACGGTCAGGCCCTGGACGCCGAACGCCTGGAGCGCTTCCTTGATCTCGTCGAGCCGGTGCGGCTTGACCACTGCGGTGATGAGCTTCACGCGTCCACCTTCTTGTTGTGCGGCTTCTGCGGCGCGGACGCGCCCTGGCCGGAAGCGGGCACCGTACTACTGCGGGGCGATGCGCCGACGGCGCTGAAGTCGTAGGCGGTCTCGGCGTGGAACGCCTGGTCGACGCCGCCGAGCTCGTCGTCCTCACTGGCCCGGAAGCCGATGGTGATGTGGATGAGCTTGGCGAGGATCCAGGAGACGACGAAGGAGTAGATCAGCACCGTGAAGGCGCCGAGGGCCTGCCTGCCCAGCTGGGCCGCGCCGCCGACGCCGTCGGTGGCGAGGACGCCGACCAGGAGGGTGCCGATGAGGCCGCCGACCAGGTGCACCCCGACCACGTCGAGCGAGTCGTCGTAGCCCAGCTTGTACTTGAGGCTGACGGCCCAGGAGCAGACGACGCCGGCCACCAGACCGATCACGATGGCGCCCCAGGCGTTCACCGCCGCGCCCGAGGGGGTGATGGCGACCAGGCCCGCGACCGCGCCGGAGGCGGCGCCCAGCGTGGTGAAGGCGCCGTGCCGGATGCGCTCGTAGGCGAGCCAGCCGAGCATGGCGACACCGGTGGCGATCTGGGTGTTGAAGGCCATGTTGGCGGCCGTCCCGTTGGCGGCGAGGGCGGAGCCGGCGTTGAAGCCGAACCAGCCGAACCACAGCAGACCGGAGCCGAGCATCACCAGCGGCAGGTTGTGCGGGCGCATCGGGTCCTTCTTGAAGCCGATGCGCTTGCCGAGCACCAGGGCCACGGCCAGGCCCGCGGCGCCCGCGTTGATGTGCACCGCCGTGCCGCCCGCGAAGTCGATGACCTCCCTCTTGAACAGCCAGCCGTCGGCCTGCCAGACCCAGTGCGCGACCGGGAAATAGACGACCGTGGACCACAGCGTGATGAAGAGCGTCCAGGCGCCGAATTTGACGCGGTCGGCGACGGCTCCGCTGATCAGCGCGGGGGTGATCACCGCGAACATCAGCTGGAAGAGCGCGAAGGCCAGGACCGGAATCGCGTCGGGCTTCTCGCCCCACAGCGAGGTGGGGTCGATGCCCTTGAAGCCGATGTGGTCGAGATTGCCCAGCAGCCCGCCGCCGATGTCATCGCCGAAGGTGAGCGAGTAGCCGAACAGCACCCACAGCAGCGAGATGACGCCGAGCGAGATGAAGGACATCATCAGCATGTTCAGGGCGCTCTTCACCCGCACCATGCCGCCGTAGAAGAAGGCCAGGCCGGGGGTCATCAGCATCACGAGCGCGGCGCTGATCAATACGAACGCGGTATTTGCGCCATTCAATGTGGACGTCTCCTCGAAACGACGGCCCGTGCGGGCAGGACATCGGGGGGCCGGTATTCGCCTTGAGGTTGGCGCAGCGCCGTTTCAGCCGATGCCACCCGATGTTTCACCGCAGTGACGAAGGACGCGGGAGTGTTACGTGCCGATGAACCGCGGTGGGCGGGGCGGAACCCTCCGTTACCGTGTCGCGATCATCGCCGGGAGTGCTCAGACGGCCCGGCCCGGACCCGTCGTCTCCGGGTTGTCGGGCATGAGAGTGGCCAGTCGCTCCCCGAGGTCGGTGATCTCCGGTACGTCGCCGAACTGGCGCACCGCCGTGTCCACGGTCTTGCGCAGCCGGTTGTTGACCCGCTCCGAACGCACCCGCTTGGCGAGCGGCAGCGCCTCATGGGCGACCGCGGCGGCCTTTTCGGGCTCCTTCTGGAGCAGGTGGACGGTGGCCATCCCGATCAGGTTGAGCGCATACGAACGCTGGGGGCCCGCGTCGTTCTCGATCTCCTGGCCGAAGAGGCGCACTGCCCTGCGCATCACCGGATCGGCCATCTTGGCGTAGGTGGGGCTGCGGCCGGCGACATAGGCGAGGTCGCGGTAGGAGTGGGCGTTCTCCGCGTTGAGCTCGGCCTCGGAGAAGAAGCGGATCCAGTCCGGGTCGCCGTCGCCCCCGGCGCAATCGGCGAAGCTGTCCTCGGCCATCTTCACCGCGCGATGGCATTTGCTGGGCTGGCCCATGTTGGCGTACGCGCGGGCCTCCATCGCGTACAGCATGGCCTGGGTGCGCGGGGTGGCGTTCTCCCGGCTGCCGTACTGGGCGAGGTGGATCAGCTCCAGCGCGTCGTCGGGCCGCCCGACGTGGATCATCTGGCGGCTCATGCTGGAGAGGATGTACGAGCCGAGGGGGCGGTCCCCGGACTCCTTGGCGGCGTGAAGGGCGAGCACGAAGTACTTCTGCGCGGTGGGCTGGAGCCCGACGTCGTAGCTCATCCACCCGGCCAGCTGGGCGAGCTCGCCCGCGACCTTGAACAGCCGCCGGGAGACCGCGTCCGCATGCGGCTCCTGGAGCAGGTCGGTGACCTCGTGCAGCTGGCCGACCACCGCCTTGCGGCGCAGCCCGCCCCCGCACTGGGCGTCCCAGGCGCGGAACATCACGATGGTGGACTCCAGCAGCTCCAGCTCGGGCTCGGAGAGCCGGGAGACCCGGCGGGTGCGCCCGCCGCCCGCCGCCTTGGCGCCGCCGGGCTGCCCGCCCGGCGAGGGCACCAGCCAGCGCTGCATCGGCTCGATGAGGGCGGGGCCCGCGGACAGCCCGAGCGAGGTGCCGAGGAAGCCGCGGCGGGCGAGCATCAGATCGCTGCGGGAGAACTCGCCGATCAGCGCGACCGTTTCGGGCCCGGCCCAGGGAAGGTCCACCCCGGACACGGACGGTGACCGGTGGACGGCGCGCAGCCCGAGGTCCTCGATGCCCACCACACAGCCGAAGCGCTCGGAGAACAGCTCGGAGAGAATCTGCGGAATCGGCTCCCGGGGCTGCTCACCATCCAGCCAGCGGCGCACCCGCGAGGTGTCGGTACTGATGTGGTGGGCGCCTAACTGCCGCGCTCTGCGGTTCACTTGGCGCGCCAGCTCCCCCTTCGACCAGCCGCTGCGCACGAACCACGACCCCAATTGCGCATTGGGGCGCTTCCCAGCACCGCCGCCGCCGTCGCCCACCCGGAACGCCCCCATCCCACGAATTTTCCCGGACCGCCACCAGAATGCCGTCTGTCACGGTCAGTTGTCCCCGGGATGAGGCGCATCAACCGTCCGGACGGAGAACGGCCTCATGCCAGTGGCATGTACCGATCCGTAATCCGCCCATCGTCAGCTCGTATTCGAGCGAGCGCCATATCCAGGGACTGCGCACTGAAAGTAATCCTACGATCACGCCTCCGGCGAGGCGGTTCCCGAAAACGCCACCATTCGCCACCCCTTCGAATGAACCCGGTTGCCGTTTCCCACGATTCACTTGACACCAGGGCGACGGGAACAGATGCAGGGGTGCAAGCGGGGGCGCACGGGTCGCGTCCCACCACCTCCGTCACATCGGAGCGCACACCGCCGCGCCCTCACCGGCGACGGAGTGTCATCGTGGCGCTTCGGCTCGTAACCATCGAGAGCGGGACCCGTTGGAGGGGGCATGGACTTCACGATCGGCGGCATCCGGGACATGCGGTCCGGCTCACGGCGCCGCGGCCGTACGTCCGAGTCCACGACGGTGGCGGAGTACACCGGTCTGTGGGGCTGGGACGTGGTGCCGGGCGCGCGGGCGACACGGGGCTCGGGGGGCGGCAGAAACGAATGCTCATGCGGTGACCACGGCTGTTCCTCCCCCGGCGCGCATCCGCTGACCTTCACCCCCGGCGTTCCCGCGGGCGCCACCCTGGACGACGCCGCGGCCGCGTGGGAGCGGGTCCCGGGGGCGGCCGTGCTGCTGCCCGTGGGCCGCTCGTTCGACATCCTGGAGGTGTCCGAGTACGCGGGCGGGCACGCGCTGGTCCGGCTGGAACGGATGGGGCTGCCACTCGGCCCGGTGGCCGTCACCCCGCACGGGCGCGCCCAGTTCTTCGTCGCCCCTGGCGCCGCCGCCGAACTCCCCGAGCTGCTGTACCGCATGGGCTGGGACGACGCCGAGCTCGATCTGAACTGCCTCGGCCCGGGCGACCACATCACCGCCCCGCCCTCGGACCTCGGCGGCCTCGGACCGGTCCGCTGGCTGCGCCCGCCGACCCTCGACACCGCGCGTCCGCCGCACGCCCGGCTGGTCCTGGGCACGCTCGCCTATCTGAGCCACCGGGCAGGGGCCTGAGGCGGCCGCCCCGTGACACGGGACGCGGGTACGGTCCTGGGCCTGAAACGGCGCCCCCTCCTGACGCGAAACGCCGGACGGGCCGGGAGTCAACCCCGGCCCGTCCGGCGCGCTATCGGTACTCCCCCCACCACGGGCCTCAGCCGCCGATCAGCGCGTCGACGAACGCCTCCGGCTCGAACGGCGCGAGATCATCCGCGCCCTCGCCCAGCCCCACCAGCTTGACCGGGACGTTGAGGTCACGCTGGACCGCGACCACGATGCCGCCCTTGGCGGTGCCGTCCAGCTTGGTCAGCACGATGCCGGTGATGTCCACCACCTCGGCGAACACCCGCGCCTGCACCAGGCCGTTCTGCCCGGTCGTGGCGTCGAGGACGAGCAGCACCTCGTCGACCGCGCCGTGCTTCTCCACGACCCGCTTGACCTTGCCCAGCTCGTCCATCAGACCCGTCTTGGTGTGCAGCCGCCCGGCGGTGTCGATCAGGACGACATCCGCGCTCTCGGCGATGCCCTCCTTCACCGCGTCGAAGGCCACCGACGCCGGGTCGCCGGCCTCCGGCCCGCGCACCGTACGGGCACCGACCCGCTCGCCCCAGGTCTGGAGCTGATCGGCGGCGGCCGCGCGGAAGGTGTCGGCCGCGCCGAGCACCACCGACTTGCCGTCGGCCACGAGCACCCGGGCCAGCTTGCCCGTCGTGGTGGTCTTACCGGTGCCATTGACGCCGACGACCATGACGACGCCCGGCTTCTCCTCGCCGTTCACGCCCACACCGCTCTCGGTGTGCACCGAACGGTCGGCCTCGGTGCCGATGAGGCGCAGCAGCTCCTCCCGCAGCAGCCCGCGCAGCTCGTCGGGGGTACGGGTGCCGAGCACCTTGACGCGCTCCCGCAGCCGCTCGACCAGCTCCTGGGTCGGCGCCACACCGACGTCCGCGGTCAGCAGCGTGTCCTCGATCTCCTCCCAGGTGTCGTCGTCGAGGTGCTCCCGGGACAGCAGCGTCAGCAGCCCCTTGCCCAGAGTGGTCTGGGAACGGGACAGCCGGGCGCGCAGCCGCACCAGCCGGCCGGCGGTCGGCTCCGGGACCTCGATCGGCGGGACCTCGGGGGCGGGTGCCTCCGCGGTGGCGGCCGGGGCCCCGGCCCCCGGAAGATCCACCTCCTCGATGGTTCTGCGTGGTTCCTCACGCGGGGTTTCGGCCTCCTCGCCGACGTGCGGTTCGGCGGGCGGCGCGGTGACGGTGGGGCTGCTGGGCGGGGGCGGGGGCAGCCGCTTCTTCTTGCGGCCGCTGATCACGAGCCCGCTGATCGCGGCAACCGCGACCACAGCGATGACTACGGCAAGGATGAGGTATTCCATAACGCCCCCCAGTATCAGCCACGAGGGGAAGCGAGTCATTCGCCTCCCAGACCGGCCTGCCGGGCGCGCACGATCGCCTGCGCGCGGTCGTGCACCTGGAGCTTGGCGAAGATCGAGCCGACGTGATTGCGCACCGTCTTGTCCGTCACCACCAGCCGCTGGGCGATCTGGCGATAGCCCAGTCCGGCCGCGAGCAGATCCAGCACCTCCCGCTCCCGGGCGGTCAGGGTCGGGAACGCCTCCTTCGCCGACGCCGAACCGGAGGCCCCGACCAGCGCCCCGAGCCGCTCGGCCATCCGCGGGCTGAAGATCGCGCCGCCGCGCGCCACGGTGTGCAGCGCCCGCAGGATCTCGTCCCGGCCCGCGCCCTTGAGGAGATAGCCACGGGCCCCGGCGCGCACGGCGGCCAGCAGACTGTCGTCGTCCTCGGACATCGTCATGACCAGCACCCGGGTCTCGGGGTGATCGCACAGAATCCGCCGGGTCGCCTCCAGCCCCGACCGGCCCGGCAGGCCCAGGTCCATGACGACCAGATCCGGCTCGGTACGCACGGCCTCGGCTATCGCGCCGTCCGCGCAGGCCGCCTGGCCGACGACGGCGAAAGCATCGTCGAGGTTCACGGCGGCGGCCAAGCCCTCCCGGAAAAGGGGATGGTCGTCCACCAGCAACACCCGCCACTGCGCCACGCTTCGCTCCTTCTTTCTTTTTTTGAGGCTCGGTTCGCCTCCGGGGCGCTTTAGTCGCTGTCGACGGTCGACCGTGCTCGGCCCCTTCGTTCCTCAGGGGCCTCCGCGCGCTCTCCCTTTCGACAGCGACGCGCCCCTTCGGCTCACTCGCCGGAAGAACCAAGCGCCCGGATGCTCTACGGCACCCTTCGGCTTGCCCAGTTGCCGATGGGCGGTACCCGGCCGGTACGACCAAGCGCCCGGCGGCTGCGAGGCTCCCCTTGGCCCACGTCGGTTGGCCCCCGAAGGCTCCGAGGCACCCATAACTCGCCCCAAGGCGGCTGGCACCCAAGAGTCCTAAGGCGCCCTGCTCACCGGTCTGCTCGTCTTGAGCAGTGCCCGGCACGCCTCGTGTCCCGTGGGCTTCCTGCGCTCCTCGGGGTTGCCGTGCTCGCCGGGCCCGGCCAGTGGCAGCACCGCGTGCACCACCGTGCCGGTCTCCGATCCGGTCACCGAGCAGGAGCCGCCGATCTCCTCGGCGCGTTCGGTGACCGAGGCGAGGCCGACGCCGGGCACCGCGGTCTCGCGCAGTCCGCTCCCGTCGTCGGTGACCTTGACCTCGAGGGTGTCCGGGCCCGCGGTCAGCTCGACGCTCACCTGGCGGGCCCGGGCGTGTCGTACGGCGTTGGTCAACGACTCCGAGGCGATCCGGTACGCGGCCGTCTCGACGCCGGGCGCCAGCGGGGGCAGCGCCGCGGGGCGGCTGGCCACGCCGACCCGCAGGCCGTCGACGCCCAGCCGGTGCGCCAGGTCCCGTACCGCACCGGCCAGTCCGCGCTCGGCCAGCGCGGCCGGGGCCAGGCCCGCGGTGATGCGGCGCACCTCGACCAGGGCCTCGGCGAGCGTCTCGGCGGCCTCGCACAGCTGGGGGGTGGCGGGGTGGCCGGGCGGGCAGGAGGTCTGTGCGATGTCCAGGCGCAGCCTTACGGCGGCCAGTTGGGGGCCGAGTCCGTCGTGGATCTCCCGGCGCAGCCTGCGGCGCTCCTGTTCACGGGCGAGCACCAGGCGCTCGCGGGCGGCCTGGGCCTCCTCGGCCAGGCGCAGCGCGGCGAGCGCGGGGGCGGCCTGGTCGGCGAGGACGGAGAGCAGCCCGCTGTCGCGTTCGGCCGGGGTGCCGGAGCCGTCGCGGGAGACCTCCAGACGGCCGACGGTGCGGCCGTGGTGGCGCAGCAGGAACGTCTGGACCGGACCGGTCAGCGGAGCCCCCGCGGAGGCCAGCCGCCGGGGCCCGGCGCGGGTGTCGACGCTGACGGCGGCGCCCGAGACGCCGAGGTCCTCCACGGCGCTGCGGCAGATCTGCTGCGGCACCTCGCCGGGGTGCGGGGCCTGCTGGAGGCGTACGGCGAGGGCGCTCACGGCCTCGTGCGGGCGGGCCCTGGGCCCGTAGAAGGCGCGCTCGACGCAGAGGGTGAGCCAGCGGGCGCTGGGCCGCAGCCCCCAGCCCAGCACCAGGGCGCATCCGGCGGTGATCGTGGTGGCCCCGCTCCGTACCGAGGGCAGTCCGGCCTGGACGGCGACGACCGTGCAGACCACCACGGCGGCCAGGGAGGTGAGGACGAAGGCGCGGGCGAGGCGGTGGCTGGTGGAGCGGTCCAGCCGCCATATGCCGGTGCGGGCGACGCCGAGGCAGATCGCGGCGGCCCATACGGCGCTGCCGGCGGTGCGGGCCACGATGGTGGGCACGCCCTCGCCCCACTGGGACAGCAGGAGCGAGACGCAGGCGGGGTAGGCGGCGGCCAGCAGCGCCCAGTCGCGCCGCTCGGCGCCGCGCGAGAGGGCGGCGCGGCAGCACAGGGCGGCGGTCACGGCCGCGGCGACGCTGCGCAGCACCCAGGGTTCGGCCTCGGCGTAGGCGTCGAGGTGGTCGAAGGCCCACTGGCCGCCCGCGGTGGCGAACGCCGGGTTGGACACGGAGCCCACCCGGGGCTCGCTGATCAGCCACAGCCCCGCGAACCCCAGCCAGTAGCCGGACGCGCCCAGGCTGATCACCCACCACTGCCACCGCCTGCGCCCGCCCCGCGGGAAGAGCCACAGCGGCAGCAGCAGCACGGTCAGCGGGCGGCAGGCCATCTTGGCGGCGGCGAGCAGCAGGGACAGTACGGCGCCGGTGGTGCCCAGGTCGGCCAGGCCCAGCAGCCCGGCCGCGGCCGAGGGCAGCAGCCACAGGCCGCCCGCCACCAGCAGGACGCCGCCGTAGCGCCGGGCCGAGCGCTCGGCCAGCAGCAGCACTCCGACGCCGAGCACCGGGACGCCCACGGCGACCCTGGTGAGCACGGCGGCGCCCCGGGGGTGCGGGTAGGCGAGCGCGAGCCACTGGTCGTTGACCCGCAGCAGCCCGGCCACCCATACGGCCAGGACCACCACGATCAGTGCCGAGGCCCCGCCCGCGGCGCGCACGGCGCGGTCCCTCGGCAGTGCCGCATGGCGCATCTCAGCCGGTGTTCAGGGCGCGCGCCGCGCCGGAGCCGCCGCCTCTGACCCACAGCGTGACGTAGTTGTCGTTGCGGCCGGGGCGGCATTTGTACTCGTCCCACTTGTGCCGTTGGATGCCCGTCTTACCGGCGCGCTTGCAGGCGGCGGTGGTGTCGTAGTGCCCCGCCTCCCGCCAGGCCGTGTCCCCGGACGCGGCGGCCGGGGAGGAGGCGGTGGCGGGGGAGGCGGCCGCGGTCCACATGACGGCCCCGGCGCTCAGGCCGAGTGCGATCGCCGTGCGGATTCGGGTAGGGCGCATGGTCGTTCTCCTTGTGTCTCGCCCGAGCACTACCCGCCACCGCGGCCGTGAAGTGCGTAGATGCCCCGGCCCACCCGAACCGGTGACCTCCTAGCACCCCCGTTTCCATCGGCGGTGCCAGGAGGGGACGCTCACCCCACGAGCAGCAGTACGGCGACGGCGATCGACTCCGCCTCTCCGTAAGGCAGTCCGAATCGCATCAGGGCGAGCATGATGGGCTGCGCCGCCCAGACCTCCAGCGTGTCCAGGAAGTTGGCGAGCCGGTGTGCGTAACGGCGCACCATCGCGGTCTCGCGGGGGCTGAGCCGGCTGAGCAGCTTGGCCAGCAGCGCGCCTCCGTAGTGGAGGGCGACCACCAGCAGCCGCTGCCGGACGAGCCGTGCGGCTTCGGGGTCCGGGCCGGGGCCGGAGAAGAGCGCGGCCTTGGCGCATTCCAGGTCCCCGGGGTCACCGGCGGTGTGCCGGACCCGGTTGATGAGGTCGTCGATGTCTGCCGCGGTGATGAGCGATTCCCCCGTGCTGATCGTCACGCGCCCCTCCTGAGTTGGCGTATGCGGGCTGCGGCCCGGGTTGCGGGCCGACCCTTACGATCGGCCGCCCCGAGTCCCAGGCGCATGAGTCATCCGTCCCGGCCGTGCCCATGCGATGGGCCGAACGGCCCATGACGGTGGCGATTTGACGGTCCGTCAGCTACGGTCCGGCTGCCGCATCCTCGACGAAGGAGGACATCCGCATGCCCGTCACGGTCGTACGCCTCAACCTCGTCGATCCCGACGCGACCCCGCGCGGCCTGTCCGAGCGGTACCGCGCCGCCCTCGAGATGGCCGCCTTCGCCGATGAGCGGGGTCTGTCCACCCTCCAGACCGAGGAGCACCACGGGTCCCCCGACAACTGGCTGCCCGCCCCGCTGGCCTTCGCGGGCACGCTGCTGGGCGCCACCCGCCGGATCACCGTCACCGTATCGGCGCTGATCGCGCCGCTGTACGACCCGCTGAGGCTCGCCGAGGACCTCGCCGTGCTGGACCTGGCCAGCGGCGGGCGGCTGATCACGGTGGCGGGGATCGGCTACCGGCCGGAGGAGTACGAGGCCCAGGGCAAGGAGTGGAAGCGGCGCGGCGCGCTTCAGGACGAGGCGCTGGAGACGCTGCTCGCGGCCTGGACGGGCGAGCCCTTCGAACACCGGGGCCGCACGGTCCGGATCACCCCGCGCCCGTACACCCGGCCGCATCCGCCGCTGCTGATCGGCGGCAGTTCCCAGGCGGCGGCCCGCCGCGCGGCCCGCCTGGGCCTGCCGTTCTTCCCCAGCGCCCATCTGCCGGAGCTGGAGGCGTACTACCACGCGCGGCTCGCGGAGTACGGCACCGAGGGCTGGTGCCTGATGCCCCCGGCGGCCACCCCGCTGCTGCATGTGTCCGAGGACCCGGACCGGGCCTGGGCGCGCTACGGCGGCCATCTGCTGTACGAGGCGCGCAGGTACGCCTCCTGGCAGCAGGGCACGGTGCGCTCGGCGGTGCGCTCACGGGCCGAGGACGTGGCGGCGCTGCGCCAGGAGGGCGTCTATCGCATCGTCACGCCCGAGGAGTGCGTGGCGCTGGCGGCGGAGGGCGGCGAGACGGCGAGCCTGGTGCTGCATCCGCTGTGCGGCGGGATGCCGGTCGAGGAGGGCTGGGAGTCCCTGCGGCTGTTCGCGGAACGAGTGCTGCCCCGCCTCAAGGACTGAGGCGGGGCAGTTCTCCGGTACGAGGAGCGGGCGGCGGGGGGATTTAGCCCATCTCCTCCAACGCCTTACCCTTGGTCTCCGGCACCCACTTGAGGATGAAGGGGATCGAGAGCACGGCGAAGGCCGTGTACATGATGTACGTACCCGACAGGTTCCAGTCCGAAAGGCTCGGGAAGCTGGCGGTGATGGCCCAGTTGGCGATCCACTGGGCGGATGCGGCGACACCGAGGGCGGCCGCGCGGATTTTGTTCGGGAACATCTCGCCGAGCAGGACCCAGACCACCACACCCCATGAGAGGGCGAAGAAGAGCACGAAGGCGTGGGCCGCGATCAGCGCCAGGACGCCCTCGGCGTGCGGCAGCTTGCCGTCCACCAGGTGCGCCGAGAAGGCCCAGGCGACCAGGGCGAGGGAGATGGCCATGCCCACGGAGCCGATGAGCGCGAGCGGCTTGCGGCCGATCCGGTCGACGAAGATCATCGCGATCACGGTGCCGAGGATGTTGATGATCGACGTGGTGAAGGAGTAGAAGAACGAGCCGCTCGGGTCCACGCCCACGGACTGCCACAGCGTCGAGGAGTAGTAGAACGCCACGTTGATGCCGACGAGCTGCTGGAAGACCGAGAGCCCGATGCCGATCCAGACGATGGGCAGCAGACCGAACCGGCCGCCGAGGAGGTCCTTGAAGGTGGACTTCTCCTCACTGCGCATAGCCCGGTCGATCTCGGCGACCCGCACATCTAGGTCCACGGTCTTGCCCTCGACCTCCTCCAGGACCTCCTTGGCCTGCTCGGTCCGGCCGACGGAGATCAGGAAGCGGGGGGACTCGGGGATGGCGAAGGACAGCAGCCCGTAGAGGACGGCGGGGATGACCATGACGCCGAGCATCCACTGCCATGCCTCCAGGCCGGCGATCTGGCCGCGCTGCTCGCCGTCGGCGAGGTTGAGGATGCCCCAGTTGACGAGCTGGGAGATGGCGATGCCGACGACGATCGCGGCCTGCTGGAACGAGGCGAGCCGGCCGCGGTAGGCGGGCGGGGCGACCTCGGCGATATAGGCCGGGCCGATCACCGAGGCCATGCCGATGCCGATGCCGCCGAGCACTCGCCAGATCGCCAGGTCCCACAGCGCGAAGGGCAGCGCCGAGCCGACCGCGCTGATCGTGAAGAGGACGGCGGCGATCTGCATGACGCGGATCCGGCCGACCCGGTCGGCTATCCGGCCCGCGGTGGCGGCGCCGATGGCCGAGCCGATCAGGGCGATGGCCACGACCTGGGCGAGGGCCGCGGAGCCGATGTCGTACTTGCCGCGGATGGCTTCGACCGCTCCGTTGATCACCGAGCTGTCGTAGCCGAAGAGAAAGCCGCCCATCGCGGCGGCTGCGGTGATGAAGATGACATGGCCGAGGTGGTCCGGCTGGGCCTTGCGGCCCTCGGCTCCCTCTGCCTGCACGGTGGTGGACAACGTGAACTCCTGACGCCCGTTCGGCAGCGCTGCCGAACGTGGGGGGACGGCTGGCCCTTCCAGCGGAGGCAGCCGAGGCGTCGACCACCACTTGAAGGTAAAAGCAATGTTGCAGAGACTATTCCTTCAAGTTTCGAAGTCAATAGGGTGTGACGAAGAAGTCGTTCCAGCATGCCGACACAGGCAGCAATGTATTGACTTCAAGTATTGAAACGGTCACCGCAAGCGCTGGCTGATGACCTTCGAGACGCCATCGCCCTGCATGGAGACGCCGTACAGCGCGTCGGCGACCTCCATCGTGCGCTTCTGGTGGGTGATCACGATCAGCTGGGAAGCCTCCTGGAGCTCCTGCATGATCCGGATCAGCCGCTGGAGGTTGGTGTCGTCGAGCGCCGCCTCGACCTCGTCCATCACATAGAACGGGCTCGGCCTGGCCTTGAAGATCGACACCAGCAGGGCCACGGCGGTCAACGAGCGCTCACCGCCCGAGAGCAGCGACAGCCGCTTGACCTTCTTGCCCGGCGGCCGGGCCTCCACATCCACGCCCGTGGTCAGCATGTTGTCGGGGTCGGTCAGCACCAACCGCCCCTCCCCGCCCGGGAACAGCCGCGAGAACACACCCTCGAACTCGCGCGCGGTGTCCCGGTACGCCTCGGTGAAGACCTGCTCGACCCGCTCGTCGACCTCCTTGACCACCTGGAGGAGATCGGCCCGGGTCTTCTTGAGGTCCTCCAGCTGCTCGCTCAGGAACTGATGCCGCTCCTCCAGCGCCGCGAACTCCTCAAGCGCCAGCGGATTGACCTTGCCCAGCTGCTGATACGCGCGCTCCGCGGCTTTCAGCCGCTTCTCCTGCTGTGCCCTCACATAGCGCACCGGCTGGTTGCGCGGATGCTCCGGGTCCTCCGGCAGCACCTCGCCCTCGGCGGGCGGGGACGGCGGAACCAGCTGGTCCGGGCCGTATTCGGCGATCAGCCCGGCCGGTTCGACGCCCAACTCCTCCAGCGCCTTGGACTCCAACTGCTCGATCCGCATCCGCTTCTCCGCCCCCAGCACCTCGCCGCGGTGCACCGAGTCGGTCAGCTTGTCCAGCTCGCTCTTGAGGTCACGCCCATGGCCGCGGGCCGCGTCCAGCTCCCGCTCGCGGTCGGCCTTGGCCCGCTCCGCGGCGTCCCGCTCCCGCTCGGCCCGTACCAGCGACACCTCGACATGCGCGAGCAACTGACGGGCGCCGGAGGCCACCGCGCAGGCCACCTCGGCCTCATGGCGCAGCCGGGCGCGCCGCTCCTCGGCGCGCGCCCGGGCCTCACGCTCGGCGCGCGCACCCCGGTCGAGCGCGTCGGCCCGCCCCGCGAGCCCCTTGACGCGCTCCTCATGCGTACGGACCTGGAGCCGCGCCTCCATCTCGGTCTGCCGGGCGTTGGCGCCGTCGGCCGCCAGCCGGTCCCGTACGGAGGTGTCGGGCTCCTCCACGCCCCCTTCACCCGCGGCGTTTTCCTCCTCCGCCACCGCCAGCCGCTCCGCCAGCTCCTCGGCCTCCTCGGTGGCCCGCTCCAGCGCCTCCTCGGCCCTGGCGACGGCCGCGGCCGACCGCTCGGCCTCCCCGGCGGCCCCGCGCGCCTGCCCTGCCAGCCGGCCCAGGGACTGCGCGACCCGCGACTTCTCCCGGTCCGCCGCGCTCCGGCGGCCCGCGAGCTCCTCGACCAGCGCCAGGCACTCGCCCCGCCGCTCCTTGGCCGCGCGCTGCGCCCCGGCCAGCTCCTCGCACCGTACGGCGAGCCGCTCGAGCTCAGCCGCCGCCTCGTCGACGGACGCCTGCACCTCCAGCAGCGTGGGCGCCCCGGCGGACCCGCCCTGCGCGAAGTGCGCCCCGAGCAGATCGCCCTCGGCGGTCACAGCCGTCAACTCCGGCCGCCGCACGAGCAGTTCCTCGGCCTCCTCCAGGGTCCCGACCACCACCATGCCGCCGAGCAGCCGCCGTACGGCGGGCAGCAGCGCCGCGGGCCCGTCCACCAAGTCCGCCACCCGCGGCAACGCTTCGACGGCCGCGGCCCTCCCGCCCGGCTCGTCCCCTGGTACGGCCGCCTCTCCCCCGGCGGGCTGCGGCACCCGTGCGGAAACGACCGCCGCGGACGCCCCGCCCGCGGCGGCGACCGTGGCACCGGGCTCGGTCGCGGCCGGCACACCGCCGAAGCCCGTAAGGGGCTCACGCCCCTCCCCACCGGCCCCGCTCACGGCCTCCGTGCCACCCTGACCCGCGGACTCGGCCCCCGGCGCCCGCGTACCGGGCACGGCGGCAGCGCCGTCAGCCGTCCCGGTAGGGCCCTCAGGCGCACCA
>NZ_JBEZNG010000001.1:18183-328678 GCF_040653035.1 Streptomyces malaysiensis subsp. malaysiensis
AGCGGGCGAACCAGCCCCGGCCGCGGGGGCATCCCGGCCCACGGAATCGGCACCCGGCACCCGCGTACCCGGCACGGCGGCAGCGCCCTCAGCCGTCCCGGTGAGACCCTCAGACGCACCAGCGGGCGAACCAGCCCCGGCCGCGGGGGCATCCCGGCCCACGGAATCGGCACCCGGCACCCGCGTACCCGGCACGGCGGCAGCGCCCTCAGCCGTGCCGGGAGACGCCCCCGCAGCATCGGCGACGGCCTGCGGCGCGCCCGGACCGCCAGGCTCCGACGCACCACCCGGCCAAGGGCCCTCATCGGAGCCGTAGGACTCGGCCACCGGACCGTCCGGGGACCGCGTGCCCGGCACGGCGGCAGCGCCGTCAGCCGTATCGGTGGAGCCCTCCGCAGCCGGGGAACCGGCCCCGGCCGTGGGCGTTTCGGCGGCGCCCGGCACCGAGTCCGGCTCGAACGGGCCAACGAGAGCGCGGGGAGCCGCCGGGGTGGCCGTCGATCGCGGCGCGGGCCCCTGGTCCGGCTCGCTCGGCGCGGCCCCCTCGGCGCGTGTGCCCGACACGCGGGCGCCACCCGGCGCGGGCTCGTAGGGGCCGCCCGGCTCCGGCGTGGCGGACGGGGGCACCGCGAGGTTGGCCGACGAGGGCTCCTCGGCGTCCGGCGTCGTCAGCAGCAGGGCGGCGCGGCCGGCGTCGTCGGCGCGGAGGAGGCGGATGGCCTCGGCCGCCGCGCGGGGGCCGGTGACGGCGATCGCGTCCGCGGCGGCGCCCAGGGCCGCGGCGACGGGGACCTCGAAGCCCGGGGTGACGGTGAGGAGTTCGGCGGCGGGGCCCAGGAGTCCGCTGAGGCGGTCGGCGGCGGCCAGCAGGGCGCCCGTGCCGTCCTTACGGCGCAGACCGAGGGCGAGGGCGTCATGGCGGGCGGAGGTCGCGGCGCGCTCGCGCTCGGCGCCCGTCGCGGCCTCGCGGGCCGCGCTCAGCGCCGCCTCCGCCTCGGCCAGCTCGCGCTTGGCGGCCTCGTGGCGCTCCGCCAATTCCGCGTCATCCGCGTCGAGTCCGTCGACCTCCGCCTTGAGCTGCTCGTACTCCTCCTGCGCTGCGGTCGCCCGGGTCCGCGCCTCATCGCGGGAGGCGGCCAGCCGCTCGATCTCGGCGCGCGCCGAACCGGCCCGGCCGCGGGCCGCGTTCACCTGGCCCTGGAGCCGGGCGAGCCCTTCGCGGCGGTCGGCGATGGCGCGGGCCACGTCCTTGAGCCGGCGCTCCTCCTGGGCCAGGCTCCGCTCGAGCTCGGCCCGGTGCTCCACGGTGTCGTCCAGCGCCCGGCTCGCCGCCTCCAGGGCGGCCTCCAGCTCGGCCTCCTGCTCCCGGATGCGGGCCGCCTCGCGCTCCATGTCCTCCGGGTCGCGGCCGCGTCGCTCCTCCCCGGGGGCGGAGGTGGCGCTCTTGACCCGGGCGTCCGCCAGGCTGATCGTGCCGCGCACCCGCTCGGCGAGCTGCGAGAGCTCGTACCAGGTCTGCTGGGCGTCCCTGAGCCGAGGCGCGAGCCGCCGCACCTGCTCCTCCAGCGCCGCCTCGCGCTGCTGTGCGGTGCGCAGCTCGGTCTCCGCGGTCTCCTTGCGCCGCTTGAGCTCGGCCTCGTCGGCGATCTCGGCGCGCAGCGCCTCGCGCAGGGTGACCAGGTCGTCGGCGAGCAGCCGCAGCCGGGCGTCGCGCAGATCGGCCTGGATGACGGCGGCCCGCCGGGCCACCGCGGCCTGCCGGCCGAGCGGTTTGAGCTGGCGGCGCAGCTCGTCGGTGAGGTCCTGGACGCGGGCGAGGTTGGCCTGCATCGCGTCCAGCTTGCGCAGCGCCTTCTCCTTGCGCTTGCGGTGCTTCAGGACGCCCGCGGCCTCCTCGATGAAGGCGCGGCGGCCGGTGGGGTCGGCGTGCAGCACCCCGTCGAGCTGGCCCTGTCCGACGATGACGTGCATCTCACGGCCGATGCCGGAGTCGGAGAGCAGTTCCTGGATATCGAGCAGCCGGCAGGTGTCCCCATTGATCTGGTATTCGCTGCCGCCGTTACGGAACATGATCCGGGTAATGGTGACTTCGGCGTAGTCGATGGGCAGCGCGCCGTCGGCGTTGTCAATGGTGAGCGAGACCTCGGCGCGGCCGAGCGGGGGACGGCCGGTGGTCCCGGCGAAGATGACGTCCTCCATCTTCCCGCCGCGCAGGGACTTGGCACCCTGTTCGCCCATGACCCAGGAAAGGGCGTCCACGACATTGGACTTGCCCGAGCCATTGGGGCCGACGACGCAGGTGATACCCGGCTCGAACCGGAGCGTCGTGGCGGAGGCGAAGGATTTGAACCCTCGCAGGGTCAGGCTCTTGAGATGCACGCCTTTGGACTCTACCCGCCACCCTTCCTCCGGCACCGTCCCATAACGGTGGTGCCGCGCACCCGCCCCGGCTTTTTCTCGGTTTCAGCAATGATCGGTTTCACCGCTGGGAGAGAGGGGCACATCAGTCGGTAAGGGTGGCTCGGAGGCACACTGGGGATACGACGAAGGGACGCCGAGGCGTCCCTTGAAGATTCTCAAGCGGCTGACGATGCAGCCCGACCGGCCCTTGGGCTGGGTCAGGCGAGCGCAGGCTCCGCCTGGGATACGTCGATGCTTTCGAGCAGCGAGTCGCCGTGACGAGCGGCGGCGGACAGTGCGTCGTTCTCGGCCTGAATCCGAACGAGCTCGGATTCAAGATCCTGAACGCGCTGCTGAAGCCGTCGCATCTCGGAGAGGACTCGGGGGTCGGAACCGCCGACGTAACCGAGAAGCGCCTTTGCCATGATGGATGGTCCTCCACACTGAGTGACCGACCGAAGCGGTGTGGGTCGTGAGGGATTTGCACCCGCGATGCCTGCCGAATTACTACCGTGCTGGGTGGCAAACAGTTAAGGTGCGCGGGGCTTCCAGCGTCTCACCAATTGGTTTGAGGGTCAACACGATCACACGCCGACGGGGTCGCAGGGGTCGAGAGCACACTGGCGGCGAACTCTGCCGCCCTTCTCCAAAGGACCCATGACAGTCGGGGGATCTTCCGTGTGACGGCAGCCTTCCATGGAGCGGCGCCGTTGGCAACCATCAGCCCATTTCTGCTCACCGTGCGCAGGGAAGGCATGGTCAGCGGGGCACCGCGGAAGGTGCCTCCGGCGAGTTGATCAACGGATCTCGAAGGTCTCATAGCCACCGCGAGGTGTGTCCCAGATCTCGGTGATTCCCTCGACTTTCCCGGGCGTGTCGCCGTCCCTGAGCCATTCGAGCAGCTGTTCGCATTCCGTACGCGGGCCCTCCGCGACCACCTGCACCCGCCCGTCGGAGAGGTTGGAAGCAAAGCCGACGAGGCCCCCGATACGCAGCGCGTTGGCCCGGGTGTACCAGCGGAAGCCGACGCCCTGGACACGGCCGCGCACCCACACGGTGAGGCGGACTCTTTCGTTCATATGCGCACGCTAACCCCCCGCGCGAGCAGCCGCTAAACCATCGAATTGCCCAGTGGGCAGGCGCGTTGGGGCCCGAATGGCGTACAGTCCCGGCTCAACAGGACTCACCCACACGAGTGATACATGGCTCGCGCACACGAGTGACACATTTCGAGCGACTTTTGACGCCGAGCACACAAGGAAGGCAGGAGATGGGCCGCCATCGACGATCTGCCCCCGGTATCCCGGCACAGGAGGCCCTCGCGGGCCGCCACCGGGGACCGCACCGGAGCCCCCTCGCTCCGGTCCGGACCGGACTGTTGGGCGTGTCCGCCGCTGTCGCGGTCGGCGCCGTGGCGATGGCCTCCGGACTCGGTCCGGGAAACGCCTACAAGATCGGCGGGGGCAATGACTCCGCCGGACAGGTCCAGGCGGGGGGTCCCACCGACTCCGGCCTGGAGACACAGGGCTCGCAGTCCGCGGCCCCCACCGATCGCAGCACGGTTCCTCCCAGCCGTGGTGACGACCGCGCTCACGCACCCTCCACAACTCCCTCCACGACTCCCTCCAAGCCCTCCGGGACGCCCTCCACCACACCCCCGGAGCAGCCGAGCGCCTCCGAGCCGCCCGGGAACGGCCGGCAGGGCGGGAACGGCAACGGAAACGGCAAGGGCGAAAACAACGGGAACGGGAACGGCAACGGCGGCTCGAAGGGCCGCGGCCAAGGGAAGCCGTCCGGTACCCCCACCACGGAGCCGACCGCACCGGAGCCCCCGGCAGGGTCGGCCGGGCCCGAGGCCGCCTCGGAGGCCGAGGTCCTCACTCTCGTCAACAAGGAGCGCAAGAAGGTCGGCTGCGCCCCCGTGACGGCCGATTCCAAACTCGCCCAGTTGGCCGAGGACTTCAGCGAGGACATGTCCCTGCGCCAGTTCTTCGACCACATCAGCCCCGACGGCGACAGCCCCTGGGACCGTGCCGAGAGCGCGGGCATCCTGGACCTGGGCGGGGAGAACATCGCCCGCGGCCAGTCGGACGCACAGGCCGTGATGGACTCCTGGATGAACAGCTCCGGCCATCGGGCCAACATCCTCAACTGCTCGTTCAAGCGGCTGGGCGTCGGCGCGCACTTCGGCACCGGCGGCCCCTGGTGGACCCAGGACTTCGGCTACTGACCCCCTGAGCGGACCTCCGCATCCGGCTCATATACGAAGCCCGGGGCGTATCGATACGCCCCGGGCTTCGTATGCGCCCATCACGAGCAGCACACTCACCATGCGAAAGCGCAGCCCTGGAGTCAGCGCTGAGTGCGCGTATGGTGTTGTGCATGGACAGTGAACGCACTGGCGGAGCGTCCTCCACGGCGGACGCGGAGAACCTGGCCTTCGACGTGTTCGCCCGCGCCTGCCCCTCGCGCGGCACGCTGGAGCACGTCACCGGCAAATGGGGCGGCCTCATCCTGGGCGCGCTCCACGAGGGCACCTTCCGCTTCAACGAGCTGCGGCGGCGGGTCGACGGCGTCAGCGAGAAGATGTTGTCCCAGACGCTGCACGCGCTGGAGCGCGACGGTCTGGTGCACCGCGAGGCCCAGCCGACCAACCCGCCCCGGGTGGACTACCGGCTGACCCCGCTGGGCAGCGCGGTCGCCGAGCGGCTGCTGGCCCTGATCTATCTGGTCGAGGACCGGATGCCCGAGGTGCTGACGGCCCAGGAGCGCTACGACACCGGGCGCGCCGGGAGCGGCGGGGCGGCGGTCGCGCGGGACGCCGGACGGACCGCGGTGGCCGGGCGCGGCGGGCGCTGACAGCGCGGGCAGAAGTAGCTGGAGCGGTTCATCCAGGGGCGGCGGCGCATCGCGGTGCCGCAGCGCCGGCACGGCTCGTCCTCCCGGCCGTACGCGTCCAGGGAGCGCTCGAAGTACCCCGACTCGCCGTTCACGTTCACATAGAGGCTGTCGAAGCTGGTGCCGCCGACGGCCAGCGCGGCGGTCATGACCTCGCGCACATGGCCGAGGAGTTCGGCGGCGCGCGGGCGGGTGAGGGTCGCCGTCGGCCGGTCGTAGTGCAGCCGGGAGCGCCACAGCGCCTCGTCGGCGTAGATGTTGCCGACCCCGCTGATCAGCGACTGGTCCAGCAGTGCGCGCTTGATCGTGGTGCGGCGGCGGCGCAGCGCGGTGTGGAAGGCCGTCTCGTCGAAGGCGGGGTCCAGCGGGTCGCGGGCGATATGCGCGATGACATCCGGCAGCCCCTCCAGGTCGCCGGGGACGGTGTCGTGCAGCGAGAGCCCGCCGAAGGTGCGCTGGTCGACGAAGCGCAGCTCGGTGCCCGCGTCGTCGGCGAAGCGGACCCGGATGCGCAGATGCTTCTCGTCCGGGGCCTCGGCCGGCTGGACCAGCAGCTGTCCGCTCATCCCGAGATGGGCCAGGACCGACTCGGCGGCCGCGTCGTCGTCGAACGGCAGCCACAGGTACTTGCCGCGGCGGCGGACGACCCCGGTGCGGCGGCCCCTGAGGCGGGCCGCGAAGTCCTCCGCGCCGCCGAGGTGACGGCGGACCGCGCGGGGGTGCAGCACCTGGACCTCGGCGACCGTACGGCCGCTGACCCAGCGCTCCAGTCCGCGGCGGACCACCTCGACCTCGGGCAGCTCGGGCAACGGGGGCCTCCTCGGCCTCGAGCCCTCACCGCCCCCGGGCGGAACGGCCGGGGGGGCCGTCCGCCGCGGGGGCGGTGAAAGGCGTTACGGACGTACGGACATGGCGGTGCGGGGAAGGGCGATCAGTGTGCCGTGGAGGCCGTGTCGGCGGCGGCTCCGCCGTCCGCCGCCGTGGTGGCGGTTTCGGCGTCGGCCGCTTGGGCCTTCGCCTGGGCCTCGTCGGCAGCCGCGCGGATCGCGCGCCAGGCGGCCTCGGCCGCCTGCTGCTCGGCTTCCTTCTTGCTGCGGCCGGTGCCGGTGCCGTACGCGACACCACCGACGCGGGCGGCAGCCGTGAAGGTCTTCTCGTGGTCGGGACCTGTCTCGGAGACCAGGTACTCGGGAACCCCGAGGCCCTCGGTGGCGGTCAGCTCCTGGAGGCTGGTCTTCCAGTCCAGGCCGGCGCCGAGGTTCGAGGACTTCTCGATCAGCGGGTCGAACAGCCGGTGCACCAGCTCCGCGGCGGCGTCGAGCCCCTGGTCGAGATAGACCGCGCCGATCACCGCTTCAAGGGTGTCGGCGAGGATGGAAGCCTTGTCCCTGCCCCCGGTGCCCTCTTCACCCCGGCCGAGCCGGATGAAGGCGCCGAGGTCGAGGCCGCGGCCCACCTCGGCGAGCGCGCGCGAGTTGACCACCGCGGCCCGCAACTTGGCCAGCTGGCCCTCGGGCAGGTCGGGGTGGATGCGGTACAGCGTATCGGTGACCACCAGGCCGAGCACGGAATCCCCGAGGAACTCCAGCCGCTCGTTGGTGGGCAGCCCGCCGTTCTCGTACGCGAAGGAGCGGTGGGTCAGCGCACGCACCAGAAGGGCGGACTCGAGCTGGTACCCGAGCCGCCCTTCCAGGATCGTGTGAGACGAGGCCGTGTCCGCCTGGGACGCTTCACCGCGCTTACGCGGGGGCGTAGTGGCGTCTGACATAGAGCCTGTCACCCGCCGATCAGACCTCGAGGACCTGGCGGCGGTTGTAGGTGCCGCAGCTCGGGCACGCGATGTGCTGCTGCTTCGGCTCGTGGCAGCGCTCGCACGCCACCAGGGTGGGGACCGCAGCCTTCCACTGCGACCGGCGGTGGCGCGTGTTGCTGCGCGACATCTTCCGCTTCGGAACAGCCACGGCTACTTCTCCTGTGGGTCATCCCCGCGACTGCGGGGTGCGTTGTCCTTCTCGCCGTCCCTCATGGCCTCGGCGAGTCCCTGCAATGCCGCCCACCGGATGTCGGCGGCGTCGTGGTGGTGGCCGGGGTCGTCCGCGAGCCGGGCGCCGCATTCGGCGCACAGCCCGGGGCAGTCCTCCCGGCACACCGGCTGCAACGGCAGTGCGAGCACCACCGCGTCGCGCAGCACGGGTTCGAGGTCGAACAGGTCGGCCTCGAGGAAGAGCCTGTCCTCCTCCTCGGCGTCGTCGCCGGTGTCCGCGTCGCGGCTCCGGTCGTCGGCGTCGGGGTAGGAGTACATCTCCTGGAAGTCCGCTTCGAGCTCTCGCTCCAGCGGCTCCAGACACCTTACGCACTCCCCTGTCAGCGGCGCACGGGCGGTGCCTGTGACAAGCACCCCTTCCATGACCGACTCCAGGCGGAGGTCCAGCTCGACGGTCGCGCCCTCCCGCACCCCGATGACCTCGATACCGAGGTCCTTGGGCGCCACCACGGAACGGGAGATCCTTTTCAGCGCACCAGGACGCCGGCCCAGCTCGCGCGTGTCGAACACGAGAGGGGCACGATGGTCGAGGCGGGCGTTCAGGGCTTCCTGCTTTCTACGCTGTGGCGGGCCACCCGAATCATCCACTACGAATCGGGCAGCCGAGATCGCGGACGTACACGCGACCGAAGAGCCAGGATACTGGACAGGCCGCCGTAGACCCAATCCGCCCGGTGGGGACGGGGTTCCGGCGGCCTGGTGGGGAGCGGGCTCAGCGACCCTGCTCGTACTGGCGGAGCTGATCGAGGTCGATCATGCTCGTGTCGAACAGGCTGGTCTCGTCGAGCGCGGCGCCCGGCTGCTGCTGATGGTGGTGCGGCAGTTCCTGGGGCTGCTGGGGCACATAGGCCGTGTTCGGGTCGTAGCCCTGGGCCTGGGCCTGCTGCTGCCAGGCGTAGGCGTCCTGCTGATAGCCGCCCTGCGCGGCGTAGGGGTCCTGCTGCGGTACATAGGTCTGCTGCTGATAGCCGTACGCGTCCTGCTGCTGGTAGGCCGCGGTGGCGGCGTAGTACGCGGCGTCGGCGGCCGCCTGGTCCGGCTGGGCCACGGGCTGGGCGACGGCCGCCTGGGACTGGGCGAGGTCCGCCAGATAGTCGTCATCGGTGGTCCGCAGCGCCATCCCGGCCTCGTCCTGGGCCGCCATATGGGCGCCGAGCTCATCGGCGGGCCTGGCCCCGAGCAGCTTCTGGCGGCCACGGCCGACCGCCTCCAGCGTCTTGGCCAGGACCGCCGAGACGGCCCCCAGCTTGGTGTCCACGTACTCGTCGGCGCGCTCCCGCAGCGTCGTGGGGTCCGCGCTGCGCTCCGGGCCCTCGTCGGGCTCCTCGAGGCCGTCCCCGACGCCGGGGGCGCGGCCGAGCAGCTTCTCCCGGCCGCGGTCGACCGAGCCGATGGTCTTGGTGAGCACGACCTCGAAGTTGGCCAGCTTGCTGTCCACGTAGTCGTCGGCCTCGACGCGGATCTCCTCGGCCTCTCGGCGGGCCTCGGCGAGGATCCGGTCGGCCTCCTCCTGGGACTTCCGCACCAGCTCGGTGTCCGAGATCAGCGAGGCGCGCTGGCCGTGTGCGGACTCGATGATCCGCTCGGCCTCCTGGCGGGCCTGCTCGACCATCTGGTCCCGGCCGCCGATCAGCTCCTGGGCGTGGGCCAGGGAGTCCGGGAGGGCGGCGCGCACCTCTTCGAGCATGGCGAGCAGCTGGGCGCGGTTGACCACGCACGAGGCCGACATGGGCATGGACCGGGCGCCGCCGACGGTATCGACGATCTCGTCGAGCTTCTTCTGCACGTCCACTGTGGGTGCTCGCAGACTGTCTGGATACGGATGGATACGGGATACGAACGGGACGACTGTACGGCCAGCGGGCCCCTCCCGGACAGCCGCTGACGCCCCGTCAGCCGCTACTTCCGGCCGAGCCGCTCGGAGAGCGCCTCCAGGACCACCGGCGGCACCAGATGGGATACATCGCCGCCCCAGGCCGCGACCTCCTTGACCAGGCTGGAGGAGAGGAAGCTGTAGGTGGGGTTGGTGGGCACGAACAGCGTCTCCACGCCGGAGAGGCCGTTGTTCATCTGGGCCATCTGGAGCTCGTAGTCGAAGTCGCTGACGGCCCGCAGCCCCTTGACGATCGCGGGGATGTCCCGCTGCTTGCAGAAGTCGACAAGAAGGCCGTGGAACGCCTCCACCTTGACGTTCCCGTACTCCTCGGTGGTCTGGCGGAGGAGATCCATCCGCTCCTCCACCGTGAACAGGCCCTGCTTGGACTTGTTGATCATCACGGCTACGTGCACGACGTCATAGAGCTTGGAGGCACGGGCGATGATGTCGAGGTGTCCATTGGTGACGGGGTCGAACGACCCCGGACAGACTGCGCGGCGCAACGGAAGTTCCTCGCTCTCGGGTCCGGTCATGACGCGTTCTCGCACGCGGAGGCGGCGCGACCGTACCAAAGCGTGCCCTCGCCGTAGCGACGGGCTCTAAGCCCCTCGAATCCGGCAGGCCACACGAACTCCCCACCTCGTGTGCTCCGCTCAACGGTGGCCAGCGCTTCGGGAGCTAGCCAGCCCTTCCCCAGGAGTGTGAGGAGGATCTCGCGGAGTTCGGCGTCGGTGACCGCGTAGGGCGGATCCAGGAAAACGACGTCGTACGGGCCGGTGACCGGGGCCTGTCCGGCGATGGTCTGTTCGGCCTTGCCGGTGCGCAGCTCCGCGCCCGGCAGACCGAGCGCCCGGACGTTCTGACGGATCGTACGGGCCGCCCGCGGGTCGGACTCGACCAGCAGGGCGTGGGCGGCGCCGCGGGACAGCGCCTCCAGGCCGATCGCGCCGGAGCCGCCGTACAGATCGAGGACGCGGGCCCCGTCCAGCGAGCCGAGCAGCGACTCCCAGGTGGAGAACAGGCCCTCGCGCGCCCGGTCCGAAGTGGGTCGGGTGCCGTTTCCCGGCGGCACGGCCAGGCGCCGGCCGCCGGCCGCTCCGGCGATCACGCGGGTCATGGTTGGTGGCAGTCCTTCGCGGTGGTCGGGGCAACGGCGCACCGCGCGCCCGTCCGGGCGGGGCCGCCGCACCTCCACGATATGGCGTACGGCGGCGTGCGGTGGCCGCGCTCCCGCACGCGGGCTCAGCCCTTGTCGAGGAACTCCTCGCGATCCTTGTCCAGCAGGGCGTCAAGCGCCGTGCGCAGCTCCGGATATCCGGCCAGCTCCGGGTCGGCGGCGACGATCTCGGCCGCCTCCTCCCGGGCCGCCGCGATGACCTCCTCGTCGTCGATGACGGCGAGCACCCGCAGCGAGGAGCGCACCCCGGACTGGGCCTGGCCGAGCACATCGCCCTCCCGGCGCTGCTCCAGGTCGATCCGGGACAGCTCGAAGCCGTCGAGCGTGGCCGCGACCGCGCCCAGCCGCGCCCGGGCGGGGCTGCCCTCGGGCATGTCGGTCACCAGCAGGCACAGCCCGGCGGCCGAGCCCCGGCCGACGCGGCCGCGCAGCTGGTGCAGCTGGGAGACGCCGAACCGGTCGGCGTCCATGATCACCATGGCGGTGGCGTTGGGGACGTTGACCCCGACTTCGATGACGGTCGTGGCGACCAGGACGTCCACCTCGCCCGCGGCGAAGCGGCGCATCACCTCGTCCTTGGCCTCGGGCTGCATCCGCCCGTGCAGCACCTCCACCCGCAGATCGCTCAGCGGCCCCTTGGTGAGCTGCTCGGCGATGTCGACGACGGCCAGCGGCGGCCGCTTCTCGGCCTCGTCCTCGGGGGACGGGCGGGCCGCGCCCTTGGGCTCCTCCGCCTCGTCGCCGCCCTCGTCCCCGATCCGGGGGCACACCACATACGCCTGGTGCCCGGCGGCCACCTCCTCGCGCACCCGCTCCCAGGCGCGGCTGAGGAAGTGCGGCTTGTCCTTGGCGGGCACCACATGGGAGGCGATCGGGGAGCGGCCCGCGGGCAGCTGGTCCAGGACGGAGGTCTCCAGGTCGCCGAAGACGGTCATGGCGACGGTGCGCGGGATCGGGGTGGCCGTCATCACCAGCAGATGCGGGGGCTGCTTGCCCTTGGAGCGCAGGGCGTCGCGCTGCTCGACCCCGAAGCGGTGCTGCTCGTCGACGACCACCAGCCCCAGATCGTGGAACTGGACCTTGTCCTCGATCAGGGCATGGGTGCCGATCACGATCCCGGCCTCGCCGGTGACCAGGTCCAGCAGCGCCTGCCGGCGGGCCGCGGCGCCCATGGAGCCGGTGAGCAGCACCACCTTGGTGCCCTGCTCCGCACCGCCCAGCGTGCCGCCCTCCCGCGCAGGCGCTTCGCGCCACAGCCCCCAACTGGCCAGCTCGCCCATCATCTCGGTGATCGAGCGGTGGTGCTGCTGGGCGAGCACCTCGGTGGGCGCGAGCATCGCCGCCTGTCCCCCGGCGTCCACGACGCCGAGCATCGCCCGCAGCGCGACCATGGTCTTGCCGGAGCCGACCTCGCCCTGGAGCAGCCGGTGCATGGGGTGGTCGGTGGCCAGATCGGCGAAGATCTCCTCGCTGACCCGGCGCTGGCCCTCGGTGAGGGTGAACGGCAGCCGGGCGTCGAAGGCGGTCAGCAGCCCGTCCGGGGCGGGCTTGCGGGGCGCCGCGGGCAGCTGGGCGTCGGCCCGCCGCCGCCGGGCGAGCGCCACCTGGAGGACGAACGCCTCGTCCCACTTCAGGCGGTCCCGGGCCATCGCGATATCGGCCTTGGTGACCGGCCGGTGGATCTTGCGCAGCGCCTCGGGGAGCGTGGCCAGCCCCCGGCCCTCGCGGAGCCCGTCGGGCAGCGGGTCGACCAGCCCGGCCAGCGCGGCCTCCTCATGGCCGGCCGGGCCCAGCACGGTGTCGATGGCCTGCTGGATCTGCCAGGACTCCATCTGCTTGCACGCCGGGTACAGCGGCAGCAGCTGATTGGCGAACGCCTCCACGGTCTCCGCGCCGCTCCCCTCGCCCAGCGCCTTGAACTCCGGGTGGGCCAGCTGACGCTTGCGGTTGAAGACCGAGACCTTCCCGGCGAACATCGCACGGGTGCCGGGCTGGAGCTCGGTCCGCGGTTTATGGACGCCCTTGCCGAAGAAGACCAGCTGGAGACGGCCGCTGCCGTCGGTGATGGTGACCTCGAGCCGCCGGCCCCGGCCGCCGTTGAACGTATGCACCCGGGCGTCGGCCACCTGCGCCACCACGGTCACATGCTCGTCCAGGGGCAGGTCCGACAGCCGGGTCAGCTCACCTCGCTCGGCGTACCGCCGCGGATAGTGGTGCAGCAGATCGCCGACGGTGTGCAGGTCGAGATGGTCGGCCATCACCTTCGCGGTGTTGCCGCCCAGGACCTTCTTCAGGGATTCATCCAGCACGGGCACCCGTCCATTGCACACCACGGGGGTGACAAACGGGGATGACGAGCGGGGTGATTCGGGCGGGGCGACCCCGCGGCCGGGCGCCGGGGTGGTCTCAACGGCTCCGAACGGCCGGGCCCATCCGCCGCCCATGAGCCGCCGGGGTCGTCCCACGTCCACCGGCCGGCGGGCTCATTCGACGCCTATGATCAGCGGCGTGGTGGGCTGACCACCCCGGTAGACGACCGTGTCGACGGCGAAGTGCCCCTCCCGTACATGCCGCTCCAGCCGTTCGGCGACCTCGTCCGCAAGCCCCGCGCCCAGCACCAGCGTGACCATCTCGCCGCCCGACGCCAGCATCCGGTCCAGCACCGTCTCGGCGGTCGCGGCCAGCTCCGAGCCGATCACCGCCACATCGCCGTCGATCATGCCCAGGACGTCCCCGGCCTGGCACACCCCGGCCATGGTCCAGGACTGGCGCTCGGCGACGGCCAGTTCCGCGTAGCGGGTGGCGCCCGCGGCCGAGGTCATGGCGACCACGTCCTCGTCGAAGCTGCGGCCGGGCTCGTGGACGGCGAGCGCGGCGATGCCCTGGACGGCGGAGCGGGTGGGGATCACCGCGGCCCGTACGCCCTCGGCGCGGGCCTGGGCGGCGGCCGCGGCCGCCGTGTGGTGCAGCTCGGTGTCGTTCGGCAGCAGTACGACCTCACGGGCATCGGCCCGGCGGACCGCCTCGACCAGCTCACCGCTGGCGGGCGGCTCCCCGGCGCGGGTGGCGACGGCGGTCGCGCCCGCCTCGGCGCACAGCGCGGCGAGCCCGTCGCCGGGGACGACGGCCACCACGGCGCGGGTCGCGCGCTCGGCGCGCGGGCCGGCCGTGGAGTCCTGGGCACCGGTCCGATCCGGCAGGACGACGGCCGGGCCCGGCCGGTCCTGGCCGTCGGCGTCCGCCTTACGGGCGGCGGCACCGCCGAAGTGGGTGATCCTGATGCGGTACGGGCGCCCGGCCTGGATGCCCGCCTCCACGGCCGCCCCCGCGTCGTCCACATGGACGTGCACATTCCACAGGCCGTCGCCGCCGACGACCACCAGGGAGTCGCCGAGGGCGTCCAGGCGCTCCCGCAGGGCGGCCACCGCCGTGTCATCGGCCTCCAGGAGGTAGATCACCTCGAAGCCGGGCCCGCCGTCCGGGGCGCCGTCGACGGGACAGCCCGCTGGGTCCTGCCCGGCGGCCGCCAGGGCGCCACCGAGGGGGCGGACCGGCGCGAGCGCCGCGGGGGCCTCGCCCGACAGGGCCTCGGCGAGCCCGCCCAGGACCGTCACCAGTCCGTAGCCGCCGGCGTCGACCACCCCGGCGCGGGCGAGGACGTCGAGCTGGCCGGGGGTGGCCTGGAGCGCGGCGCGGGCGCCCTCGTAGGCGGCGCGGGCCACCGTGGCGACGTCGCCCGTGGCGCGCTCGGCGCCCTCCGCGGCGGCCACGGCGACCGTAAGGACGGTGCCTTCGACGGGGTGCGCGACCGCCAGGTAGGCGAGGTCGACCGCGCGCCGCAGCGCCCGCCGCAGCCCCTCGGCCTCGCCCGTGCCCGGGTTCCCCTCCACCGGGCCGTCGGCCAGGACGTCCGCCATACCACGCAGCAGCTGCGCCAGGATCGTGCCGGAGTTGCCCCGTGCTCCGATGAGCGCGCCATGGGCCATGGCGCGCACCACATCGGCGAGGGTGGGGCGGGAGACGGCGGCCGAGGCGGCGTGGCCGTCGAAGGCGGCGTCCACGGCCCGGGCGGCGGACTCGACGGTCAGATACAGATTGGTGCCGGTGTCCCCGTCCGCGACCGGATAGACATTGATCGCGTCGATGTCCGCACGGGCCCGGCCCAGCGCGTCCAGCGCCAGTCCGCACCATTTCCGTACCGCATCGGCGTCGAGCGTGTGCGGCACGTAAGGTCCTCCTCGGAGGCTGCTGGGGCGGGGCGGGCATAGCGTCATCGCAGGGTAGCCGCCGCCCTCGGCGGGTGCCGGGGCAGCCATGATAGTTTCGTTGTACGGGAGTGGCCGTTGTATGCTGCTCCGGTTGCCCGATGCGAATCGGGCCATTCCCCCAGGCGCCGCCGAATCCTCCATGATTCAGGCAACGCCCGGGGCATCCGTTCAAGTGTCCTGTCTCCTCGCGAGAAGCGAGGTTGACCCGTCTTTGGAGTAACCCGTGGCTGCCAACTGCGACGTCTGCGGCAAGGGGCCGGGCTTCGGCAACAACATCTCGCACTCGCACCGCCGCACCCGCCGTCGTTGGAATCCCAACATCCAGACGGTGCGCGCTGTGGTCGGTCGTACCCCGAAGCGGCTCAACGTCTGCACCTCGTGCATCAAGGCCGGCAAGGTTTCGCGCTAGCCGCCCCGCCGTTCGCACAGGCCGGTCCACCTATGGCGTGGACCGGCCTTTCGCGTGCGTCCGCGCGGGTCCTCAGCCGGATCCCTCCCGCAACCACCCGTGGTCGACTGGGCCGATGCCCGCGCCCAGGGGGAAGCCCGCCGCGATGGCGCCCGTGACGTACTCCTTGGCCGCCGTGACGGCCTGAGGGACCTCGTATCCGCCCGCCAGATACGTAGCGATCGCCGCGGCGAGGGTGCATCCCGTGCCGTGCGTATGGCGGTTGTCCTGGCGGGGCGCCCGCAGCCAGTGCTCCTCGGTGCCGTCCGTGAGCAGATCCACCGCCTCACCGCCGGGCAGATGGCCGCCCTTGATCAGCGCCCACCGCGGGCCGTGGCCCAGTACCGCCCCGGCCGCCCGCCGCTGGTCCTCCTCCGACTCCACCCGGACGCCGGTGAGCTGGGCCACCTCGTCCAGGTTGGGCGTGGCCACGGTCGCGGTCGGCAGCAGCTTCGTACGGACCGCGTCGAGCGCCTCGACGGCCAGCAGCGGGTCGCCGTGCTTGGAGACCCCGACCGGGTCGACCACCACCGGCACGGGGAGGTCCGCGAGCAGCGCGACCACGGTCTCGACCAGTTCGGCGCTCGCCAGCATGCCGGTCTTGACCGCCTGGACGCCGATGTCGTCGGCCACACTGCGGAACTGGGCCCGTACGGCCTCCGCGGGCAGCTCCCAGGCGCCCTGGACGCCCAGGGAGTTCTGCGCCGTCACCGCGGTGATGACGCTCATCCCGTGGGCGCCGAGGGCCAGCATGGTCTTCAGGTCGGCCTGGATACCCGCACCGCCGCCGGAGTCCGATCCGGCGACGGTGAGGACGCGCACGGGCGCCGAGCCGTCAGGGGAGGGGCGGGGGACACGCGGAGGTAGGGCCATGGGGCCGAATCTACTCGGCGCCCACGGCGTCCCCGGCGCCCCCTCGGCTCCCTCACGGTCGCCCGGCGCCCTCGAGCGCCGCCCGTAAGACCCCCGGGGTTGATACGGCGCCCTTATAGGTCACTCGCCGCCCTTATGACCCTCATGGTCATAAGGCGCTCTTACGGTCACTCGGTGCCCTTGCCGTCGCCGAAGTGGTCCCAGCCCCCGTGTGCCCAGGGGGCTCCGTCCACCGTCACCTGGGGCAGCACCGAGGGGTTCAGCACCTCGCCGATCACCTTCCAGCGGGCCGGCAGCTTGGCGTCGGGCGGGAAGGTGGCCACGATCGCGTGGTCCTCTCCCCCGCTGAGCACCCATTGCAGCGGGTCGACGCCCACCGCCTGCCCGATGTCCGACATCTGCGAGGGGATGTCGATGTCCGCCGAGCGCAGATCGATACGGACCTTGCTGGCCTCCGCGATATGCCCGAGGTCGGCCACCAGCCCGTCGCTCACATCGGTCATCGCGGTCGCGCCGAGCCCGGCGGCGGCCGGACCGGCGTGGTACGGCGGCTCCGGGCGGCGGTGGGCCTCGACGAACGCCCGCGGCGAGCGGAAGCCGCGGGAGAGCACCGCGTGCCCGGCCGCCGACCAGCCCAGCCATCCGGTGACGGCGACAACGTCGCCGGGCTTGGCACCGGATCGGGTGACCGGTTCATGGTTGCGCAGATCGCCCAGTGCGGTGATCGCGACGGTGATGGTGTCCCCGCGGACCACATCGCCGCCGACCACGGCCGCGCCCGCGACCTGGCATTCGTCGCGGATGCCGTCCATCAGCTCGGTCGGCCAGGTCACCGGCAGATCGGCGGGGACCACCAGGCCGAGCAGCAGAGCGGTCGGCACCGCGCCCATGGCCGCGATGTCCGCCAGGTTCTGGGCCGCGGCCTTACGGCCGACGTCATAGGCGGTGGACCAGTCCCGGCGGAAGTGCCTGCCCTCCAGCAGGACGTCCGTACTGGCCACGACCCTCCGGTCGGGCGCGGCCACAACCGCGGCGTCATCACCGGGCCCCAGCCTCACCGCCGGGGTGGTGGTGAGCCGGGAGGTGAGCTCTCTGATGAGCCCGAACTCCCCCAACTCGCCCACGGTGCCCTTCATCCCATCGCCCCTTCGTGCTCGTGACCACTTGCCGCCCCGCCGCGCTCCCCGCGCGGGTCTCCCCGCGCCGCATGGCGACGCGGTACCGTGGCGTCCCTTCTCTCCACATGATCCTCGTAGCCGCCCTGGAGGTTCCGTGGTACAGGCGTACATCCTGATCCAGACCGAGGTCGGCAGGGCCTCGACAGTGGCCGACATCATTTCCAAGATCCCTGGGGTGATACAGGCGGAGGACGTCACCGGCCCTTATGACGTCATCGTGCGCGCCCAGGCCGACACAGTCGATGAGCTCGGCCGCATGGTGGTCGCGAAAGTCCAGCAAGTGGAAGGCATCACCCGCACCCTGACCTGCCCGGTCGTCCATATCTAGCGCCCCCGTATGCTCGGCGGGTGAATTCCGCACACCGTAGTCCCACGCGAAGGCTCGCTCCGCTGTGCGTCACCGTGGCGCTCGCCCTGGTGCCGTTGGCCGGTTGCTCCTTCACCGGGGATTCGGACGACGCCGAGGCGCCCGCGGTTCCCACGCCGCCCGCGCGGGCGGCGTCATTGTGCCGGGCGCTGCACAAGGAGCTGCCCCGTACCGTGAACGGGCTGAAGCGGGGCACCATCGAGCCCGCCTCGGACTACACGGCGATGTGGGGGGAGCCCGCCGTGCGGCTGCGCTGCGGGGTTCCCCGGCCGCGGGCGATGGATTCCTCGACCGACTCGGTCGAGGTGAACGGCGTCGCATGGCTCCCCGAGAAGCAGAAGGACGGCTACCGCTTCACCACGGTGCTGCGCCGGGCGTATGTCGAGGTGACCGTGCCCGGGAAGTACGCCCCCGAGATCAACGCCCTGGTCGACTTCGCCCAGGGCGTGAAGAAGACGGTGCCCGAGGGCGTGGCCTAGCGCGGCCCCGGCCGGCAGTGACGGGCGCGGCCGCCGCTAGCGCAGCCCCGTCGAACGGCGCAGCGCGGCCTGGAGCAGCCGGTCCACCAGCTCGGGGTAGCTCACTCCGCTCTCCTGCCACATGCGCGGGTACATCGAGATCGGAGTGAAGCCGGGCATGGTGTTGATCTCGTTGATCACGAACTCGCCGCTGTCCAGCAGGAAGAAGTCGGCCCGGACCAGCCCCTCGCAGGACGCCGCCTCGAAGGCGGCCACCGCGAGCTCCTGGACCCGCCGGGTCTGCTCCTCGGTGAGCGGCGCGGGCACGATGCCGTCCGCCGAGTCGATGTACTTCGCCTCGAAGTCGTAGAAGGCGTGCGAGGAGACCGGCGGGATCTCGGCGGGCACGCTGGCCCGCGGCCCGTCCTCGTACTCCAGCACTCCGCATTCGATCTCGCGGCCGCGCAGCAGCGCCTCCACGATGACCTTCGGGTCGTGGCGCCTGGCCTCCTCGATGGCCTCGTCCAGGTCCGCGGGGTCGTCGACCTTGCTGATCCCGATGGAGGAGCCGGCGCGCGCGGGCTTCACGAAGAGCGGCCAGCCGTGCTCCTCGGCGAACTCCACGATCCTGCGGCGGGCGGCGGAAGGTTCCTGCTCCCAGGCGCGGGGGCGGATCACCTCGTACGGGCCGACGGGCAGCCCGAAGGAGACGAACACCCGCTTCATGTATTCCTTGTCCATGCCCACCGCGGAGGCGAGCACCCCGGCGCCCACATACGGCACCCCGGACAGCTCCAGCAGCCCCTGGAGGGTGCCGTCCTCGCCGTACGGACCGTGCAGCATGGGGAAGACGACGTCGACGTCGCCCAGTGCCTTGGGCACCGCCCCCGGCTCGCTGTAGACGACCTCGCGGTTCCCGGGGTCGACCGGGAGGACGACCGAGCCCTCGCTGGACTCTGCGAGCCGTTCGACGCTCGGCAGCTCGCGGTTGGCGATGGCCATCCGCTCCGGCTCGTCCGCGGTCAGCGCCCAACGGCCGTCCGCGGTGATGCCGATCGGCAGCACGTCGTACTTCTCACGGTCGATGGCGCGCAGCACGGCGCCCGCGGTGACCACCGAGATGGCGTGCTCGGAGCTGCGGCCGCCGAAGACGACGGCGACGCGCGGCTTCCGCCGCTCGCCTCCGGAGGAAGCCGGGACAGGGCCTGGGGAAGGGGTCTGGCTGCTCATATCGCGTTGAGATTACCTTGCGGTCCGCGCGGCGTCAGTGCCGCTCGGCCTTGGCGCTTCGGGACATCAGCTCTTTGAGTGCGACAAGCGGCTGTTTGCCGTCGTGCACGATTCCCACGACGGTCTCGGTGATGGGCATGTCGACGTCGTAGCGGCGGGCGAGATCCAGCACGGACTCGCACGACTTGACGCCCTCCGCGGTCTGTTTGGTGACCGCGATGGTCTCCTCCAGTGTCATCCCGCGGCCCAGGTTGGTGCCGAAGGTGTGGTTGCGGGAGAGCGGGGAGGAGCAGGTGGCGACGAGGTCGCCCATGCCCGCCAGGCCCGCGAAGGTGTGCGCGTCGGCGCCCATCGCCAGGCCCAGCCGGGTCGTTTCGGCGAGGCCGCGGGTGATGAGCGACGCCTTGGTGTTGTCGCCGAGCCCCATGCCGTCGGCGATGCCCACCGCCAGCGCGATGACGTTCTTCACCGCGCCGCCCAGTTCGCAGCCGACCACATCGGTGTTGGTGTACGGGCGGAAGTACGCGGTGTGGCAGGCGGTCTGGAGGCGGCGGGCCACGCTCTCGTCGGAGCAGGCCACCACGGCGGCGGCGGGCTGCCGGGCGGCGATCTCCTTGGCGAGGTTGGGCCCGGTGAGCACCGCGACGCGCTCCGCGGGCGCCTTGGCGACCTCCTGGACGACCTCGCTCATCCGCTTGGCCGTGCCGAGTTCGACGCCCTTCATCAGGGAGACCAGCACGGTGTCGTCGGCCAGCAGCGGGGCCCAGTCGGAGAGGTTGCCGCGCAGCGTCTGGGAGGGCACGGAGAAGACCGTGAACTCAGCGCCGTCCGCGGCCTCGGCCGGGTCGGTGGTGGCCCGCACGCCGTCGGGGAGCCGCACTCCGGGGAAGTAGTCGGGATTGGTGCGGCCGGTGTTGATGGCCTCGACGACACCGGGCCTGCGGCCCCACAGCGTCACCTCGCAGCCGGCGTCGGCGAGCACCATCGCGAAGGCGGTGCCCCAGGAGCCGGTGCCGAAGACGGCGCAGCGCGTCACTTGCTCTCCTCATCGGCCAGCGGAAGCGGCGGGCCGTCGGTGCCGGGGCGGATGGGCCGGTCGTACCTCTGGGCGGGCGCCCGCTCTCCGCGCACCTCGGCGAGGAGGTCGGTGATGGCGTCCATGATGGTGTCGGTGGCCGCCCTGAGGACCTCCGCGGTGGGCTCCTGGCCGTAGAACCCGGACAGGTCCACCGGCGGCCCGGCGTGCACCTTGAGCGTCTTGCGCGGGAAGAGGCGGACCCGCTTCTCCTTGGCGTACGGCGGCACGGCCTCGTTGGCGCCCCACTGGGCGACGGGGATGACCGGTGCCTTGGTGAGCAGCGCGACCCGCGCCGCGCCCGTCTTTCCGCGCATGGGCCACATTTCGGGGTCCCGGGTGAGGGTGCCCTCGGGGTAGAAGGCCACGCACTCGCCCTTGTTGATGGCGTCCACGGCGGACCGGAAGGCGTTGGCGGCGTCGGTGGACTCGCGGTAGACGGGGATCTGGCCGGTGCCGCGGAGCATGGTGCCCACGAAGCCGCCTCTGAAGAGAGCGGCCTTGGCGAGGAAGCGCGGCACCCTTCCGGTGTTGTACTGGAAGTGCGCGTAGGAGAGCGGGTCGAGATACGAGTTGTGATTGATCGCGGTGATAAATCCACCGTCGGCGGGAATGTGCTCCATTCCGTGCCAGTCCCGCTTGAACAGAACCACCAGCGGCGGTTTGCACAAGACCGCTGCCATGCGGTACCAGAAGCCGATTCTGCGGCCGGACACTCGGAACATCCTCTCTTGGACCCTGCTGACCTGCTGGCTTGCTGCCGTTCGGGCAGCCGCACAAGTGTCGCTCCAGGCACCCCGTCTGTCGAGGACACCGTAACCCCGCACGTCTTCGGCGAGCCGGACAGCAGGTCAGAATGAGGCCCGTGGGAACAAACGGAGCCCCTGTGACCTGGACCCTCGTAGTGCCGCTGAAGCCCTTGTCACGGGCCAAGACCCGGCTCTCCGACGCCGCGGGGGACGGCCCCCGCGCCTCGCTCGCGCTCGCCTTCGCCCAGGACACGGTGGGCGCGGCGCTGGCGAGTCGGTGGGTGCGGGGGGTGATCGTCGTCACCGACGACCCGCTCGCCGGACGCGAGCTGTCGGCCCTCGGCGCCCGGATCGTGCCCGACTCTCCGGGGCGCGGGCTGAACGCGGCGCTCGCGCACGGCGTCCGCGCGGTCCGCGAGGAGCGCCCGGGGGCGGCCGTGGCGGCGATGAACGCCGATCTCCCCGCGCTGCGGACGGCGGAACTCGACCTGGTGCTCGAGGCCGCCTCCGGCTTCCCCCGCGCCTTTCTGGCGGACGCCGCGGGAGTGGGCACCACACTGCTCTCGGCGGCGGCGGGCGCCGAGCTGGCACCCGCCTTCGGGGGTCCCTCACGGGCCCGGCACCGGGCGTCGGGGGCGCGGGAGATCGAGCTCGCGGGGGTGGATTCGGTGCGGCGCGACGTGGACACGGCCGGGGATCTGCGCGCGGCGATGGCCCTGGGCGTGGGCGCCCACACCAGGGCTAGGCTGGCGGACATGCAGGGAACCGCCTATACGTACGACCCCGAGACCCGCGCCGGCAGCGTGCTGCTCGACGACGGCACCCCGCTGCCGTTCGACACCGCGGCGTTCGACGCCGGGGGGCTGCGGATGCTGCGCCCGGGGCAGCGGGTGCGGATCGAGGTGGCGGGCGAGGGCGAGCAGCGCCGGGTCGTCTTCGTCACGCTCCAGACGTTCTGAGCGCCGTAGAGGTCCTGAGCGCCGTGGACGTTGTGAGCGCCGTGGACGTTGTGAGCGACGTAGGCGTTCCGAGCAACGTGGATGTTCCGAGCGCCATGGATGTCCTGAGCGCCGTGGACGTTTCGCGGCCGTGGACGTGCTGAGCACCAACCCTTCCGGGGCTTCGGACGTTCCGGGCGGCCCGGAGCGGCGGCCTGGAACCAGGCGCGGACAGCACCGCGGGCCGGTCTCCCCTCGGGGAGCCCGGCCCGGCGCGGATGCGGTATGGCGCCTGTGCGCCGCCGGCTAGCGCTTCCTGGCGGTGGTCTTCTTCGCGGTGGTCTTGCGGGCGCTCGTCTTGCGCGCGGGAGCCTTCTTCGCCGTGGCCTTGGCCGGGGCCTTCTTGGCCGGCGCCTTCTTGGCCGCGGCCTTCTTCGCCGCCGCCTTGGCCGGCGCCTTCTTCGCGGCGGCGGCCTTCTTCGCGGGCGCCTTCTTCGCAGGAGCCTTCTTGGCGGTCGCCTTCTTGGCCGCGGCCTTCTTCGCCGCCACCTGGAGACTGCCCTTGGGAGCCTTCTTCACGGCGACCTCGCCACCGCGCGGGAGCTTCTTGGAGCCGCTCACCAGATCCTTGAACCCCTGACCGGGGCGGAAGCGGGGCACCGAGGTCTTCTTGACCCGCACCCGCTCCCCGGTCTGCGGGTTACGGGCGTAGCGGGCGGGTCGTTCCACCTTCTCGAACGAACCAAATCCAGTGACCGAAACTCGCTCCCCGGCGACGACCGCCCGGACGATGGCGTCCAGGACCGCGTCGACGGCTTCGGCGGCCGACTGTCGGCCGCCGAGCTTGTCGGCAATCGCTTCTACGAGCTGCGCCTTGTTCACGTCTTCCCCTTCGGAGACATTGCCGGAATCAATGTGTTCAAGCCTTTTCGCACGTTAGGCAGATATATACCGCAAATCAAACACGAAACGGGCTAATCACCCTTGTGCCGCAACGCACTCGATCGTCACGGACTTCCGTCGGTGTCGGGATCTTGGGGGAAACGCCCCTCGTCGAGGTCGTTCATCAACCGCTCCAGACGCTTTGCCGCATCTGCGAGATCGTGTTTCGCCGCTGAGGTGATGACCAGCAGCTTCCGGGACAGCGCCATCCGTACGCCCTCCGGGACTTGCAGTGCGCGCACCCTTGCGTGCGCTTCCTTGAGCCGGTCGGCGACGATGCCGTAGAGCTCGAGTTGGCCGTCGCGTTCCATGCACTGATTGTGCCATCTGAGGCGAGTTGTCGCTTCACGGGGCCTCAACATGCCGATGCGCCGCCGGTCCGAGGACCGGCGGCGCATCTTGCCAAACCCGCTCTGTACAGGGAGAACCGGGGGGTCAGACCTCCACTGTGCGGGGCTTGAAGGAGGGGCGACGCGCCTCGTACGAGGCGATCGAGTCCTCCTCCCTGAGGGTGAGACTGATGTCGTCCAGCCCCTCCAGGAGTCGCCACCGAGCGTTCTCGTCAAGCTCAAAATCAGCCGTGATGCCCTCGGCTCGGACCTGGCGGTCGACGAGGTCGACGGTGACCTCCGCGGTGGGGTCCGCCTCGACCAGCTTCCACAGCCGGTCCACGGTCTCCTGCGGCAGGACGACGGTCAGCAGCCCGTTCTTGAGGGAGTTGCCGCGGAAGATGTCGGCGAAGCGGGACGAGATGACGGCCTTGAAGCCGTAGTTCTGGAGCGCCCAGACCGCGTGCTCGCGCGAGGAGCCGGTACCGAAGTCGGGACCGGCCACCAGGACCGTTCCGCCCTTGTGCTCGGCCTTGTTGAGCACGAACTCCGGGTCCTTGCGCCACGCCTCGAAGAGCCCGTCCTCGAAGCCGTCGCGGGTGACCTTCTTCAGCCAGTGCGCCGGGATGATCTGGTCCGTGTCCACATTGCCGCGGCGCAGCGGAACGGCCCGGCCGGTGTGCGTGGTGAATGCTTCCATGACTTCTCAGGCCCCCACGGGAGTCGATACGGCGGCGTCGGACAGATCGGCGGGCGAGGCCAGATGGCCGAGCACCGCGGTGGCGGCGGCGACCTGCGGCGAGACCAGATGGGTCCGGCCGCCCTTGCCCTGCCGTCCCTCGAAGTTGCGGTTGGACGTGGACGCCGACCGCTCACCGGGAGCCAGCTGGTCGGGGTTCATGCCCAGGCACATCGAACAGCCCGCGTGCCGCCACTCGGCGCCGGCGGCGGTGAACACCTTGTCCAGCCCCTCCTCGACGGCCTGGAGGGCGACCCGCACCGAGCCGGGGACCACCAACATCCGTACGCCGTCGGCCACCGAGCGGCCGGACAGCACCGAGGCGGCCGAGCGCAGGTCCTCGATGCGGCCGTTGGTGCAGGAACCGACGAAGACGGTGTCCACCGCGATGTCGCGCAGCGGCTGACCGGCCGTCAGACCCATGTACTCCAGGGCCTTCTCGGCGGCGAGCTGCTCGCTGGCGTCCTCGAAGGAGGCGGGGTCCGGGACCGACTCCGACAGCGGCAGGCCCTGGCCGGGGTTGGTGCCCCAGGTGACGAACGGGGCGAGTTCCGCGGCGTCGATGACGACCTCACGGTCGAAGACCGCGTCGTCATCGCCGCGCAGGGTGCGCCAGTACGCGACGGCGGCGTCCCAGTCGGCGCCCTGGGGGGCGTGCGGGCGGCCCTCCAGATAGGCGAAGGTCGTCTCGTCCGGGGCGATCATCCCCGCGCGGGCGCCCGCCTCGATGGACATGTTGCACACGGTCATCCGGGCCTCCATCGAGAGCTTCTCGATGGCGGAGCCGCGGTACTCGATCACATAGCCCTGGCCGCCGCCGGTGCCGATCTTCGCGATGATCGCCAGGATCAGGTCCTTGGCGGTGACGCCGTCGGGCAGCTCGCCCTCGACCGTGATCGCCATGGTCCGGAACGGCGCGAGCGGCAGCGTCTGGGTCGCCAGCACATGCTCGACCTGGCTGGTGCCGATGCCGAACGCGAGCGCGCCGAAGGCGCCGTGGGTCGAGGTGTGGCTGTCACCGCAGACCACCGTCGTACCGGGCTGGGTCAGTCCCAGCTGCGGTCCCACCACATGGACGACGCCCTGCTCGACATCGCCGAGCGGATGCAGACGGACACCGAACTCCGCGCAGTTCTTGCGCAGCGTCTCCAACTGGGCGCGGGAGACGGGGTCCGCGATCGGCTTGTCGATGTCGAGGGTGGGGGTGTTGTGGTCCTCGGTCGCGAGGGTGAGATCGGTACGACGGACCGTGCGGCCGGCCTTGCGCAGGCCGTCGAACGCCTGCGGGCTGGTCACCTCGTGCAGCAGGTGCAGATCGATGAAGAGCAGGTCAGGCTCGCCTTCGGCGTGCCGGACGACATGGTCGTCCCAGACCTTTTCCGCGAGTGTCCGTCCCATCGCTTTACCTCCGGCCGGCGCCAGTGCCGGCCCAACTCGTGTCGAGTGCGGACCCTGGTCATCGGGCCCGCCATTACAGAGTGGCGGGTCTCCCCGGAAATTGAACTTGCGTTTCACAGTGTGAGACGTGAGTATCGTCCCATGGACAACACTAGCGGTGTCGGCGTTCTCGACAAGGCTGCTCTGGTGCTGAGCGCCCTGGAGTCCGGTCCGGCCACCCTCGCCGGGCTGGTCGGGGCGACCGGCCTCGCCCGCCCCACGGCACACCGGCTCGCGGTGGCACTCGAGCACCACCGGATGGTGGCACGCGATATGCAGGGGCGCTTCATCCTGGGCCCCCGCCTGGCGGAGCTGGCGGCGGCCGCGGGCGAGGACCGGCTGCTGGCCACGGCCGGTCCCGTGCTCACCCATCTCCGCGATGTGACCGGCGAGAGCGCGCAGCTCTACCGCCGCCAGGGAGACATGCGCATCTGTGTCGCCGCCGCCGAGCGGCTGTCCGGACTGCGGGACACCGTGCCGGTCGGCTCCACCCTCCCCATGAAGGCCGGCTCGGCCGCCCAGGTGCTGATGGCCTGGGAGGAGCCCGAGCGGCTGCACCGCGGCCTCCAGGGGGCCCGCTTCACCGCCACGGCCCTGTCCGGCGTACGGCGGCGGGGCTGGGCCCAGTCGATCGGCGAGCGGGAGCCCGGCGTGGCGTCCGTCTCCGCGCCCGTACGCGGCCCCTCCAACCGCGTGGTCGCCGCCGTCTCGGTCTCCGGACCGATCGAGCGGCTGACCCGCCACCCGGGCCGTATGCACGCCCAGGCCGTCATCGACGCGGCGGCCCGCCTGACGGACGCCCTGCGGCGGGGGAATTAAGCAGGCCCGGGGCCCCGTCACGCCCCCTTCAGCGACAGCCGGTCGGCCGCTCGGTCCCCGCGGCGGCCGACCGGGATGACCCCGGTGGCCTTGCCCAGACCGAACGCCGGCATATTGATGTAGACCGCCTCATGCGCCCCGGCCGGTACAACATAGGTCTCGTGCCAGAAGCCGACCTTGCCCCGGCCCTCCCGGATCCGGCGGTTGAACGCCGTCCAGGCGGGGCGGTGCTCCTTGTCCTGGGCCACCGCGTACCGCATCAGCTTCTCGTGCGAGCCCCAGTACTGGACCACATAGACGACCCGGGGCGGGCCGAACAGCAGCTGATGGCCCAGCATCCCGCTCTCCTCGTCCCGCGCCAGCTCCCGCAGCATCCGCGGCATCGCCCTGAAGACCGGCAGCCAGCTGCGCAGCGCACGGAAGCGGTTGATGCGCATGCCGATCAGGAAGACGGTGACCTCCCCGTCGGCCTCGGCGGTCATACGGCCGGCGAACAGCTCGGCACCCATGGTGATCCCCTCGCTCCGCACATCCGGGATAGAGTTGGATAGCGGCGCTATCCGAGGCTTAGATAGTGCCACTCTCCAACGGAAGGTGCAACAGGGATGCGACTGGCGGAGCTCAGCGAGCGCAGCGGAGTGCCCACCGCGACGATCAAGTACTACCTGCGCGAGCGGCTGCTGCCGCCGGGAGAGCGGATCACCGCCACCAAGGCCGAGTACGGCGAGGAGCATCTGCGCAGACTGCGGCTGGTGCGATCGCTGATCCAGGTCGGCCGGATGCCGGTGGCCACGGCGCGCGAGGTGCTGGCGGCCGCCGACGATGAGTCGCTCGGCCAGAACGCCCGGATGGGCGCCGCGGTCTGGGCGCTGCCGCACGGCCCCGAACCCGAGGAGGACGATGCGCATACGGCGCGGGCGCGCGAGCAGGTGGACACCGTGCTCCGGCGGATGGACTGGCCCCACGGCCAGGAACTGGGCGACAACGCCCCCGCCTACCGGACACTGGTGGCGGCCATCGCCTCCCTGGACCGCCTCGGATACCCCCATGAGACCGAGCATCTGCTGGTGCACGCCCGGCTGGCGGGCGAACTGGCCGTCGCCGACCTGGATCTGGTGGAGACCTACGACACCCCGGAGCAGATCGAGGCCGTCGTGGCGCTGACGGTGCTCTATGAACCGGTGCTGCTCAGCCTGCGGCGGCTCGCGCAAACCGAGGAATCCAGCCGGCGCTTCAAGAAGTGACCGAGGCTCGGGGCACGAAAAAGCCCTCCGCGCTGCCGCGGAGGGCTTTTCGCTGGTACCCCCGACCGGATTCGAACCGGCGCTACCGCCTTGAGAGGGCGGCGTGCTAGGCCGCTACACAACGGGGGCCTGAATCAGCACAGGTGCTGCGCTGGGCTACCAGGACTCGAACCTAGACTAAATGAACCAGAATCACTCGTGCTGCCAATTACACCATAGCCCATGGTATAGACCAGTACCCCCGACCGGATTCGAACCGGCGCTACCGCCTTGAGAGGGCGGCGTGCTAGGCCGCTACACAACGGGGGCCCTAGCGATCTCCGACTTTACGAAGAGATCCGTACCCCCGACCGGATTCGAACCGGCGCTACTGCCTTGAGAGGGCAGCGTGCTAGGCCGCTACACAACGGGGGCCTGGTCCTGCTTTGATCAAGAGATCCAACGGTCATCCGAGAGGTCTCTTGCTGGGGTACCAGGACTCGAACCTAGACTAAGTGAACCAGAATCACTCGTGCTGCCAATTACACCATACCCCACCAAAACGCCACCCCCGTAAGGGGTTTTGTTTGGTTTACGCCTCCGGCTCAGCCTCTCGGCCGCCCGTCCGGCGCAGGAAGAACATTACCCGATGGTGGACGGGCCACCAAAACGAGTATCACCGCGAGTGGCGCCGCCTCGCGGGTGCGGACGGCGCCCCGCGTGGCTATCCCGCCAGCTTCGCCAGCGCCGCGTCGACACGGGCCAGTGTGCGCTCGCGGCCCAGGACCTCCAGGGACTCGAACAGCGGCAGCCCGACCGTGCGGCCGGTGACCGCGACGCGCAGCGGCGCCTGGGCCTTGCCCAGCTTGAGGCCGTGCTCCTCACCGGCCGCGAGGACCGCGGCCTTCAGGGTCTCGGCATCCCAGTCCGCCTCGGCGAGCCGGGTGCGGACCGAGGCCAGAAGCGCGTCGGCGCCCGGCTTCATCGCCTTGGTCCAGGACGCCTCGTCCGCCACCGGCTCGTCGAGGAAGAGGAAGTCGACGTTGGCGGTGATGTCGGACAGGACCGTCAGCCGGGTCTGGGCCAGCGGCGCCAGCGCCTCGAAGGCGGCCGCGTCGAAGGCGTCCGGGGCCCATGGCGCGTGCGGGGCCCTCAGCCAGGGGTCGCACGCCTCGATGAACGCCTTCACATCCAGCAGCCGGATGTGGTCCGCGTTGATCGCCTCGGCCTTCTTGAGGTCGAAGCGCGCCGGGTTGGCGTTCACCGCCGAGATCTCGAACGCCTCGACCATCTCCTCCATCGAGAAGACGTCCCGGTCCGAGGAGAGCGACCAGCCCAGCAGCGAGAGGTAGTTGAGCAGCCCCTCGGGGAGGAAGCCGCGCTCCCGGTAGAGGTTCAGCGAGGACTGCGGATCGCGCTTGGAGAGCTTCTTGTTGCCCTCGCCCATGACGTACGGGAGGTGACCGAAGGCGGGCACCGCGCCGGAGCCCACGCCGATGTCGGCGAGCGCCCCGTAGAGCGCGATCTGGCGCGGGGTGGAGGAGAGCAGGTCCTCGCCGCGCAGTACGTGCGTGATCTCCATCAGCGCGTCGTCCACGGGGTTGACGAGCGTGTAGAGGGGGGCGCCGTTGGCCCGCACGATGCCGTAGTCCGAGACGTTCTCGGCGGCGAAGGTCAGCTCGCCGCGCACCAGATCGGTGAAGACGATCGGCTCGTCCGGCATCCGGAAGCGCACGATCGAGGCGCGCCCCTCGGCCTCGTACGCCGCGATCCGCTCGGCGGTCAGGGTGCGGCAGGTGCCGTCGTAGCCGGAGGGGCGGCCGGCCTTGCGGGCCGCCTCGCGGCGCTCCTCCAGCTCCTCGGCGGTGCAGTAGCAGCGGTAGGCGTGGCCCGCCTCCAGCAGCTTGTCCGCGACCTCGCGGTAGATGTCCATCCGCTGCGACTGGCGGTAGGGCGCGTGCGGGCCGCCGACCTCGGGGCCCTCGTCCCAGTCGAAGCCCAGCCAGCGCATCGCGTCCAGCAGCTGCGTATAGGACTCCTCGGAGTCGCGCGCGGCGTCGGTGTCCTCGATGCGGAACACCATGGTGCCGCCCTGGTGGCGGGCGAAGGCCCAGTTGAACAGGGCCGTGCGGACCAGGCCGACATGGGGGTTGCCGGTCGGCGAGGGACAGAAACGAACCCGCACGGGGGCGGAGGAGGGTGCGCTAGCCACGCTTGATCACCTTGTTGGTGAGAGTGCCGATGCCTTCGATGGTGACGGCGACCTCGTCGCCGACGGAGAGCGGGCCGACGCCCGCCGGAGTGCCGGTGAGCACGACGTCGCCGGGGAGCAGCGTCATCGCCTCGGTGATGTGCACGATCAGGTCCTCGATCGGGCGCACCATCTCGCTCGTACGGCCGAGCTGACGCTGCTCACCGTTGACGGTGCACATGATGCCGAGATCACCGGCGCGCGTCAGGTCGATATCGGTCTCCACCCAGGGGCCCAGCGGACAGGAGGTGTCGAAGCCCTTGGCCCGTGCCCACTGCTTCTCGCGCCGCTGGGCGTCGCGGGCCGTGATGTCGTTGCCGCAGGTGTAGCCGAGGATGACGTCCTTGACGCGCTCGCGCGGCACCTCGCGGCACATCCGTCCGATGACCACGGCCAGCTCGGCCTCGTAGTGCACCTCGGAGGAGAAGGAGGGGTACGCGACGGGGTCGCCGGGGCCGACCACGGAGGTGGACGGCTTGAAGAAGACGACCGGGACGTCGGGGACCTCGTTGCCCAGCTCCGCCGCGTGCTCGGCGTAGTTGCGCCCGATTCCGACGACCTTGTTCGGCAGGACGGGCGGCAGGAGCCGGACCTTGCTCAGGGGGACCTTCTGGCCCGAGCGCTCGAATTCGGCGAAGGGATGGCCCTTGATGATGTCGATGACGGGGCCGTCCTGATCGGACGGCTCGCCCTCCACCACGCCGAAGGCGACGTTGCCGTCGATGGAGAATCTGGCGATGCGCACGGGAAGCCTTGGCTCCTGACTGAACTCGCTGGAGACTGACGCTCCAGGCTATCGCTCCGCGTCCCGCGCGCCGTCGTCCCGCCCGCCGCCGGTGGTGGCGTCCACCGCGGCCCCGGGGGTCAGCGGCCCGGGGTCTCGGTCAGCACGGTGCGCTTGGGGTTCGCGGTCCGGTTGGGCAGATCGACGCGGTGCTCCGGCTGCTCCTCGGGCGCGGCCGACGGCTCGTCGGCGTCCTTGACGTCCTGGGCGTCGTTGAGCTCTTGGACGTCCTTGAGATGGGCGAGGGTGGTGCGCCGCGGGTTGGCTATGGAGCGGAACATCATCGTCGTCTTCACGTGGTCTACGCCTCGTTCTTGTCGTTCGTACCGGCTCTGTAAAGCGTCAGGCTAGAGGCGGCCTTGCCCATGGATTCGCAGGAAAAGTCGCCACCAGCATGTGATATTGCTCACGAACGATCAGGCAAAAGGAACATAGAAGACAGTTACCCAATCACCCTTAACGGACATCGCATACCCGAACCTGACGTTCCGCTCTTGATCATCGCTAGCCGGACACTGGATTCCGGCCTGCGATTCGCACCAGAAAGTCCGTTATCGCCGACATCGCTTTCTACGTCCCGTAATAAAGTCCGCACTGAGCGTCACGCGCATCACAGCCTTATCCATTGCCCTTGTTGCAGCATCCGGCACTGTGCTGGAATTCCCGGGACCGCCGCGGGAATCAACCGGCGCGCACGGGGGCGCAGCACTAGGGGCGCCGAGCGGCGGGGTGCTCCCTTTGTCGACACGAAAGGAAGCGCGCCGGTCACTCACGACCGCCAGGGGGGATCGCGGTCCCCCACGACTCGACACCGCTCCGCCGTCCGCCGGTGGAGCGCCTGGTCCAGAGGTTGCGACGCTAGTGCAGGGACGTTTCAAGAGGGATGGTATGGGGGCTCCGCAGGCCCGCCAGGGCCGAGGGGATGCTGCGGCGGACCCGGAGCCGCGTGGCGGGGCCGAGCGCGGCTCCTCGCCCCAGCGCGCCCAGGGCAGCAACGGCAGGACGCCGGCCGATCAGACCCCCGAGGCCGGTGCGCAGAGTGCTACCCGGATCAGTGTGCCCAGCGGCGGCAACGCCGGCGCCTCCGGCGGCGGAGACGCCCCGGAGCAGCCGGTCAAGCCGAAGACCCCCGCCGGCCCCACCGGTCCCGGCAGCCGTATGGCCCTGCGCAACTGGCGCATCAGCACCCGACTGGTCTCCCTGCTCGCGCTCCCGGTGGTCGCCGCGACCACTCTGGGGGCGCTGCGCATCGAGGGCTCGCTCGACAACATCAAGCAGCTGGACCAGATGAAGCTGCTCACCGAGATGACGCAGCAGGCCACCCAGTTGGCCAGCGCCCTCCAGGAGGAGCGCGACAAGTCGGCGGGTCCGCTGGCCGGCAAGGGCAACGACAAGGACGACCGGGTCGTCTCCACGCGCGAGGACACCAACCGCGCGATCTCGGCCTTCCGCGAGGCCACCCATCAGATCGACCCCGGTGACCAGTCGCTGGCGGGCGTGCAGTCCACGCTCGTCAACATCGACCGCCAGCTCGGCAAGATCAACGAAGTCCGTGACACGGCCTACGACAACAGCCAGTACTACTCGCTGACGGTCCAGAACTACAACGAGCTGATCAACTCGCTGCTGTCGCTCTCCCAGGACATGGCGCAGGCGACCAGCAACCGCGCGATGATCAACAACACCCGCGCGCTCGCCACCTTCTCCTCCGCCAAGGAGTACGCCTCGATCCAGCGCGCGCTCATCAGCGCCGCGCTCGCCGACCCCAAGGGCGCCGACTTCTCCGCCAACGACCGCCGCTTCGCCAGGACCGCGGTGGACAAGGAGAACGAGGCGCTCGGCCGCTTCAAGCAAATCCGCCAGGGCAACTCCGAGGATCTGCTGGAACCGCTGGACAGCCGCCCCGACATCAAGGCGGCGACCATGTACGCCGACCGCGCGGTGCGCGACCCGGAGGGGCTCAAGGCCGAGAAGCGCACCGATCTGGACTGGTACGACCAGGACAGTATCAAGATCGAAGAGATGGGCAAGATCGAGCAGACGCTGCTCAGCGAGATGCAGCAGAAGGCTCGTGAGCTCCGCGACTCCGCCCAGCAGGACGCGATCATCAACGGTGCGCTGATCCTGCTGGTCCTCGGCGTCTCCCTGGTCGGCGCCTTCGTCGTCGCCCGCTCCATGGTCCGCTCGCTGCGCCGCCTCCAGGACACCGCGCAGGAGGTCTCCCAGAAGCGGCTGCCCGAACTGGTCAAGCAGCTCTCCGAGTCCGACCCGCAGGACGTGGACACCTCCGTCGAGTCCGTCGGTGTGCACAGCCGGGACGAGATCGGAAAGGTGGCCACGGCCTTCGACGACGTGCACCGCGAGGCGGTCCGGCTCGCCGCCGAACAGGCGCTGCTGCGGGGCAACGTCAACGCCATGTTCACCAACCTCTCGCGCCGCAGCCAGGGCCTCATCCAGCGCCAGCTCTCGCTCATCTCCGAGCTGGAGAGCCGCGAGGCCGACCCGGACCAGCTCTCCTCGCTCTTCAAGCTGGACCACCTCGCCACCCGTATGCGCCGTAACGGCGAGAACCTCCTGGTCCTCGCGGGCGAGGAGCCCGGCCGCCGGTGGACCCGGCCGGTGCCGCTGGTGGACGTGCTCCGTGCCGCGGCCTCCGAGGTGGAGCAGTACGAGCGCATCGAGCTCAGCTCGGTCCCGGCGACCGAGGTCGCCGGCCGGGTCGTCAACGACCTGGTGCACCTGCTCGCCGAGTTGCTGGAGAACGCGACCTCCTTCTCCTCGCCGCAGACCAAGGTCAAGGTCACCGGTCACGCACTGCCCGACGGGCGGGTGCTGGTCGAGATCCACGACACCGGTATCGGGCTCTCGCCCGAGGATCTGGCGGCGATCAACGAGCGGCTGGCCTCCCCGCCCACGGTCGATGTGTCGGTGTCCCGGCGCATGGGTCTGTTCGTGGTCGGCCGGCTGTCGCTGCGCCACGGCATCCGCATCCAGCTCCGGCCGTCCGACTCGGGCGGTACGACGGCGCTGGTCATGCTGCCCGTCGATGTCGCCCAGGGCGGCCGGAAGCCGACGCCGCAGGCCGCCGGTGGCAAGGCGGGCCAGGGCGGACCGGGCGCCGGCGGCAACGGCGGCGATCAGGGCGGCGCCGGGCTGCTCGGCTCGGCGCCCTCGCGGCGCCAGGTCCCGGGCTCCGGTTCGCGCGCCGCGCTGCCGGGCAACGGCAACGGCGGCAGCGGACTGCCGACCCGGCCGGTCGGCGCCGGCGCCGGTCCCTCGGGCGGCGCCCCGGCCGGCGGCACCAACTTCTTCGAGGGCGGACGGCCTCCGGGCCCCCGGGGCAACGCCCCCTCGGGCCCCGGCGGTCAGGGCGGCCCCGGCGCCGCCTCCGGCCGTCCCCCGCTCCCGACGCGCGGCGAGAACCCGACCGTCGCCCCGCCGACCGGCGCCCCGGCCCGCGCCGACGGGGGCGACCAGGGCGGCCGCCCGCAGCTGCCCACGCGCGGCCCCGCGCCAGAGCTTCCGGCCCCCGCCCAGCCCGGCACCAGCTGGGGCGCCCGCGCCGCGTCCGGCGAGGACGACTGGCCGGGCACTCCGCGCGACGCGGGCGACACCCCGCGCGGGCACGAGGAGTACGAATCCACGGGCCAGTTCGCCCGTCCGGATCTCGGCGGTCCCACGAACCGGCGCGATCCGTTCGGCAACCGCGGCCCCGGCGACACCGGTGAGCTGCCGCAGCTGGGCGACGGTCCCAGCATGTTCGAGCCGCGCCGCGCGCCCGGCGGACCGCAGGGCGGCCAGGGGCTGTCCGACACCGGCCAGTTCAGCCGCCCGGACTACGGCCGCGGGCCCGGCGACACCGGCGAGTTCGCCCGTCCGGATCTCGGCCAGGGCCCGGGTGACACCGGTGAGTACGCCCAGCCGCGGTTCGAGGACGCCGCCCCGCGCGGCGGCCGCGGCCCCGGTGACACGGGCGAGTTCCCCCGGCCCGACTACGGCCGTGGGCCGGGCGACACCGGAGAGTTCCCCCGGCCCGACTACAACCGCGGCCCGGGTGACACCGGCGAATTCCCGCGCCCCGACTACAACCGCGGGCCCGGCGACACCGGAGAGTTCCCCCGGCCCGACTACAACCGTCGCCCGGGTGACACCGGCGAATTCCCGCGCCCCGACTACAACCGCGGGCCCGGCGACACCGGCGAATTCCCGCGTCCGGACATGAGCGGCACCGGCGAGTACGCACTGCCCCAGAGCCCCCGGAACGGGCCCGGCGGGCGCGCGAACGACCCGATACCGTCCGCCGGCCCCGGCGACGGCCGTACGCCGATCTTCGACAACATCGAGTCGACCTGGCATCACAACCAGGTCGTGGACCCGGGCGCAGCGGGTTCCCAGGGCGGGGGCCGGTCGTTCCCGTCCGCGCCCGAGCCCACCCCCGGCCGGCCCGCCTCGGCCGTACCGCCACCCTCGCACCGCGAGCCGCAGCCGGCGCCCCAGGGCCCGGGCGACTTCGCGGGGTCGGGTGCGGGCGGTGCCGGTCTCAATGGCCGGACGGGTTCCCACTGGCGTACGTCGCCCCACAACGACGAGCGCTGGCGCCGCGCCGAGCAGGTCCGCGAACCCGCGGCCGGCGGTATCACGTCATCCGGGTTGCCACGGCGGGTGCCCCGCGCAAACCTCGTGGAGGGCGCCGCGCACCAGCCGCAGCAACCCGACCTAACTGGGCCGCAGGTGTCTCGCGCGCCCGATGATGTACGCGGCAGGCTGACCAACCTCCGCCGTGGGATCCAGCAGGGTCGCCGGGCCGGAACCGGACTCGGCGACAACCATGATCGCGGCATTGGCCCGACTTACCAGCAGGAGCGTTAGTTGAGCCCGATGAGCCAGGCGGCGCAGAATCTGAACTGGTTGATCACGAACTTCGTGGACAACACCCCCGGGGTGTCCCACACGGTGGTGGTCTCCGCCGACGGACTCCTTCTGGCGATGTCCGAAGGCTTCCCCCGTGACCGAGCCGATCAACTGGCGGCGGTGGCCTCCGGCCTGACCTCGCTCACCTCCGGAGCCTCCCGCATCTTCGAAGGCGGCGTGGTCAACCAGACCGTCGTCGAAATGGAACGAGGCTTCCTCTTCATCATGTCCATCTCCGACGGATCCTCCCTCGCCGTACTCGCCCACCCCGAGTGCGACATCGGCCTCGTCGGCTACGAGATGGCCCTGCTGGTCGACCGTGCGGGCAACGTCCTCACCCCCGACCTGCGTGCGGAACTACAGGGCAGCCTGCTGAACTGATCCATCGACCATCCGACGCCCGTCCACCCGGCCCCACGGCCGGGTGGACCCCTACCGGCACCGACCGACGGCACGACCGTCACCTTGTTGTCCGACCGGAGGATCCATGACCCCGCCCCCCGCCTCGCCCGGCCCGTACGGCGGCCATCACCAATCGCCGTACGGGGGTGAAGGCGACCAGCCATTGGTGCGCCCGTATGCCATGACCGGTGGCCGGACCCGGCCGCGCTACCAGCTCGCCATCGAGGCGCTGGTCAGCACCACGGCCGACCCCGTGCACCTCCAGGGGCTGCTCCCCGAGCACCAGCGGATCTGCCACCTGTGCCAGGAGGTCAAGTCGGTCGCCGAGGTCTCGGCGCTGCTGAACATCCCCCTGGGTGTGGCACGGATCCTGGTGGCGGACCTGGCGGAGGCCGGCATGGTGGCGATCCACCAGCCCGGGGGCGGTTCGGAAGCGGGCGGTACCCCGGATGTGACACTGCTCGAAAGGGTGCTCAGTGGACTTCGCAAGCTCTAGCGGCGCTCCTCCCGCACGCGCGACCACCTCGGCGAAGATCGTGGTGGCGGGTGGCTTCGGCGTGGGCAAGACCACGTTCGTCGGCGCGGTCTCGGAGATCAACCCGCTGCGCACCGAAGCCGTGATGACCTCGGCCTCGGCGGGGATCGACGATCTGAGCCACGTCCAGGACAAGACCACGACGACCGTGGCGATGGACTTCGGCCGCATCACGCTCGACGACGATCTGATCCTGTACCTGTTCGGTACGCCGGGCCAGGACCGCTTCTGGTTCATGTGGGACGACCTGGTGCGCGGTGCGATCGGCGCCGTGGTGCTGGTGGACACCCGCCGGCTCGCCGACTGCTTCCCCGCCGTCGACTACTTCGAGAACTCCGGGCTGCCCTTCGTCATCGCCCTCAACGGCTTCGAGGGACACCAGCCCTACACTCCCGAAGAAGTCCGCGAGGCACTCCAGATCGGCCCGGACACCCCCATCATCACCACCGACGCGCGCCACCGCGGCGAGGCCAAGAGCGCGCTCATCACGTTGGTCGAGCACGCTCTGATGGCCCGGCTCAAGTAGCGGTCGCCGTCCGGAAGTTGTCGGAAAACCGACGGAGAGCGGGCTGTGTCGAACGACACGGCCCGCTCGTCATTCATAACGTTTCGACAGAGATATGACTCGGCCCCCGATACAGAGCGCGATCGCTTCACTCCGCTGCGCACTCAAATAGTTCGGTATTCGACATATCTCATCCGTAACGCCCCTTTTATCTCTGGTCCAGACAACGCACTGAGCGTTTTGCGCACTGTTTGGAAAGCACCGGCGTTGCGTGCTGGAATTCGCTGAACTGGGCAGTCAGGAGCTCAGCTGGGAACGGCACGAATCAGGTGCCGACGCCGAGAGGTTGTTGGTCGAGTGAGGCGAAGCAAGCCGGACCCCGCGCAAGAGACGCGAGGGAACTTCACCCCGCCGCCGCGTTCAGGTGCCGCGGCGTCGTCCGCCGAGGCAGCGGAGCCACCCGTATCCAGTGGTGGCCGCATCTCCCCTCGGAACTGGCGGGTGCGCGGCCGGCTGTACGCGATCCTGCTCATCCCTGTGCTCGTCGCCCTGGTCTTCGGTGGCTTCCAGGTCGCCTCCTCCGTCTCGACCTGGAACGAGGCACGGGACGCCGAGCGCACCGCCCGGGTCGTCCGGGCCGCCACCACCTACGCCCACGCCCTGGTCAACGAGCGCGATCTGAGCGCCGGCCCACTGCTCAGCGGCACCAACGAGGACATGGTGACCAAGGCGCGGGCCACCAGCGACGCGGCGAAGAAGGACTTCGACAAGGCCGTCGCCGATATGCCGCAGACGCCGACCTTGAAACGCCGCCTCAAAGCGTTCCGAGCCGCCGAACCTCAGCTGGCCGCCCTGCGCCGCAACGCCTACACCGACCGCCTGAACGGTGTGAAGACCGAAGAGGGCTATGTCACCGTCGAGCACGGGCTGACCGAGTTCGCCAATGAGCTGGGCCTGGGCACCGGCAATATCACGTCTTACGGCCGTACCGTCTACGCGGTATCCCTGGCCAAGGGTGCGGAGTCGCTACAGCGCTCCATCGGCACTCATCTGCTGGTCAAACCCGGTCCGTCGGCGACCGACCGCAAGATCCAGCTCACCGCCTTCACCTCGTACGTCTACCTCGAGGGCATCGCCGTCGGGGAGTTCGAGGCCGCCGGCACACCGCAGGACGTGACCCGGCTCGAGGACACCCTCACCGCGTCCGGGAAGGATGCGCAGAAGCAAATAGCGGAGGCGAAGCGGAAAGCCGAGGCGGGCGGCAAGAAGTTCGTACCGCCGCCCGGTATGGACCAGATGATCAAGGCCATGGGCAGCGGTGCGAGCCCCTCCGCGCTGGCCGCCCAGGGGGTCACCCCGGATGCCTGGTTCAGCGCCTCCACGGTCAAGTTCAACGCCTACCGGGACGTCGAGCAGACCCTGGTGAACCGGGCCGTGAACGAGGCGGCGCAGATCTCCTCGGACGCCCGGCGCGATGCGATCGTGAACGGCGCGATCGTGGTGCTGGCACTCCTCGCCGCCTTCTTCGTGGCCGGCCGGATGGCCCGCTCGATGAGCCATTCGATGCGGCAACTGCGCAACGCCGCCTTCGAGGTCGCCGACAAGCGGCTGCCGGCGGTGGTCGACCAGCTCTCCCGCACCGACCCCGGACGGGTGGACACCCGGGTCAGCTCGATACCGATCAACACCCGGGACGAGATCGGCGAGGTGGCCCGCGCCTTCGACCAGGTGCACCGCGAGGCGATCCGGCTCGCGGCCGAGCAGGCGATGCTCCGCGGCGGCGTCAACGCGATCTTCACCAACCTTTCCAGTCGCAACCAGGGGCTGATCGAGCGGCAGCTGACCCTGATCTCGGAGCTGGAGAACCGGGAAGCCGATCCGGACCAGCTGGAGCACCTCTTCCGGCTGGACCACCTGGCCACCCGTATGCGGCGCAACGGCGAGAACCTCCTGATTCTCGCGGGCGAGGAGCCCGGCCGGCGCTGGAACCAGCCGGTGCCGCTGATCGATGTGCTGCGCGCCGCCTCCTCCGAGGTGGAGTCCTACGAGCGCATCGAGCTGGCGGGCATCTCCGAGAGCGAGATCCACGGCACCGCGGTCACCGACCTGGTGCACCTCCTGGCCGAGCTGCTGGAGAACGCCACCACCTTCTCCTCCCCGCACACCAAGGTGCGGGTCACCTCGACCCGGCTGCCCGACGGCCGGGTGGTGGTGGAGATCCACGACAAGGGCATCGGCCTGACCGCCGAGGACTTCGCCGACATCAACCACAAGCTGGCCAATCCGCCGACGGTGGACGCCTCGGTCTCCCAGCGCATGGGGCTCTTCGTGGTCGGCCGCCTCGCCGACCGGCACGGCATCCGGGTCCAGCTGCGCCCCTCCGGGGAGCAGGCGGGCACCACATCGCTGGTGATGCTGCCCGAGGCGATCACCCACGGCGGTGGCGGCGAGGAACTGCCCCAGGACGACTTCACGGTCTCCCGGCTGGTCCCCGAGCCACGGCCCGCCCCGCCTTTCGGGGACATGACCGAGCTGTCCTCGCGCACCGCCGCCGAGCTGGGCTTCGACGACTCCGCCTACGAACGGGACCAGGGGCAGAACCAGTTCCTGGGCCAGTACAGCGGAATGGGGTCCACCGCGCCCGAACAGGAGCCGCGGCATGACCAGGCGGCCTCCGATCCGCTGGCGCAGTCCTCGTACCAGAATTCCGCCTTTTCACAACCGGAAGCGGATTACACAGCTCAAACGGAATCCGAACAGCAGCCGTACATCGGCTACAACTCACCCTCCCAGCAGGGAGAGTGGGGCGATTCCGGATCTTTCGAGATGCCCTACGCGTCGCAGTTCGGGACCGAAGCGGAATCAGGACCCGGCGCTCCCGAAGTTTCACGGGACCGCGTAGAGTTCCACCGTCCGGGCCCTTCCCCGAGCGGAATCCACTCGATGACCGACGCCGGACTTCCGCGTCGGGACAAGCAGTGGCGGCCGTCCGAGGAGACAGGGACTCAGGGGATGGTCGGGGACCCGGCGGCGCATATGGCGCCGGAGCGGCCCCGGCAGGTCCCCCAGCAGCAGGAGGACGGTGCCCCGTGGCAGTCGGAGAACGACCAGCGCTGGCACCGTGCCGAGCAGCTGCGCGAGCCGAAGGCCGGCGGGATCACATCGTCCGGCCTGCCCCGGCGGGTGCCCAAGGCCAATCTGGTCGAGGGCTCCGCGGAGTCGGCCGGACAGGGCGGCCCCCACGTCTCCCGTGCCCCGGAGGACATCCGCGGCAGGTTGAGCAACCTGCGCCGCGGCGTCCAGCGGGGGCGCAGCATGGGATCCGGGACCCCCGGGCGTGACCAGCATGACCAACAGGGCTTCGGCCCCGGCAGCACCTACGATCAGGAGCGTTAGTGTGAGCCCGATGAGCCAGGCGGCGCAGAACCTGAACTGGTTGATCACGAACTTCGTGGACAACACCCCCGGGGTGTCCCACACGGTGGTGGTCTCCGCCGACGGACTCCTTCTGGCGATGTCCGAAGGCTTCCCCCGTGACCGAGCCGATCAACTGGCGGCGGTGGCCTCCGGCCTGACCTCGCTCACCTCCGGAGCCTCCCGCATCTTCGAAGGCGGCGTGGTCAACCAGACCGTCGTCGAAATGGAACGAGGCTTCCTCTTCATCATGTCCATCTCCGACGGATCCTCCCTCGCCGTACTCGCCCACCCCGAGTGCGACATCGGCCTCGTCGGCTACGAGATGGCCCTGCTGGTCGATCGCGCGGGCAACGTCCTCACCCCGGATCTCCGCGCGGAATTGCAGGGCAGTCTTCTCAACTAGCAAACATGGAGTGCGTTTCGCGCCACCGCGCCATAGGGTGCGGTGGCGCGACCGGCAAGACAGGCGAGTTGGAGGAGGACACGTGGCAACGCCCCCTAGCGGATATCCGTACGCCCACGGGCAGCCGTCCGAACCGCGCGGAGAGGGTCCAGTGAAGCGCTTCAACTTCCCCTCCGCACCCAGCCGCCAGGCCCGCTCCCCACAGCAGCCGGAGCCACAGCGGGAGCAGCAGCCCCCGCGGCGGCAGCCGCAGCGGCCCCAGCAACAGCCGTACACGCCCTCCTACGCGCCTCAGGGGCCGTCGGAGGGGTCTTGGTACGACGCGCCTCCCGCGCCGCGTATCGAGCCCGTACAGCCGCCTGCGCGCCCCGCTCCGGAAACTTCCTCCCCCGCGGGCAGCACTCATAACCCTCTGGTGCGCCCGTACGCCATGACTGGGGGCCGGACCCGGCCCCGGTACCAGCTCGCCATCGAGGCGCTGGTGCACACCACGGCCGAACCCGCTCAGCTCCAGGGCCAGCTGCCCGAGCACCAGCGGATCTGCCAACTGTGCCGCGAGATCAAGTCGGTCGCCGAGATCTCCGCACTGCTCACCATCCCGCTCGGCGTAGCCCGCATCCTCGTAGCCGACCTGGCCGAGGCGGGGCTCGTCGCCATTCATCAGCCCGGCGGTGACGAATCCGCCGGCGGTCAGCCTGACGTGACACTGCTCGAAAGGGTGCTCAGTGGACTTCGCAAGCTCTAGCGGTGCAGCCCGCTCCACCACCTCCGCGAAAATCGTGGTGGCGGGCGGCTTCGGCGTGGGCAAGACCACGTTCGTCGGCGCGGTCTCGGAGATCAACCCGCTGCGCACCGAAGCCGTGATGACCTCCGCCTCGGCGGGGATCGACGATCTCACCCATGCACCGGACAAGACCACCACCACGGTGGCGATGGACTTCGGCCGCATCACGCTGGACCAGGACCTGATCCTGTACCTGTTCGGTACGCCGGGCCAGGACCGCTTCTGGTTCATGTGGGACGACCTGGTCCGTGGTGCCATCGGCGCGGTCGTCCTGGTGGACACCCGCCGGCTCGCCGACTGCTTCCCGGCGGTCGACTACTTCGAGAACTCCGGACTGCCCTTCGTCATCGCCCTCAACGGCTTCGACGGACACCAGCCCTACAACCCCGAAGAGGTCCGCGAGGCACTCCAGATCGGCCCCGACGCGCCGATCATCACCACCGACGCCCGCCACCGCAGCGAGGCCAAGAGCGCGCTGATCACGCTGGTCGAGCACGCGCTGATGGCCCGGCTGCGGTAGCCGAGGCCGGCGGCAGAAGCCAAAATCCCCTGCTCTCCCAGGAGAACAGGGGATTTGTGCGTTCCGGCGGGCGTCCGGCGCACTTCGGCGGGCGTCCGGCGCGCTTACGCGCTCGGCGCGGGGCCGTGGCCACCGGGCGGTGTGCGGCCGTCCGGGGGCGGCGGGGCGCCGGGGGCGCTCAGCCCTGCCAGCTGTGCGGCGCGCTGAACGCCGGGCGGCGCTCCAGACGGCGCCAGCGGGCGGCGCTGCGGCTGGGGCGGGTGGAGCCGGCGGTCCGGTGGGTGCCGGCGGCCGCGCGGGCGAGCAGCACCGCGGTGACCGCGGCGAGCTCCTCGGCGTCGGCGTGGCCCTTCTCGACCCGGACCAGGGTGGCCGTCGCCGCGGCGGCGGGATCGGCGATATCGCTGGGTGTGCTCACGGTCGTCTCTTCTCCCTTGTCACGCGAGCGTCTCGCGCGAGGTCATGAACTCAGGGACTACTGCGGTGGGTTGCCGTGCTTACGGGACGGCAGGTCGGCGTGCTTGTCACGCAGCATCGCCAGGGACCGGATCAGGACCTCACGGGTTTCGGCCGGGTCGATCACATCGTCGACCAGCCCCCGCTCGGCCGCGTAGTACGGGTGCATCAGCTCGGACTTGTACTCCTTGACCATGCGGGCGCGCATGGCCTCGGGGTCGTCGGCCCCGGCGATCTGACGGCGGAAGATCACATTGGCGGCGCCCTCGGCACCCATCACCGCGATCTCGTTGGTGGGCCAGGCGTAGGTCAGGTCGGCGCCGATGGACTGGGAGTCCATCACGATGTACGCGCCGCCGTACGCCTTGCGCAGGATGACGGAGATCCGCGGCACGGTGGCGTTGCAGTACGCGTACAGCATCTTGGCGCCGTGCCGGATGATCCCGCCGTGCTCCTGGTCCACACCGGGCAGGAAGCCGGGCACGTCGAGGAAGGTGACCAGCGGGATGTTGAAGGCGTCGCACATCTGGATGAAGCGCGCGGACTTCTCCGACGCCTCGATGTCCAGCACCCCGGCCAGCGACTGCGGCTGGTTGGCGATGATGCCGACCACCTGGCCGTCGAGCCGGGTCAGCGCGCAGATGATGTTGGTCGCCCAGCGCTCGTGGACCTCGAGGTACTCGCCGTCGTCGACGATCTCCTCGATGACCTTGCGCATGTCGTACGGCCGGTTGCCGTCGGCCGGGACGAGGTCGAGCAGCGAGTCGCCGCGCCGGGAGGCCGGGTCGTCGGACTCGACGGTCGGCGGGTTCTCGCGGTTGTTCTGCGGCAGCAGCGACAGGAGGTAGCGGACCTCCTCCAGGCAGCTCTCCTCGTCGTCGTAGGCGAAGTGGCACACGCCCGAGGTCTCGGCGTGCACATCCGCGCCGCCCAGTCCGTTCTGGCTGACCTTCTCGCCCGTCACCGCCTGGACCACATCGGGTCCGGTGATGAACATCTGAGAGGTCTCCCGGACCATGAAGACGAAGTCCGTCAGCGCCGGGGAGTACGCCGCGCCGCCCGCGCACGGGCCGAGCATCACGCTGATCTGGGGGATGACACCGGACGCCTTGGTGTTCCGCTGGAAGATGCCGCCGTATCCGGCGAGCGCCGAGACGCCCTCCTGGATACGGGCACCGGCGCCGTCGTTGAGGGACACCAGCGGCGCCCCGGCCGAGATGGCCATGTCCATGATCTTGTGGATCTTGGTCGCGTGGGCCTCCCCCAGCGCCCCGCCGAAGATCCTGAAATCGTGTGCGTAGACGAACACCGTCCGTCCGTGGACGGTCCCCCAGCCGGTGACGACACCGTCGGTGTAAGGCTTCTTGGCCTCGAGCCCGAACCCGGTCGCACGATGCCGCCGCAGCGGCTCCACCTCGTTGAAGGACCCCTCGTCAAGCAGCAGATCGATCCGCTCGCGAGCCGTCAGCTTCCCCTTGGCCTTCTGGGCCTCGGTCGCCCGCTCGCTCGGGCCACGCCGAGCCTGCTCGCGAATCGCGTGCAGCTCGGCGACGCGCCCGCGAACGTCACTCGCCTCAGCAGGCGCACCTTCGAGATTGGTCATGCAATGACGGTACGTTCCCAGGCCCCCGGAAACGCATGTCAATTCCCTACAACGTCAAGGGCGTTTTGGTGGGCAGGCGGAACAGAACTGGACAGCGGCTTTCCCACTACCTGGTGTCCCAAAGGACTATCGGCCCTGTCGGCACCCCACAAACCTCCAGGCCGCGACCGGGTGAGGGGCAGGCGCGACCACCCGGATGGGCGGCAGCCGCCGGAGCGGCCGTGCGGCCGGATCGGGCAACGGAGCACGTCTGCCGACGCTCCGCTCCCCGCACCTTACTCCGGCCGCCGCCGATACCGCACCAACCGCATCCTCAGGAGCGTCGGGGCCATCGGGGCTGTCGGCGCCATCAGCGCTGACAGCCCTGTGGGGCCGAGGTCACTCCTGGGGATCCACCCCGGCCCGCAGCAGCCCGTAGGCGTAGGCGTCGTCCAGGGCCTGCCAGGACGCGGCGATCACGTTCCCCCCGACGCCGACCGTCGACCACTCCCCCTGGCCGTCCGCGGTGGAGACCAGCACCCGGGTCGTGGACTCGGTGCCGTGTTTGCCTTCCAGGATGCGGACCTTGTAGTCCACCAGCTCCATCGTCGCCAGCTGCGGGTAGATCCGCTCCAGCCCCACCCGCAACGCCCGGTCCAGGGCGTTGACCGGGCCGTTGCCCTCGGCGGTGGCGACGATCCGCTCGCCCTTGGCCCACAGCTTCACGGTGGCCTCGTTGGCATGGGTGCCGTCCGGGCGGTCCTCGACGATCGCCCGCCAGGACTCGACCCGGAAGTAGCGGCGGGGACGGCCGTCGACCTCCTGGCGCAGCAGCAGCTCGAAGGAGGCGTCGGCGGCCTCGTAGGTGTAGCCCGCGAGCTCCCGCTCCTTGACCCGTTCGACGATCCGGCCCACCAGCGCCCGGTCACCGCCGAGGTCGAAGCCCAGCTCCTTGCCCTTGAGCTCGATCGACGCCCGGCCGGCCATGTCGGAGACGAGCATCCGCATGGTGTTGCCGACCCGCTCGGGGTCGATGTGCTGGTACAGATCCGGGTCGACCTTGATCGCGGAGGCGTGCAGCCCGGCCTTGTGCGCGAAGGCGGAAACACCCACATAGGGCTGGTGAGTGGACGGCGTCAGATTGACGACCTCGGCGATCGCGTGCGAGATCCGGGTCATCTCCTCCAGGGCGCCCTCCGGCAGCACCCGGCGGCCGTACTTCAGCTCCAGGGCCGCGACGACCGGGAAGAGGTTGGCGTTGCCCACCCGCTCGCCGTAGCCGTTGGCCGTGCACTGGACGTGGGTGGCGCCCGCGTCCACGGCGGCGAGGGTGTTGGCGACCGCGCAGCCGGTGTCGTCCTGGGCGTGGATGCCCAGCCGGGCGCCGGTGTCGGCCAGCACGGTGCGGACCACCGCGTCGATCTGGCCGGGGAGCATGCCGCCGTTGGTGTCGCAGAGGATCACCACCTCGGCGCCCGCCTCATGGGCGGCGGCGACGACCTGCTTGGCGTAGGCGGGGTTGGCCCGGTAGCCGTCGAAGAAGTGCTCGCAGTCGAGGAAGACCCGGCGGCCCTGGGACCGCAGATGGGCGACGGTCTCGCGGACCATCGCGAGGTTCTCCTCGAGCGTGGTGCGCAGGGCCAGCTCCACATGGCGGTCGTGGGACTTCGCCACCAGGGTGATCACCGGCGCCCCGGAGTCCAGCAACGCCTTGACCTGGGGGTCGTCCTCGGCACGCACCCCCGCCTTACGGGTCGCGCCGAACGCCACCAGCTGGGCGTGCCGGAAGTCGATCTCGGCGCGGGCCCGGGCGAAGAACTCCGTGTCGCGCGGGTTGGCGCCGGGCCAGCCGCCCTCGATGAAGCCCACGCCGAAGTCGTCCAGGTGACGGGCGATGGTCAGCTTGTCCGCGACCGTCAGGTTGATGCCCTCGCGCTGCGCTCCGTCGCGGAGCGTGGTGTCGAAGACATGGAAACCGTCGTCGGGCAGATCCTTCATGGTTGGTCTGGCTCCTGTCGGATGGATCTCGGTCTACCGGAATGTCCGGTTCCGCGCCCCTCCTATGATCCCTCACGCTTCGCGTCCGGAGGGATGGTCCGGAAAACGAAAAGACCCCTCGCGGGTGCGAGAGGTCTGCGCGCGGGTCTGGGGCACGGTGGCCGTCCCGTACCGGGTCGTACGGGCGGTCACTGCGGACCGGCGCGCCTGCTGCCAATAATCATGGCGAACGAGAGCACGGAGGCAGTGTGGCACATTCCGCCCCCGTGCTCCCATCCGTCTCAGGATGCGAACCGCCGGTGTCAACGAGGTGACGCCCGCGGATCAGCCCAGGGGGTGCATCCAGCCGTGCGGGTCCGGGGCGACACCGGTCTGGATGTCCAGCAGCGCCTTGCGCAGCCGCATCGTCACCTCGCCCGGCTTCCCGTCGGCCACCGTCCAGTTCGCCCGGGCGGACTTGACCGAGCCGACCGGGGTGATCACGGCCGCCGTACCGCAGGCGAAGACCTCGGTCAGGGTGCCGTCGGCGTTGCCCTCGCGCCAGTCGTCGACGGAGATCCGGCCCTCACCGACCTCGTAGCCGAGGTCGGCGGCGATCCGCAGCAGCGAGGCGCGGGTGATCCCGGGCAGCAGCGAACCGGACAGCTCGGGGGTCACGATGCGGTTCCCGTACACGAAGTACAGGTTCATCCCGCCCATCTCCTCGATCCAGCGGCGCTCGATCGCGTCCAGCCAGACCACCTGGTCACAGCCCTGCTCGGCGGCCTGGGCCTGGGCCACCAGGGAGGCCGCGTAGTTCCCGCCGGTCTTGGCCGCGCCGGTGCCGCCGGGGGCCGCGCGGACGTACTCCTCCGAGAGCCACACCGAGACCGGCTGCACACCGCCGGGGAAGTAGGCCCCGGCCGGGGAGGCGATCACCACGAAGAGGTATTCGTTCGAGGGCCGGACGCCCAGCCCGACCTCGGTGGCGAACATGAAGGGCCGCAGGTAGAGGGACTCCTCGCCATGGCCCGGGACCCACGCCTTGTCCTGGGTGACCAGCGCGTCACACGCCTCGATGAAGGTCTGGACGGGGAGCTCGGGCATGCCCATGCGGCGCGCGGACGACTGGAACCGCTCGGCGTTCTGCTCGGGGCGGAACGTGGCCACGGTGCCGTCGGGCCGGCGGTACGCCTTGAGCCCCTCGAAGATGGTCTGGGCGTAGTGCAGCGTCATGTTCGCCGGGTCGAGCGAGAGCGGGGCGTACGGCACGAGCTGGGCCTCGTGCCAGCCGCGGCCCTCCGTCCACTTGATGGTCACCATGTGATCGGTGAAGTGGCGGCCGAATCCGGGGCTGGCCAGAATCTTCTCCCGCTCAGCGGCCGGGAGGGGGTGGGAGGAGGGCTTGAGCTCGATCGTGGGCGTCGTCATGGCAGGTAGTCCTTCACCTTCGGTTGTGGCGGACCGCGCTCACACCATCCTGCCCGTGGATCGGTACTAGGACGTCCAAGCTCTTCTTCACACAGCGGCCCCACCGGGGATTATCTCCTGGGTGGGGCCGGTGAAGGAACGTTGTGAAACGCGCGGCCCAGGTCGATGGTCGCACCCAGCCGCGCGCTGGCACAGGCTGGGGTCAGCCGGATACTCGGGCGGCGAGCGCGTCGCCGATCTCGTCGGTGGTGCGCGGCGTGTCGCCGGTCCGCTCCGCGAGGTCCTGTGCGACGGAGGTCTCGATACGGGCCGCCTCGGCCTCGTATCCCAGGTGCTGGAGCAGCAGGGCCACCGACAGGACGGTCGCCGTCGGGTCGGCCTTGCCGGTGCCCGCGATGTCCGGCGCGGAGCCGTGGACCGGCTCGAACATCGACGGGAAGGCGCCGGAGGGGTTGATGTTGCCGCTCGCGGCGAGTCCGATGCCGCCGGTGACGGCGGCGGCGAGGTCGGTGAGGATGTCACCGAAGAGGTTGTCGGTGACGATCACGTCGAACCGCTCGGGCTGGGTGACGAAGAAGATCGTCGCGGCGTCGACATGCAGATAGTCGGTGGTGACCTCGGGGTACTCCTGGCCGACCCGGTCGAAGATGTTCTTCCACAGGTGGCCGGCGTGCACCAGGACGTTGTTCTTGTGCACGAGGGTCAGCTTCTTGCGCGGCCGGGCGTCGGCACGCTCGTAGGCGTCCCGGACCACGCGCTCGACACCGTAGGCGGTGTTGACGCTGACCTCGGTGGCGACCTCGGCCGGGGTACCGGTCCGCAGGCTGCCGCCGTTGCCCGTGTACGGGCCCTCGGTGCCCTCGCGGACGACCACGAAGTCGATGTCGGGGCGGCCGGCCAGCGGGGTCGGGGTGTTCGGGAAGAGCTTCGACGGACGCAGGTTGACGTAGTGGTCGAAGGCGAAGCGCAGCTTGAGCAGCAGCCCGCGCTCGAGCACGCCCGAGGGCACCGACGGGTCACCGATGGCGCCGAGCAGGATCGCGTCGTGGTTCTTCAGCGACTCCAGGTCCGCGTCCGGCAGGGTCTCGCCGGTGGCGTGCCAGCGCCGGGCGCCGAGGTCGTAACTCCGGGTCTCCAGCTTCACGTCCTGCGGAAGGGCGGCGGAGAGGACCTTCAGGCCCTGGGCCACGACTTCCTGGCCGATACCGTCACCGGGGATCACTGCGAGGCGAATGCTGCGAGACATACCCGGACCCTACCGCTCGTCCCATGGATTGACATAGCCGTCCGCCATTCGGACAGACGCCCAGCGGCAATCATCCGTTCACCCCCTGTACGGTGCGCCGTTGACCGCCCGGGGGACATTCCGGTCCATGGACACACCACGGTTCGGCATACCCGAGCGGCTCGCCCGGCGGATGACCCTGGCGGAGCAGCACGAGTATCTGCGTGACCGGCTCTCCCGCCGCCGGGTGCTGCGCGGGGGCGCCGCCACGGCGGGCACGGTCGCGGGCGCGGGGCTGCTGGGCGGGGCGGCGTGCGCGGCCGACGCCAAGCCGGCGCCGGCCGCGACCCGGAGGCCGGGGCCGGGGGCGGCCACGGTGGACGGTGCGCGGGTCGCCCCGTTCGGCCGCCATCTGGCCTTCGGCGCCGATCCGCGGACCCAGATGCGGATCTCCTGGCAGGTGCCGTTCGCGGTGCGGAAGCCGTATGTGCGGATCGGCACGAGCCCGCTGGAGCTCACCCGCAAGGTCGAGGCCGAGGTCCGCCATCTGCACACCCCGTCGCTGAGCGACGAGCTGCCCGCGGTGGACCAGTTCTATCTGCACGCCGCGGTGGAGGGCCTGCGCCCCGGGGTCACCTATTACTACGGCGTCGGCCACGCGGACCGCGACCCGGCGGAACCGCGTCACTTCGCGTCCGTGAGCACCTTCCGCACCGCGCCGGAGCGGCCCGGGAAGTTCGTCTTCACCGCCTTCGGCGACCAGGGCGTGAGCTATGACGCGCTCGCCAACGACCAGCTGATCCTTGGCCAGAATCCGTCGTTCCATCTGCACGCCGGGGATCTGTGCTACGCGGACACCACCGGCCATGGGAAGAAGTCCGACCTGTACGACGCCCGGGTCTGGGACTCCTTCCTCGCCCAGACCGACTCGGTCGCGGCGAGCGTGCCGTGGATGGTGACCACCGGCAATCACGACATGGAGGCGTGGTACTCCCCCGACGGCTACGGCGGCCAGCTGGCCCGCTGGTCACTGCCGGACAACGGCCCGGACCCGCGCAAGGCGCCCGGCGTCTATTCGTTCGTCTACGGGAACGTGGGCGTGATCGCCCTGGACGCCAATGACGTGTCGTACGAGATCCCCGTCAACAAGGGGTATACGGACGGCGCCCAGACCCGCTGGCTGGACCGGCGCCTGGGGCAGCTGCGCGACCGGCCCGGCATCGACTTCCTGGTGGTCTTCTTCCACCACTGCGCCTACTCCACGACCAGCGCCCACGCCTCGGACGGCGGAGTGCGCGACACCTGGGTGCCGCTGTTCGAGAAACACCAGGTGGACCTGGTCATCAACGGCCACAACCACGTCTACGAGCGGACCGACGCCATCCGGGGCGGCAAGGTCACCCGCCGGGTCCCGGTGGAGGGCGGCGCCGACGCGGTGCGCGACGGGATCGTCTACGTGACGGCGGGCGGGGCGGGCGCGAAGCTCTACGGGTTCCCGGTGCCCGACAGCTACGAAGGGCACGTCAAGGACCTCGACGAGGTGAAGAGCTACCACTGGACGGAGGACGGGGAGAAGAACCGGGCCGGCGTGGACTGGTCCCGGGTCCGCTACACCGGCTTCTCCTTCCTCGCGGTGGAGGCGGAGCCGGGTCCCCGCCCCAGGCTGACGGTCACGGCCCTGGCGGAGTCGGGCGAGCGGGTGGACCGCTTCGAGGTCACCCGGCCCGGAGGTCAGTGACCGGTCGCACCGCCGTTGTCCCTGCGGTCCAGGGCGCGCTGGAGCGCGGCGGCCGCCTTCTTGCGGTCGGTGTCGTCGGTCTTGCGGCGGATCCTGCGGACAGTCGTCTCGGCCATGATCACATCTCCTCTGCTGAACCCCGGTGGACCGGGAGGAAGGAAAGCTCCCCGAGAAGGTGGCTGCCGGAAGGGGCGGGGGCCTGGGTGCGGCAGGGGTCACCTGCGCGATATGCACCGGCCTCGGCCGCCATCGCTGGATCCAGCGAGACGTTCGGCTTCCACAAAAGTAAGGCAGCGGAGCGTCAGTGTCTGCACAATTAGTCGGACGTCCTACTATCTGAGACGCGAACAGGGTGACATCGGCCACTGACCCAGGGTGAGCACATTTCGGCGTCGCGCCGGTGATCGAGGCCGACCCCCGTCCGGCCTCGACCAACGGCGGCCGATCGCATCCGTGGGCCGTCCCGCGCCTGGTTACCCACGTAAACTGCGGTAAATAGTGCCTACTTGACTGGTTGACGCTAGCACCGCCGCGTATCGGGCGTCCACAGATTTCCCCCTACGCGCCCCCTGACAGCACCGCGCCCCCGGACCACACGAAAGCGGTCCGGGGGCGGGGTTGCGGGGCGTGCGGGACGGCCCCTTCGGGCGGGGTCAGCCCATGTGCGGGTAGCGGTAGTCGGTCGGCGGAACCAGGGTCTCCTTGATGGAGCGGGTGGAGGTCCAGCGCATCAGGTTCTGCTTGGCGCCCGCCTTGTCGTTGGTGCCGGACGCGCGGCCGCCGCCGAAGGGCTGCTGGCCGACGACGGCACCGGTCGGCTTGTCGTTGATGTAGAAGTTGCCGGCCGCGAAGCGCAGCGCCTCGCAGGCGGCGGCGGCCGCCGCGCGGTCCTGCGCGATCACGGCGCCGGTCAGCCCGTACGGGGCGGCCGACTCCATCTGCTGGAGCATCGCGTCGTACTCGCCGTCCTCGTAGACGTACACCCCGAGGATCGGGCCGAAGTACTCGTCCTTGAAGATCTCGTTCTCCGGGTCGGTGGAGACCAGCACGGTCGGGCGGACGAACCAGCCCTCGCTGTCGTCGTAGGTGCCGCCCGCGACGATCTCGACCGTCGGATCGGACGCCGCCCGGTCGATCGCCGCCTTGTTCTTGGCGAAGGCGCGCTCGTCGATGACGGCGCCCATGAAGTTGCCGAGTTCGGTCACATCGCCCATGGTCAGCCCGTCGACCTCGGTGGCGAACTCCTCCTTGAGGCCGTTCTCCCACAGGGAGCGCGGCACATAGGCACGGGAGGCCGCGGAGCACTTCTGGCCCTGGAACTCGAAGGCGCCGCGGGTCATCGCCGTCTTCAGCACCGCCGGGTCGGCGGACGGGTGGGCGACGATGAAGTCCTTGCCGCCGGTCTCCCCGACCAGCCGCGGATAGGTCTTGTAGTTCTCGATGTTGTTGCCGACCGTCTTCCACAGGTACTGGAAGGTCCGGGTCGAACCGGTGAAGTGGATGCCCGCGAGGTCCGGGTGGGCCAGCGCCACCTCGGAGACCTCCTTGCCGTCGCCCGTGACCAGGTTGATCACGCCCTTGGGCAGTCCGGCCTCCTCCAGCAGCTCCATCAGCAGCACGGCGGCGTGCGTCTGGGTCGGCGACGGCTTCCAGATCACCACATTGCCCATCAGGGCGGGGGCGGTCGGGAGGTTGCCCGCGATGGCGGAGAAGTTGAAGGGGGTGATCGCGTAGACGAACCCCTCCAGCGGCCGGTGGTCGGTACGGTTCCAGACCCCGGGCGAGTTGGTCACCGGCTGCTCGGCCAGGATCTGGCGCGCGAAGTGGACATTGAAGCGCCAGAAGTCGATCAGCTCACAGGGGGTGTCGATCTCGGCCTGCTGCGCGGTCTTCGACTGGCCCAGCATGGTGGAGGCGGCCAGCTTCTCCCGCCAGGGGCCGGAGAGCAGATCGGCGGCCTTGAGGATGACCGCGGCGCGGTCGTCGAAGCTCAGCGCGCGCCACGCCGGGGCCGCGGCCAGGGCGGCGTCGATCGCGTCCCGCGCGTCCTGCCGGGTGGCGTTGGCGTAGGTGCCCAGACGGGCGGAGTGGTTGTGCGGCTGGACGACGTCGAAGCGCTCCCCCGCTCCCATCCGCTTCTCACCGCCGATGGTCATCGGCAGGTCGATGGGGTTCTCGCCGAGCTCCTTGAGCCTGGTCTCGAGGCGGGCGCGCTCCGGGGTGCCGGGGGCGTAGCTGTGCACCGGCTCGTTCACCGGCACGGGGACCTGGGTGACGGCGTCCATGATGGCCGTTGTCTCCTTCGATCGTCGGGTTGCGAGGTCTGCGATGGCGGGAGCGGTCAGCGACTGCCGACCAGCGAGCGCAGGAAGAATGTGAGGTTGGCGGGGCGCTCCGCGAGGCGGCGCATGAAGTACCCATACCAGTCTGTGCCATACGGGACGTAAACCCGCATACGGTGACCCTCGGCCACCAGCCGCTCCTGCTCCGCCGCGCGGATCCCGTACAGCATCTGGAACTCGTACTCGTCCAGCTTGCGCCCGAGCCGGTGCGCGAGGTCCTGGGCGATGGCGACCATGCGCGGATCATGCGAACCGATCATGGGGTAGCCCTCACCGGCCATGAGGATCTTCAGGCAGCGCACATAGGCCCGGTCCACCTCGCGCTTGTCCTGGTGGGCGACGCTCGCCGGCTCCTTGTACGCACCCTTCACCAGCCGCACCCGGGAGCCTTCCCCGGCCAGCGCCCGGCAGTCGTCCTCGGTCCGGAAGAGGTAGGACTGGAGGACCGCGCCGGTCTGCGGGAAGCGGCCGCGCAGCTCGGCGAGGACGGCGAGGGTGGAGTCCACCGTGGTGTGGTCCTCCATGTCGAGGGTCACCGTGGTGCCCGCAGCGGCGGCGGCCTCCACGACCGGGGTCACATTGGCCAGCGCCAGATCGTGGCCCCCGGGCAGCGCCTGCCCGAAGGCGGAGAGCTTCACGGACATCTCCGCGTGCCCCGCGAGCCCCTCGGTGGCCAGCGCCTCGGTCAGCGCCAGATAGGCGTCACGGCTGCGCAGCGCCTCGGCCCGGTCGGTCACATCCTCGCCCAGATGGTCCAGGGTGACCTCCAGGCCGCGGGCGGTCAGCGACCGCACCGCCCCCAGGGACTCGGCCAGCCGCTCCCCGGCGATGAAGCGGTCCACCATCGGGCGGGTGACCGGCGCGGCCGAGACGATACGGCGGATGGCGGCACTGCGCGAAGCGGCGAGCAGCACGGGTCCCAGCATCGGGGCACCTCCACGATGACGGCCGATGAACGGCATCGACGACTCACCGTGAAACCTAAGGATGGCGCGGATCCCGGACCATCGACAGCTGTCACGCATCCGTGGCCGGGATCTCAGACACCTGTATGAGAATGTGAGGGGCGAATCCGGGAAGAGGCGGGACCCATGCGCGACGACTACCAGCAGCTGGTGGACGAGATCACGGCGGTGCTCCGGGCACCCGCGACCCTGGAGAACCGGGACTTCGCGCTGATCGCCTTCGGCGCCCAGGACAGTGAGGACGGCGAGGACACGGAGGAGCCCGCGCTGGACCCGGTGCGCACCCGCTCGATCCTCCAGCGCCGCTCGACCGCGGCGGTACGGGCCTGGTTCGAGGCGTTCGGGATCGCACGGGCGCAGGCGCCACTGCGGATTCCGCCCGACCCGGCGGCCGGGGTGTTCATGGGCCGTATCTGCCTGCCCGTCCGGCACCGCGGGGTGGTGCACGGCTATGTCTGGCTGCTGGACGACGGCCATCTCTCCGATCTGGAGCTGGGCGGCCCCACGGGCGCGCCCGACCCCCGGCTGGCCCGCGCCATGGAGACCGCGGCCCGCATCGGGGCGCTGCTGGCGGCCGAGGCTCGGGCCGGGGAGGAGCTCGGCGAGCTGCTGCGCGATGTGCTGACCGCACCGCCGGCCGGACGGGACGCCGCCCGCACCCAGCTGCGGACCGCGCTGCGCGGAGCGGCCGACGGGCCGCTGGCGCTGGTGGCGGTGGTGCCGTGGACACCGGGGACCGGCGAGGACGCGGATCACCCGGGCCTCCCCCACCTCCCGGGCATCGTGGCCGCGTGCGCGCTGCCCGGGGACGCGACGGCCGGGGCGGGGCTCGCGGCGCTGGTCCGGCTGCGCGCGGCCACCGCCCTGGACCCGGCCCGCACCACGGCCGAACAGCTGCTGCGCTCCCCCCGGGCCACGGCCGGTGGTACGGCTGCGGCCGTGGCCCGGGGGGAGCCGCCGGCCAAGGCGGCCGCGGGGGTCAGCGCGCCCCGGCGCGGACTGGAGGAGCTGCCCGCCGCCTGGCAGGAGGCCCTGGCCGCCGCCCGGGCGGCCCACGCCGACCCGCGCCTGGGGCCGGTCGCGGAGTGGAGTGCCATCGGCCCGTACCGGCTGCTGGCCGCCCTGCCCGCGCTCCAGCCGGACGCCGCCGTACGGCCCCTGCTGGAGCCCGCCCACGCCGAACTCGCCCGCACCGCCGAGACCTTCCTCGACTGCGCGGGCCAGGCCGGACGCACCGCCCAGCGGCTGGGCATCCACCGGCAGACGCTCTACTACCGCCTCTCCCGGGTACGGCAGCTGACCGGTCTCGACCTGGACGCGGGCGAGGACCGGCTGCTGCTGCATATGACCCTCAAGGCCGCGCGGCTGGGGCCGCCGCGGCGCTGAGCGCCAAGCGCTCCGCCGGAACTGCCCTGACCTGCCGTCGATCGTCAGCGGCACCGTCGTGGCCGGTCGCGCTCGCGCGGCGGAGCCGCGCATCGACACAGCCCCGCGCCCCTTGGGGACGCACCGCCGAACCGCGGCCGACCAGCGCCGATCCGCTCAGGGCCGATCTCAGCTCGCGGGGACCTCGGGGACAGCGGGAGCTTCGGGAGTCGCGGAGGTCTCGGGCGCCTCGGGCGCCTCGCCGAGGATCCGCCGCATCGCCTCGACCAGGTCGTGGGCGCTGGGCATGAGGTCGGGGTCGATGGCCATCTGGACGATCATCCCGCTCACCAGGGTCATATAGAACGAGCCCATGACCCGCGAGGTCTCCTCGTCGACCTCGCTCTCGTCAACACCGTGCATCATCCCCACCAGCCCCTGGCGCCCCTCCGGCTGGGCCCGCCCGAAGGCCGCGCGCAGCTCGGGGTCGTGTCGAACCTGGAGGATCGCCTCCAGCTGGGACCGCCACACCCCCTGGTGCTTGTCGAACAGCTCGAGCACCCGGGTCCACCGGGTCTCGAACCGCTCCCGCAGCCCGGCGTCCCGGCCGCCGCCGACCGGTTCGTCCGCCTCGAAGGACCGCTGGACGTCATCGGCCCAGTCGCTCATGGAGGCGAAGAGCGCCTCCCTCATCAGGGCGTCCTTGGAGCCGTAGTGGTAGCCGATGGAGGCCAGATTGGCGCCCGAGGCGGCCACGATGTCCCGCGCCGTCGTACGGGACCAGCCCTTCTCCTCGAGGCAGCGCTTGGCCCCGGTCAGCAGATCCTCTCGATGTCCCATGCCGCAAGGGTATCCCGATCCCATACGACCGTCCTAGACGTTTGTTTTACACAGCCGTACTAGACGCTTGTTTAAGACGTTCGTATAGTCCGTGGCATGACCCCGACTTCCACCGGCCTCCGCGCCGGACGCAGGGAATGGACCGCCTTCGTCGTCCTGATGCTTCCGCTCCTCCTGGTTTCCATGGATGTGTCGGTGCTGTACTTCGCGGTGCCGGCCATCAGCCGGGAGCTGCACCCCAGTTCCACTCAGCAGCTGTGGATCTTCGACATCTACGCCTTCGCCCTCGCCGGGCTGCTCATCACCATGGGCGCGCTGGGCGACCGCTTCGGGCGGCGGAAGCTGCTGCTGTTCGGGGCCGCGGCCTTCGGCGCCGCGTCGATCGCGGCGGCGTACGCGCAGAGCGCCGACATGCTCATCGCCGCACGGGCGGTGCTCGGAATCGGCGGTGCCACGCTGATGCCGTCGACGATGGCGCTGGTCCGCAATCTCTTCCTCGACGAGAAACAGCGGGCCAAGGCGATCGCGATCTGGTCATCGGCCATGGCGGGCGGTATCGCGCTGGGCTCGGTGATGAGCGGGGTGATGATCGAGCACTTCTGGTGGGGCTCGGTCTTCCTGATCAACGTCCCCGCGATGGTGCTGCTGCTGGCGCTGGTGCCGCTCCTCGTGCCGGAGTTCAAGAACCCCGCGCCCGGTCCGTTCGACCTGCCGAGCGTGCCGCTGTCGATGGCCGCCGTGCTCCCGGTGATCTACGGACTGAAGAAGACGGCCGCCGACAACGGCCTCGGCCTGATCCCGGTGCTGTCCATCGTGGCCGGTCTCGCCATCGGCGCCGTCTTCGTACGGCGCCAACTCACCCGCCGCGACGCGATGATCAGCCCTCAGCTGTTCCACCACCGCGGCTTCGGCCCGTCGATCGCGCTCAACGCGCTGGCCACCTTCGCCATGATGGGCTCGGCCTACTTCACCACCCAGTACCTTCAGTCGGTGCTCGGCAAGGGCGCGCTGGAGGCGGCGCTGTGGAGCCTGGCCCCGTCCGTATGCGTCGGCATCGCCGGACCGGCTGCGGCCGCGGCGGTCCAGCGCGGTGCCGACCGGGCCTCGGTGATCGGCGCGGGCTTCGTCACCGGGGCCATCGGCTACGGGATTCTGGCCCTGGCCGGGCCGGACTCGCTGTGGACCGTGCTGATCGGCGCCGCCGTCCTCGCCAGTGGGATCGTCGCGGTGATGTCGCTGGTCACCGACATGGCGATCGGCACCGTCCCGCCCGAGCGGGCCGGTTCGGCGGCCGCGCTGCTGGAGACGGGCCAGGAGTTCGGCGGGGCGATGGGCATGGCGGTGCTCGGCAGCGTCGGCACCGCCGTCTACCGGAGTGATGTCAAGGACTCGCTGGGCGGCGGACCGCCCACCGAGGCGCTGCCCACCGACGCGCTCGACCAGGTGCGCGAGACGCTGGGCGCGGCCGTCGCGGTGGCGGGCCGGCTGAAGGGACAGGCCGGGGACCAGATGCTGGACGCGGCGCGCGAGGCGTTCACCCACGGGATGCGGATCGCGTGCGGCGCCGGGGCGCTGGTCCTGGTGGCGGCCGCGGTCCTGGCCCTGGTGACGCTGCGCAGGGTCGGGTCCGCCGGGCCCACGGCCGGGGGCACGCCCTCGACCGGCGGGCACGCGACGGCGGCGGACGGCGAGGAGACGGCGGGCCGCGAGGTGGCGCCGAGCCACTGAGCGGAGAAACTCCGGAGGGGACCTCGCCACGGTGAGGTCCCCTCCGGCGTTGTGCGCGAGGCGAGTTGACCGCCGCGCGGCGGCGCCTCGCGGCCGTCCGCACACCGAATCCCCTTCGAACAAGGCGGCAACCATTTCCCGCTCGGCGGCAACCAGAGAACGGCGGCCGGACATGGCAGCCGAAGAGCTGAGCAGCCCCACGCGAGAGGAGTGACGCACCATGCGCATCACCAGAGCGTTAGCGGCGGCCGGGCTCGCCGCCGCCTTCCTGATCGGCGCGGCCCACACACCACAGGCCGTCGCGGGCGAACTGCCGGGCACCACGGAGTTCTTCAACAGCCCCGACTCGCTCGTCAACAAATGGGTCGCCGCCAACCCCGGCGACTCCCGGCAGCCGCTCATCGCTTCGCGGATCGCCAGTCAGCCCCAGGCCCTGTGGTTCTCCCGGTACTCCCCCACCACCGTCACCGAGGACGTCCGCAAGGTCACCTCCGCCGCCTCCGCCGAGGGCCGGACCCCGGTCCTGGTGACGTATCAGATCCCCAACCGCGACTGCGGCGGGGCCTCCGCGGGCGGCGCACCCGACCTCGCGAGCTATGACGCCTGGGCGCGCGACTTCGCCGCCGGGCTGGGCAGCGGGCCGGCCGTCATCATCCTCGAACCCGACTCGATCGCGCTCATCAGCTGCCTCTCCTCCTCCGAGCTGAGCGGCCGCTACGCCTCACTGGCCCGCGCGGCCTCCGCGATCCACAGCGCCAACCCCAACGCCCGGGTGTACTTCGACGCCGGGCACTCCGCCTGGAACAGCGCTTCCGTCCAGGCGTCACGCCTTCGTTCGGCCGGTGTGCTGACCAGCGGCGACGGCATCTACAGCAATGTCTCCAACTTCCGCCGCACCGCCGACGAGGTGGCCTTCACCAAGAGCGTGCTCGCTCAACTCGGCACCTCCTCGGGGCTCACCGCCGTCATCGACACCAGCCGCAACGGCAATGGCCCCGCCCCCGACAACGCCTGGTGCGACCCCCACGGCCGCAAGGTCGGCGAGAACCCGACGGCGAACACCGGCGACCCGGCCATCGACGCCTACCTGTGGGTCAAGCCCCCGGGCGAAGTAGACGGCTGTGCGGGCCCGGCGGGCACCTTCTCCCCGGACTACGCCTACGAAATGGCGGGCTAGCCACCGGCCGGCCCCTCGGCGTCCGAGGGGCCTACAGCCGGTCGATCTCGGTGAGGTCGATGTCGATGTCGAAGGGGACCGTGAGCTTCAGGCGCTCGTGGTGGATACCGGAGGGGACGTAGCAGCCGGTCACTGAATCCAGCTCGTACACGTGCACAACGGGGCGGCTGCCCGCGTCCTTCTCGATCAGCCAGAAGTGCTGGATCCCCGCCTCGGCATAGAGCTGCGGCTTCCGCTTGCGGTCGCGAAGTTGCGATTCCGGCGACACCACCTCTACCGCGAGGACGGTGTCAACAGCCTTGTAGCCCGTCTCATGGGCGTCAGCGGTGGTCGCCTCGGCCCGCACGACGGAGATATCCGGCTCGGGACGGTTGCCGCTGTCGAGAGTGATCGTCATCTCGCGGCGCACCCGCAGCGTCTCCGGCACCGACGCCCGGAGCCCCTTCTCCAGCAAATACATCGCCAGCGAGTGAAAACTCTTCTGCGGACTCACGAAAACCAGGCTCCCGTCGATCAGCTCAGTGTGCGGCGGGAGATCCGGAATGCGGTCAAGGTCGTCTGCGGTGAATCCGCCCGGGGGCGGAAAGGCCCAGGCCGGAAGCGGTTCAGCAGTCATGGTTCCTCCCATGGACGGGATTCTGGCCGCGTGACCAAGGGTAGCGGGCGGGAACGCCGGGGACGCCACCCACACAGGTGAGCGGCGACCCCGGCGTTGACGCGGACCCGGCTATGCGCCCAGCCCGCGCAGGAAGACCTCCAGGCCGCCGAAGAACTCCCGCTCCGCCCCCACGCTCCGCGCCTGTCGTGCGGTGTCGGCCAGGTACGGGAACTCATCGGACGGCAGCTCGGAGATCGTGACCGTGCCCGCACCGGACAGCGGTCCCAGGTGTTCGAGCTGGATCGCGCCGATCACATAGCCGAGCAGGGCGCGCAGGGCGAGCACTCGGCGTTCGCCGTCCAGGCCCGCCTCGGTGAGGATCCCGAGCACCGTCTCCGCCCACCGCAGTGAGCTGGGGGAACGGTGCCGGTGGGCGAGGGTCAGCGGGAGGACCGCGGGGTGGGCGCCGACCGTGTCGCGCAGCCGGCCGACCATGGTCCGGAGCCGTTCGTCCCATGGGGCTCCGGGATCGGGCGGCGTGGTGTCGACGGCGCCGAGGACGCGCTCGACCACCAGCCCTTCGAGCTCCTCGCGGTCGTCCACATAGCGGTAGAGCCCCATCGTGCTCATCCCGAGTTCCTTGGCGACGGCGCGCATCGAGAGCCCGGCGAGCCCTTCGCGGTCGAGGACGGCGAGGGCGGCCGAGGCCAGCTGGTCGGGGGTGAGGGAGCGAGGTCGTGGCATGGCGGTTGACAGCGTACGGCATACGCCTACGCTGGTAGGCGTATGCCGTACGCTTGGGGCTCCCGTGGAGCCCGGTTCCGTCGTCTCCGCCCGTACCCTCACCCCGGTGACCGGGCCAGCCGTCGCCGTGCCCGACTCCGGCCGGCTGATCCACCTCCAGTTCCGGCGCTTCGCCGGATGCCCCGTCTGCAATCTCCATCTGCGGTCGATCGTGCGGCGCCACCAGGAGATCGAGGCGGCCGGAATCCGGGAGGTGGTGGTCTTCCACTCCCCCGCCGAGGAGCTGCGGAAGCACACGGACGACCTGCCGTTCGCCGTCATCGCCGACCCCCGGAAGCGGCTTTACCGGGAGTTCGGGGTGGAGCAGGCGCGCAGGGCCCTGCTCAGCCCGCGCGCCTGGGGGCCGATCGTATGGGCGCTGGTCACCGGGGTGTGGGCGGTCCTCCGCGGCCGGGAGAAGCTCCCCGCGCCCAGCCAGCCCGGGGGCCGCCTCGGACTCCCCGCGGACTTCCTGATCCTCGGAGACGGCATCGGCGGGGACGGCCGCGTCATCGCCGCCAAGCACGGCGAGCACGCCTATGACCAGTGGTCGGTGGATGAGCTGCTGGAGCTGGCCGCCCGCGCGCCGCGCCCCGACCCCACCCCCTGACCCACCACCGCCGGAGGCCCTCCGCTCCGGCGATGGAGCGAAGGGCCTCCCGGGCGCCCGGAATATCCGGGACGTCCCGGGCCCGAGCCGCCGTCAGCCCATATGCGCGGGCAGCGGGGTGGCGCCTTCGGCGCCCGGCTGCCGTACGGGACGCGGGGTGTTCATCAGCAGCGCCACGACCACCGCGGCGCCCACCAGGATCAAGGAGGAGACCACGAACGCCTGGGAGAAGCCCTCGACCAGACCGGCCTTGGCGGTCCGCGGTGTCATCTGCCGGGCGTGCGAGGCCATGTAGTCGGAGGTCACGCTGGTGGCGATGGTGTTGAGCATCGCCGTACCGATCGAACCGCCGATCTGCTGGGCGGTGTTGACGGTGGCGGACGCGATGCCCGCGTCCCCCTCCTCCACCCCATGGGTCGCGTAGTTCATCGCGGGCGCCATCACCAGGCCCATGCCGAAGCCGACCAGGAGCTCGGGGAGCAGCAGCCCGACCGCGTACGAGCTATCGACGTCCAGGGGCACCAGCAGCGCGACACCCGCGGCCGCGATCAGCAGACCGGGCGCCACCAGCAGCCGCGGCGGCACCTTGGGGATGAGACGGGAGGCGACACCGCCCGCGCCGATCAGCACCGCCCCGGTCATCGGCAGGAACGCCACACCGGTGAGCAGCGCCGAGTACCCCTTGACGAGCTGCATGTAGTACGTGAGGAAGAGGAACATCGCGAACATGCCGACCACCGAGAGGCCGACCGCCAGATAGGCGCTGCCGCGGGTGCGGTCCGCCAGCACGCGCGGCGGCAGCAGCGGCCGCGCCACGCTCCGCTCCACCAGGACGAAGGCGACGAGCAGCACCGCGCCCAGGATGAGCAGCCCGGTCACCAGCCGGGAGTCCCAGCCCTTGGACTCGGCCTCGCTGCATCCGTAGACCACGGCCACCAGCCCGCCCACCGCCAGCAGCACTCCGGGAATGTCGAATCGGGCGCGGCCCTCGGTGCGGGTGTCGGCGGGCAGTACGGACCAGCTGATGGCGGCGACGATCGCGATCGGCACATTGACGTACAGGCACCAGCGCCAGTCGAGGTACTCGGTCAGCAGGCCGCCGATGACCAGCCCGATCGCACCGCCGCCCGCCGCGATCGCGCCGAAGATGCCGAACGCCTTGGCGCGCTCACGGGCCTCGGTGAAGTTCACCGCGAGCAGCGACAGCGTCGCGGGGGCCAGCAGCGCGGCGAACCCGCCCTGGAGGGCGCGGGCCGAGAGCAGCATCTCGAAACCGGAGGCGGCGCCGCCGAGCGCGGAGGCCCCGGCGAACCCCAGCAGGCCGATGAGGAAGGTGCGCTTACGGCCGGTGTAGTCCGCGATCCGGCCGCCGAGCAGCAGCAGACTGCCGAACGCCAGGGTGTAGGCGGTGATGACCCACTGCCGGTCGCCGTCGGAGATGCCGAGGTCCTTCTGGGCCGACGGCAGGGCGATGTTCACGACGGTGATATCGAGGACGATCATCAGCTGGGCCAGGCCGATGAAGACGAGGGCGAGCCAGCGCCGGGGGTTCACCTCGGGCGGCGACTTCGAGAGCTGGGACATGGCGATGCCTTTCTGGTCTTGCGGAAGGCGAGCGGAGAGGAAGATCGGGAGGAGGAGGCGCCCGCGTCGGTGCCTCAGTGCGCGTCGGGGCCGTCGTCAGGCCGGGCTTCACAGACGTCGTGGGCTTCGCGGGCGTCGCGCGCTTCGTGGGCTTCGCGGGCGTCGGCGATCACTCGTTTCCGGAGGCGTTTGAACGCCACGGCATCGACGGCCGGACCGCCGAGCGGAGTGGTGGGGCGCGGGGTGCCGGTGGGGCGCAACCCGTCGATATAGACATCCAGTTGGCGATGGGCGAGGGCGTCATCGGCGGCGAACCGGCCGCCGCCGGGCAGCGGCCGCGACAGCCGGATGATCATCAGCGTGATGTCGCCGAAGACGACATCGAGCCGGATCAGCCCCTGGGCCTGGGCGCGCAGGAGCAGTGCGTCGATCGGGTCGACGGCATCGCCGGAGACGCCGTCGAGGATCTCGTGGACGGAGAAGCGGCCCAGCAGCGCGGGCATCACCGAGCCGAGCTTGAGATCGAGGGCGGCGTGCATGAACCGGCGCAGCGCGAGATACGGATCGTCCTCCTCGGCGGCGGCCCGGTGCGCGGCCTCGCCCAGTGCGGTCAGCACATCGATGGCGACCCCTCGGTGCAGATCGACGCGCTGTGGAAACCGCCGGTAGAGGGTCGCGATCCCGACCCCGGCCCGCCGGGCTATCTCATCCAGCGGGGCGTCCGGCCCCTGATCGACGAAGACCTCACGGGCGGCGCGCAGAATCTGCTCCCGGTTGCGCCATGCGTCGGCGCGCATGGGCGGCGGCACCGGGGAGTCGGCAAGGGCGTCGGCGTCGATGTGTGCGGACACGGGGCTCTCCTGACAGCGCATACCAAAGCTATGTGGAGAAATTTTCTCCACATAGCGATGAGCGTAGCGAGCCGACATCCATTATTCAACACATGATGAAAAAGATCCGGAACCCCTTCGGCACAGCTGTCGCCCAGGCCGCACAACGATCTGGGCCCGGCCCCCGCCGAAGCGGGGACCGGGCCCAGATGGGTGATTGCCTACGCGGCTCAGACCAGATTGACCGAGCGGGCCGAGGAGGCGCCGATCTCCTCGGCGATCTCGGTGAGCACGGGCTGCGGAATGGTGTCGTCCACCGTGAGCGCCACCAGAGCGGCACCGCCCGCCGCCGCCCGCGAGACCTGCATCCCCGCGATGTTGATACCCGCCTCGCCCAGGATGCGGCCGAGCGTGCCGACCACACCGGGGCGGTCGGTGTAGCGGAGGAAGGCCATGTGGTCGGCGAGCGCCAGATCCACGTCGTACTCCCCGACCGCGACGATCTTCTGCTGGTGCTTGGGGCCGGCCAGCGTGCCGGAGATCGAGACCTCCTCGCCGTCCGACAGGGTGCCGCGCACGATCACCACATTGCGGTGCTCGGTCGACTCCGAGCTGGTGGTCAGCCGCACCTCGACACCGCGCTCCTGCGCGAACAGCGGAGCGTTCACATACGAGACGGTCTCGTCGACGATGTCCTCGAAGACGCCCTTGAGCGCCGAAAGCTCCAGCACCTTGACGTCATGCTGGGTGATCTCGCCGTACACCTCGACATCGAGGCGGACCGCGACCTCACTCGCCAGCGCGGTGAAGATCCGCCCCAGCTTCTCGGCCAGCGGCAGCCCGGGCCGCACCTCCTCGGCGATGACGCCACCCTGGACGTTCACCGCGTCCGGGACCAGCTCACCGGCGAGCGCCAGCCGCACCGAACGGGCGACGGCGATCCCCGCCTTCTCCTGGGCCTCACCGGTGGAGGCGCCCAGATGCGGGGTGACCACCACATTGTCGAACTCGAACAGCGGGGACTCGGTGCACGGCTCCTGGGAGAAGACATCCAGCCCGGCTCCGGCCACCCGGCCCTCCTTGAGGGCGGCGGCCAGCGCCACCTCGTCCACGATCCCGCCGCGCGCGGCGTTGACGATCCGGACGTCGGGCTTGACCTTGCGCAGCGCCTCGTCGCCGATCAGGCCGAGGGTCTCGGGGGTCTTGGGGAGGTGGACCGTGATGAAGTCGGAGACCTCGAGCAGCTCGTCCAGCGAAAGCAGCTTCACACCCATCTGGGCGGCCCGCGCGGGCTGCACATACGGGTCGTACGCGACGACCTTCATGCCGAAGGCGGACATCCGCTGGGCCACCAGGACGCCGATGCGGCCGAGGCCGACGACGCCGAGGGTCTTCTCGCTCAGCTCCACACCGGTGTACTTGCTGCGCTTCCACTCGCCGTTCTTCAGCGCGGCATTGGCCTGCGGGATGTTACGGGCCGTGGCCACCAGCAGACCGCAGGCGAGCTCGGCGGCGGTGACGATGTTGGACGTCGGCGCGTTGACGACCATGACGCCCGCCTTGGTGGCGGCCGATACGTCGACATTGTCCAGGCCGACGCCCGCGCGAGCGACCACCTTCAGCTTCTTCGCGGCGGCGATGGCCTCGGCGTCCACCTTGGTCGCGCTGCGGACGAGGATCGCGTCCACATCGGCGAGGGCGGGAAGGAGCTCGGCTCGGTCCGCCCCGTTGCAGTGCCGGATCTCGAAATCCGGGCCCAGGGCGTCGACCGTCGCCGGAGAGAGCTCTTCGGCGATGAGTACGACGGGCTTACCAGTGGAAGCAGTGCTCACGTGGTCTTCAGTCCTCACTAGTCCTCAGCGGACGGCCGTCCCGACGGCCGCTGGCGGTGAAGGGGTCAGCCGCGTGGAAGACGCACGACGCTGTGAGCCTGACGCGCTTGCTGCTGATGAGTGTAGTGGCGGTCGGGCCTTCGTCATGTGCCGTTGCGGCAGGATCACCCGCACGTGGTGGTGCGCGATGGACAAAGCGCGAACCGGGTGCGGCGGGGGTCGACGGACCCCCGCCGCACCCGGGGCACGGCCCGCGCGCCACCAGGCGCGGTTACGCCTCCTCGTCGACCCAGCTCATGAGCTTGCGCAGCTCCTTGCCCGTGGTCTCCAGCAGGTGGTTCTCGTCGGCCTTCTTCAGCTCGTTGTACTTCGGCAGACCGGCGTTGTACTCCGCCATCCAGTTCTTGGCGAAGGTGCCGTCCTGGATCTCGCCGAGGATCTTCTTCATCTCGGCCTTGGTGGAGTCGTTGATGATCCGCGGACCGGAGACGTAGTCGCCCCACTCGGCGGTCTCGGAGATCGACCAGCGCATCTTCTCCAGGCCGCCCTCATACATCAGGTCCACGATCAGCTTGAGCTCGTGGAGGCACTCGAAGTACGCGATCTCGGGCTGGTAGCCGGCCTCGACCAGGGTCTCGAACCCGGCCTTGACCAGCGCCGAGGTGCCGCCGCACAGCACCGCCTGCTCACCGAAGAGGTCGGTCTCGGTCTCCTCGGTGAAGGTGGTCTTGATGACACCGGCGCGGGTGCCGCCGATGCCCTTGGCGTACGACAGGGCCAGCGGGAAGCCATTGCCGCTGGCGTCCTGCTCGACGGCCACGATGCACGGCACGCCGCGGCCCTCCTCGTACTGGCGGCGGACCAGGTGGCCCGGGCCCTTGGGGGCGACCATGCAGACGTCCACATTGGCCGGGGGCTTGATGAAGTCGAACCGGATGTTGAGACCGTGCCCGAAGAACAGCGCGTCGCCGTCCTTCAGGTTGTCCTTCACGGACTCCGCGTAGACCTTGGCCTGGATCGGGTCCGGGACCAGGATCATGATCACGTCGGCCTCGGCGGACGCCTCGGCCGGGGTGACCACGCGCAGACCCTGCTCCTCGGCCTTGGCCTTGGACTTGGAGCCCTCGTGCAGACCGACCCGGACGTCGACGCCCGAGTCGCGCAGCGACAGCGCGTGGGCGTGACCCTGGCTGCCGTAGCCAAGGATGGCGACCTTACGGCCCTGGATGATGGACAGGTCGGCGTCGTCGTCGTAGAACAGCTCGGCCACTTCGGGAACTCCTCGTGTGTGGGTTGTGCTTCCCACCGTATGACGGGCGGGCGGGTGAAGGTTTCGGGGTCTCGCCATACGGTCCGGCGCGCGGGGTGGCGCCGGACCTCGGCCACGCTGGTCGGGCGGGGTCAGGCGGACCGGTCGAGCGAGCGCAGGCTCCGGTCGGTGATGGAGCGGGCGCCACGCCCTATGGCGATGGTGCCGGACTGGACCAGCTCCTTGATGCCGTACGGTTCCAGCATCCTGAGCATGGCCTCCAGCTTGTCACTGCTGCCGGTGGCCTCGATGGTCACGGCCTCCGGGGAGACGTCCACGGTCTTGGCGCGGAACAGCTGGACGATCTCGACGATCTGGGAGCGGGTCTCGTTGTCGGCGCGGACCTTCACCAGCACGAGCTCCCGCTGGATCGCGTGGCCGTCCTCCAGCTCGACGATCTTCAACACATTGACCAGCTTGTTGAGCTGCTTGGTGACCTGCTCGAGCGGCAGCTCCTCGACATTGACCACGATGGTGATCCGGGAGATGTCGGGGTGCTCGGTGACGCCGACGGCCAGCGAGTCGATGTTGAAGCCGCGGCGGGAGAACAGGGCGGCGATCCGGGCCAGGATACCGGGGGTGTTCTCCACCAGGACGGAGAGCGTGTGCTTGGACATGGGCTCGGTCTCTCTTCTCTCTCGGTCCTGGCCTCAGTCGTCTTCGCCGTCGCCGAAGTCCGGGCGGGTGTCGCGCGCCGCCAGGATCTCGTCGTTGGAGGTGCCGGCCGCGACCATCGGCCAGACCATGGCGTCCTCATGGACGATGAAGTCCACGACCACCGGGCGGTCGTTGATCGCGTTGGCCTTCTCGATCACGGCGTCGAGGTCGGCCGGGTCCTCGCAGCGCAGCCCGACACAGCCCATGGCCTCCGAGAGCTTCACGAAGTCGGGGACGCGGGTGCCCAGGTTCCGCTGGACGGGGGTGTCCGGGCCCGAGTGCAGGACCGTGTTGGAGTAGCGCTGGTTGTAGAAGAGGGTCTGCCACTGGCGGACCATGCCCAGCGCGCCGTTGTTGATGATCGCGACCTTGATCGGGATGTTGTTCAGCGCGCAGGTGGCCAGCTCCTGGTTGGTCATCTGGAAGCAGCCGTCGCCGTCGATCGCCCAGACCGTACGGCCCCCGGCACCGGCCTTGGCGCCCATGGCGGCCGGCACGGCGTAGCCCATGGTGCCGGCGCCACCCGAGTTCAGCCAGGTGGCGGGGGTCTCGTAGTCGATGAAGTGGGCCGCCCACATCTGGTGCTGGCCGACACCCGCGGCGAAGATCGTGTCCTCCGGGGCCAGCTGCCCGATCCGCTGGATCACCTGCTGCGGGGAGAGGCTGCCGTCGGTGGGCTGGTCGTAGCCGAGCGGATAGGTCTCCCGCCACCGGTTCAGGTCCTCCCACCAGCCGGTGTAGTCACCCGCGCGGCCCGCGTCGTGCTCGGCCTGGACGGCGACGACCAGGTCCGCGAGGACCTCGCGGGCGTCCCCGACGATGGGCACGTCGGCGGCGCGGTTCTTGCCGATCTCGGCCGGGTCGATATCCGCGTGGACGATCTTGGCGAAGGGGGCGAAGGAATCCAGCTTGCCGGTGACGCGGTCGTCGAAACGGGCGCCGAGCGCCACGATCAGATCGGCCTTCTGGAGGGCCGTCACGGCGGCGACGGTGCCGTGCATGCCCGGCATGCCGAGGTGGAGGTGGTGGCTGTCGGGGAAGGCGCCCAGCGCCATCAGGGTGGTGGTGACCGGCGCGCCGGTCAGCTCGGCCAGCACCTTCAGCTCGGCGGTGGCCTGGGCCTTGATCACGCCGCCGCCGACGTACAGCACCGGGCGCTCGGCCTGGGTGATCAGGCGGGCGGCCTCGCGGATCTGCTTGGCGTGCGGCTTGGTGACCGGGCGGTAGCCGGGCAGATCGATCTGCGGCGGCCAGGAGAAGGTGGTCCGCGCCTGGAGCACGTCCTTGGGGATGTCGACCAGCACCGGGCCGGGGCGGCCGGTGGAGGCGATGTGGAACGCCTCGGCGATCGTGCGGGGGATGTCCTCGGCCTTGGTGACCAGGAAGTTGTGCTTGGTGATCGGCATGGTGATGCCGCAGATGTCCGCCTCCTGGAAGGCGTCCGTGCCGATGGCCTTGGAGGCCACCTGGCCGGTGATCGCGACGATCGGGACCGAGTCCATATGGGCGTCGCCGATGGGGGTGACCAGGTTGGTGGCCCCGGGGCCCGAGGTCGCCATGCAGACGCCGACCCTGCCGGTGGCCTGGGCGTAGCCGGTGGCGGCGTGGCCCGCGCCCTGCTCATGGCGGACTAGCACATGCCGGACCTTCGAGGAGTCCATCATCGGGTCGTAAGCGGGGAGGATCGTGCCGCCGGGGATGCCGAAGACGGTGTCGGCACCCACCTCCTCGAGCGAGCGGATGAGGGACTGCGCGCCCGTGACGTGCTCGACGGGGGCGGACTGCGGTCCGCCGCTACGGGGCCGAGGCTGGGGGTGATGGGACCCGGGGGCCTGCTCGGTCATCGGCATTCTCTTCTCGAAGATGAGGTTCGGTGCTGGTGGGGAGGGCGGGGGCGGTGCACCAGGTGCCGGTGCAACAAAAAACCCCTCGTGCCGTAAGGCAAGCGAGGGGAGCGCGCCGGTGAGGGTCCGCAGGGCTTCGATGAGCCCTGCTCAGCCGACGCGCTGTCCAAGTACGAGAATTCGGGTGCGCATGGCTCCGACCCTCCCCCCGGCGCATATCGGGTGTCAAGTGGGTGGGACGGGCGTCTCAGTATTTGAGCGGGTCGGCGGGTGGGTGTGCGGCTCCGTACGGCGTGGCCCGTGGGAGCCGCCGTGCCCGACATGACCGCCGTGCCGGATCGGCAGGGCGCCGCCGACCAGCAGCGGGGGCTCCGGGCGCGGCACGGGATAGCCGCCGCGCAGCAGCGCCCGGCGCAGCCGGTGCTCATCGAGCGGCCCGCTGAAGGCGGGGCCCTGGGCATGGGTGCATCCCATGCCGCGCAGGGTGACGATCTGCTCGGGCAATTCCACCCCCTCCGCGATGGACTGCATTCCCAGGTCGCCGGCGATCCGCAGCAGCCCTGCGGTGATCTTGTGGAGCCGTGAGGACTCGACCACTCCCTCGACCAGTCCGGGGTCCAGTTTCAGCACATCGATGGGGAGCCTGCGCAGCGCCCTGATCGCGGCATAGCCGCTGCCGAAGCCGTCGAGGGCGATCCGCACCCCCAGGCGGCGCAGCGCGCCGAGGCGGTGCTCCAGCTCGTCCAGCGGCACCCGTGGATCGCTGTCGGTGAGCTCCAGGATCAGCGCCCCGGACGGCAGCCCATGGCGGGCCAGCAGGGTCTCCACGGCCTTGGGCGGCATCGACTTGTCCACCAGCCGGCTCGCGGGGAGCCGGACGCAGACGGGTACCGGATGGCCGTCCCGGCGCCGCTGGGCGGCCTGCTCGACGGCCGCCTCCAGCATCCAGCGGGACAGCTCGGCGGTACGGGCCGTGTCCTCACCGCCGCCACGGCCGTTGTCGGCGACCCGGAGGAACTCGGCGGGGGTGAACAGGATGCCCTGGGCCGAGCGCCAGCGGGCCTGCGCCGCGACCGCGGTGATCCGGCCGCTGGCCAGCTCGACGACGGGCTGGTGCAGCAGCACGAACTCCCCGTCGTGCAGGGCGGCGCGCAATCTGGTGGCGACCTCGGCGCGGCGCGCCACCTCGGCCTGCATCTGCGGTGCGTACAGCTCCACGCGGTTCTTGCCCGCGGCCTTGGCGCGGTACATCGCCAGGTCGGCGTTGCGCATCAGGGCGCCGGGGCTGGTGCCGGGCTCGGCGAAGGCGACGCCGATGCTGGCGGCCACGCGGACCTCGGTGCCGCCCTCGACCCGGTAGGGCTGGGAGAGCCGCAGCCGCAGCCGGTCGGCGATCTCCATGATGCGCTGCTCGCGGGTGCCCGCCTCCCCCACTCCGTCGCCGACGATGAGGGCGGCGAACTCGTCGCCCCCGAGCCGGGCCGCGCAGTCGCCGGACCCGGACCGCACGGACTCCTGGAGCCGGCGGGCGGCCTGGACCAGCAGCTCGTCACCGGCGTGGTGGCCGACGGTGTCGTTGACCGCCTTGAAGCCGTCGAGGTCGATGAAGAGCACGGCGGTGCCGGCGTCCGTACGGCGGCGGCCGGCGACGGCGTGCCGGACCCGCCGGGTGAACAGGGCGCGGTTGGGCAGATCGGTGAGCGGGTCGTGCTCGGCGTTGTGCTGGAGCTGGGCCTGGAGCCGGACCCGCTCGGTGACATCGCGGCTGTTGAAGATCAGCCCACCGTGGTGGCGGTTGATCGTCGACTCCACGTTGAGCCAGTCGCCGGAGCCGGAGCGGAAGCGGCATTCGATGCGCGTGGTGGGCTCCTCGCCCGGCGGGGCGGCCAGGAACCGGCGGACCTCGTGGACCACCGAGCCGAGGTCCTCGGGGTGGATCAGGGAGGCCAGCTCGGAGCCCTCCAGCTCCTCCGCCTCGCGGCCGTAGACCCCGGAGGCGGCCGGGCTGACATAGCGCAGGATCCCGGTGGGCGCGGCAATCATGATCACATCGCTGGAGCTCTGCACCAGGGAGCGGAAGTGGCTCTCCTTCTGGGCGAGTTCCTGGGTGAGCCTGATGTTGTCCATCAGCATGATCGCTTGTCGGACGACGAGCGCGAGCACGACCGCGCAGGCGGTGAGGAGCACCACCCCGTCGATCGGCCGGCCGTCCATCACGTTGAACAGGACCCCCAAGGTGCAGACAGCGGCGGCGAGATAGGGCGCGAGGGCGGCGAGCGAGCCCGCGATGGGGGCGCTCTGCTGCTGCGTGGAGCGGCGCGTCGGCGGCGGGTTCTGGGCGGCCTCGCGGCGGGCGACCCACGGGGCGTACGCCAGCAGCGCGGAACCGGCGAACCACCCGGCGTCGAGTATCTGCCCGGAGCGGTAGTGCTCACGCAGCAGCGGCGAGGTGAACAGCGCGTCGCACAGCACGGTGAGCGCGAAGGCGGCGATCGCGGTGTTGATCGCGGAGCGGTTGCCCGACGAACGCCGGAAGTGGAGCACGATCACCATGCTGACGAGCACGATGTCCAGCAGCGGATAGGCGAGCGCCAGGGCCCCGCGGGCCACGAAGGCGCCGTTCCCGCCGAACTGGCCGGTGTGGGCGAGCGCGAGGCTCCAGGAGAGGGTCACCAGCGATCCGGCGATCAGCCAGGCGTCCAGCCCCAGACAGATCCACCGGGCCCGGCTCGTGGGGCGCTTGGCGAGCACCAGCATCCCGACGATGGCGGGCGGGGCGAACAGCAGGAAGCAGAAGTCGGCGACCGAGGGGGTCGGCACGGGGCGGCCGAGCACCACCTCGTACCAGCCCCATACGGCGTTCCCCAGCCCGGCCATGGCCGAGGAGGCGGCGAACAGCAGCCAGGCCGGGCGCAGCCGCCCGGCGTGCCCGCGGCCGTGCCACAGACAGGACGCCGCGGCGGCGAACGCGGCGGCGCTCAGCCCGAAGTCACCCATGACAAGGGCCAGTCGGGACGATCCCCAGCCGACGATCGCACCGGCCGCGTAACCGCCGCAGACCAGGGCGAGGACCACTTGCGGCAACAGCCCGGCGCCGCCGGAGACCGACGGCCGGGCGAGCACCGCTCCCGTGGCGCTCACTGGACTGCCATCCACTGCGTGGCGGACCACTGACGCCGCGGGGACCCCGGAAGCGGTATCCCCGCGGGCCTCGTCGAGTTGGAGAACCGCGCGGCTGCGCGGAAGTGTCGCGGTCGACGCCTGAGCTGCGTCGGGTTGTCGGTCCATCGGCCATACATCGCCCGTCGCCCCCCTCGAGTTCCGGTCCGTCGCTGACGCCGTCAGGTCAGTGGCGCAGCCCCCGCTCGGGACGATACACCAGACTGGTCACTCAGGGACATAGGCCATCTACGGACCGTAACCGACTACGGCGTTGTATATACGGAGTGGAGTCAATCGGTGCCTGTATGTGGTGCCAGAGGCATGTCTACCCCGTCGTGGCGACGAGATGTGCCAGCGACTCGCCGCGCGCGTAGCGGATCAGCTGATCCCTCAACAGCCGCTTCGCACGCGGGAGGAAGGCCGACGTGGGGCCGCCCACATGCGGGGAGATGAGCACCCCTGGAGCGTGCCACAGCGGATGCCCGGTGGGCAGTGGTTCGGGGTCGGTGACATCGAGCGCGGCCCGCAGCCGGCCCGACTCCACCTCGCTGAGCAGGGCCTTGGTGTCCACGACCCCACCACGGGCGACATTCACCAGCAGCGCCCCGTCCTTCATCCGGGACAGGAACTCCGCCCCGGCCAGACCCCGGGTGTCCTCGGTGAGCGGGGTGACCAGCACCACCACATCGGCGTCCGGAAGCAATTGGGGCAGTTCAGCGATCGGATGCACCGGGCCGCGCTCGGTCGTGCGCGGGGAGCGTGCGACGCGCATCACACGCTCACACTCAAAGGGGACAAGCCGATCCTCGATCGCGCTGCCGATGGCCCCGTAACCGACGATCAGTACGGACTTGTCGGCGAGGGCGGGACGGAAGCCGGAGCGCCACTCCTCGGCGTCCTGGCCCCGGACGAAGTCGGGAATGCCGCGCAGCGATGCCAGGATGAGGGTGAGGGCGAGTTCGGCGGTGCTCGCGTCGTGCACCCCGCGTGCGTTGCACAGCCGCACTCCGGGGACGAGGTCCGCCAGCGCGGGCTTGATGTGGTCTATTCCGGCGGTCAGGGTCTGCACCACCCGCAGGTTGGCCATGGCGGGCAGCGGGCGGGTGCACACCTGCGGCGGCTTCATGTAGGGGACGCAGTAGAACGCGCAGCGCGCCGGGTCGGTGGGGAAGTCGGGGCCGCCGTCCCAGTGGGCGTACTCGAGGGTGTCGGGGAGGCCGTCGATCTCCTCGGGCGGGATGGGCAGCCACACCAGGTCACGCACTTCGGATGAACCGTGAGTCGAATCGTGGTGGCGGAACGTATCGCTGTGATCTGCACTCATGCCAGGAGGCTATGCGATCACCGACCGTTGGCAGAGGTTAGTTTGGGGTCCGAGGGAAGGGGAGGGGTCAGGCCAGGTGGAGCGCAGGAGAATCGGAGCGGCGGCGCTCGAAGTAGGTGCGATCGGCCTTGGATGTATGCCGATGAGCTGGGCGTACACCGCTTCGCAGCGCAGTGGGGAGCACTCGGTGCGCACCGTGCACACCGCGCTCGACTCGGGCGCGAGCCTGCTGGACACCGCCGACATGTACGGCCCCTTCACCAATGAGCTGCTGGTGGGGCGGGTGCTCAAGGAACGGCGGGCGGACGCCTTCGTGTCCACCAAATGCGGACTGCTGGTGGGCGAGCAGCACATCGTGGCCAATGGACGGCCCGGCTATGTGAAGCGGGCCTGCGACGCCTCGCTGCGCCGCCTCCAGACCGATGTGATCGACCTCTACCAACTGCACCGGGCCGACCCGGAGGTGCCCATAGAGGAGACCTGGGGCGCGATGGCGGAATTGGTCGCGGCCGGGAAGGTGCGGGCGCTGGGGCTGTGCGCGGTGGGCGCGCGGGCACAGCGGAGGACGGGCGCCCGGATGCACGACGCCACGGTGCGCCAGCTGGAGCGGGTCCAGCAGGTCTTTCCGGTCAGCTGTGTACAGGCGGAGCTGTCGGTGTGGTCACCCGACGCGCTGGAGGCGCTGGTGCCGTGGTGCGCCTCGCGCGGGGTGGGCTTCCTGGCGGCGATGCCGCTGGGCAACGGCTTCCTGAGCGGCACGCTGACCCCGGGGCAGGGCTTCGAACCGGACGACATGAGGGCCCGGCATCCGCGGTTCACGGCGGAGATGATGGCCGCGAACCAGCCGATCGTGGCCGGTCTGCGACGGGTCGCCCGGCGGCACGGGGACGGCGTGACCCCGGCGCAGGTGGCCCTCGCCTGGCTGCTGGCGCAGGGGCCGCATGTGGTTCCGGTGCCGGGGACGAAGCGGGAGCGGTGGGCGGCGGAGAACTGCGCGGCGGCCGATCTGCCGCTCTCGCACGAGGACCTCGCGGAGATCGCGGAGCTGCCGCCGGCGCGGGGGTCGTGGGACTGAGGGGCCGCGTGCGGACGGGCGGGGCGGGTCGCCGGGGCGAGTGGCGAGGCGAGTCGCGAGGCGAGTCACCGGGGCGGGGTCGGATCGTGGGCTCGGCGCGGTCGGCGATGCTCGGGCGGGCGGGCGCGGTCACCGGTTCGCGGACGGCCGGGGGCTGAGGGTCGGGGGTCGGGGCTCTGGGGTCGGGGGTCTGGGGTCGGTGCTCGTTCGGACCCTGGTCCGGGCGTGGTTCGGGGATGGGAACCCGGCGCGGGGCCGCGGTGTATAAGAATCAGTGCCGTGCCGCGGCACACGTGCCCATGGAGAGGAATCCGACCGTGCGACGTCCTCGCGTCACCTCTGTTCTCGCCGCCGCCGCTGCCGTGTTGCTCATGGCGGGCTGCTCGTCCGACGGCGACAGCATCATCAGACCGGGCGGCCGGTCGTCCTCGCCCACGAAGCCGGACGGCGGGGGCTCGTCGTCGGGTGCGCCCTCGCCGAAGGAGTCCGCGGCGCCCGCGAAGGGCTCGGTGAAAGTGGTGCGCACACTCACCACGAAGCTGAAGTCCCCCTGGGGGCTCGCACCGCTGCCCGGCGGGGATCTGCTGGTCTCCTCGCGCGACACCGGAAAGATCTTCAAGATCTCGGCGGACACGGGGAAGAAGACCGAGCTGGGATCCGTCCCGGGCGTCTCCGCCTCCGGTGAGGGCGGGCTGCTGGGCCTGGCGGTCTCCTCCGACTTCGGCTCGGACCATATGGTCTATGCGTACTTCACCACGGATTCGGACAACCGCATCGCCCGGATGGTGTACGACGACAGGCGCCCCGCGGGCGATCAGCTGGGCGCCCCGGACACCCTCTTCAAGGGCATCCCCAAGGGCACGATCCACAACGGGGGCCGAATCGCCTTCGGCCCCGACAAAATGCTCTACGCGGGCACGGGAGAGAACGGCGACGGCGGGCTCGCCCAGGACATGGACTCCTTCGGCGGCAAGATCCTGCGGATGACCCCGGAAGGGGAGCCCGCACCCCGCAATCCGGACGCTAAATCGGTCGTCTACTCCTGGGGTCACCGCAATGTGCAGGGCCTGGCCTGGGACGCGGACAAGCGGCTATGGGCCTCCGAGTTCGGCCAGGACACCTGGGACGAGCTCAATCAGATCCAGCCGGGCAAGAACTACGGCTGGCCGGAGGCCGAGGGCAAGGCCGATAAGAAGGGCTTTGCCGATCCGGTCGAGCAGTGGAAGCCCAAGGATGCCTCGCCGAGCGGAATCGCCTTCGCCAAGGGCTCGATCTGGATGGCCGGGCTGCGCGGTGAGCGGCTGTGGCGCATTCCGCTGAAGGGCGCCAAGCCGGTGGCGAAGCCCCAGTCGTTCCTGGACGGGAAGTACGGACGGCTGCGCAGCGTGGCCGCCGCGGACGACGGAGGGCTATGGCTGGCGACGAGCAATACCGATGGGCGCGGTCGGCCTGATCGGCAGGACGATCGGATCCTGCGGCTGGAGGTCCGCTGAGCGGAGGTCGAACGGGTCACTCATGCCGCCGAGTTCGGCCGACATGTCGCGGCGTGCCCGTTCTGTGACGGGTGTGCCTAGACTGGCACCAGTCGCACGCCTACGGGGGTCGTCATGTTCAACCTCATCGAGGAGCTCTTCGCGCCCGGTCGCAAGCACACCGAGGAAGAGCGCAACCGGCTGGAGATCACGCTCGACGAGACCGGCAGCAGCGACCCGGGAAAGGGCCCTATAGACCTTGACTCGGGCCGGGTGGTGATCCGCCCCCGCGAAGGGGACGCCGAGGGCTGATCCGGCAGCGGGTTGGTGCGCCACGGGTCCTGCCGACGGTCGCGTGTGTCCTGCCTGAACGCCACGGCCCCGGAGCCATCGGCGCCTGCCCCGGTCCTGTCAGCGCCCCCGTCCCGCGAGCGCGCCCCGTTGCCCGTGGCTTTCTCAGCGCGCTGGCGTGCCGTCGGTCAGGCCGTCGACCAGGCGGAGGCGGTGGGCCACGGCGGCGGCCTCGGTGCGGCCCGAGACGCGCAGCTTGGCCAGGATGTTGGAGACATGGACGCTCGCCGTCTTGGGCGAGATGAAGAGCTCCTCGGCGATCTGGCGATTGCTGCGGCCAGCGGCGACCAGCCGCAGCACATCCCGCTCCCGGGGTGTCAGCCCCAGCTCCTCGGCCGGATCGGCCGGATGGTCGGGCTCGGCAGGCTCGGAGGCGGCGGCCGAGGTGCCCGGAGCCGGGGGCAGTGCGGGGGTGTGAGGCGGGGACGCGTCGAGCGCGGCGCGGGTCGCGGCGGAGGCCAGGGGCAGTCGGGCGCGCCGGGCCAGCAGCTCGATCTCCTCGCGCAGCGGGCGGGCGCCCAGCCGGTCGGCCACGGCATGGGCCTGGGCGAGCAGTTCGGCGGCGTGTTCGCGATCGGCCTGGGCCGGTGCGGCGCCCCGGCCGGGGGCGAGCAGCGCCTCCGCCCAGCGGTGACGGGCGCGGGCCAGTGGGTACGGGCGGTCCAGTGCGGCGAAGGCGGCCGTGGCCTCGGCCCAGAGGGCGGGCCGGTCCCGGCCCTCGGCACGCTCCAGTTCGGCCTGGAGCATGGCCGCGTGGGCCCGCCATACGGGTACCGGCTGCGGCACCCGCTTCACCGCGACCCGGAGGCGGGCCAGTGCCTCGCCCCGCCCCTGCTCGGCCGTGGGCAGTCCGCGCGCGGCCGACTCGGCCGCGGCGGCCTCGCACAGCAGCGGCCAGAGGTAGCGCTGCATCCCGGGCGGGAATCCGGCCGCCACGGCCTGCTCCAGCAGGGCCCGGACCTCCAGGATCCGGCCGCGCGCCGCCGCGAGTTCGATGGCCTGCCCGGCGACCTTGAGGGTGTACTGCGGTTCGGTATTGCGGGCGCCGTAGTGCTCCCGGGTGGCGGCCGACTCGCGCTCCGCCGTGCCCCAGTCGCCGCGCACGAGCGCCAGCCTGGCGAGCCGGTTGGCGGCGGTGCCGCGCGGTTTGGTGCCCAGGGCGAGCCGCAGGGTCTTCAGGGCCGCCGCCTCCGCCTCGTCCCAGCGGCCCAGGGAGAACAGCGACTCGGCCAGGTTCCCGAACAGCCAGGCCCTTGAGTCCACCAGCCCGACGCGGTCCAGGATCCGGCCGCCCTCCTCGGCGGTCTCCACCGCCTCGGCCGACCGGCCGACCCCTTCCAGCGCCGAGGTCAGATTGACGTAGCACCGCCCCAGGACGCTGATGTCGCCGAGCGCCACGGCCCGCCCACAGACCTCGCGCATCTCGGCCAGCCCGCGTTCGATGTCCCCCGAGTCGACGGTGAAGTAGGCCAGCGTCAGCCGGGCGTTCAGCTCGGTGCTCTCCGCGCCGACCAGACGGGCCAGCTCCACCGCACGTTCGGCGGCGGCCATGCCCTCGGGCCCGGGCCGGTGGGTCATCGTCCAGCCCGCCACCTGGGACATGACCTCGGCGTGCACGGGGGACGGCGGCAGCCCGCGCACCAGCTCCTGGGCGCGGCTCAGCTCCTCCCAGCCGTCGCCGCGGGCCAGGCTCGCCATCAGCTTGCATCGCTGGGTCCAGAACCAGGCGGCGCGCAGGGGATCGTGCCCACTTCTGTCCAGCGTCCGCAGCGCCCGCTTGCTGATGGCCAGCGCCCGCTCCAACTGCCCGGACATATGCGCGGCCACCACCACCTCGGCGAGCAGATCGAGCTGGCGCAGCGCCTGGTCCGCACAGCCGCAGGCGGGGTACACCTCGGCGTAGTCCATGGGCCGCTGCGCCTCCCGTATCTCCTTGGGGGTGTCCTCCCACAGCTCCAGGGCCCGCTCCAGCAGCCGCAGCTGCTCCGCGTGGGCGTACCGCCGCCGCGCCTCGACGGATGCCTGGAGCACGGCGGGCAGGGCCTTGGCGGGGTCATGTGCGTGGTACCAGTAGCTGGCCAGCCGGGCGGCCCGCTCATCGGCCCGCACCAGCGCGGGCTCGGCCTCCAGGGCTTCGGCGAAGCGCCGGTTGAGCCGGGAGCGCTCCCCGGGAAGCAGATCGTCGCGCACGGCCTCGCGCACCAGCGAATGCCGGAAGCGGTAGCCGCTGTCGTCGGCCGTGGGACGCAGGATGTTCGCCCCGACCGCCGCCCGCAACGCGTCGATCAGCTCGTCCTCGCCCAGCCTGGCGACCGCGCGCAGCAGTTCGTACTCCACGGACGAGCCGCCCTCGGCGAGGATCCGCACCACACGCTGGGCCTCCTCGGGCAGTGCCTCGACCCGCACCAGCAGCAGATCGCGCAGGGATTCGCTGAGCCCGGTGCGGCACCCTTCGTTGATCGAGCGGGCGATCTCCTCCACGAAGAAGGCATTGCCGTCGCTGCGCTTGAAGATCCGGTCGACCAGGTCGCGCTCCGGCTCGGCTCCGTTGATCCCGGTGAGCTGGGCGTGCACCTCGACCCGGGTGAAGCGGGACAGCTCGATGCGCCGCACCTCGCGCATCCGGTCCACCTCGGCGAGGAAGGGGCGCAGCGGATGGCGGCGGTGGATGTCGTCGGAGCGGTAGGTGGCCACGACCAGCAGTCGGGCGCTGAGCAGTGAGCGGAAGAGATAGCCGAGCAGTTCCCGGGTGGAGCGGTCGGCCCAGTGCAGATCCTCGATGGCGACGACGAGGGTGCGCTCGGCGGCCAGCCGCTCCAGCAGCCGGACGGTGAGCTCGAACAGCCGGGCCCTGCCCTCCTCGTCGTGGGAGGCGCGGGCGGTCTCGCCCAGCTCGGGCAGCAGCCGGGCCAGCTCGCCCTCCTGCCCGGCGGCGGCCCCGTCCAGCTCGCCGCCCAGCTTGCGGCGCAGTGAGCGCAGCACGGTGGACACGGGCGCGAACGGCAGCCCGTCGGCGCCGATTTCCACACAGCCGCCGACCGCCGCGACGGCTCCCGCGGCCACGGCCGAGGCCAGGAACTCGTCGATCAGCCGGGTCTTGCCGACCCCGGCCTCCCCGCCCACCAGCAGCACCTGCGGCTCGCCCGCGGTGGCGCGGGCGAGCGCGTCCTCGAGCGTGGCCAACTCCTGGGCACGGCCGATGAACACCGGGCTGACAGACGTGGTGTGCACGTCGTCGAGCATCGCACAGGGCCCTGACACCGCGGCACCGGCTTTTCCGGCCCCCGCCCCGGCCCTGGTTCCGGCTCCCGCCCCGGCCCCCATGACGAGCGGCACGGCCCGGTCCCGGTCAGGCCGCCGTGCGGTACGACCGTGATGAGCGATGGCCACGCCACCGCCGTACCGGCCTCACCCGCCCTCCGCCCTCATGCTCGGCCGACCGGCCGCCGCGCGACCGCGCCGCCTCCCGCACCAGCCGTTGAGCAGCGGCCTCCCGCAGCAGTTCGGCCTCGCGGATGCGGTGCAACTCATGGTGCAGCATGGCGTTCTCCCTGGTGACGAGGATTTCGTGGAATGCGTCCACTCTCGTCGCCCGGAAGGGCCCGGCACATCGGGAGGCTGCCCGATCTTCGCCCGGCCAGGGCCTTAGGCGCCCAGCGCGCATGGCCGAGAAAGCCTGAGGAGACCCGAGGAGGGTCCTTAGGACACCGGTGACCGTGCCGTACCGGCCCGTTCCGACCCGTTCACGGCCTGCCCCGGCAGCGCCACAGGCACCGACGCCGGTCCGGAGGGCGAACCGTCGCCATCGCCCTCCGCACCGCCCTCCGCGCCGTCCTCCGCGCCGACCCCGCCGCCGCCCGTGCCGTCGCCCTCCCCCTCGATGCTGATCCTCGGCAGCAGCCGCTCCAGCCAGCCCGGCAGCCACCAGTTGGCGCCTCCGAGCAGATGCATCAGCGCGGGCACCAGGAGCGTACGGAGGACAAAGGCGTCCAGGGCGACCGCCGCGGCCAGCCCGATGCCGAACATCGCGATGATCCGGTCACCGCTGAGCACGAACGCCGAGAAGACCGCGATCATGATGACGGCCGCGGAGTTGATGACCCGGCTGGTCTCGGCGAGCCCCACCCGGACCGCGGTGCGGTTGTCACGGGTGCGCCGCCACTCCTCGTACATCCGGCTGACCAGGAAGACCTGGTAGTCCATGGAGAGTCCGAAGAGCACCGACACCATGATCACCGGCAGGAAGGGCTCGATCGGGCCCGCCCTGCCCAGCCCCAGCAGGTCGCTCCCCCAGCCCCATTGGAAGATCGCGACCACCACGCCGAAGGACGACGCGACGGCGGCCACATTCATGACCGCCGCCTTGATCGGGATGCCGATGCTGCGGAACGCGAGCAGCAGCAGTACACAGCCCAGCGCCACCACCACCCCGACGAACAGCGGCAACTTGCTCACGATCACCGCGGCGAAGTCGTCGTAGCCCGCGGTCAGCCCGCCCACATAGACCCGCAGTGAGCTGCCCTCCTCGGCCCGGGGCAGCACCTGGGCGCGCAGACGTCCGACGAGTTCAGAGGTGGCCCGCGACTGCGGTGCGGTCTCGGGGACGACCGTGATGACGCCGGTGTCACCGCCTCCGCCCAGGTCCGCGGCGCTCACCGAGGCCACCCCGTCGATGGTGCGCAGGGTCTCGGGCAGTCTGGTGAAGGCCATACGGTCGTCGGCACCGTCGATGCTGCCCATAAGCGTCAACGGCCCGTTGAAACCTGGCCCGAACCCGTCGGCCAGCAGGTCGTACGCCCGTCTCGTGGTCGAGGTCGAGGGGCCGTTGCCCTGGTCCGAGGTGCCCAGGTGGAGCGAGAAGGTGGGGAGCGCGAGCACCGCGATGAGAACTGCCGCGGCCGCCCCCAGCAGCTTGGGGCGGCGCTCGACGAGAACCGCCCAGCGGGCGCACAGCCCCTGGGTCGATATGGCTTCCGGCCCCCGCTCGGCCAGCCGTCTGCGCTCCCGCCTGCTCAGGGCCCGCATGCCGATCAGACCCAGCAGCGCGGGCAGCAGGGTGAGCGACGCGGCGACCGTAAGGGCGACGGTGAGCGCCGCCGCGACCGCCACCCCGTTGAGGAAGGACAGCCGCAGGACCAGCATGCCGAGGAGAGCGAGACACACGGTGGCGCCCGCGAACACCACCGCGCGCCCCGAGGTGGCCACCGCGCGCTGTGCGGCCCGTTCGACCGACAGCCCCTGCCGCAGCCCCTTGCGGTGCCGGGTGACGATGAACAGCGCGTAGTCGATCCCCACGCCGAGGCCGATCAGCATGCCGAGCATGGGTGCGAAATCGGCGATCGTCATGGCGTGGCCGAGCAGCCCGATGGCCGCGTACGCGGTGCCGACGCCGATGAGCGCGGTGGCGATCGGCAGCAGCGTGGCCGCGAGCGAGCCGAAGGCGAGGAAGAGGACCACGGCGGCCACCGCGACCCCGATGGCCTCGCTCAGATGGGCGGGTCCGGTCCGCTCGGTGAGCGAGGCGCCCTCACCGCCCATCTCGACCTCCAGGCCCCGGGCCCCGGAGGCGGCGGAGCGCACCGTGTCGAGCACCTGGCGCACCTCCGCCCCGCCCAGATCGGCGGCGGGTTCGCGGAAGACCACGGTGGCGTAGGCGGTGTGCTGGTCGGCGCTGATCCGGCTGGTGTCGTCGGCGCCGTACGGGCCGGTCACGGAGGCGACCCCGGGCAGGTCCGCGACCTGCCGCAGCGCCTCCGTCATCCGCCGCTCGACCCCCGGCCCGCGCACGGTGCCCGCGCCGTCCGCGGTGTGCCAGACGATGGTGTCGCTGTCCCCCGCCCGCTCCGGCAGCCGCTGCTCCATCAGGGCGGTGGCCTTGGAGGAGTCGGTGCCGGGGATGTCGTAGTTGTTCGAGTACGCCGAGCCGGTCACGGCAGCCGCCGCGGCGACCCCGGCGAAGGCGGCCAGCCACAGCACGATGACGATGGCGCGGCGCCTGAGACACCAGCGGGCGAGTGCGGCCATGGCTGCTTTCGGGGTCGGGCGCCGGGGGCGGCGTGATGTGCTTGTGCCCAAAGCACTCTGTCAGGCGGAAAAGATCCTTTGCCCCCTTTGTGGGCTTCACCACATGAATGAGCGGGAATTGGGAGATCATGACCCCAGCCGCGTCCCGAGCCCGCCGCCCGCGTATCGGCATCGGCGGTATGCACATCGAGTCCAGCACCTTCAGCCCGCACCGCGCGGCCTACGACGACTTCCGCGTCACCCGCGGCGCCGAGCTGCTGGACCGCTACGCCTGGACCCGGCCGGACGGCGAGCTGACCGGGCGGGCCGAGTGGGTGCCCCTCCTGCACGCCGTCTCGCTCCCCGGCGGCCCGGTCGAGCGCGCCACCTACGACCGGATCAAGGGCGAGCTGATCGAGCGGCTGCGGCGGGCCGGTCCGCTCGACGGGCTGGTGTACGACATCCATGGCGCGATGAGCGTGGTGGGCCTGGAGGACGCCGAGGGCGATCTCACCGACGCCGTGCGGAAGGCGATCGGCCCCGACGCGCTGATCTCCGCCGCCATGGACCCGCACGGCAATGTCTCCCGCCGCTTCGCCGGCCGCCTCGATCTGATCACCGCCCACCGTCTCGCCCCGCACGAGGACGCCTGGGAGACCCGCGAGCGCGCCGCCCGCAAGCTGGTGGAGCGGCTGGCCTCCGGCCGGGGCCGTCCGCATCTGGCCTGGGTGCAGATCCCGGTGCTGCTGCCCGGTGAGCGCACCAGCACCCGTCTGGAGCCCGCCAAGTCGCTGTACGGGCGGCTGGCCGCCGTGGAGGCGATGGACGGCGTCGTGGACGCGGCGATGTGGGTGGGCTACGCCTGGGCCGACGAGCCGCGCTGCCGGGCGGCCGTGGTGGTGACCGGCGACGACCCCGTGCTCGCGGTCGAGCAGACCCGCTCCCTGGCCCGCGAGTACTGGGAGGTGCGCCACGACTTCGCCTTCGTCGGCCCCACCGGCGGCGCCGACGAGTGCATCGCCGAGGCGGTCGCCTCCTGTGCCCGCCCCTTCCTGATCAGCGACTCCGGCGACAATCCCACGGCCGGAGGCGCCGGGGACCTCGCCTATATGCTCGGGCGGCTGCTGGCCAACGAGGATCTGGCCGCCGGCCGCGCCACCGCCCTGCACCCCGGGATCACCGATCCGGCGGCGGTCGCGGAGTGCTTCGCCGCCGGGCCGGGCGCGACGGTCCGGCTGTCCGTGGGCGGCGGGATCAGCCGGGGGACGGCGGACCACGCCGAGCCGTACGACCTCACCGGCGAAGTCGTCGCCCTGCGCCGGGACGACCCGGTCGGCGGGGATCTCGCGGCGGTGCGGCGCGGGGGCGTCACGGTGATCCTGGCCAGCCGCCGCAAACCGTTCCACACCCGGGCCGACTTCGGCGAGCTGGACCCGTGCGGCTATGACCTCGTCGTCGTCAAGATCGGCTATCTGGAGCCCGAGCTGTACGACCTGGCGGCGGACTGGCGGCTCGCGCTCACCCCCGGCGGGGTCGATCAGGACCTGACGCGCCTGGGCCACCGGCGCATCGCACGGCCGCTGTACCCCTTCGACGACGAGGGGTTCGAGGTCCCGCATCTGGAGCCGCTGCTGCTCTAGGGATGCCCGGTGGGTCGTGGCGCCTGCGGCGGGCTTTCCCCCTACCCGCCCCTTCCCAAAACTGGGGCTCCGCCCCAGACCCCGGCGGGATGGCCCAGGGTGCCACCGAGGCGTTCCGCCCGACCTCGCCGCGCCGCCGCGCCCATCGCAAACAGCCCGCCGGTGCAGACGTTCACGCCCTCACCGCCCGCCCCGAACAGCGCCCGCCCCGCACACGCTCCGGCCCCCGGCTCACCGGCCAGCCGCCGCCCGACCACCGCCCCTTCCCCCGGCCCACCCGCCGACCGCCGCGTCCAAGGCGGCGCGGTCGGCGCCCCGGCCGGTGAGCTGAGCGCGGCGACGGCCTTCTCGTCGGCCCCCGGGGTCCGGGGGCAAAGCCCCTGCCACGCGGCGGAGCCGCAGATCGGCGCTGCGGGAAGGGGCGGGGAGGGGGAAGCACCTATATGCGGCTCCGCCGCGTGGCCCGCCGGACACCCCGCAGAAGCGCGGAAGGGGCGCATACGACGGCGGCGGGGCGCGCACTCGCGCACCCCGCCGCCATCAGCAAAGAGCCATCAGGAAAGAGCCGTCAGGAAGGCAACACGGACGAACGTCCGGCCGGTCAGCCCTCGACGCCCAGCTTTTCCAGGATCAGCTCGCGCACCCGCGCCGCGTCCGCCTGGCCTCGCGTGGCCTTCATGACCGCGCCGACCAGCGCACCCGCCGCCGCGACCTTGCCGCCGCGGATCTTGTCGGCGATGGCCGCGTTGGCCGCGATCGCCTCGTCCACGGCGGTGCCCAGCGCACCCTCGTCCGAGACGACCTTCAGCCCGCGCGCGGCGACGACCTCGTCCGGGCCGCCCTCGCCCGCGAGGACTCCCTCGATGGTCTGGCGGGCCAGCTTGTCGTTGAGCGAACCCTCCTTGACCAGCGCGCACACCCGGGCGACCTGCGCCGGGGTGATCGGCAGCGCGGTGAGCTCCACACCGTCCTCGTTGGCGCGGCGGGCCAGCTCGCCCATCCACCACTTACGGGCCTGGTCGGCCGGGGCGCCCTCGTCGATGGTGGCGGTGATCAGCTCGATCGCGCCCGCGTTGAGCACCGACTGCATCTCGTGCCGGGACAGCCCCCACTCCTCGCGCAGCCGGTTGCGGCGCACCCGCGGCAGCTCCGGGAGCCCGCCGCGCAGCTCCTCCACCCACGTACGCGCGGGGGCGACCGGCACCAGGTCGGGCTCGGGGAAGTAGCGGTAGTCCTCGGCCTCCTCCTTGACCCGGCCGGAGGTCGTGGAGCCGTCCTCCTCGTGGAAGTGACGGGTCTCCTGGATGATCGTGCCGCCGTCGCCCAGCACCGCGGCATGGCGCTGGATCTCGAAGCGGACCGCGCGCTCGACCGACCGCAGCGAGTTGACGTTCTTGGTCTCGGAGCGGGTGCCGAACTTGTCGGCGCCCTGCGGGCGCAGCGACAGGTTCACATCGCAGCGCATCTGGCCCATCTCCATGCGCGCGTCGGAGACCCCGAGCGACTTGATGAGCTCGCGCAGCTCGGTCACATACGCCTTGGCGACCTCCGGGGCCTTCGCCCCGGCGCCGACGATCGGCTTGGTGACGATCTCGATCAGCGGGATACCGGCCCGGTTGTAGTCGAGGAGGGAGTGCTGGGCGCCGTGGATACGGCCGGTCGCACCACCCACATGGGTGGACTTGCCGGTGTCCTCCTCCATATGGGCGCGCTCGATCTCGACGCGGAAGACCTCACCGTCGACATCGACGTCCAGATAGCCGTTGAAGGCGATCGGCTCGTCGTACTGCGAGGTCTGGAAGTTCTTCGGCATGTCCGGATAGAAGTAGTTCTTCCGGGCGAAGCGGCACCATTCGGCGATCTCGCAGTTGAGCGCGAGCCCGATCTTGATGGCGGACTCGACGCCGATCGCGTTGACCACCGGGAGCGAGCCGGGCATGCCGAGGCAGGTGGGGCAGGTCTGCGTGTTGGGCTCGGCGCCCAGCGCCGTGGAGCACCCGCAGAACATCTTGGTCTTGGTGCCGAGCTCGACGTGCACCTCGAGCCCCATCACGGGGTCGTAGGCGGCCAGGGCGTCCTCGTACGACACCAGTTCAGTGACGGTCACGGAAAACTAACCTCTCAGTCCGCGAGGACGTCGTCGTCGCCCATGCGCTTGAGCTCACGGATGAGCAGGGCGACGCCGGTGACGATGGCGGCGGCCGAGACCACCGCGTCGGCCAGCTGGAGCCTGTCGTTCTCGAATCGGGCCTTCTTGACCTGCTTGGCCACGCTGACCGCGCCGAACAGCGAGGTCGCGATGGACAGGTAGGTGCCGGGCTTGGACTTCTTGAAGCCCTTGGCCTTCTTGATCGCACTCATGGCGTCTCTCCGTTCGCTTCTCCGCCCGCGCGGCGCAGAGGTGCGGCTTCCAACATCATCCGCGGCCCGGCGGCCGCTCGCGCGTCGCTCACAGGGGCGTCTCTCCGTTCGCTTCTCCGCCCGCGCGGCGCAGAGGTGCGGCTTTCAACGTCGTCTGCGGCCCGGCGGCCGCGCGTGCGACGCTCACAGGGTCGGTGCCTCCTCGAGCAGAGGATGGCCCCACTTCTCGGTGAGCGCGGCCTCGACCGCGGCACCGACCTTGTAGAGCCGGTCGTCGGCCATGGCGGGGGCGATGATCTGCAAGCCGACCGGCAGACCGTCCTCCGGCGCCAGACCGCAGGGCAGTGACATGGCCGCGTTCCCCGCGAGGTTGGTGGGAATCGTGCAGAGGTCGGCCAGATACATCGCCATCGGGTCGTCGGCGCGCTCGCCGATCGGGAAGGCGGTGGTCGGGGTGGTCGGCGAGATCAGCACATCGACCCGCCCGAACGCGTTCTCGAAGTCGCGCTTGATCAGCGTACGGACCTTCTGCGCGGAGCCGTAGTACGCGTCGTAGTAGCCGGAGCTGAGCGCGTACGTACCGAGCATGATCCGGCGCTTGACCTCCGCGCCGAAGCCCTCCGCGCGGGTGAGCGCGGTGACCTCCTCCGCGGACCTGGTGCCGTCGTCGCCCACCCGCAGGCCGTAGCGCATGGCGTCGAAGCGGGCCAGGTTGGACGAGCACTCGGACGGTGCGATCAGGTAGTACGCGGCCAGCGCCTTGTCGAAGGAGGGACAGGAGATCTCCTCGATCTCCGCGCCCAGCTCCCGCAGCAGCTCCACCGTCTCGTTGAAGCGCTGCATGACACCGGCCTGGTAGCCCTCGCCCGCGAACTCCTTGACGACGCCGATCCGCATGCCCCGCACACTGCCGTTGCGGGCGGCCTCGACGACGTCCGGGACCGGCTCGTCGATGGAGGTGGAGTCCATCGGGTCGTGCCCGGCGATGACCGCGTGCAGCAGCGCCGCGTCCAGCACGGTCCGGGCGCAGGGTCCGCCCTGGTCGAGCGAGGACGAGAACGCCACCATGCCGTAGCGGGAGACCCCGCCGTACGTCGGCTTGACGCCGACCGTGCCGGTGACGGCGGCCGGCTGGCGGATCGAGCCGCCGGTGTCGGTGCCGATGGCGAGCGGGGCCTGGAAGGAGGCCAGCGAGGCGGAGGAGCCGCCGCCGGAGCCGCCGGGGACCCGGGTGAGGTCCCAGGGGTTGCCGGTGGGGCCGAAGGCGCTGTTCTCGGTGGAGGACCCCATGGCGAACTCGTCCATGTTGGTCTTGCCGAGGACGATCACGTCCGCGTCCCGCAGCCGCTTGGTGACCGTCGCGTCATACGGCGGGATCCACCCTTCGAGGATCTTGGAACCGACCGTGGTCGGGATCCCCTCGGTGGTGAAGATGTCCTTGAGCGCGAGCGGAACCCCGGCCAGCGGGCCGAGCTCCGCACCGCGCTCCCGCTTCTCGTCGACGGCGCGCGCCTGGGCGAGCGCCCCTTCGCGGTCCACGTGCAGGAAGGCGTGCACCTTCTCGTCGACGGCCTCGATACGGGCCAGGTGCGCCTCGGTCACCTCGACGGCGGTGACCTCGCCGGAGGCGATCCTGGCGGCGATCTCGGCCGCGGTGAGCCTGGTCAGGTCGGTCACGGTGGTCACTCCTCCCCCAGGATCTGCGGCACCTTGAAACGCTGCTGCTCCTGGGCCGGGGCGCAGGCCAGCGCCTGCTGTGGGGTCAGGGACGGACGGACCTCGTCCGTCCGCATGACGTTGGTCAGCGGCAGCGGGTGAGAGGTCGGCGGTACGTCTTGGTCGGCGACCTCGGAGACGCGGGCTACCGCGCCGATGATGTCGTCCAGCTGTCCGGCGAAGTGGTCGAGCTCTTCGGCCTTCAGCTCCAGACGCGCCAGCCGGGCGAGGTGGGCGACCTCCTCGCGCGTGATGCCAGGCATGCAGCGAATCCTCAAGGTGAGTGTGGAGTGTTTCGGCCCAATCCTATGGCTCCCCGCACACAGAGCGCGAAAGGCTTTGGCGCACCAGCGTTGTGGGCAATCGTTCCCCGGGGCGGAACGGGTGGGCACAACCCACCCACCGGCCCGCACCCGGCAACGAAACGCCAAGGCACAGCACCGACGCAGCACCGGCGCCGCACCCCTACGTCACGGGCTGATCCGCGTCCTCATCCGCCTCCGCGGAAGCGGATTCGCTCGACGGCTCCGCCGTCTCGCGGTGCCAGCCGCCCTCCCCGCGCGCCCGCAGCCACGCCGTCATCTCCTCCGGCGGCATCGCGGCGGCCACCAGCCAGCCCTGCACCGCGTCGCACCCCAGATCCCGCAGCCGCTCCCAGGTCTCGTCGTCCTCGACGCCTTCCGCCACCACGAGCAGGCCCAGCGAGTGGGCCAGGTCGACCGTGCAGCGGACGATCTCCGCGTCCTCGTTGTCCACGGCCAGCCGGGCCACGAAGGAACGGTCGATCTTGAGCTCGCTCACCGGCAGCCGCCGCAGATGGACCAGCGACGAATAGCCCGTCCCGAAGTCGTCGAGCGACATCTTCACGCCGTGGCCGGTGAGCCCGGCCAGCGTGTCGGCGGCCCGCTGCGGGTCCTCCAGCAGAACGTGCTCGGTTATCTCCAGCTGGAGGGCGAACGCCGGGACCCCGTGCCGGGCCAGCCGCCCGGCGACCGCGCCCGCGAAACCAGGGGTGTGGACATCGCGCGGCGAGACATTGACGGCGACCGGCACCTCGAGGCCGTCGGCGCGCCACCGCGCGACCTGGCCCAGCGCCGTCTCCAGGACGTACTCGGTCAGCCGGGGCATCAGCCCGGAGCTCTCGGCCATCGAGATGAACTCGTCCGGCGGCACCTTCCCCCGGTCCGGGTGCACCCAGCGCACCAGCGCCTCCAGACCCGCCACATGTCCGTCGAAGCCGACCTTGGGCTGGTAGTGCAGCTCGACGTCGCCCGCGTCCAGGGCGCGCCGCAGATCGCCGAGCAGACCGAGCCGGTCGGGCGTGTTGCCGTCCCGGCGCGCCTCGTACAGCTCGACCCCGCTGCGGTCCCGCTTGGCCTGGTACATCGCGACGTCGGCGCGGCGCAGCAGCCCCTCGGCGTCCAGTGCGTGGTCGGGGTAGACGGCGACCCCGGCGCTGGCCTCCAGCACCAGGGTCAGCCCGTCCAGGTCCAGCGGGGAGCCGAGATCGCCGACGAGGACGCGGGCGCTGCGCTGGGCGCTGGTGAGCGAGTCGGTGGTGGGCAGCAGCACCGCGAACTCGTCGCCGCCGAGCCGGGCCACCTCCGCCCCGCGCGGCAGGGCGAGCCGCAGCCGCTCGGCGATCTGGAGCAGCAGCCGGTCACCGGCGAGATGGCCCAAAGTGTCGTTGACCGAACGGAAGCGATCGAGGTCCAGCAGCACCAGCGCGGACCGGGTGCCGGCCCGCTCGGACTCGTCCAGCGCGGTCCAGGTGCGCTCCAGCAGCCACTGGCGGTTGGGCAGCCCGGTGAGCGGATCGCGCAGCTGCTCCTCGGCGCGGACCCGGGCGATCCACAGCGTGGAGTCCAGGGCGACCAGCGGCACCGCGAACAGCGGGAGCAGCAGCGGGGTGTCCCCGGCGACGACCACGATGAGCGGGGCGATGCCGAGGAGCGCGATGCCGACGAGGGCCTGCCGGACGAGGGCGGTGCGGGCGAGGGTGGGCAGTCCGGCGCCGGGCGGGGCGAGGGAGCACCACAACAGGGCGCGGGTCACCGCGAGATAGACGAAGGCGGCCAGGGCCGTCTGGGGGATGGCGGAGACATCCCAGGTGTCGGTGCGCCAGGGGCGCTCGACGGAGGGTGTGGTGCCGAAGGCGGCGAGGGTGAGCGCGGCCGCGCCGACCCCGAGGATGTCGACCGCGCCGTGCAGCACGGCCTGCCGCCAACGGTGCCGGCGGGCGGCGCCGACCAGGACGACCACGGCGAGGCTGACCAGCACGGCCGGAATCCAGCCGTAGAGCAGCAGCGCGGCCAGGGTTAACGCGGCCCCCGAGCCGGTGCCGCCCCACCAGCGGTCGCGGCCGAGGGCGACCAGATGGCCGACGATGATTCCGGTGAGCACGGCGAGCGACCAGCCCACGGTGCCGTCGGGAAAGAGCGCATTGCCCGCGTCGAGCACTCGGAACACTCCGATACCGAGTGCGAAAGCCGCCATGGCGACCGCCGCGGCCGGCAGCGCGGGCAACACGGCCCGGCGCAACCGCGACGCCGGGGCGGCGCTTTCGGTCGGTTTCATACCCGTCCCTCTCACAGCCGGCGGTGCCAGCGCCACGGCGGGCGCACACCTCAACAGTAGGCGGCAGAAGGGGAAGACGGGCAGCGATCGGCGACGGTTCCCCGAATGCCGCCCGACGATCCATGACCTTCTGCTATGCGCTGTAAGGGTGATGCCCTCCTGCTGTGCCCGGGAAGTACTCCCAGTCGTATTCCGGCCAGCTTTGAACCCATTGAGCGGACAAGATGGCCGGAGCGCTGCGCCGGATGGGTGGAGCGGCTACTCCAACCGCCGCTCCACGGGCCATCCGTGCTACTCCCCGGACTCTTCCGGGGAGTCTTCCGCGGCCTCTTCCGGGGGCGTCATCGCAACCTCTCTGGCCGCGTCGGGGCCCTGTTCGAGCAGGACGCCAAATCCGTCCTCATCGAGCACCGGAACCTTCACTTGCATGGCCTTGTCGTACTTCGAGCCCGGATTGTCGCCGACTACCACGAAATCGGTCTTTTTCGAAACCGATCCGGTGACTTTGGCACCACGGCTCTGTAGCGCCTCCTTGGCCCCATCCCGGGTGTACGACTGGAGTGTTCCGGTGACCACGACGGTGAGGCCCTCCAGCGGACGAGGGCCTTCGTCCTCGCCGCCCTCCTCCTCCAGCCGGACCCCGGCCCGCCGCCATTTCTCGACGATCTCGCGGTGCCAGTCGACCGCGAACCACTCCTTGAGCGAGGCGGCGATGGTCGGCCCCACCCCCTCCACGGCCGCCAGCTCCTCCTCGTCGGCCTCGGCGATCCGGTCCAGCGAGCGGAATTCACGGGCCAGCGCGGTGGCGGCCACGGGGCCGACATGACGGATCGAAAGGCCGGTGATGATCCGGGCCAGCGGGCGCTCCTTGGCCGCCTCGATATTGGCCAGCATCGCCAGGGCGTTCTTCTTCGGCTCGCCCTTCTGGGTGGCGAAGAAGGTGACGACCTTCTCCTCACCGGTCTCCGGATCGCGCTTGGGCAGTCCGCTGTCCGGGTCCAGGACATACGACCGAATGGGCAGCAGTTGTTCGATCTTCAGGTCGAAGAGATCGCCCTCGTCCTTCACCGGAGGTTCGGCCGGTTCCAGCGGCTGAGTGAGGGCGGCCGCGGCGACATAGCCCAGGTTCTCGATGTCCAGGGATTTCCGCCCCGCGAGATAGAAAATCCGCTCGCGCAGCTGCGCGGGGCAGGAGCGGCCGTTGGGGCACCGCAGATCGACATCGCCCTCCTTGGCGGGCTGAAGCGGCGTATCGCACTCCGGACAGGTGGCCGGCATCACGAATTCCCGCTCACTGCCGTCCCGCAGATCGACGACCGGGCCCAGGATTTCCGGAATGACATCGCCCGCTTTACGCAGCACCACGGTGTCACCGATCAGCACGCCTTTGGCCTTGACGACATCCTGGTTGTGCAACGTCGCGAATTCGACCTCCGAACCCGCGACCGTGATCGGCTCGACCACCGCATAAGGCGTCACCCGCCCCGTGCGCCCCACACCCACCCGGATATCCACCAGCTTGGTGTTGACCTCCTCGGGCGCGAACTTCCAGGCGATCGCCCAGCGCGGCGCGCGCGAGGTGGAGCCGAGCCGCCCCTGGAGCGGGATCTCGTCCAGCTTGACGACCGCGCCGTCGATCTCATGCTCCACCGAGTGCCGGTGCTCGTTGTCCCCGTAGTACGCGATGTACTCGCGCACGCCCTCGATCGAGTCCACCACCTTGAAGTGGGCGGCGGTGGGCAGCCCCCACTCGTGCAGCAGCTCATACGCCTGCGACAGCCGGTCGATGTCGAAGCCCTCGCGCGCCCCGATGCCGTGCACCACCATGTCCAGCGGCCGGGACGCGGTGACCTTCGGGTCCTTCTGGCGCAGCGAACCCGCCGCCGCGTTCCGCGGGTTGGCGAACGGCGGCTTGCCCGCCTCCACCAGCCCGGCGTTGAGCTCCTCGAACCGCTCACGGGGCAGGAAGACCTCGCCGCGCACCTCCACCAGCGCCGGGACACGGTCGCCCTTCAGCCGGTTGGGGATCTTGGCGATCGTCCGCACATTGGGGGTGATGTCCTCGCCGGTGCGGCCGTCGCCACGGGTCGCGGCGCGGGTCAACCGCCCGTGCTCATAGGTGAGGTTGACCGCGAGGCCGTCCACCTTCAGCTCGCACAGGAAGTGGTACGAGCCGCTGCCCAGCTCCTTGGCGATGCGGTCCGCCCAGGCGGCCAGCTCCTCGTCGTCGAACGCGTTGTCCAGGCTGAGCATCCGCTCGCGGTGCTCGACCTCGGTGAACTCCGTTTCGTACGCCCCCGCGACCTTCTGGGTCGGCGAATCGGGCGTACGGAGCGAGGGATACTCCGCCTCCTGCGCCTCCAGCTCGCGCATCAGCTTGTCGAACTCGGCGTCGCTGATGACCGGCGCGTCCTTCACGTAGTACCGGAAGCGGTGCTCCTCGATCTGCTCAGCGAGCCTGGCATGCCTCTCCCGCGCCTCGGCGGGGACCTTTGACTGCTGTTCGCCGGCCACCGTGTCGTCCTCCCGTTACTCAGGGTTGTCCGCGAGCGATCTCGCCGCCCGGACGCAGTGGGCCAGCGCGGCGCGGGCGTACCCGGGCGACGCGCCCGCGAGCCCGCACGACGGGGTGACCACCACCGACTCCGCGAGAGTCTCCGGTGACAGCCCCAGCCTGCGCCACAGCGTCCTGACACCCCCGACGCTACCGGCAGGGTCCGACAATGGGGCGTCCGTGCCGGGCACCGCGCCGATGAGCAGCGCGGTACCGCCTTCCACCGCCTCCCCGATCGACTCCTCCTCACGCTCCGTGAGCAGCGACAGATCGAAGGAGATCCCTTCCACGCCCGCGCGCCGGAGCAGCCCGAACGGCACGGCAGGGGCGCACGAGTGCACCACCACCGGCCCGCCGGCCGCCTCCACCAGAGTCCGCAGCGCGCCCTCGACCACGCCCCGGTCCACGGCGCCGTGGGTACGGTAGCCACTGGCCGTACGGACGCTCCCGCGCAGCACCGACGTCAGCGACGGCTCGTCGAGCTGGAGCACCACCTCGGCGCCCGGCACCCGGCGGCGCACCTCCGCCAGATGGGCGCGGACCCCCTCGGCCAGCGAGGCCGTGAGGTCCCGGCAGGCGCCCGGGTCGCTCAGCGCCACCTCGCCGCCGCGCAGCTCCAGGGAGGCCGCCAGGGTCCACGGCCCCACGGCCGACACCTTGAGCGCCCCCTGGTACCCCTGGGTGAACTCCTCCAGCGCGTCCAGGTCCTCGCCCAGCCAGGAGCGGGCCCGCCGGGTGTCCCGGCCCGGCCGGTCGCTGATCCGCCAGCCGCTCGGCTCGACATGCGCGTACAGCTCGGCCAGCATCCCGGCGGTGCGCCCGATCATGTCTGCGCCGGGCCCGCGCGCGGGCAGCTCCGGAAGGTACGGGAGGGCCTCGAGCGACCCGGTGACGGTCTTCGCGGCCTCCCGCGCGTCGCCGCCCGGCATCGATCCGACGCCGCTTGCCGCTCCGCGGGGCCATGGGTGGTGGGTTGTGGTCTTCTCGCTCACCAGCGAAAGGGTAAGCGGTCCGCCGGGGTGCCCCGAGATTCCGGGGTGCCCCGCATTGCCGTCGGCCGGCTGCGGCGCCGTCGTGGCTGGTCGCCCACGCGGCGGAGCCGCATATCGACACAGCCGCGGCGGAGCCGCACATCGGCACAGCCCCGCGCCCCTGCGGGGCGCCACCCACCGCAGCCGAGGACAGCTGCTCAGCCGCGCGGGCGCACCTGGAGGTCGGTGATCTCGGCGTCACGCGGCAGATCGAGCACGGTCAGGATGGTCGTGGCCACGGTCTCGGGCGCGATCCAGCGCTCCGCCTCGTACTCCTTGCCCTCCTGCTGGTGCACCTTCACCTGCATCGGAGTGGCCGTACGCCCCGGGTAGACCGTGGTCACCCGTACACCGTTGCCGCTCTCCTCCCAGCGCAGCGCGTCGGCCAGCGCCTTGAGCCCGTGCTTGCTGGCGGCGTACGCGGCCCACTGGGCGTTGGCGCGCAGCCCGGCGCCGGAGTTGACGAAGACGACATGCCCCTGCGCCAGCCGCAGCTGCGGCAGCAGCAGGCGGGTCAGCTCGGCCGGCGACACGAGGTTGGCGGCGAGCTGACGGTTCCACGCCTTCGGGGTCAGCTCACCGACCTCGCCCAGGTCGACCACCCCGGCGATGTGCAGCAGCGAGTCGAGCCGGTCGGGCAGCGCCTGATGGCCCAGCGCCCAGGACAGCCGGTCCGGGTCCCCCAGGTCGCCGACGACCGTCCGCACCCCCGGGAACCGCTCCGCCAGCTCCTTCGCCCGTCCCGCGTCCCGTGCGAGCAGCCACAGCTCCTCGCCGCGCGCGGCCAGCCGCTCGGTGACCGCCGCGCCGATGCCCGAGCCTGCCCCAGTGATCAGATGCGTTCCCATGGTCCCCAGCTTGCCTCACCACCGGACATGTCCCGGCGAAGGTCCCGGCTTGGCGCGATCCCATACCCGAAACCCGTGCGGACTTCCCGCCGGGCGCTCTCATCCTGTAACGGGTGCGGCGCATGCCGTAGCGGGACCAGGGCTCAGACGGACTCCAGGTACGTCATGGCCTCCACCCCGTTCTCCGCGAAGAAGACCAGCTCGCTCAGCGGCCGGGGCAGGAACCCCTCCTGCTCCATCCGCTGGAACTGCTGCTTCAGCCCGTCGTAGAACCCCGCCGCGTTGAGCAGCACCACCGGCTTGATGTGCAGCCCGTGCTTCTTCAGCTCCAGGATCTCGGTGGCCTCGTCCAGGGTCCCCGTCCCGCCGACCATGATCACGACCGCGTCGGCGCGGGCGAGCAGCTGCGCCTTGCGCTCGGCGAGGTCCTTGGCGATCACCATCTCGTCGGCGTTCTCCCGGGCCTTGGCGGCGAGGAACTCCACGGAGATCCCGACCAGCCGCCCGCCGTGCTCCTGCACGCCGTCCGCCATCACCTTCATCAGCCCGACATCGGACCCGCCCCAGACCAGCGTGTGCCCGCCCTTGCCGATCAGCTCGGCGAACTCGCGGGCGGGGGCGGTGTATCGGTCGTCGAGGTCGGCGGCGGAGCAGAAGACACAGATATTCATGCGCGTCACTCTACGAGCCGGGTCGGACACCCCCGCCGCCTCGCGCCACGGTCGCGCCGTGCGGCGGATCTTTCCCCTCCCCGCCCCTTCCCGTAACCAGGGGCTCCGCCCCTGGACCCCGTGGCCCGGGGGCCAAGCCCCTCCCCACGCGGCGCAGCCACATACCGATGCTGCTTTTCGGGGTCTGGGGCGGAGCCCCAGTTTCGGGGAGGGGCGGGGAGGGGAGCAGCCCGCCGCAGGCTCAAGACGCGCCGGGCTCCCCGGACGTCCTGTCGCCATGCCCCGCCTCACCCCTGCCCACCGCGCCGATGTGGGCCAGCACCGCCGCCGCGCCGTCCTCTGCCGCGACGGCTTCGGCGAGGTCGGCCGCCCGGCGGCCGAGGGCGGGGTCGGTCAGGCAGGCCGTGATCGCCGCGCCGAGGGATTCGGCGGTGAGCGCGTCGAGCGGCAGTGGCCGGGGGGCGACTCCGAGGCGGTGCAGCCGTGCCGCCCAGAACGGCTGGTCGGCCATGGCGGGGACCACCACCGCGGGTACCCCGGCGCGCAGTCCGGCCGCGGTGGTGCCCGCCCCGGCGTGGTGGACGACGGCGGCCGTGCGCGGGAACAGCCAGTCGTGCGGGAGGTCGCCGACCGTCAGGACGTCGTCGCCGGACGCCGTCAGCCCGGCCCACCCCGCCTGCACCACCGCACGCACCCCGGCGCGGGCCACCGCCGCCGTCACCAGCTCGCCCAGCCGCTCCCCCTGATCCGGCGCCATGCTGCCGAACCCGATGAACACCGGCGGCGGACCGGCCTGGAGGAAGTCGGTCAGCTCGGCCGGGGGTTGCCAGTCCCGCGGGCGGGCGGGCCACCAGTAGCCGACCACCTCGACCTGGGACGGCCAGTCCGCCGGGCGCGGCACCACCAGCGGACTGAAGCCATGGAGGACCGGCCGGATCTCCGCGTCCGGCTCCGGCGACGCGGTGGCGGGCAGCCCGAGCCGGGCCCTCAGCCGCGTCAGGACCTCTGCCTGGAGCCCCCCGGCCCGCGCCAGCAGCTCCCGGCCCGCGGCCAGGTTGCCCTCCGGCCCGAGGCCGCCGTCTCCGGGCGCGCCGGGCCCTCCAGACTCACCGGGTCCACCGGGCCCTCCAGGCGCACCATGCACGCCAGGCGCACCCGGTCCACCAGCCACACCGGACGCGCCCGGCAGCGGAAACTCCCTCGTGGCGAAGGACGGTGCGAGATAGGTGCCGACGACGGGAACGGCGCACGCCTCGCCCGCCGCCCGGCTGAGGCCCGCCGGGCCGAACGCGGTGAGCACCAGGTCGGTGCCGTCCGCCACGACCCCCACCACCCCGTCGGCGAGCCGGTCCAGGAACGCCGCCGTCACCGCCCGCGCCTCCCCCGGCGATGCCGCCCGGCCCCTGGCGCGGATCAGCTCACGGGGATCGCCCGGCAGCGGCCGGTGGTCGAGACCGCAGCCGCGGACGAGTCCGGCGAAGGGCGCATGGGCGGCCACGGCGACCTCGTGCCCGGCGTCCAGCAGCCGCCGTCCCAGACCGGTGAACGGTGCGACGTCCCCTCGTGAACCGGCGGTCACGATCAGAATCCGCATGTGATGATCCTCCTCGGCGAGTGCCGCCCCGGGCACACTCGGACAACGGCGGTCGCCGCGGACGCTAATGGCTCCTGCGCGGTGGAGGTTCAAGCAGCTGTGACGGGCGGCACACAGGGCGGGGACGCGATGGGCATCGGCGAGCTGGCCGCGCGTACCAAACTGCCGGTGAAGACCATCCGCTACTACTCGGACATCGGGCTGCTGCCCGAGAGCGGACGCAGTCCGGGCGGCCACCGCCGGTACGCCGCGGACGCGCTGCCCAGGCTCCAGCTGATCCAGCGCCTTCGCGCGCTCGGCACACCCATCGCCGCGATCGCCGCGGTCATGGCGGGGGAACGCTCGCTGGACGAGCTGGTCACTCGTGAACTGGACGCGGTGCGGGAGCAGTTGCGTACGCTCACCTGGCGCCGGGCCACGCTGCGCGCGCTGGACGGCTGCCCCGAGCCGGAACGGCTGCGCCGGCTCACCCTCCTCGCCGGGGTGGGCACGCCGGAGGACGCGCATGACCATCTGGTGCGGTACTGGCGCTGGGCGCTCCCGGCCGGTCTGCCGCCCCGCCTGGTCCGGGCCGTCGTCGAGGGCGCGGTGCCCGTGCCCCCTGCCGCCCCGACCACCGCGGCCGTCCTCGCCTACGCCGAGCTCCGCGCCCTGGCCACCTCGGGCGACCGGCGCCGCCAGCCGCAGCCCCACCAGGTGGGCGATGTCGCGTCGTTCTACTCCGGCGTCGTGGACGCCTGCGCACTGGCCGCCGAGGCCCTGGTGACCGGCTGTCCGGATCGGCGCGCCGAAGCGCTCGGGCACTTCGTGGGCGCCTATGCCCGCATCGGCGGGCATGACGACACACCAGCGTTCCGCGCCCGTCTGCGCGCCCTGTTCCGCCGTGGAGCGCACACCGGATCGTTCTCGCTGCGCTATTGGCGGCACGCCCTCGTCGTGACCGGCGAGACCCCGCGCCCTTCCGCCGCCTCCGGCCAGGGACACCTCGCGGCGCCGCTGGCCGCGCTGCACCATCAGGTCGCGGGCCTCCCGTTGGCCGCGGACACCCCATGAGCGCCCCAGGAGCGCCCTGTGAGCGCCCCGGGGGCCGGTGCCGGGCTCGTGGGGCCGTGGGGCCGGTGCCGGACCCCTGGGGCTCCGGCACCGGCCCGCGCGGTTCAGCGGGTGAAGTGGAAGATGCCCCAGGTCACATGGCGGTTTCTGCCGCCCTCGACCCAGTTGCTCAGCCCCTTCTTCATATGGGTGAGGTAGTCGGCGCTGACGTGCTCCGCGAGGCCGTCGGCCTCTTGGCGGCGGGTCTCCTCCAGAACCCGGGCGTAGTGGGTGATCAGATGCTCGCGGTGCTCCTGGAAGCCGCCGCCGACCTCGGTGAAGCCGAGCCGCGCCAGTTCACGGCGGTAGAACTCGGGTGACCCCATGGTCTCCAGATGGATGCGGTCCAGGATGGGGCGGAGGGTTTCGACGGGGCAGCCGTCGGCCGCCATGGGGTCGGTGAAGATGAGATGGCCGCCGGGGCGCAGGACGCGGGCGGCCTCTTCCAGGGGGCGGGCGCGGTTGCCGCTGTGCAGGAACGCGTCCTGCGACCAGACGACGTCCACGCTGTCGTCCGGCAGCGGGATGGACTCGAAGGAGCCGTCCATCACCTCGATGGCCTCGGTCAGCCCCCGTTCGGCGTTGAGCGTGCGGTGGCGTTCGTTCTCCACCTCGCTGAGGTTGAGCGCCATGACGCGGCAGCCGTACGTCTCGGCCAGATAGCGCGCCGAGCCGCCGAAGCCCGCTCCGAGGTCGAGGACGACGGATGACTCCGTCAGGCCCAACTGCCCGGCCATCCGGGCCACGGTGCGCCTGCTGGCCTCGGCGATCGGCTCGTCGGGCCGGTCGTAGATGCCGATGTGGATGTCCTCGCCGCCCCAGACCCGCCAGTAGAAGGCGTCGGCGTCCGCGGAGTTGTAGTAGTCGCGGGCGGTGCCGACGGCGCCCGAATACTCCGCGTTCCCGGTGACCGAACCGACCGGCTTCGGCGCCTCCGTCGTGCGGTATTCCTTCTCCGCGACGTGAATGAAGAAGTCGGGCCGCTCCTCACGGTAGGTGTGCTGGAAGTCGCCGTACGTCTCGATCCGCTGGAAGCCGACCTCCTGCATCAGCCTGCGCGTGTAGTCCTTGCGCAGCGGAAACATGTTGAGGTGGTAGACGGATTCGTCGGGGAAGCTGTAGCGCATGCGCACCAGCCCCTCGTCCACGTACTCCGGTTCGACGGCGACGTCTTCTCCGCAGTAGTAGTACACATGCTTGCTGCTGTACCCGCGATCGAGGATCGCGTCGTAGTTGCGCTGGTCGAGCACGAGGATTCCGTCGTGCTTGAGCATGGCGTAGAACTCCGCGAGCGTCTTGCGCCGGTCGCGCTCGGAGAACAGATGGGTGAAGGAGTTCCCGAGACAGACGATGGCGTCGTACTCGCCATGGGCGTCGCGGTTGAGCCAGCGCCAGTCGGCCTGGACGACGCGGAGGATGTGGTCACCGTGCTTGAGCCCGTTGGAGAATGCCTGGGCGAGCATCTCGGCGCTGCCATCGGCGCTCACGGTCTCGAATCCGGCCTCGAGCAGCCGGACCGAATGGAAGCCGGTCCCCGTGGCCACATCGAGGACCTTCTTGACGCCGCGCTCCCGCAGCAGGTCGATGAAGAACGTACCCTCGCTCTCTGCCCTCCGGTCCCAGTCGATCAGCGAGTCCCACTTTTCGACGAAGCTGGGTACGTACTCCTCTGTGTAGTGATCAGTGTCCCTGACATCAACTGGATTGTCGCCAAATTTCTGTACAGGTTGCGCAGAAATAACGGAACCTCCGGTGCTGAGACAGCGGACCACGGCACCCGTGTCCGCGGGGCGCATTCCCAGATTCCCGGGACGCATGCCACCGGAATGGTCGGACGCACGTTAATTTCAGAGAAACTGATCGCGCCAAACGGAGATCAACCACCCAATCCTGACTTTCGGCTTCTTTCTCACCAAAAGCGGATATCCCCATGAGGTTCCGTGGGGTTTTCCGAGGGCCCCGGGTCTCCTCCGGGGCCCGGAGGAGACGCCGTTACGAGGCGACTGCCTCCGCGCGCTCGGTCGCGGCGATGGTGGCGGAGCCGACGACCCGGGTGTCGTCGTAGAGCACGATCGCCTGCCCCGGTGCCACGCCCCGCACCGGCTCGGTGAAGGTCACCCGCAGCTCGGTTTCCCCGATCCGCTCGGCCGTCACCTCGGTCTCGCCGCCATGGGCGCGCAGCTGGGCGGTGTAGCTGCCGGGGCCCACCGGAGGCGCCCCGCACCAGCGCGGCTTGACGGCGGTGAGGCCGGTGACGTCCAGGGCCTCGACGGGGCCGACCGTGACCGTGTTGTTCACCGGGGAGATGTCCAGGACATAGCGCGGCTTGCCGTCGGGCGCCGGATGGCCGATACGCAGCCCCTTGCGCTGGCCGATCGTGAAGCCGTACGCACCCTCGTGGGTGCCCAGCTTGTGACCGTCCTCGTCCACGATGTCGCCCTCGGCCGTACCGAGGTGCCGGGCGAGGAAGCCCTGGGTGTCGCCGTCGGCGATGAAGCAGATGTCATGGCTGTCGGGCTTCTTGGCGACGGCCAGCCCGCGCCGCTCCGCCTCCGCGCGGATCTCGTCCTTGGTCGTCAGGGTGTCGCCGAGGGGGAACATCGCATGGGCGAGCTGGCGCTCGTCGAGCACGCCGAGGACATAGGACTGGTCCTTGGCCATGTCGCTGGCGCGGTGCAGCTCGCGCGAGCCGTCCGCGCGCTCCACGACGGTGGCGTAGTGCCCGGTGCAGACGGCGTCGAAGCCGAGGGCGAGGGCCTTGTCCAGCAGCGCGGCGAACTTGATCTTCTCGTTGCAGCGCAGACACGGATTGGGGGTGCGGCCCGCCTCGTACTCGGCGATGAAGTCCTCGACCACGTCCTCGCGGAAGCGCTCGGCGAGGTCCCAGACGTAGAACGGGATGCCGATCACATCGGCGGCGCGCCGGGCGTCCCGCGAGTCCTCGATGGTGCAACAGCCGCGGGCGCCGGTCCGGAACGACTGCGGGTTGGCGGAGAGCGCGAGATGGACGCCGGTCACATCGTGGCCCGCCTCGGCCGCCCGCGCGGCGGCGACCGCGGAGTCCACACCGCCGGACATGGCGGCGAGGACGCGCAGCCGTCGGCCGTCGCGGGGACCTGTGGGCGCACCGGGGAAGTCAGTCATAACCCGGCCAGCATAAGTCGCTCCATGTGCAACGGCTAAATGGGTATGCGGAGCGGTCGGCCACCGCCCGCTCAGCTCGCGCGGGCCCGCTCCAGCACCCGCTGGACGAGGTCCAGGGCCTGGTCGGTGTTCTTGCCGAGGTAGATCAGATCGACGAAGGCGTGCTGGACGCCCGCTTCCCGCTCGGCCCGGACCAGGGCCGTCGCGATGTCGTCCACGGAGGCGTCCGCGTTCGGGTTGATCCGCAGGATCGCGTCGAACGCCGCCGGGTCCCGGCCCTCCCGCTCGACCGCCTCCCGCACCCCGGCGAGCTGTCCGGCGAGGGCGGCGATGGGGTCGGGGTCGCCGGGCGCGGCGGGGACGATCGCGACGGGCAGCCAGCCGTCGGCGCGCCGGGCCACCCGGCGCATGGCCGCGGGCGCGAAGGCGCCGAGGTAGACGGGCGGATGGGGGCGGGAGGCCGGTTTGAGGTCGATATGGGAGGCGGGCACGGTCCAGTGCTCGCCGCGGTATTCGACCGGGTTCCGGGTCCACCAGGCGTCCAGGGCGTCAAGGCATTCGTCGAGGCGCCGGCCGCGCTCGGCCATGGGGATGTCGACCGCCTCGTACTCCTCGGGGGACCAGCCGGTGCCGAGTCCCACCAGCAGCCGGCCCGCGCTCAGCAGATCGACGGTGGTGAGGGAGCGGGCGAGTACCGCGGGCGGGTACCAGGGGGCGTTGATGACATTGGTACCGAGCTGGACCCGCTCGGTGGCCGTGGCGGCGGCGGCCAGGACGGTGAAGGGGTCGAGCGAGGCGCGGAATTCCGGCGGGATCACATCGGTGCCCGCATAGCCGACGATCGGGTCCACGGGGGCCAGCAGGCGGTCCCCGACCCACAGGCTGTCGGCGCCGAGCTCCTCGGCCCGGTGTGCGAACCGCGCGATGTCCTCCGGGTGATGGGCGAGCGGCCCGAACTGGGGAAGGGCGAATCCGATGCGCATACCGTCAGCTCCTCGTCGAGCGGATGGACACATTCCAACGGACAGGTTCCAGCGGGGACGTCCCGTCGGGCGAATGGACACGTTCCGGTGAACCCGTTCGACGGTACGGAGCCCCAGAGACAGTTCAACGTTCATCTACCCGGCGGACCAGAGGGCCGCCACCGCGAGCGAAGCGTTCCCGCCATGATCCCCACGGCCGGAACCGTACGGCCTCCCCCGCGCGTTGAGCGTTCCGTGAGCGAGCCCCGTTCCGTGAGCGAGACGACAAGCGAGACGACAAGCGAAACCACGAGCGAGACCACGCCCCCCGGTGGACGCCGCGTCAGCAGGCGCACCCTCCTGGTCGGGGGCTCGGCGGCCGGGCTCGGCGCGGCCGCCGTCGCGGTCTACGCCGCGCGGGACGAGCTGAGCCGGATGTGGTGGCGGCTGCCCGGGATCGACAAGCCCCGCAAGGCGGGCGTGGTCGACCAGCCGGGCGCGGAGTGGATCGCGGCCTCGGGGGCCAACTGGCGGTGGGCCGACCGGCCGGACGACTACGTCATCGACCGGGTGGTGATCCATGTGGTCCAGGGCAGTTACGACGACGCGGTGCGGGTCTTCCGGGACCCCGGACACCGCGCCGCGGCGCACTATGTGGTGCGCCGCGACGGGCATATCGCCCAGATGGTCCGGGAGCTGGATGTGGCGTTCCACGCGGGCAACCGTCCGTACAACGAGCGCAGTATCGGCATCGAGCACGAGGGGTTCGTGAGCGAGCCGCGCTCCTTCACGGACGCGATGTACCGCGCCTCGGCCCGTCTGACCGCGTCGATCTGCGAGCGGTACGGCATACCGCGGGACCGTGAGCACATCGTCGGCCATGTGGAGGTGCCGGGCACCGATCACACCGACCCGGGCCGCCACTGGGACTGGGATCGCTATATACGGCTGGTGCGAGCGGTGCGCGTGCCACAGGCCTCGACATGATGGGCATGGGCCCGGCTCAGGGGCCGAAGACGACGGCGAGCGGACGGCCCGCGCCATCGCCGCTGGTGGGCCTGGTCGCCCGGTCGTCGCCGATGTAGAGCTTCTTACCGGCGTAGATCATGGTGCAGTCCCCGTAGACATCCATGCCGGACTCCGCGTCCTTCATGTCGTCGGGATGGGTCTGGATGGTCTCCATCTCGAAGTTCTCGGGATCGACGCGCACGACCCCGCCGGCCTCGCTGTACATGGAGCCCAGATAGGCGATGAGGGCGCCGTCGTCATCGGTCTGGACGGGGATCAGCGAACGGCTCTCCGCCATCTTCGTCTTCCCGGTCTCCTTGCCGGTCTTCAGGTTCAGGCCGGTGATCCGCTCCCCGGGGCCGCCGTCGTCCACGTCCACCTCCGAGGAGAGGTAGAGGGTGCCGCTCGCCTTGTCGAGGGCGAGTTCGCCGCAGCCCTCCACGCTCGTGGCCGGGCAGTTGGGCTGGTACCCCTTGGCCAGGATGTCGATCGTGCTGAGCAGCTTGCCCTGCTTGCCGCTGTCGTCGATGGTCAGGATGTCGGTGGTGCCCGTCCCGGCGTCCGAGTCGCCGGTGTCGACGCCCACCACGAGCGGCGAGGTCGAGATCACATGCGCGTATTCGACCTTCTCGTCCAGCTTGTAGGAGGAGAGCACGTCGCGGGTCCCGGGATCCACCGTCTGGACCTCCAGGCGCTGCTCGCTGGAGTCCTCGGCGCTGTCGCAGCCGCGGATCGCGACGAGCTTGTCATCGCCGCCCGCGTAGCCGTCGTCGTCGCAGTCCGCGAGGTACGCGGGCTTCCACAGCGGCTTGCCGTCGAGCGACCAGGCTCCCCCGCCGCCGGTGCCGCCCGCGGCGACCGTGCCACCGCCGATGGTGACCTCGTCGAACTGCACCCCGGCGTTGCCCTCGCTGTCCGAGCCCTCCTTCTGCCAGACCAGCTTGCCCTTCTCCAGGTCCACCAGCCCGACCCGGGTGCACAGGGAGTCCTCCCCCGCGCCGTCCCGGAACAGGACCGCGGTCAGGCCCTCCTTGGTCATATGCGGCGAGGCCCAGCAGAGCTGCCCGCCGAGCGGGATCTCCCACCGCGACTTGGCGCCGTCGAGCGAGTAGCCGACGATCTTGTTGACGTCGCCCTTCGCGAAGGTCGTGTCCGTCACCCAGGTGCCCATGGTGTTGGTCTCCTTGCCCACCTTCGGCATGGCGACCTTGCCCAGCGTCTTGGCCTGGGCGCCCTTGGACGACGAGCCCCCGCTCTTCCCGTCGTCATCGCCCCCGGATCCACAGCCGCTCACCAGGGCGGCCGCGAGGACCCCGCCCACGATCAGCTTCAGGGCCGGTTTGGCGCGCCGCCCCCGCGACGGCGCGCGCCGAGCCCCCCGCGGCTGTGCGGGCTGGTGCGGCGACTGGTGGTGCGGTGGCAGCGAAGGCTGCGACATCGATGAACTCCTGGATTTCCCCGTGAAGAAAACCTGTGCGTTTTTCGCGCATGCCAGGTCCGTTGACGGGTAAATCCTTTCCCACGGCTCTCCGGCTTTTCAAGCGGAGATTGGTGTTCCGTAGGTTATGTGAAATGGCCGTCGGAACAATTCGAATTCCGTGATTAGATGGGGCCGGTCCGGGCGGAGCCGTCAGCTGAGCCCCGCCCCGCGCGCCCGCTCCACCGCCGGGCCGATCGCCTCCGCGACGGCCTCCACATCGGCCTTGGTCGAGGTGTGGCCGAACGAGAAGCGCAGGGTGCCACGGGCCAGGTCGGGGTCGCTGCCGGTGGCCAGGACCACATGGCTGGGCTGGGCCACCCCGGCCGTGCAGGCCGAGCCCGTGGAGCATTCGATGCCCTGCGCGTCCAGCAGCAGAAGCAGCGAATCGCCTTCGCAGCCGGGGAAGGAGAAGTGGGCGTTGGCGGGCAGCCGGCCCGCCGGGTCGGGGTCGCCGCCGAGCACCGCGTCGGGCACGGCCGTACGGACGGCGGTGATCAGCGCGTCGCGCAGGGCGCCGATCTCGCGGGCGAACTCCTCGCGGTGCTCGGTGGCGTAGGCGCCGGCGACGGCAAAGGCGGCGATGGCCGGGGTGTCGAGCGTTCCGGAGCGCACCTGGCGCTCCTGGCCGCCGCCGTGCAGCACGGGCACGGGCGTGTGCTCCCGGCCGAGCAGCAGCGCGCCGATGCCGTAGGGGCCGCCTATCTTGTGGCCGCTGACGGTCACCGCGGCGAGCCCCGAGGCGGCGAAGTCGACCTCGAGCTGGCCGAACGCCTGGACCGCGTCGGCATGCAGCGGAATGCCGAATTCGGCGGCGGTGTCGGCGAGTTCGCGGACCGGCTGGACGGTGCCGATCTCGTTGTTGGCCCACATCACGGTGGCGAGGGCGACATCCGAGGGGTCGCGGGCGATCGCCTCGCGCAGCGCCTCGGGGTGCACCCGCCCTACGGAGTCGACCGGCAGCCATTCGACCCGCGCGCCCTCGTGCTCGGCGAGCCAGTCGACCGCGTCGAGCACGGCGTGGTGCTCCACGGGGCTGGCGAGCACCCGGACGCGGGCCGGGTCGGCGTCCCTGCGGGACCAGTAGAGCCCCTTGACCGCGAGATTGTCGGCCTCGGTCCCCCCGGCGGTGAAGACGACCTCGCTCGGGCGGGCGCCCAGCGAGGCGGCCAGGGATTCACGAGCCTCCTCGACGGTACGGCGGGCACGCCGGCCGGCGGCGTGCAGCGAGGATGCGTTGCCCGTGACGGCGAGCTGGGCGGTCATCGCCCGCACCGCCTCCGGGAGCATCGGGGTGGTGGCGGCGTGGTCGAGATAAACCATGGTGGCCTCGATTCTACGAGGCCATCGAGGGGGTGCGTACCAGGTGCGCGTGCCCAGTGCGGATGCGCGGGGCTCCCCCACCGCCCATTCGTGCCGCTTTGCCGTAACCCCTCGACAGAGACTGTAAGGAGTGTCTACGGTTTCACTCATGACAGATGCTGAGTGGACCCTGGATCGCACCTACCGCGGCTCCTCCGGCGAGGTCCGCTGGGCCGCGCTCGGCGCACCGGACGCACCGCCGGTCGTGCTGCTGCACGGCACGCCGTTCTCGTCGTACGTATGGCGGGGCGTCGCCCGTGCGCTGGCCGAGCGGCATCGGGTGTTCGTCTGGGACATGCCGGGTTATGGGGCCTCCGAGAAGCGGGCCGACCAGGATGTCTCGCTGGCCGCCCAGGGCCGGGTCTTCGGTGAGCTGCTGGAGGAGTGGGGGCTGACCGGGGCCGGGGCGGAACCGGCCGTCGTCGCCCATGACTTCGGCGGTTGTGTCGCGCTGCGGGCGCATCTGCTGCACGGTGCGCGCTATCGCCGGCTGGCGCTGGTGGACGTGGTCGCGCTGGCGCCCTGGGGGTCGCCCGCGTATCGGCTGCTCGGCGGGCACCATGAGGTCTTCGAGCGGCTGCCCGGGGGGCTGCATCGGGCGCTGGTGCAGGAGTACGTGGGCTCCGCGAGCGCGGTGGGGCTGGGGAACGGGGTGCTGGAGCGGCTGGTGGGGCCGTGGTGCGGGGAGGCGGGGCAGCCCGCGTTCTATCGGCAGATCGCGCAGAACGATCAGCGGTTCACGGATGAGATCGAGGACCGCTATGGCGAGATCCGCTTGCCCGTACTGGTCTGCTGGGGGGCGGATGACTCATGGATCCCGGTCGAGCGGGGGCGGGAGCTTGCCGCTCGGATTCCGGGGGCCCGGTTTCGGCTGATCGAGGGCGCGGGGCACCTGGTGCAAGAGGATGCGCCCGCGGAGCTGGCGGTCTCGTTGAGCGGTTTTCTCACCTGAGATTTCGTGGGCGGGTGCGGACCGGTGGGTGGGCACAACCTAGCTTCTGATCCTCAACAGCTTCGCGGCCAGAAGGCCGATGTGGTGGCGCCAGGCTTTTTGGGCTTCGGCGCGTTCCGCCTCGGCGGCCGCCGGGCCGGTCTGCGTGAGGATGAGGCGGGCGCCGTGGCCGGTGCCCTCGGTGAGCTCCCAGCGGACCGTCCCAGCGGGGCGGCCGCCGCGCTCCCACTCGTAGGCGAGCACCCGGGGCGGCCGCGCCTCGGTGATCGGGCCCGCCGGGACCGCGTCCGTACGGAAGCCGAAGGGGACCGGTGCCCCGGCGGCCGGTTCGGGGGTGTCGGCGACGGGGCCGGCGAGCGCCCGCCATACGGTCTCGGCGGGGCGGACCAGCTGGCGTTCGAAGCGCAGCCGCCAGCCGCCGTCCTCGGTGGTCTCCACCGTCCCCTCGGCGAGCCCGAACGCCTCGACGTACTGCTCGTGCAGCTCGGCCATGTCGCCGTGGGCGATCTCCTCGCCGCCGAGCAGGGCCGCGAGCCCGGTGATGCAGGCGTGCCAGCCGGAGGCGAAGCTGGCCGCGCCGAAGCGGTCGCCGAAGGTGTGGGTGAGGGTCAGCACACAGCCGTCGCCCTCGGGGCGCAGCTCCCAGCGGAGCTCGTCCTCGCCCCAGGTGAAGGCGAAGACATGGGGCGGGTCGAGCTCGGTGATGACGCCGTCCATGTCGGGGGCCTCGCGGCCGGGGAAGACGAAGCCCATCCGGCCCCCGGGCTTCAGCTCGATCCGGACCTCGGAGGGGAACCAGTGGGCGAGCTGGGCGGGCTCGGTCAGCGCACGCCACACCTTCTCCGGGGGATGGGCGAGCCGGCGCTCCAGGCGCAGGGCCGAGCGGCCGCCACCGGTCTGGGCAAGGGTGTCTTTCATGGCGCTTCTCCGTCGGGTGCGTCGGGTTCGCCGGTCGCGGCGGGCGGCTCCGGCATCGTGTCCAGGTGTCGTTCGAGCGCGTCGAGACGGTCGGTCCACAGCCGACGGTACGGCGCGAGCCAGGCGTCCACCTCGCGGAGCGGCTCCGGGCAGAGCTCGTACCAGCGGCGCTGGGCGTCCCGGCGGACCCGCACCAGACCGGCCTCGCGCAGCACCCGCAGATGCTTGGAGGTGCCCGGCTGGGTGAGCCCCAGGTGCTCGGTCAGCTCACCGACCAGGCGGGGCCGCTCCAGCAGGAGGTCCAGGATCTGCCGTCGGCTCGGCTCGGCGAGCACATCGAACGGTATGGCCATGACCTCAACATAACGCCAGGGCTATATAACCGCAAGGGCATGGAAGCCCCGTACCCCGCTCAGGTCTCCTCGGTCGCCGTGCTGCGCCGGTTCCACGCCCTCGGCGCCCGCCAGCCGAACCGCATCGCCGCCAGCCGCACCGCGAACGCGACGGCGGCCGCGAGCGCGCTCGTGGCCGCCGTAAGGGCGTCGAAGTGGAGCAGCAGCGCGACTATCGAGGAGCCGACGATGGCCGGGACGGCGTACAGGTCCCGGTCCCAGCGCAGCAGCGAGGGGACCTCATGGGCGAGGAGGTCGCGGAGCACACCGCCGCCGACCGCGGTGGCCATGCCGAGGGTGACGGATGACGTCAGGCCGAGCCCGTAGTCATGTGCCTTCATCGTGCCCTCGACGCAGAACAGCCCCAGCCCGGCCGCGTCGAAGACCCCCACCGACGCGGTGATCCGCTCGACCTCGGGGTGGAGGAAGAAGACGATGGCGGTGGCCACGAGCGGGGTGAGGAAGTAGCCGAGGTCGGTGAAGGCGATGGGCGGCACCGCGCCGATCACCAGGTCCCGGAAGACACCGCCGCCCAGCGCGGTGACCTCGGCGAGCACCGCCATGCCGAAGACATCGAAGTTCTTCCGCACGGCGAGCAGCGCGCCGGATATCGCGAAGACGAAGATCCCGGCGACTTCGAGGGCGTGCTGAACGGACGGGGTGAACAGTTCGGAAGGCACCCGACATTGTTATCCGCGCATGCCCCCGGCCTCGTCCGGGCCCCGTCCCGTCTCAGCTGTCGGTCTCCTTCGTCACCTTCTGTGCCGCCTCGGCACCGGGCCCGTCCTGCGGTGCCCAAGCGCTCCGCCGGAAGTGCCCCGACCCTGCCGGCAATCGTCTGCGGCACCGTCGTGACCGGTCGCGCCCGCGCGGCGGAGCCGCACCTCGACACCGCCCCGCGCCCCTTCGGGGTGCCACCGAACCGCAGCCGGCCTCCGCCGATCCGCTCAATCGGCGGCGCTCGACGGCAGCTCCACCTCGGACACGGACTCCGGGTGGTGGCAGGCCACCTGGTGGCCGGTGGCCAGCGCCACCAGCGGCGGCTCCTGGCTCTTGCACACCTCGGTGGCCTTCCAGCACCGGGTGTGGAAGCGGCAGCCGGACGGCGGTGCGATCGGCGAGGGCACATCGCCCTTGAGCAGGATCCGCTCACGCTTGGCGCGCCGCTTGGGGTCCGGCACCGGCACCGCGGACAGCAGCGCCTTGGTGTACGGGTGCATGGGGCGCTCGTAGAGGTCCTTGCGGTCCGCCAGCTCGACGATCTTGCCCAGGTACATCACCGCGATCCGGTCCGAGACATGGCGGATGACCGACAGGTCGTGCGCGATGATCACATACGTCAGGCCCAGTTCCTCCTGGAGGTCGTCCAGCAGGTTGACCACCTGCGCCTGGATCGACACATCCAGCGCCGAGACCGGTTCGTCGGCCACGACCAGCTTGGGCTTGAGCGCCAGGGCGCGGGCGATGCCGATGCGCTGCCGCTGACCGCCGGAGAACTCGTGCGGATAGCGGTTGTAGTGCTCGGGGTTGAGCCCGACCAGCGCCAGCAGCCGCTGGACCTCCGCCTTGACCCCGCCCTCGGGAGTGACGCCCTGGAGCCGGAAGGGCGCGCTGACGATCGCGCCCACGGTGTGCCGGGGGTTCAGCGAGGAGTACGGGTCCTGGAAGATCATCTGGACGTCACGGCGCATCGGCCGCATCTGGGCGGTGTTCAGATGCGTGATGTCCTTGCCCTCGAACTCGATCCTGCCCGAGGTGGGTTCGAGCAGCCGGGTGACCAGCCGCCCCATGGTGGACTTGCCGCAGCCCGACTCGCCCACCACGCCCAGGGTCTCCCCCTGCCGGACGTCGAAGTCGATCCCGTCGACCGCCTGCACCGCACCGGACTGCCGCTGGAACAGCCCCTTCTTGAGGGGGAAGTGTTTGACCAGGCCCGACACCTTGAGCAGGGGCTCGGGCGACGTCGTCGCCTTCTCCGGGACCGTCATCTTCGGATCCTTCGTGTCGGTCACAGCTTCGGCGCAATCTCTTCGGTCCAGATCCGGGTGCGCTCCTCCTGCGTCATATGGCACGCGGAGAAGTGCCCGCCGCCCGCGTCCTTCCCGCGCAGCTCCCTGAGCTCCGGCCGCTCGGTGCGGGTGATGTTGTCCTTCGGCACATCGGCGTACGGGCAGCGCGGGTGGAAGGCGCAGCCGGACGGCACATTGATGAGGCTGGGCGGGGAGCCCTTGACCGGAATGAGCCGCTCGGTCTGGTCGCGGTCGATACGGGGCATCGAGCCCAGCAGCCCCCAGGTGTACGGGTGCTGGGGCTCGTAGAAGACCTTGTCGGCCGGACCGCGCTCGACACAGCGGCCGCCGTACATCACCAGCAGATCGTCGGCGAGCTCGGCGACCACGCCCAGGTCATGGGTGATGATGATGACCGCGGAGCCGAACTCCTTCTGGAGATCCCGGATCAGATCGAGGATCTGCGCCTGGACGGTGACGTCCAGGGCGGTGGTCGGCTCGTCGGCGATCAGCAGCTCGGGGTTGTTGACCAGCGCCATCGCGATCATGGCGCGCTGGCGCATCCCGCCGGAGAACTCGTGCGGATAGCTGTCCACACGCTTGTCGGGCTGTGGGATGCCGACGCGGTCCAGCAGCTCGATCGCGCGCTTGCGGGCCACGTCCTTGCTGACCTCGTTGTGCACCCGGTACGCCTCGACGATCTGGCGGCCGATGGTGTAGTAGGGGTGCAGCGCGGACAGCGGATCCTGGAAGATCATCGACATCTCGCGGCCGCGCAGCTTGCGCACCTCGTCGGGGTCGGCGCTCAGCAGTTCCTGGCCGTTGAGCCAGATCTCACCGGAGATCCGGGCCTTGCGGCGGCCGTACTGCCCGGCGGTGTGCAGCCCCATGATGCCGAGCGAGGTGACGGACTTGCCGGAGCCGGACTCGCCGACGATGCCGAGGGTCTTGCCCTTCTCCAGCCGGAAGCTGAGCCCGTCCACGGACTTCACCAGACCGTCGTCGGTCGGGAAGTGGACGTGCAGATCGCGCACCTCGAGGAAGGCGGTGGGGGCGGGTGAGCCCGCCGCGGCCACCTCGCCCACGGCGGCGGTACCGGTGGCCGGCAGATCGCCGTTCCCGGGCTGTTCGGAGGACTTGGTCAGATCGGTCATCCGAGCCTCACTCGCGGGTCGATGACGGCGTACAGGAGGTCCACGACGAGGTTGGCGACCACGATGAAGATGGCCGCTATCAGCGTGACGCCGAGGATGACCGGCAGGTCCTTCTCGGTGATCGCGTTCACCGCGAGCCGCCCGAGGCCGGGCAGGTTGTAGGTGGTCTCGGTGAGGACCGCGCCGCCCAGCAGCGCGCCCAGGTCGAGCCCGAGCAGGGTCAGGACCGGGGTCCAGGTCGAGCGCATCGCGTGCCGGCCGATGACCACCCGCTCCCGCAGGCCCTTGGCGCGGGCGGTGCGGATGTAGTCCTCGCCCATGATCTCCAGCATGGTGGCCCGGGTGAGCCGGGCGTACATCGCCGCGTAGAGGAAGGCGAGCGTGATCCACGGGAGGATCAGGCTCTCGAACCACATCGCCGGATCGTCGGCGAACCCCTTGTAGTCCACGTTGACCCACTTCAGCGAGTAGCTGAAGATCGCCAGCGAGAGCAGACCGGTGAAGTAGATCGGCAGCGAGACGCCGGCCAGCGCCACCGTCATCGCCGAGCGGTCCCACAGGGTGCCCCGGCGCAGCGCGGAGACGACACCGGTGGTGATGCCGCCGACCAGCCACAGCAGACAGGCGCCCGCGGCGAGCGAGAGGGTCACCGGCATGGCGTCGGTGAGCTGCGGCCACACCGCCTGCTCGGTACGGAAGGAGTAGCCGAAGCAGGGCGCCGGGCAGTGGGTGACGTCCGTGCCGTTGGCGTAGTCCCGGCCGACGAAGAGGCCCTGGACGAAGTGCCAGAACTGCACCAGGACCGGATCACCGAGGCTGAGCTTCTGCCGGATGCCCTCGATGGCCGCGGGGTCGGCCTGCTTGCCGACGAACAGCAGCGCGGGATCGGCACCGGCCCACTTCGGGATCACGAAGAAGATGGCGAAGGTCGTAAGGGTGACGACCAACAGCATCACGACGACGGCGAACAAGCGCCGGATGAGATAAGCAAGCACTGTGCGCGGCCCGGGGGTGGCCCGTGATACCCCGGTCGAGGGGTATCACGGGCCACCGCCCGCGGCCATCACCTGCCCTTCGGGCCTATCGGGTGCGGCGATGGGGGGGTGTGCGGCGGGTCAGGTGACCTGCCGTCACTTGACGACGCCCAGCTGGGAGTAGTCGTAGCGGCCGTTGTAGGCCGCCGACGAGAAGGCGTTCGTCAGCCGCGAGCTGCGCCAGGTGATGTTCTTCTCGTAGATGAACGGCATCTGCACCGCCAGGTCGCTGACCTTGTGGTTCATCTTCTGGTAGATCTCGCCGGCCTTGTTGGGGTCGGTCTCCTTGAGCGCGTCGTCGAAGTACTTGTTGATCTCCGGGTCATTGGTCTCGGAGACGTTGTAGTTACCGGTCTGCTCGATGAAGCGGCCGTCGATCAGCGGCTGGGAGAAGCCCTGGCCGGTGGGGAAGTCCGGACCCCAGCCGGTCATGGACAGACCGTAGCCGCGCTTCTTCATCACCGCCGGCGAACCGGTGATGCTGGCGGAGGTGCTGCCCTGGATCGGCTCCACGTTGAGGGTGATGCCGACCTTCTTCAGCGACGCCTGGAGCGCCTCGGCGGCGTCGACCTCGGCGGGCTGGTCGTTGCGGGCCACGATGCTGGTGGAGAAGCCGTTCGGCTTACCGCACTGCTTGAGCTCGTCCTTGGCCTTGGCCGGGTCCGCCTTGCCGCCGCGCTTCAGGACGCCGTACGGGTCGTAGTTGTCCGCGCCCTTCACGCTCTTGGGGAGCATGTTGGTGGCGAGGTCACCACCGGCCTGCGGGCCACCGCGGGTGGTCTGGAGCGACTTGTAGTCGGTGCCGTAGACGACCGCCTTGCGGCAGTGGATGTTGTCGAACGGCTTGACCTTGGTGGTGAAGTCGACGTACCGGACGAAGCTGGTGGTGATGTTGTCGACGTTGCCCTTGTGCTGCTTGAGGGCGTCGTTACGGCCCGAGGGGGTCATACCGGTGGCGCTGAGGAAGACGTCGTAGTCGCCCTTGATCAGCAGCCGGTCGATCGCCTCGAGGTTGGAGTTGAAGGTGACCGTGATCTTGTCCGGCAGGGCCGGGCGGATCGGGTCGGACGCCTTCTTCCAGGCGGTGTTGCGGACCAGCGACAGGCTCTTGCCCGGGGTGTACGACTGGACCTTGTACGGACCGGAGGAGAACGGCCGGTTGGTGTACTTGGCGCCGGTGTCCTTGTCCGCCTTCACCGGGGAGCCGGTCGGCATCGCCAGCATCTGCTCGAAGTCACCGTTGGGCTTGGCGAGGTTGAAGACGACGGTCTTCGCGTCCGGCGTCTGTATCCCCTTCAGGCCCAGCTTGTCCTTGGACTTGTCCTTGTACGGGCCCTTGTACTCGCCCTTGGGGTCCAGGACCTGGCGCAGATAGCCGGGGCCGCCGGAGACGACGTCCTTGGCCCAGATGCGCTCGATGCCGTACTTGACGTCCTGCGCCGTGATCGGGGAGCCGTCCTCCCAGGTGATCCCGTCGCGCAGGGTGTAGGTGTAGGTCTTCCCGCCGTTGCTGATCTTGGCGGTGGAGGTGGCGAGGTCCGGGACCAGCTCATTGGCCGCGTTGCCCGGCTTGGGCGCGTAGGAGATCAGTTGGCGCGCGTAGAAGCGCGAGAAGTCCCAGGCGAACCCGTAGTACTGACGCTGCGGGTCGAGGGAGTCGAACTCCTGCTTGTTGACGAACTTGAGCGTGCCGCCCTTCTTGGCGGACTTGGTGGCGACACCCTTCACCGCGGCGTTGAACCCGGCGCCCGAGCCCTCGTCGTCGGAACCGCCGCCACCACAGGCGGCGGTGGCCAGGAGAGCGCCGACGACAGCCGCCGCTCCGGCGATCCGCCTGCTTCTCGAGAGCTGTTTCATAGCTGTTGCAACCTCCGGGGTAGCGGTCCTAGGCATTCCGCCGCGGAATTCTTCGGGGAGCCGCCTGCCGGACCCGGCAGGGGCTGAGGTGTTCGGGTACGACCGGTCCGCAGGGGGTGTCGCGCGCCGCGCCGTCATCGGGTGCCCTTCGGATCGAGCGCGTCGCGGACGCCGTCGCCGAAGAGGTTGAAGGCCAGCACCGTGACGAAGATCGCCACACCCGGGATGATCATGAACATCGGGTCGTCCTCATAGGTGCCGACCGCCTTGGAGAGCATCTGCCCCCACGAGGCGGTGGGCGGCTTCACGCCCGCGCCGAGGAAGCTGAGCGCGGCCTCGGTGAGGATGTTGGTGGGGATCATCAACGTCGTGTAGACGGTGATCGGCGCCACCAGGTTGGGCAGCAGCTCACGGAAGAGGATGTAGCGCCGGCCGGCGCCCAGGCTCCGCGCGGCCTCGATGTACTCCTTCTCGCGCAGCGACAGCGTCTGACCGCGCACGATGCGGCCGACGTACGGCCAGCCGAAGAAGCCGATCACCGAGACCAGGATCGCGATGCGCACCCCGCTGCCGGTCAGTCCCAGCAGGTCGTTGGGGAGCACCGAGACCAGGGAGATGATGAAGAGCAGCTGCGGGAAGGCCAGCAGCATGTCCATCACCCGGCTGATCACCGAGTCCACCCAGCCGCCGAAGTACCCGGCGATGATGCCGAAGATGGTGCCGAGGAACACCGCGACCACCGCCGCGAGGAAGGCCACCAGCAGCGAGATCCGGGCGCCGTAGACGACGCGGCTGAAGACGTCGCGGCCGTTGGACGGCTCCACGCCGAAGAGGAAGTCCGAGCTCATACCGCCCAGGGACCCCTTCGGGGTGCCGAACAGCGGGTCGATCTCCTCCTGGTGGAACTCATTGGGCGGATGCCCGAGCAGACCCACGATCAGCGGGGCGAAGATCGCCACCAGAACCAGGAACACGACAACGATGCCACCCGCCAGGGCGAGCTTGTCCCGCTTCAGGCGTGACCAGGCGATCTGCCGCAGCGATCTGCCTTCTACGGACGCTTTGACCACATCCGCCGCTACATCGGCAGTCGCGACCGGATCGCTGTCCGTGCTCGTGCCGTGCAATGGTGCCGTCATCGTGGTGGAGACCCCTCTCGACCGGTGGTGACCGGCCCACGACTCGCCGCTGTGGCGGCTTTGTTCACAACCTGGGTGAAAGTCGCGTTCTGGTACGGAACCTTTCTGGAAGGGGTCGTACGCAGGAACCGCACCCCTTGGAGCGGGAGTCTTCAACGCGTTTGTGATCACCCGCCAGTACTCCCGGGCAATGGATGCCTAACCGTGATGTGAGGAGTACCCCTCCGCTATACGGACGGTCGCGACACGAGAACGCAGCAGTAACATCCTGCCCGCTATGGGGTATTCGGCCCCATAGGACCGGAAGGCCGGACGGGCAATCCCGTCAATCGGTGCGCGGAGCGGTGCACGGGACTCGGATCGGTGCGCGAGGCGATCAGTGGGCGAGACGCGGTACGCGAGATTCAGCACGCGGGACGGCAAACGGTACGCGGGCGCGGCTCAGCGCGCGAGGCGGGGATCGGCGCGCGAGGCAGGGATCGGCGCGCGAGGCGGGATCAGTACGCGAGGCGGCGATCAGTACGCCGGGCGCGGCGGCGGATAGCCGTAGCCGTAGGACGGCGGCGCGGCGGGCGCGGTGCCATAGGCATCGCGGTCGAAGAAGGGGCGGGCATTGGCCCGCATCCACATGGCGACGGGGTCGTACTCGTCGGAGAGCGCGACCGTGGAGACCGGCAGCCCGTCCGGCACGGCGGTGATCGACTGCTCCATCATCACCCGCACCGACTGCACCGCCGCCGCCCCGGTGTCGTACAGATCCAGGCCGATCGCCAGATACGGGGCGCCCAGCGCGGGCTGCACCCAGGCGCGGCGCAGCGACCGCACCGCGGCGGTGCGATGCGCGTTCTGCCCCAACAGCGCGTAGAACTGGGGCAGGTCGATGCTGGGGTCGCTCAGCCGCAGCGGCCCGGCGGGCAGCCGGTCGAGACCGCCCGCGATCCGGCGCAGATCCGGCCAGGGGATGCCCACTCCGCCGCCGGGGGCGTGCGGATTGAGCCAGAGGCCATAGCGATCGCGGTAGAGGGAGTCGGCGATGAGGCGCCCGTCGACCACCTCATGCGCACGGTTCCAGCCACTGGCGGCCAGCTCCTGGGCGGAGGTCACGCACGGGGCGTAACCGAGGCCGTCCACATCCATGTTCCCGTACTGGGCATCGGGCGAGCCGGGCGCACCGTGCCACAGCAACATCCAGACCTGGCCCTCGCCGATGGCGCGGAGCAGCGCCTCATAGGCGTCGTACCGGCCGGGAGCGACCTGCTGCAACGCTCGCTCGACCTGGCCGGCCACCGCCCCCCAATCCGCGCCCGCGCTCACCTGGGTCCGCCCCTTCTCTCGGCCTTGCCCGCACCTCCCCGGGGCGCGTGCCCGCGCCCCGCCTGGTCATCAAACCAGCTTACGGGCCCCGGCAGCGGACCCTGGGGCGCGTCAGAGGTCACGGTCGTAGAACGGCCGTACGCGCGACACCATCCAGTCGGCCACCGGATCCCCCTGCGCCACGTCCAGCAGCACCAGCTGAACCTTCCACGGCACCGGCACCGAGCCGAGGGCCCGGCCCAGCGCGTCCACCGCGAGCGCCTGCCCCTCCGGGCCCGGGGCGTCGACCTGCACCCCGACGAAGAGCGCCGGCTCGCCGCCCTCGACGCTGGCCAGGGCGCGCCGGGCGGTCCGCACCCCGGTGTCCTTGGCGAACTCGATCCCGGCGGCGGCCAGGAAGTCCACCGGCTCGTCCTGCCAGTCCGGTTCGAAGAGCCGCACCCGGCCACCGGGCGCCAGGCCGTCGAGCTCGGTGCGCCCGGCGCGGCACAGCTCCCGGACCGCGGGCGGCGGCAGCGGTACGACCACCGCGCCCCCGGGGTTCACCGCGATGCCGAGCTGGGGCGGCAGCCCGCGGGCGAACTCCACGGCCGGGGCGACGGTGAAGGACATATGGGAGCCGACGAGCTGGAGGAACTGCTGCTCGGAGCTGAACACCGGGACATACGCGCCGCCCTCGATCTCCATCGTGGGCAGATCGAGGCTCGGGCTGTCCGGGCCCCCGCCGTTGGGCAGCGGCACCCAGATATGGCTGCGGGAGAGCGTCTCGACGATGCGCGCCCCGGCTCCGGGGACGTCGATCGAGGCGGCCATCACCTCTTCGAGCTCATTGCCGGGAAACGCCGGATGCGCGGCATACGCACCGCCGGGGAATCCTCCGTGATCCGGGGCCATACCGTACTGCTCCGGGAAGCTCATCTTCGTCCAACCGCCATCTCGTCCGACCTGCCCAAAGCACCCTAACGGCTGGATGGCCCAGGGCCAGCGGGGCGACGGCATCTCCACAGCACTTCCCCACCTCGCCCGGCCGGGCCGCCGTGACGGCGAGTGACGCCCCGTGGCCGATTTCCGGCCACGGGGCGTCTGACGCTCCCTCACCTCACCGGGGAGCCGCCCGGCGAGCCGCCCGGGGTCCGCTCGGGCTCCCCCGGGGTCCGCCTGGGAGACCGGCCCCACTCGCCCCGGGGCCGGGGCTCATTCGAAGGAGATGCAGCGCAGCGCGCTCGCGGTCGACCGGTCCAGCAGCACCGCGGAGGCGCACCCCTCCGGCGGCCGCCCCTCCTCGATCCCGGTGATCAGCCCCCGCATGGCGCGCAGATGGCGGCCGAAGGCATAGCCGGAGACCCCGCGGCCGCGGGCGGCCTGGCCCTCCAGGGCCACCGCGCCGTCCACGTCCAGCAGCACCATATGGAGGCTGCGGCCCCGGCGCCGTACGTCCCGGGCCAGCCAGCGGCGGACCCATGGCAGCGCACCGCAGTCGTGGACCACGACGCTCACGTTCGAGCGCAGCGCCCGGCGCAGCCCGGCGTAGTGGGTGTACCGGACCAGCGGGCGGTAGAGCGCGTACGGCAGCCAGCCGGGCAGCCGGCGCTCCCACGCCTCGCGGGTGTTCTGCGAGTCCACCCTGATGACGACCGAGCCCGTCTCGTCCAGGAGCGGCACGGTCCGGTTGATCAGCGTGCTCTTGCCACTGCCCGGCAGCCCGGAGGCGACCAGCACGTCCCCCGCCGGAAAGCGGAGCTCCCGCGTGCCCGCGCCGCCGTCCCGCGCCTCGTCGCGCAGATCGTGCACCGGGGCTCTTCGGCCGGGGCGCGCCGTCGACCCGGAGGGGGTGCGGCCACGCCGCGCCGGCAGGAGCCTCCGTGTTGTCGCGTGCGTTTCCTGCCCATGCACCGTGATCGTCCTCCCAGGTCGGTCAACGCTGCTCGTACCCGCAGAGTGTCAAGAAAAGGTAATGTCCATCAAGGCTGCCTCCGCCGGGCGCCCTCAGCCCGCTCGGTTCGGGGCTTCCCTTCTCGGCCATACATGCGATGATGTGGCCGCAACTCCATACCGGCCGTTTGAATCCGCGCGGGAGAGTCCTTGGTCACCGGCATCCATGCCGGGCGTCCAGGGCGCCGAAGGAGCAAGCCCTCCCTTGAATCTCTCAGGCCCCTGATACCGCGCGGACGAGGCAGATCTGAAAAGCGGGCCGCGCGGGCGCGGCTCCACCCAAGGTGCAAGCCGGGCCCCTTACGGGCGTCACGGCGAACCTCTCAGGTTCCGATGACAGATGGGGAGGACGCACGCGTCCTTGCCGTCCGTCCACGCCGTAGCGCGACCCCGACCTTCTGGAGCCTGAATCGTGACCGACGCCCCGCCCACCCCACGCCGCACCGCGCTGGACGCGCGGCACCGTGCGCTCGGCGCCACCATGACCGACTTCGCCGGCTGGGAGATGCCGCTGCGCTACGGCAGTGAGCGCGATGAGCACACCGCGGTGCGCACCCGCGCCGGGCTCTTCGACCTCTCCCACATGGGTGAGATCTCTCTCATCGGCCCGCAGGCCGGGCAGGCCCTGGACCACGCGCTGGTGGGCCGGCTGTCCGCGCTCGCCGTCGGCCGGGCCCGCTACACCATGATCTGCGACACCGAGGGCGGCATCCTGGACGACCTGATCGTCTACCGCCTCGGCGACGAGGAGTTCCTGGTGGTGGCCAACGCCGCCAACGCCCAGGTGGTGCTGGACGCGCTGACCGAGCGGGCGAGCGGCTTCGAGACGGCCGTGAGGGACGACCGCGACGCGTATGCGCTGATCGCCGTCCAGGGGCCCGAGTCCCCGGGGATCCTGAAGCGCCTGACCGACGCCGACCTGGACGGGCTGAAGTACTACGCCGGGCTGCCCGGCACCGTCGCGGGCGTCCCCGCCATGATCGCCCGCACCGGCTACACGGGCGAGGACGGCTTCGAGCTGTTCCTGGCGCCGGACGACGCCGAGCGGGTCTGGGACGCACTGACCGAGGCCGGGGCGCCGGTGGGCCTGGTGCCCTGCGGGCTGTCCTGCCGGGACACCCTGCGGCTGGAGGCGGGCATGCCGCTGTACGGGCATGAGCTGACCAGCGACACCACCCCCTTCGACGCGGGGCTCGGCCGGGTGGTGAAGCTGGACAAGCCGGGCGACTTCGTCGGCCGCCAGGCCCTGGAGGCCGCGTCCCGCCAGGCGGACACCGTCAGCCCGCGCACCCTGGTCGGCCTGATCGCCGAGGGCCGCCGGGTGCCGCGCGCCGGATACGCGGTGGTGGCCGCCGACGGCTCACGGATCGGCCAGGTCACCTCGGGCGCGCCCTCGCCGACGCTGGGCAAGCCGATCGCGATGGCGTATGTGGACGTGGAGTACGCCAAGCCCGGCACCGAGGGGGTCTCGGTGGACATCCGGGGCACCCGGGAGCCGTACGAGGTCGTGGCGCTCCCCTTCTACCGGCGCGAGCGCTGAGCGGGCCCCGGCCCGTGTCCTCTCGGCGTCCTCCGGCCCACCGCGTCCCATCGACGTCTTCCGGCCCGCCGCGTCCCCTCGGCGCCGTGACCCCATCGGTGTCCCCGGCGTCTCGTCCCACCAGCTAAGACCCGTTTCCCAAACACTCCCCCGTATCCAGGAGAATCGGACCATGAGCAACCCCCAGCAGCTGCGCTACAGCAAGGAGCACGAGTGGCTGTCGGCCGCCGACGAGGACGGCGTGTCGACGATCGGCATCACCGAATTCGCGGCCAACGCGCTCGGCGATGTCGTCTATGTCCAGCTCCCGGACGTCGGCTCTGCCGTCACCGCCGGTGAAACCTGCGGAGAGCTGGAGTCCACCAAGTCGGTCAGCGACCTGTACGCGCCCGTCTCCGGTGAGGTCACCGAGATCAACGAGGACGTGGTGAACGATCCGGCGCTGGTGAATTCCGCCCCCTTCGAGGGCGGCTGGCTGTTCAAGGTGCGGGTGGCGAACGAGCCGGAGGAGCTGCTCTCCGCCGACGAGTACACCGCCTTCGCCGAAAACTGACCCTCCTCTTTCGATCGGGACCTCGATGTCGCTTCTCAACAGCTCCCTGCACGAGCTCGACCCGGACGTCGCCGCTGCTGTCGACGCCGAACTCCACCGCCAGCAGTCCACCCTGGAGATGATCGCCTCGGAGAACTTCGCTCCGGCGGCGGTGATGGAGGCCCAGGGCTCGGTCCTGACCAACAAGTACGCCGAGGGCTACCCCGGCCGCCGCTACTACGGCGGCTGTGAGCATGTCGATGTGGTCGAGCAGATCGCCATCGACCGGGTCAAGGAGCTCTTCGGCGCCGAGGCGGCGAACGTCCAGCCGCATTCGGGCGCACAGGCCAACGCGGCCGCGATGTTCGCCCTGCTCTCCCCCGGCGACACCATCCTGGGGCTGAACCTGGCGCACGGCGGCCATTTGACCCATGGCATGAAGATCAACTTCTCCGGCAAGCTCTACAACGTGGTGCCCTACCACGTGGACGCCGAGACCGGTCTGGTCGACATGGACGAGGTCGAGCGGCTGGCCAAGGAGCACCGCCCCAAGCTGGTGATCGCGGGCTGGTCGGCCTACCCCCGCCAGCTGGACTTCGCGGCCTTCCGCCGGATCGCGGACGAGGTCGGCGCGTATCTGATGGTCGACATGGCCCACTTCGCGGGTCTGGTGGCGGCCGGGCTGCACCCCTCGCCCGTACCGCACGCCCATGTGGTGACCACCACCACGCACAAGACCCTGGGCGGTCCGCGCGGTGGCGTGATCCTCTCCACCGCCGAGCTGGCCAAGAAGATCAACTCGGCGGTCTTCCCCGGTCAGCAGGGCGGCCCGCTGGAGCATGTGATCGCGGCGAAGGCGGTGTCCTTCAAGGTCGCGGCGAGCTCGGCCTTCAAGGAGCGTCAGGAGCGCACCCTGGAGGGCGCGAAGATCCTCGCCGAGCGCCTGACCCAGCCGGATGTGCGCGAGGCGGGCGTCGCCGTGCTCTCCGGCGGCACCGACGTCCATCTGGTCCTGGTCGATCTGCGCGACTCCGAGCTGGACGGGCGGCAGGCCGAGGACCGGCTCCACGAGGTCGGCATCACGGTCAACCGCAACGCGATCCCGAACGATCCGCGGCCCCCGATGGTCACCTCGGGTCTGCGGATCGGCACCCCGGCGCTGGCCACGCGCGGCTTCACCGCGGACGACTTCCGCGAGGTCGCCGACGTGATCGCGCAGACGCTCAAGCCGTCCCACGACGCGGAGGCGCTGAAGGCCCGGGTCACCGCCCTGGCCGACAAGCACCCGCTGTACGCGCACCTGTCCAAGTAACCCGGAGTAACCCCCGACGTGACCCGGACACGGGGGGCGCGCCCGCGCCGGCGCGCCCCCGCCGCACCAGCCCGACACGGCGCATAGGCACGGCGCATACGCACGGCCCGCACGCACGGCCCGCACGCACGGCCCGCACGCTTCCCGGCGGGCACACGCTTCCCCGGCGTGCAGATGAAGGAGTCCCCAGTGGCCATTTCCGTATTCGACCTCTTCTCGATCGGCATCGGCCCGTCCAGTTCGCACACCGTCGGCCCGATGCGGGCCTCGCGGATGTTCGTCCGCCGGCTGAAGAACGAGGGCCTGCTGGCCCACACCACCTCCGTCCGTGCCGAACTCTTCGGCTCGCTGGGCGCCACCGGCCATGGCCATGGCACCCCGAAGGCCGTGCTGCTGGGCCTGGAGGGCCACTCCCCGCGCACCGTCGACGTCGAGACCGCCGACGACGAGGTGGAGCGCATCCGCTCCACCAAGCGACTGCGGCTGCTCGGCGCCGAGATCGGCCCCGGCCAGGAGATCGACTTCGATCCGTCGGCCCAGCTGATCCTGCACCGCCGCCGCTCCCTGCCGTACCACGCCAACGGCATGACGCTGTGCGCGTACGACGCCGAGGGCCATCCGCTGCTGGAGAAGACGTACTACTCGGTCGGCGGCGGCTTCGTGGTGGACGAGGACGCGGTCGGCGAGGACCGCATCAAACTCGACGACACCGTCCTCACCCACCCCTTCCGCACCGGCGACGAGCTGCTGCGGCTCTCCCAGGAGACGGGGCTGTCCATCTCCGCCCTGATGCTGGAGAACGAGAAGGCGTGGCGCACGGAGCAGGAGATCCGCGCGGGCCTGCTGGAGATCTGGCACGTCATGGAGAAGTGCGTGGCCCGCGGCATGTCCCGGGAGGGCATCCTGCCCGGCGGCCTCAAGGTCCGCCGCCGCGCCGCCACCGCCGCCCGCGCCCTGCGCTCCGAGGGCGACCCGGCCCCCCGCGCCATGGAGTGGGTGACCCTCTACGCCATGGCGGTCAACGAGGAGAACGCGGCCGGCGGCCGGGTGGTCACCGCCCCCACCAACGGCGCGGCGGGCATCATCCCCGCCGTCCTGCACTACTACACCCGCTTCGTCCCCGGCGCCGACGAGGACGGCGTCATCCGCTTCCTCCTCGCCGCGGGCGCCATCGGCATGCTCTTCAAGGAGAACGCCTCGATCTCCGGCGCCGAGGTCGGCTGCCAGGGCGAGGTCGGCTCCGCCTGCTCCATGGCCGCCGGCGGCCTGGCCGAGGTCCTCGGCGGCTCCCCGGAACAGGTCGAGAACGCCGCCGAGATCGGTATGGAACACAACCTCGGCCTCACCTGCGACCCGGTCGGCGGCCTGGTCCAGATCCCCTGCATCGAGCGCAACGGCATGGCCGGGGTCAAGGCCGTCACCGCCGCCCGTATGTCCCTCCGCGGCGACGGGCGCCACCATGTCTCCCTCGACAAGGTCATCAAGACGATGAAGCAGACGGGCGCCGATATGAAGGTCAAATACAAGGAGACGGCCCGGGGCGGGCTCGCGGTGAACGTCATCGAGTGCTGAAACACCCCGTCGAGCGCTGAGGGCAACCGGCTCCGGCCGGGTCCGTCGCGACGGAGCGGCCCGCCGGATGTCACACTCCGGCGGGCTGTTCTGTCGCACCTGCGGAAGCCATTGCCACCACAGGCGCGACACGAGGAGAGACCCGCCATGGCCCGTATCCCGCTCACCCCGCCCAGCACTCTGCTCAACCGCCTGGGCGCCTGGTACTCCCGGCGCACCTACGGCAAGGTGCTCGACCCCGGTCTGGCCGTCGGCCACAATCCGCGGGTGCTGCTCACCTACGTGCGCACCGAACGCGGTGCCGCCAAGTGGAACCGCCTCGACCCGGGCCTCAAGCACCTCGCGGTCATGGCCGCGGCGGCCAGGATCAACTGCTCGTGGTGCATGGACTTCGGCCACTGGGAGGCCGACGCCCTCGGGCTCCCGATGGACAAGATCTCCAGGGTCCCGCGGTGGCGCGACCACCGGGACGCCTTCACCGATCTTGAGCTGCTCGTCCTGGACTACGCCGAAGCGATGACCGAGACCGAGCCCCGGGTCACCGACGAGCTCGCGGCGGCCCTGATCGAGCGGCTCGGTGAGGCGGCCTTCGTGGAACTCACCGCCATGGTCGGCCTGGAGAACTACCGCTCACGCGTCAACAGCGCCTTCGGCCTGACCAGCCAAGGCTTTTCCGACAGCTGCGCGGTACCGTCGCGGGCGTGATCGACGCGACCGGCTTCGAAGAACACCGGCGGATGCTGTTCGGCATCGCCTACCGCATGCTGGGTTCCGTCACCGATGCCGAGGACGTGGTGCAGGACGCCTGGCTGCGTTGCAGTCAGGTGTCCACGCCGGTGGACAACCCGGCCGGCTATCTGGCCCGTACGGTCACCAACCTCGCCCTCAACCGGCTCACCTCGGCCACCGCCACCCGCGAGCGATACGTCGGGCCCTGGCTGCCCGAGCCGCTGGTCACCCGGCCGGACATCGGCGAGGAGGTGGAGCTGGCCGAGTCGGTCTCGCTCGCCCTGCTCGTCGTGCTCGAAAGCCTCTCCCCGCTGGAGCGAGCGGTCTTCGTGCTCAAGGAGGTCTTCGGCTTCTCCTTCCGGGAGATCGCCGGAATGCTGGAGCGCGGCGAGGCGGCGGTACGGCAGGTGGGCCGCCGGGCCAGGGCACATGTCCAGGCCCGCCGGCCGCGTTACGACGCCCCCGCCGAGGTGCGGCGACGGGTCACCGATGAGTTCCTGGCCGCCTGTCTCGGCGGCGACCTCAACCGGATGATGGAGCTGCTCGCCCCCGATGTGACGGCGTGGAGCGATGGCGGCGGCAAGGTGAAGGCCGCCATCCGCCCACAGCACGGCGCGCAAAAGGTCGCCCGTTTCCTCGCCGCCGTCCTGGCCCAGCCGATGGACGACCCGCAGGTGCACGCGGTCGACGTCAACGGCCGGCCAGGACTGCTCCTCACGGTCGCGGGCCGCCCGGACACGGTCGCCCGCGCGGAGGTCGAGAACGCCCGGATCACCGAAATCCGCATCATCCGCAACCCGGACAAGCTGCGCCACCTGCTGCCGTAGCCCGCGGACGCCGCCGGCGACGCACACCGGCGAACAGGCCGTCCTCGCGGCCGCCCGAGGTCGGCTACGCGGTGCGCCGAGCGGTCAGAGCTGACCCAGACCGACGTCGGTCAGCGATTCCCCGGCACCCCTTTCCGGCGGCCGGTGCGCTCGGCTCGCATCGAGCGGAAGCCGGGGTGGACGCCGGGGCTGAGGCCCTGTCGTTCCGCCAGCCGACGCAGCAACCCGGTCAGTTGCTCCCGCTCCGGCTCGGACAGGCCCTCGGTCATCAGACGCTCGTGCTCCGCGCCCACCTGCCGCAGCTGCGCCAGCAACGTCCCGCCCTCATCGGTCAGATGGACCGCGTACAGGCGCCGGTCGACAGGGTTTCTTCGGCGCTCGATCAGCCCGCGCTGTTCCAGTTCGTCGGCGAACGCGACAAATCGGCTCGGCGGCATACCCAGGTCGTCGGCGAGCTCGCGCTGGCTGCGCCCCGGGGAGCCGGCCAGCAGCCGTAGCAGGCCGCTCTGGGCCGGGGTCAGGTCCAGCGTCGCGAGGCGTTCGGCGAACAGGTCGGCGGCGTGGGCGCCGAGCTGGGCAAGCAGGAAGGCGGCACCGGTCGGGGGCGGACCTGGTGGCCGTTCGCCCTCATTGGTCATTCCCATGCGGGCATCATACTCGCTTGACAATCGTTTCGAGTTGTAATCATTATCTTCCGTATCGGTTGTCTGGCCGACCAACGGAGGAGAAGCCATGCCCACCACGACCCCCCGGACGTCCCCCACCCCTGCCACCCGGACGGCCCCCGGTGAGCGCGCCCCCGGCCGTCGCCCACAGGGCGGGCCTCCGCTGCTGGCGCCCGTGCTGGCGTTCGCCGTCCTGACCGTCGGCTACGTCGTCGTCAACAGCTCGACTCCGCACCCCGACGCCTCGGGGAAGGAGGTCCTGACCTACGCGCGGGACAACGGCTCCACCATCGAGCTGGGCTCGCTGCTGCTGTTCGCCGCGGCCACGCCGCTGGCGCTCCTCGCGGCGGTGCTCTACCGGAGGCTGCGAGCGCTCGGCATCACCGCACCCGGCTCGGCGATCACCCTGGTGGGCGGGGTGCTGGCGGCCGCGGCGCTGAGCGGCAGCGCGCTGTTCGGCTGGGCCGGTGGCCGCCTGCCCATGGACGCCGATCCGGCCCTGGCCCGCGCACTGGCCGACCTGTCGTTCCTGTCCGGCGGCGTCGCCTACTCGGCGTCGTTCGCGATGCTCGTCTCCGGCATCTCGGTGACCGGGCTGATGGCCCGCCTGCTGCCCCGCCCGCTGACCTGGACCGGACTGGCACTGGCCGCCGCGGGCATGGTCTCCATGCTCACGCTGATCGCCGACCCGTTCGGCTACCTGCTGCCGGTCGTCCGCTTCGGCGGACTGATCTGGCTGGTCATCACGGCGATCCTGCTGCCCCGCACCCGCCCGTCGCGGCACCAGTGAGCGTCGGACACCTGGACATGCCGAGTGCGCCGCCCTCGCGGGGCGGCGCACTCGACGACGTCCGTGCCGACATGTGCTCGGGGGTGCCGGTGCCGCGTACCCATGAAGTCCCTTGTACGTGACCGCCGTTCCACTTAGCGTGACTGATCACTGACAACGTCGGAGGGGGTCACGGGGCGTGGCGTTCTGGATGGCGCTCGCGTCGGTATGGGCTGTGATGCAGCTGTTGCTGCTGTCCTGGCCGGTGCGGACGGTGCGGTGGCCGACGGTGCTGCTCGCCTTCGGGGTGGGTGCGTACGGCTGCGGTGTGCTCTCGATGGTGCTGGAGCTTGTGGTGGCACGTCAGTTGGCGACCGCAAGGGAGGAGTCGCTGGCGGCCGTCATGGACGTGGTGTCGTGGACGACCGCTCCGGTGGTGGAGGAGCTGGTCAAGGTCACACCGCTCCTGGTCGCCGGGTGGGCGCTGCGCGGGCGGATGCAGTGGGGTCTGGCGGACTTCGTGGTGCTGGGCGGCGCTGCCGGGGCGGGGTTCGGTCTGCTGGAAAAGCTGCTGATGTACGCCGAGTCCGCGGGCAAGGCCGCCCCCTTGGACGAGGGAGGCTGGCAGATCGCGGAGGGGCTGGTCGACCCCCCGTACGTTCCCGGCCTCGGACAGATTCTCGGCAGCTGGTTTCCCTCCGCGACCGGCACCGTCGAAGTCGGGGGGCCGGTACTCCCCTACGAGGCACACATCATCACCAGCGCGCTCGGCGGGCTGGCGGTGGGCCTGCTGTGGTGCGGTGCCCGCGTACCGACCCGGGTCGCGGCACCGGTACCGCTGGCCGGGGCGGTGGCGATCCACTGGGTGACCAATTACGCCGCGGCCTTCCCGGGCGACGACAGCGCGATGGAGTGGCGCGAGCGGCTGGCCGGGGACTGGGGGTTGTGGATCATCCTCGGTTGTCTCGCCACCGCCTGGATCTGGGATCTGCGCCGGTCCCGCCTGGGCCGGCGGCGTGAACCGGATGTCGCGCTGACCGCCGAGCGCCAGGGCCGGACCGGCCCCGAAGCCCTCTTCGGGTACGCCCTGCTGCGCCTCCCCGCCACCTGGATCATCGCCCTGGGCTATGCCCGGCGGCGCAGAGCGCTGCTGTACGCCACGGCCCACCCCCGTACCCGGGCGGAGAAGCTGGCGCCGCTGCGCGAGTCGGTCGCCCAGCAGACCCGACGTATGGACGCCACCCACAGCCAGGAGGCTTGGCGTGGCGTCACCCTCCGGCGGCTGTGGCGCGCAGCTCAGGAGCGGCGGCCCCGCCGGCCGCGGCACGAGAAGGTTCTGCTGGTGCTCAGCCTGTTGCTGGCCGTTCCCTCCCTGCTGTATCTGGCGGTGGGATCCTTCCCGTCCACGAAGGGTTTGCAGGAGAACTTCACCGAAGGCACCGGGCTGCGCGTCCTGATCGGCGTCGGCCTCGCCGGGCTGGCCCTCACCCTGTCGCGCCTGATCTCCGCCGTACGCGGCTACCGGGCCGCGGGAGCGTCCCCGCTGGGCGAGACCCTCGCCCTGGTCCAGTTCCGCATCGCCGTCTGCGCGGGCACGCTCGTCGTCGGCGTGCTGCTGCTGTCCCGCTGGTCGGCCATCGCCGGGGGCGAGGCCCCTCTCGCCGGCTACGACATCCTGGGCACCGACGGCTTTCTCCTGGAGAAGCTCCTCGAGGTCGGCCTTCCGCTCCTCCTCACCCTCGCCATGTTCGCCATGCCTTACGCGCTGCCGCTGGAACTCGCCATGGGCGGAGGGCTGGCGGAGACCCTGCTGATGGGTCTCGCCCCGCGCGCCCTGGCCCCGATCGCCTCGCGCGTCGGAGCCAGGCTGGCGGCGCGTGAGGCGACGCAATGGGCGCGCGGCGCGCTCCGGAGCCGTGCCCGGGGCGCGTTCTCCCGTACCTGGGACCGGGTGCGGCACGGCCGTACCGATCCGGTGGATCTGGCGACCGGGCGGATGTTCCTGCCGCAGACGGATGTGGAGCTGCCGGGCGTGCTGCCGCTGGTGTTCTCCCGCCGGGTGGACTCCGGATACCGCGCCGGGCGGTGGTTCGGCCCGACCTGGGCCTCAACGGCCGACCAGCGCCTGGAGTTCGACGAGCGGGGCGTGGTCTTCTTCACCGAGGACGGTCTGCTGCTGGCCTATCCGCACCCGGCGCCGGGCGGCACCGCGGTCATGCCCGCCGAGGGGCCGCGGTGGCCGCTGGCACGGACGGCGGACGGCGGTACGTACACCCTCACCGACCCGGAAGCCGGGCTCGTCCGCACCTTCACCCCGTACGGCGACGAGCCGCTGGCGCTTCTGCGGGAGGTCGCCGACCGCAACGGCAACCGCGTCACCTTCACTTACGACGCTTCCGGCACACCGCTCGAGATCCTCCACAGTGGTGGCCACCGCCTGCGGTTGACGTCGGAGCATCAGCGGATCACCGGCCTGTACGTCGGAGAGGTCCAGGTGATGGGCTACGGCTACACCGACGGCCATCTCACCGAAGTGACGGGCTCCTCGGGGCTGCCGCTGCGTTTCGCCTACGACCGGGCCGGGCGGATCACCTCCTGGACCGACACCAACAACCGCTGGTACTCCTACGCCTACGACGAGCGGGACCGGGTCATCGCCGAGGGCGGGGAAGGCGGCCACTACACCTTCCGCATCGGCTACGACGGGGTGGACCCGGACTTCCCCGGGGTGAAGGTCACCACCCTGACCTCACCGGATGGTGCGGTCACCCGCTATCTGATCGACGAGGCGCACCAGGTCGTCGGGGAGATCGACGCATGCGGTGCGGTCAGCCGCACGGCGTACGACCAGGCCGGCCGTACGGTCGCCGAAACCGATCCGCTGGGCCGCACCACGGGATTCCGCTACGACGAGCACGGGCATCTGGCGGCCGTGATCCGGCCGGACGGCAGCGAGATCAGCGCGGTGCTCGACGCACAGGGCAACCCGGTGCAGATCACCGATCCGGGCGGCGCGGTGTGGCGGCAGACCTTCGACGCCGCGGGCAACCGCACCGCACTCACCGACCCGCTCGCCGCCACCACCCGCTACCTCTACGACACGCACGGAGGTCTGCTCGCCGTCACCGACCCGCTGGGAGCGACGACCCGGGTGCGCTGCGACGGGGCCGGGCTCCCGATCGAGATCACCGACCCGCTGGGAGCCACCACGCGCTACGAGCGGGACGCGTTCGGCCGCACCGTGGCCGAGACGGACCCGCTGGGCGCGGTGACCCGCTACGAATGGAGCCCGGAGGGCAACCTCCTGCGCCGCACCGGTCCGGATGGGTCGACGGAGTCCTGGACGTACGACGGCGAGGGCAACCCCACCACCCACACCGACCCCGCCGGCGGCACGACCGCATATGAATACACCCACTTCGACCTGCTGGCCGCCCGCACCGGCCCGGACGGCGTCCGCTACGAATTCGAGCACGACGCGGCGCTGCGGCTGACGAAGGTCACCAATCCACAGGGCCTGACCTGGGATTACGCCTATGATCCGGCAGGCCGTCTGATAGCGGAGACGGACTTCGACGGCCGTAGGATGGTCTACGGCCATGATGCGGCGGGCCAACTCGTCTCGCGTACCGACCCACTTGGCCAGCACACCGGCTACATCTACGATGCGCTGGGCCGCCTAGTGGCCCAGGATGCCGGCGGGCAGGTATCGACCTTCCGCTGGACCCCGGCCGGAGAACTACTCGAGGCCGTGGCCCCGGACATCAAGCTGACCCGGGACTACGACCCCGCCGGTCGCATGCTGTCCGAGACAGTGAGCGGCCGTACCCTCCGCCTGGCCTACGACGCAGCAGGGCAACTCGTCTCCCGCCGTACCCCGGCGGGGGCGGAGACCACCTACGCGTATGACGCGGCAGGCAACCGCACCACGCTGACCATCGAGGGCAGGGACCTGATCGTTGCCCATGACGCATCAGGCCGTGAAACCCAACGGAGTTGGGCCGGAGGACTGTCCCTGAGCCAGGCTTGGGACCCGGCCGACCGCCTCATCGGCCAGTCCTACACAGTGGGTCCGCAGACCCTGCTCCAGCGCACATACACCTGGCGCCACGACGGCTACCTCACCGGCCTCGATGACACCACAACCGGACCCAGCCGCTACACCCTGGACCCAGCCGGCCGCGTCACCCAGGTACAGGCCACCGCATGGCAGGAAACCTACGCCTACGACCCGGCGGGGAACCAGACCCGCGCCACCTGGCCGCAGCAGCACCCCGGCGCGGACGCGACGGGTGAACGTGCTTATACCGGCACCCGAATACGGACGGCGGGTACCACCCGCTACGAATACGACGCCGCAGGCCGCACCACCCTGCGTCGGAAGACCCGCCTGTCGAGGAAGCCCGACATCTGGCGCTACACCTGGGACGCCGAAAACCGCCTCACCCACCTGATCACCCCCGACGGCGCCACTTGGCGGTACCGCTACGACCCCCTCGGCCGGCGAACCGCCAAACAACGTCTGTCCCCTGATGGCGCGGTCATCGAGGAATCCCACTTCACCTGGTACGACGCCACCCTCATCGAACAGAGCACGACCTCAACCGACTGGACCGGTCGGCAGAGCCTCACCTGGGACCACGACGAGACCGGGCTGACCCCACTCGCCCAGACAACCCGCTACGCCCCAACCGCCAACGCGCCCCAGGACGAGATCGACACCCGCTTCTACGCGATCATCACCGACCTGATCGGCACGCCCACCCACCTCGTCGACGACACCGGCCACACCGCCTGGCAGTCCCGCACGACCCTCTGGGGCACCACCACCTGGAAGACCGACGCAACCGCCTACACTCCCCTTCGCTTCCCCGGCCAGTACCACGACCTGGAAACCGGCCACCATTACAACCTCCACCGCCACTACGACCCCGAAACCGCCCGCTACCTCACCCCCGACCCCCTCGGCCTCGCCCCAGCCCCCAACCCGGTCACCTACGTTCACAACCCCCATACTTGGACCGACCTCTCCGGCCTGGCCCCGGATTACGCCCCACCAGGCCATGTATACCGAGGAGGCAGATACAAACAACTCAAGGACCCGGCCACCGACTACAAGAGGAACATTCCGGGTACCGAGATCAATCACATGCCCCCAGATTCGATCAATGGCATCCCCCGTGATCGCGGGCCCGCAATTCAAATGGACAAGGTGGATCATTACAGGACGGCCAGCTGGGGGCGCAGCAGAGCCGCAATGTCACATCGAGCGCGACAGCGAGATCTCATTAGCCAGCACCGCCGCCGCGATGCCATCGACATGGATATTGCCGATATCAGGCGGCAATTCGGGAATAAGTACGACGACGCGATCAAAGAAATGATCTACTTTCTGCCCAAGGGTTGGTGAACGAAATGACTCAGTACACAATCGTCCCGAACGAAGGGCTCGACTCCATCCGATTCGGTGAATCCAGGACTGACCTACGCGAGAGGCTCGGCTCCTTCACGTCATTTCAGCGAGGTGATTCGGAGAACCCCACCGACCATTTCACAGAGAAGGGACTGCTCCTGTCCTTCGACAGCGGGGAAGCACTGGAGTTTATCGAGGTGACACCAGAAGCACAGGTGACACATCAAGGGATCGCACTCTTCGGCCGCCCTTACAGGCATGTTCTCGGCGACCTGCGAGAACAAGGTATCGAGGGAACAGAGGATGACCAGGGGGTCGAGTTCACCGAGCTCGGTTTTGCACTCTTCACCCCCGCCCCGGATGATCCAGACGAAGAGGTTCACGGAGTCTCCGTCTTTCCGCGAGGCTACTATTCAATCTGAATAAGACCACCAAGAGAATGGGCGGGAATAACGTTCCACTCTATGTGCAACGCGATGGGCAGGAGTTGCGGTGGAAGATGACAGTCGAGGGAGACGGTCCATGGCGGTTGCGCCTGGAGTCATCGGATGGTGTTGAAGCCACGGCCACGGGCGACAATGTATTCGAGGCATTGCGAGCCATGCGGCCCGGTCTTACGTCAAAAGGGGTGGCGGTCTGCTGTCATGGCGCACGGGTTGATGTGAGGCCGTCCGGGCTTTCGGCTTCGCATGGCGCTTGGATGGTCTACGTTCTCCACCTGTGGCGGCCGCCCACCGTACGGGACCTTGTTCCGACCTTCGGCTACTGCCCAGCCGAACTCACCGGTTCACCGGAAGAGCAGGATGCTTACTGGGAAAAGCACCTGAAGAGCAGGAAGAACTGGTTCAATTTCATCAACCCGGTGTGGTGGATCTATCTCCTTACGGCTTCCTGGGGCAGACCCAAGAGACTGGGTCTTCGACACACCTCACGCCGGCACTCCGACACCCCTTGACGACACTTCTTGACACATCGGGGCGGCCGGGAAAGCCGGGGCCCTCCGTTTTGCGGCGGATGGGGAGGGAGGCGCGCGGCAGGCGCCCGGCCGGTCAGTGTGATCGGCGCGGTCCGTGCCCCGCCGCCGTCCTGACCGTGGTCAGCGCAAGTCGTCGCACTCCGCGCCAGTCCATGGCCGGTCTGTCGGCCGGTACCCCCGGGCGGTGTCTCGGGACCCGTACGCGAAGGGCGCCCGGTGCGATGTGGCAGTGGAGGGGAGTCCGCAGGGTGAGGGGTTCGCCGTCCACGCCGACCGGGACGGCCGGCTCCTGTGTGTCGACGACCACGTCCCCGGCGGTCGCGGAGACCAGTCCGGGCGCGTTGCGGCCGCGCAGCAGCCCGGCCGCCTGTGCCGCCGAGTCGACCGTGACGGCCAGCACGCCGAGGACTCCGGAGTCCAGCCGCGAGCGCCGCCCCAGGCCCGCCGGATCCCCCGTGCGGTACGGGTTGTTGCTCACCAGGACGGCCTGTGGCCTGTCCATGACGAGCTCTCCCGCCCTGACCACGAGATCGGGCCCCGTCTCGTGGGTCAGCAGGTCGGGGAGGAGCTCAAGGGTGGTGCGGACCTTGTCGTCGCGGTAGGCGGGGCTCTGGACGACGGCCGCGTAGGCACCGAACGAGGCGTTGTTCACGAACACGCGCTCGCCGATGAAGCCCAGGTCCACGCGGAGCTCGACACCGTCGGTGAGCGCGTCCAGACAGGCCGACGGGTCGTCCCGGTCCAGTCCGAGGTCCAGTGCGAAGTGGTTGCGGGTCCCGGCGGGGATCACCACGAAGGGGACTCCGCGCTCGGCCGCCACCCCCGCCACCAGCGCCTGGGTGCCGTCGCCGCCCGCCACGCCCAGCAGATCGGCGCCCTCCTCGACGGCGCGGCGTGCGAGCCCGGCCACATCGACGGGGCGGTCCGGGTCCAGGACGGCCACCCGTGCGCCCAGCGCCTCCGCCTTCCCCGGCAGCCCCAATCGGTCGGCCTTCCCGCCGCCGGAACGCGGATTCATGATCAAGAACGGCCGTTCCGGCGGTCCGACGCGGCGTTCCCCGCGGCTCCGGTGCCCGATCCCCTCCGCCAGCGCGAACGCCAGCGCGAACCGCCCCGAGGCGACCGCCAGCGTCCAGAGCGCGAGGGAGACCAGCACCACCCACAACAGCCCGGCCAGCGCGTACAGGACCAGAACGGCGACCGGCGCCGCCACCGCCAGCACGGCGGCCAACACCCTGGCCGGCCCTCTGTGGACGAGCGTCCACCACACGCCCGCCAGCGCGACCGCCGTCCCGCTCGCCCCCACCGCGACCAGCACTACGCTCCGCGCCCCGGCGAACAGGAGCAGGATCACCACCGCCGTGGCGCCCGCCACCAGGGCCAGGCGTGCCGTCCAGGGTGCCGCCGACGTCATGGTCATGTGACCTCCCCGGGGCGGTGACCTCCCGGTCAGAGGGCGTGAGCGCCGGGAGGGGCGGTCCCACGGGTACCCCGCGCCGGGCTCGCCACCACGCCGCCACTTTTTCCCCACTCACCACCACGTCGGCTCCCGGCTCCCGGCTCCCACCGCGAATCGAAACGGCCCGTCGTCGCGTTCCCAGTACCTCGGACCGCGGATCGAGGAGATACGCCGCCCACCACGGTGACCAGCGCCGTGACGCCGCCACTCTCCGGTGGCGCCTCCGTCCGGTGGCACTTCCCTCCGTCCCGCGCGAGGGAGGACCCATGGATCCGTCCGCCGACGCCTCCGGCCCCGCCGAGCCCCAGCCGCTGAGCGGAAACGAACGACAGGAGTACGAGCGGCTGCGCGGGGCCGCGGCCGTACGTCACCGGCGGCTTCGCCACGCGGCCGCGTGTGTGCTGCTCGTGCTGGCGGTCCTGCTCTCCCCGCTCGCCGTCGTCGCCACCTGGCTGCACGAAGAGATCACCGACCCTCACCGGTATGTCCAGACCGTCGCCCCGATCGCCAGGAACCCCTCCGTCCAGTCCACCGTCACCAACCGCCTCACCAAACGCGTGGTCGACCAGGTCGACGTGCCCGCCATCACCGCCCATCTCGCCAGGAACCTGAACAAGACCGGAGCCCCGTCCTTCGTAGTGAACGGCACCCGGATGCTCGGCGGGCCGCTGGAGAGCGCGCTCACCAACGCCGTGCACCGCGTGGTCCACAAGGTGATCGCCAGCGATCAGTTCCCGTTGGTGTGGGACGCGGCCAACCGCCGCGCCCACGCCGCCGTCGTCAAGGTCCTCACCGGTGAGGGCACCAGCGCGGTCCAGGCCCGTGGGAACGCGATCGTCCTGGACATCGGCACCCTTGTCGACAACGTCAAACAGCACCTCGTCCGGGCGGGCTACGAGAAGGCCGCCAAGATCCCCCATATCGACCGGCAGTTCACGCTGGTGCGGACGGACAAGCTGGACGAGGCGCAAGGCGCGATGCGCCTCCTCGACATCCTCGGCACCTGGCTGGCCGCCGTGACGATCGTGCTCGCCGCCCTCGCCGTGTGGATCTCCCCCGCGCATCGGCTCACGCTGCTGGCCGCCGGGGTCGGCACGGCGGTGATGATGGTCGCGCTGCTGGTCGGCCTGGCCGTGGTGCGCGGCGTCTATCTGGACTCCGTCCCGCCCAGCGCCCTGCCACGGGACCCGGCGGCCTTCATCTTCGACACGCTCGTACGCTTCCTGCGCGAAAGCACCCGCACCCTTCTCGTCGTCGCGATCGTCACCGCGTTCGCCACGTATCTGTACGGCCCCGGGCGCGGGGCTCGCGCCGTCCGCTCGGCCGCCGCACGCGGCACCGGCGCCATCGGCCGGGGCCTGGCCCGTGGCGGAGCCCGCACCGGGGGCTTCGGCCGCTGGCTGGACGTCCAGCGGGCCTGGACCACCGGCGTGGTGATCACGGGCGGCGCGCTGGCCCTGGTGCTGTGGAACCATCCCACTCCGGCGTCCGTGGGGCTCGTCCTCGGCATCGTGGTGGGGATCCTGGCGCTGCTCGGCATCCTCGCCGGGGCGTCCGGCCCCACGGCGAACGGCCCCGCCGCCGACGGTCCCCGGGGGTCCGACCCCGCCGCCGACGGTCCCACGGGGTCCGGCCCGGCCGCCGACGGTCCCACGACGGGTGGTCGTCACGGAAGTCCCTGACGGCCGGGTGGGACGCCGTGCGGATGCCCCGGGAGCTACGGACACTGCCGGAGCTACGTACGCCGCGGGAGCCCGTCACGACCGCGACCGGCGGCGGCCCGGCCGCCCGGTTCTGGAGCGTCATGCGACCGTGAACGTGCTGGAAGCCGCCACCCGGCCGGCGGCCCAGACGTTCTTCGCCGCCTCCCCCTGCCGATGGCCGTGGCGGCCTCGTCGCCTTGGTACGCACGGACAATCCGCCTGCCGCGGGGACGGGAACGCCCCTGAAGGCCGCCTCGAATATCGTTCGAGCGCGGCCCTTCCGCCCTCATCCGCAGGCTGCCGACCCTGGACGCCGCCGAGTCGTGGTCGCTCGACCCGTCGGCGGACTGCTGGAAGACCGGGGCCGTGCGGACCGTCCGCACCGAGAAGGTGCTCTCTCTGTGGGTGGGTTCGAATGCCTGCGGACGCGTTCCCGTCCCAGTAGGGTCCTCCGTACGAGAGGGGGAATAACACCCATGTATGCACCCGTTCTTGACCCGAGGTAGGCGCCATGCTGCACGGCATCGACGTGAGTTCGCACCAGTCCACGTTCGACGCGGACGGGCTGGCCTTCGTCTTCATCAAGGCCACCGAAGGCCGGTCGTACATCAACCCGAAGCAGACCTCGCAGGCGTCCCGGGCGCGCAAGGCGGGATGCGTCGTCGGCTTCTACCACTTCCTGTGGCCGGGCAACATCTCGGCGCAGGCGAGCTACTTCGTGGAGAAGTGTGCGTCCCAGAAGCACGACCTGCTCGCCGTGGACTGGGAGACCACCGGTTCCGGCACCCGTGCCAGCAACGCCGAGAAGGACCGGTTCATCCGCGAGGTCAAGAAGCTGCGCCCCACGCACCGCGTGATGCTCTACTGCAACCGGAACTTCTGGCTCAACTACGACACCACGTCCTACGCCGGAGACGGTCTGTGGATAGCGGACTACGTGACGGCGGGTAAGCCGCGGATCAAGGCGAAGTGGCGGATCCACCAGTACACCGACCGTCCGCTGGACAAGGACGTGGCGAACTTCTCCAGCAAGGCCGCTCTGCAAGCGTGGGCCGACCCCAGCCGGGCGGCGCTCACCGCCGACGAGGAGACGGAGGACGTGGCGGACGTGGCGGACGTCCGGGCGGCGGATGAGGTGGAAGGCGGGGCCTGACCCGTCCCCGGGGCGTTGTCGGTGGGTGCGCCTACGCTGCCCGGTATGAGTTACGCAGACCTGCGCGAACTCCGCAGCGCGCTCACCACCGCATCGGACATCGCCTTCTCGCTGGATGCCGCACCCTCCGGGCCGGAGACCGAGCTGCTCACCGACGCCCTGCGCCGGGCGCTCGCCGCCGCGGGGTCGCTGACCGCCGAGCACGGCTCCACGGGCTGTCCGGAGCATCCGCGCGGGGCCGTCGATCCGCTGTACGGGGATCCGGACGACCCACTGCCGCCCGGCTACGGCCGCTGTCTGCTGTGCAACGACCGCAGACGGCGGGCGAGCGCACAGCGGCGCGGCTGGCGCTGAGGCGCCGGCCGCGCCGCCGTACGGCCCGTTGCTACTGTGCGGCCCGTAGAGAGACCGGCAGGCCCGCAGACCCGTAGGCCCGCAGACCCGTTTCAGCCTGTCTTTTCACCGTCCTTGTTCTGGGCCGCCCAGAACTCGTCGAAGGTGAGCAGCCCATCACCGTTGGCGTCGTGGGCGTTGATGACGGCCTGGGCGACGGGCTCCGTGACATACGGGTCCCCCAGCTGCGCCATCACGCTCTTGTACTCGGCCGCGGTGATCTGGCCGTCACCGTTGAGGTCATACCGCTCGAACGCCTTGCGCGCCGCCTCGATGTCCGCCACCTGTTCCGCCCCTTCCGTGCGTGTGCTTGACCCGCACAGATTAGCGGTCGGCGGTGGCCGGTTCGTCTCGGCGGCATCGTGGAGTTCGCGGCTCAGGGCCCCGCGGCCCACGCGGCTCGGGCCCCGGAGTCCGCGCGGCTCAAGGCCCCGCAGCCCACGCGGCTCGGGCCCCGGGGCCACACCGCTCGGGCCCCGGGGCCACACGGCTCAGCCTCCGTTGACCAGCCGCATATAGCGGTCCCAGTCCCACAGTGGGCCGGGGTCGGTGTGGTCGGCCCCGGGGACCTCCACATGGCCGATGATGTGGTCGCGGGTCTTGGGGATGCCGAAGCGGTCGCAGACGGCCGCGGCCAGGGCGGCGGACGAGGCGTACATCTCGTCCGTGAACCACTTGGGGTCGTCCACCCAGCCCTCGTGCTCGATGCCGATGCTGCGGTTGTTGTAGTCCTTGTTGCCCGCGTGCCAGGCGACGTCCTTCTCCCGGACGAACTGCCCGATGTAGCCGTCGGCCGAGGCGACCATGTAGTGCGTGGAGACCTGCTTGGCCGGGTCCTGGAAGATCTTCATCGCGTCCGGGAAGGTCTCCTGCGTCACATGGATGACGATGAAGTCGATCGGATACGCGGTCGGGCGGCTGGAGACGCGGTAGTTGGAGGGGGAGGCGGGGATCCAGTGGGTGGGCGGATAGGCGGCCGCCCGGCGGCCGCGTCTGTCGTCGGCGTGAGCGGTGGTCGCGGTCGCGGCGGTTGCGGCGAGTCCGGTGGTGGCGGTGGCGAGGTAGGCGCCCGAGCGGAGCAGGGCCCGCCGGGTGGGGGTGCGGCCGTGCGCTTCCATGGGGGGTCTCCCGAATGTCGTAGCGGGGACAAAGGGGGTGACGCGTGGGGGGTGTGACGCGCGTAGCGTCGTTCCATGGTGAATCCTCGGCAGGGCCATGCCAAGAACCGCCACGCAAAGAAAGATTTCGCGTCACGGTCTGGACCACTGGAGTTTTGATAGCGGGAGGTCGACAACGAAGGAAAATTAACCCTCGACCTGGCATTAACAAGGCAAGTGTTACACCTCACCTTGGATTGGCTTGGAAGTGCTCTGTCACCTCTGCGATAGTCGGGGCCGCGGCCCCATTGACCCGAGCGAGGTCGCTTCCCCCGAATGCCACGGCCCACACCCCTTTCGCGCCATGGCCCGGGGCGAAAGGGGTCCCCATACCGTCGGCACGCGACGGCACGGGGACCCCTTTCACACGCTTCACAACGTGCTTCACAACATGCTTCACAACGCGCTTCATACACCGCGCCGAGATCCGCACCGACGCTCGTAAGATCGGTTTTCAGATCGGTTTTCAGATCGGTCTTCAGATCGATTCCCTGATCAGCTTTCGGCCACGCGCATCTCGAACCAGGTCGTCTTGCCGCACGGCAGCAGATCAACCCCCCACCGCTGGGAGAGCTGGTCGACCAGCATCAGCCCGCGCCCACTGGTGTCGAGCTCCCCCACCGGCATCAGACACGGCAGCCCCCGCGAGGGGTCCCGGACCTCGACCCGGATCCAGCCGCGCCGCCGCAGCATCCGCAGTCCGAAGGTGCGGGCGCCGGTGTGCCGTACGGCGTTCCCCACCAGCTCGGAGACCAGCAGAACGGTGTGCTCGGCGAGCTGATGGCCCAGCCCCCAGTCCCGCGCCACCACGAATTCGGCCATCCGGCGGGCGGTCGCGGCGGATTCGGGGCGGGAGGGCAGCCGCACCTCCTCGCATGCGGGGTTCCCGAAGAGGTCAAGCGCTCTGAGGGCCCGGTCGTCCTCGATGGACGGCGCCCCCCGCACCGCAGCCGTACCAGTGCGCTGCTGCGGCTGCTCCATTCCCTCCAAGCCCGCCATGCCCCCCATCATGGCCGCCCAAAAGGCCATCCGGGGCGGAACCATGGGATTCCGACCACCGGAGCCCCAGGCCCCATAAACCCGATCCGACATATGCCAAAGGCAGTTGGGGTACCCAAACACCCCGCCTGACCAGCGATGTCACCGCGCGTACGCGTGATCACCCAGCGTACCGGACCGGGTCGGCCAAGAGCCGACCGATGGCGAAGAAAATTCGCTCGCACGGGGCATAGGCGGGTCCGCAACCCCGCCCGACACGATCGGAACCGGTCGGGTGTCAGCGGAACGTGGCCTTGCCCGGCCCCTCCTCGACAAAGCTGCGCATCCCGATCTCCCGGTCCTCGGTGGCGAACAGCCCGGCGAACCAGGTCCGTTCGATGGCGAGGCCGCTGTCCAGGTCCGTCTCCAGCCCCCGGTCCACCGACTCCTTGGCCGCGCGCAGCGCGATCGCCGGGCCCCGGGCCAGCCGCGCCGCCCATGCGTGGGCCTGGTCGTAGACCTCCTCGGCCGGTACCACCCGGTCCACCAGGCCGATGGCGAGCGCCTCGTCGGCCTTGACCTGACGGCCCGTGAAGATGAGGTCCTTGGCCTTGGCCGGGCCGACCAGCCGGGCCAGCCGCTGGGTGCCGCCCGCGCCCGGGATCAGGCCGAGCAGGATCTCGGGCTGGCCCAGCTTGGCGTTCTCCGCGGCGATCCGGAAGTCGGCGCACAGCGCCAACTCGCAGCCGCCGCCGAGGGCGTAGCCGGTGACGGCGGCCACCACGGGCTTGGGGATCCGCGCCACGGCGGTGAAGGACTCCTGAAGGTCACCGGAGCGGGCCACCATCGCGGCGTGGTCCATCTCCCGCATCTCCTTGATGTCCGCGCCGGCCGCGAACACCTTCTCACCGCCCCAGATGACCACGGCGCGCACATCGTCGCGGCGGGTCACCTCGGCCGCGAGCTCCCGCAGCCGGTCCTGGGTGGCGACGTCGAGCGCGTTCATCGGGGGGCGGTCAAGGCGGAAGGTGGCAACGCCGTCGGCGACCTCGAGGTTCACAGTCATGAGCGCAGGTTAGCGCCCGCTAACACGGAAGCGGAGGGCCGGGGCGGGGCGGGGACGCCGGGGGACGGTGTCAACGGCCGGAGGGCGAGCCGCCGGGGCGCCGGGCCCCGCGCGGGGTCATGCGCCCCGGCACAGGGTCAAGCGCCCCGCATGGCGTCACGCCTTCCACTTCTCCCAGGACATGTTCCAGCCATTGAGCCCGTTGTCCGGCTGGATCGTCTCGTCATGGGAGTTCTTCACGATGACCACATCGCCGAGGATCGACTTGCGGAAGAACCAGGACGCCGGGGTGGAGGAGTCCCCGCCGCCACGCTGGTCGAACAGTCCCACACAGCCATGGCTGACATTGGCCGATCCGAAGGTGGGCCGGCCCGCCCAGTAGTTGCCGTGTATGAAGGTGCCGGAGGTCGACAGGCGCATCGCATGCGGCACGTCCTTGATGTCGTACTCCCCGCCGAAGCCGACCGTGGCGCCGTCCATCCGGGTCACCGGGTGCTTCTCGCTGATCACCATCTTGCCGTTGTAGGTCTCATGGCCGGGCGCGCCCGAGGTTATCGGGACGGTCTTGATGGTCTTGCCGTCCCGCTTGACCGTCATCTTCTTGGACTTGGCGTCCACGACGGAGATCTGGCTGCGGCCGATGGTGAACGTCACGGACTTCCGCTGCTCGCCGTACACCCCCGGCCTGCCCTCGACCCCGTCCAGATCCAGACTGAGCGTCACCTTGGTGCCGGGCTTCCAGTACTTCTCCGGCCGGAAGTCCAGCCGGTCGTTGCCGAACCAGTGGCCGACGATGGGCACCGAGGGCGAGGCGCTGACCTTGATCCCCTTCTCCACGGCCTCCGGGTGGGTGATGCCGCGGTTGAAGTTGAGCGAGACGGGCATGCCGACGCCGACCGTGGAGCCGTCCTCGGGGGTGTAGATACCCACGAAGGTCTCCTTGGGGCGCAGGGTGGTGAAGGTCGCGTGCTCGGTCGTGGTCAGGCCATGGGCGTCCTTGGCGACCGCGTCCACGGTGTAGGTGGTGTCGGAGCGGAGATGGGCGTCGGGCCGCCAGCTCTTGCCGCCCTGGGCGATCTTCCCCTCGACCGCGGTGCCCTTCGCGTCCTTGACCTTGACCGAGGAGAGGGTGCCCTTGGCCGAGGTGACCTTCAGCGCGCCGTCGGTGTCGACGCCCTTGGCGCCGTCCTTGGGCGCGATCGTCACCACGGCACGCGGGGTCCTGGGCCGCGCGTCGTCCTTCTTGCCGCCGTCGTCGGAGCCGCCGCCTCCGCCGCACGCGGCCACCGCCATCAGCATCGCCCCGAGCAGCGGCGCGAGAAGTCCACCGCGGCCGCCCCGCACCGCCCCCGAAATCCGCCGGACCGTCACAACAGCTCTCCCCTCCCCCGGGCCCCGCCCCCGCGGCAACCCCGATCACGCGCAGGCGCGCCTGGCGATAGGTAATCACACGCCGCTGACAGTGAACTCCCCCCGATGGTCACGTTTCAGTCCCGGGCCGCGGCGGTCGCAGGGTGATCGGCCGGTGCCGGGCACCAGGAAACGTGCGAGTCGGCGGGTTTGGGGGCAGAACAGGTTGGAGAGCGTGGGCCGGAGCCGTGCGGTACGGGACACCGCGGGGCCCGCCGGCCCACCATGAGGTGCCGCCCGCCTCCCCTCCGCCGGGCGGAGGCGGTTGGCCGCGAGCCGCGGAGGCCGATGTGTCCAGTGCAGCCGAGCAGGAGGCGCGTGCGGCCGAGCACGCCCGGCACCAGACGCGTGCGGACCAGCGCGAGACGCACGACGGCGTCCCCGGACGTCCCTCGGCGACGGCGGTGGGGCGGCTCATCGGCCACCGCTCCACGGCGGTCGCCCCGCGGCGCGACCGGAGCGCGGCCCCGGCGGCGGGCCCCGCCGTGCACCCGGGCAGCCCGGAGCCGCTCGGCGCCCGTCCCTGCCGGGGGCCCGACGGGGTCCGGGGGACCAACTTCGCGCTGTGGGCGGGCGGTGCGGAGGCCGTCGAGCTGTGTCTGTTCGACGAGGACGGCCGCGAGTCCCGCTGTGGGCTCACCGAGCTCACCCATGAGGTCTGGCACGGCTTCGTCCCCGGGGTGCTGCCCGGCCGGCGGTACGGCTACCGCGTGCACGGCCGCTGGGACCCCTGGACCGGCGCCCGCTGGAATCCGGCGAAGCTGCTGCTGGATCCGTACGCCCGCGCCGTGGACGGGGAGTTCGCGCTGCCCGCGGAGGTCTACGGACATATGCGGGACTGGCCGCAGCAGCATGTGGCGGACACCGTGAGGGACGACCGCGACTCCGCCCCGTACGTCCCCAAGGGGGTGGTCGTCGGCGATGACGCGGTGGCCGGCGCGCCCGACGAGTGGACCGACGACCGGCGGCCCAAGACGCCCTGGGCCGAGTCGGTGATCTACGAACTCCATGTGCGCGGCTTCACCATGCGCCACCCCGCCGTGCCGCCCGAGCTGCGCGGCACCTACGCGGGGCTGGCGCATCCGGCCGCGATCGAGCATCTGACCCGGCTCGGGGTCACGGCGGTCGAGCTCCTGCCGGTGCATCAGTTCGCCCATGAGGACCATCTGCTGCGACGGGGCTTACGCAACTACTGGGGCTACAACTCCATCGGCTACTTCGCGCCACACGCCGGATACGCGGCCGGCGGCACCCGGGGCCAGCAGGTCGGGGAGTTCCGGCGGATGGTGCGCGCCCTGCACACCGCCGGGATCGAGGTGATCCTCGACGTCGTCTACAACCACACCGCCGAGGCCGATGAGCTGGGCCCCACCCTCTCGCTGCGCGGTGTGGACAACCGCGGCTACTACCGGCTCCAGCAGGACCCCCGCCGCTACGCCGACTTCACCGGCTGCGGCAACACCCTGCATGTGCTCCAGCCGCAGGTGCTGCGGCTGATCACCGATTCGCTGCGCTACTGGGTCACCGAGATGGGGGTGGACGGCTTCCGCTTCGACCTGGCCAGCGCGCTCGCCCGCGCCGCGCACGGCGTGGACATGCTCTCCCCGTTCCTGGCCGTGATCGCGCAGGATCCCGTGCTGCGCCGGGTCAAGCTGATCGCGGAGCCGTGGGACGTGGGTTCCGGCGGCTATCAGGTGGGCGCGTTCCCACCGCTGTGGGCGGAGTGGAACGACCGCTACCGCGACGCGGTGCGGGACTTCTGGCGCGGGGCGCTGCCCGACGCCCGCGATCTGGGCTACCGGCTCTCGGGCTCCAGCGATCTGTACGAGCGCGGCGGCCGCCGCCCGTACGCCTCGGTCAACTTCATCACCGCGCACGACGGTTTCACCCTGCGCGACCTGGTCTCCTACGAGCGCAAGCACAACGAGGCCAATGGCGAGGGCAACCGCGACGGCACCCCCGACAACCGCGCCTGGAACTGCGGCGCCGAGGGCGAGACCGACGACCCGGGGATACGCGCGCTGCGCCGCCGCCAGCTGCGCAATCTGCTGGCCACCCTGCTGCTGTCCACCGGGGTGCCGATGCTGGTCGCGGGCGATGAGCTGGGCCGCACCCAGAGCGGCAACAACAACGCGTACTGCCAGGACAACGAGACCGGCTGGCTCGACTGGTCGCTGCTCGAGGACCCCGGCTGGCGCGCCCTCACCGAGCTCACCGCGCGGCTGATACGGCTGCGCCGAGCCCATCCGGTGCTGCGCCGCCCGGCCTTCTTCTCCGGTCTGGCCCGGCCCCCGGAGGGGCTGCGCGACCTGGCGTGGTTCACTCCGCACGGCACCGAGATGACCGAATCCGACTGGTACGCGCCGACGACCGCCCTCGGGGCGTATCTCTCGGGCCTCGATCTGCCCCAGCGCGATGCGCGGGGCGCCCCGGTCACGGACGACAGCTTCCTGGCGCTGCTGCACGCGGGCCCGCGGCCGCTCTCCTTCACCCTGCCCGGCCCGCCCTGGGCCCGGGGGTACGAACTCCTGCTGGACACCTCCCGCGAGGACCAGGGCGCACCCCCGGGCTCACACCTCGCGGCGGGCGCGCCCATCCAGCTTCCGGAACGCTCGGTTCTGCTGCTGCGCGCCCTCACCGCCACGGACCTACGCCAAAAAACCGAGTGAGCACTGTCAGTGGCGGACCGTAGTCTCCCCACTGATGGCTGTGACGAGTGAACCCCGCGCCCAGGAAGGCGGAGCCGCCCCGCGGCACCGCTCCGCCACGCGTTCGCTCCTGCGACTGTGGCCATATGTGCGCCCGGTGCGGGCGCGGCTGTTCAGCGCGGCAGCCGTGGCGGTCGTCGCCTCCTGTCTGGGGCTGGTCATCCCGCTGGTCCTGAAGTGGATGGTGGACGGGCCGGTGGCGCACCGGGACCCGGGCGGGGTCTGGCTGGGCGGTGCGCTGCTGCTCGCCCTCGGCTCGGCCGAGGCCGCGCTGTTCGGGCTGCGCCGCTGGCTGGTGGGGCGTCCGCTGGCCTCCGTCGAGGCCGCGATGCGCGCCGATCTCTACCGCCATCTCCAGCGGCTGCCGGTCTCCTTCCACGACCGCTGGCCCTCCGGCCAGCTGCTGTCGCGGGCCACGACCGATCTGATGCTGCTGCGGATGTTCCTGGCCTTCCCGCTCACCTTCCTGGTGGTCAACGGGGTCACCATCCTGGCCGGGTTCGCCATTCTGCTGTCGCAGGAGTGGACGCTGGGCCTGGTCCTGGTGGTCCCGGCGGTGCCGCTGGTGATCCTGTGCTCGCTCTTCGAGACGCGGTACGCGACGGTGGCCCGCACCGTGCAGGACCAGACCGGCGATCTGACGACGGTCGTGGAGGAGGGCGTGCTGGGCGTCCGGATCGTCAAGGGCTTCGGCCGCCACCGCAGCCAGGCCCGCGCCTTCCGCGCGCTGTCCGATCAGGTCCGCTCCACCGAGCTGCACAAGGCGCGGCTGCTGGCCACGCTCTGGGCGCTGATCATGACCCTGCCGGAGCTGGCGATCGGCGCGGCGCTGGTGCTCGGCACGGTGCGGGTCGCCGACGGGGATCTGTCGGCGGGCACGCTGGTCGCCTTCCTCTCCACCGCCATGACGCTGCGCTGGCCGGTGGAGTCCCTGGGCTTCCTCCTCGCGATGAGCCAGGACGCGGCCACGGCCACCGACCGCTATTTCGACGTGATGGACGCGGAGCCGGCCACCGCGGCCGACCGGCCCCGGCCCGCGCGGACGCGGGGGCGCGGCGAGGAGGGCGCGAGCGGTAAGGACGACACGGACGGTGAGGACGGCACGGAAGGTGAGGACGGCACCGGCGGCGAGGTCCGCACCGGCGGCAAGGTCCTCACGGGAGGCGAGGTCCGCACGGGCGGCCGGGACGGCCCGGCCAGCAAGTACGGCGCGGGCGGCCGGGACGGCACAAACGGTGAGGGCGCCGCGGACGGGCTCCGGTTCGAGGGGGTGGAGTTCGCCTACGCGGACGCGCCGGCGGAGGAGCCGCCCGTGCTGCGCGGGGTCGATCTCCATATCCGGTCCGGTGAGACCATGGCGCTGGTCGGGGCCACCGGATCCGGGAAGACCACCCTCACCGCCCTTGTCCCCCGGCTCCACGAGGCCACCCGCGGGCGGATCACCGTCGACGGCCGGGACATCACCGCCCTCCCCCGGGAGGAGCTGCGCGCCCTGGTGGCCGTGGCGTTCGAGGAGCCCACGCTGTTCTCCGCCACCGCCGGTGAGAACGTCCTCATGGGCGCCGCCGACGCCGGGCGGGAGGAGCTGCTGCGGGCCCTGAAGGTGGCGCAGGCGGACTTCGTACACGCCCTGCCCGAGGGCACCGGCACCGAGGTCGGCGAGCAGGGGCTCAGCCTGTCCGGAGGCCAGCGGCAGCGGCTCGCGCTGGCGCGGGCCGTCGTGGGCGGCCCCCGGTTCCTGGTGCTCGACGATCCGCTGTCCGCCCTCGATGTGCACACCGAGGCGCTGGTGGAGGCGGCGCTGCGGGAGGTGCTGGCGTCCACGACCGCGCTGGTCGTCGCCCACCGGCCGTCCACCGTGCTGCTCGCCGACCGGGTCGCGCTGCTGTCAGGAGGCCGGATCGCCGCCGTCGGCACCCATCAGCGGCTGCTGTGGGAGAGCGCGGAATACCGGTCGCTGATGTCCGGGCAGGAAGCCGAGGAGGGGGAGAGAAGTCCATGACGACGGTCGAGGAGGAGCGGGAGAGCGCCGACGACTGGGAGAGCTCCGGGGAGTGGAACGGGGACGAGGACCGGGGCCGGGGGACGTCGTCCGACCGGTTCGACCGCGATGTCCTGCCGGTGCCCAAGGGCGCGTCGCTGGCCCTGCTGCGTTCGCTGCTCTCCCCGCGCAGCCGGCGGGTCTGGGTGGCGACCGTTCTGCTGCTGCTCCAGCAGGCCGCCGTCCAGGCGGGTCCGCTGCTCGTCGCGTACGCCATCGACCGTGGCGTGCCCGCCCTCCGCGACGGCTCCCATGGCCCGCTGATCGCCGTCGGCGCGGGCTATCTGGGCTGTGCGCTGGCCTCCGGGGCGTTGCAGTACGCGTTCATCCGCGCCTCCGCCCGGATCAGCCAGGACGTGCTGCTGGATCTGCGCGGCCGGATCTTCCGCCATGCCCAGGCGCTGAGCGTGGACTTCCACGAGCGCTACACCTCCGGCCGGCTGATCTCCCGCGCCACGACGGACGTCGAGTCGCTGCGCGAGCTGCTCACCGAGGGTCTGGAGGAGCTGCTCGGCGTCGCGCTGTCGGTCGTCTACATCTCCATCACGCTGCTGTATCTGGACTGGGGGCTGGGCGGGGCGGCCGTGCTCTCCTTCTGGCCGCTGTATCTGCTGATCCGCTCCTTCCAGCGCCGCTCCATGCGGGTGTACCGCAAGCGGTCGACGGCGATCGCCGCGGTGATCGTGACGTTCACCGAGACCATGAACGGCATCCGTCCCGTGCAGGCGTTCCGCCGCGAGCGCGCGAACGACACGCGCTTCGGCGAGCAGAACCACCGCCATGAGCGCGCCAACGGGGACGCGATCCTGGAGATGGCCCGCTATGTGGTCAGCTCCCGGCTGGTGGCCAACGCCGCGATGGCCGCCATCGTGCTCTGGGGCGCCTACCGGGTGGCCTCCGGTTCGCTCGCGCTGGGGGTGCTCGCCGCGGCCGCGCTGTATCTGCGCAGGCTGTACGACCCGATCGACCGGCTGGGGATGTTCCTCAACTCCTACCAGTCGGCGGCCGCCTCGCTGGAGAAGATCGCGGGCCTGCTGGCCCAGCGCCCCTCCGTCCCCGATCCCGCCGACCCCAAGCCCCTGCCGCCGCGCCCCGCGAAGGCCCCCGGCCGGGAGGTGGTCTTCGACGGGGTGCGCTTCGCCTATCGCACCGGCGGCGAGGTGCTGCCCCGCTTCGACCTCACACTGCCCGCGGGTCAGACGGTCGCCGTGGTCGGGGCGACCGGCGCGGGCAAGTCCACCCTCGCCAAGTTGCTGGCCCGCTTCTACGACCCCAGCGAGGGCCGGGTTCTGCTCGACGGCGTCGATCTGCGCGACCTGGCCACGCCCGAACTGCGGCGCGGTGTGGTCATGGTGACGCAGGAGCCGTTCCTGTTCTCCGGCACCATCGCCGACAACATCTCCATCGGCCGCCCCGACGCCACCCGCGCCGAGATCGAACAGGCGGCCAAGGCGATCGGCGCACATGACTTCATCGCCGCCCTGCCCGACCGCTACGACACGGACGTGCGCAAGCGCGGCGGCCGGATCTCCGCCGGCCAGCGCCAACTGGTCGCCTTCGCCCGCGCGTTGCTCGCCGACCCGTCCGTCCTCATCCTCGACGAGGCCACCTCCTCCCTCGACATCCCGGGCGAACGCGCGGTACAGCGCGCCATGGACACGGTGCTGCGCGGCCGTACGGCGGTCGTCATCGCCCACCGGCTGTCGACCGTGGAGACGGCCGACCGCGTGCTGGTCATGGCCGACGGCCGAATCGTCGAGGACGGCCCACCGGCCCGCCTGATCGCGGGCGAGGGCCGCTTCGCCGCACTGCACCAGGCGTGGCGGGACAGCTTGGTGTGACGGGCGACGGTTCTTCCTTACGGGCGAGGGTTCTTCGTTACGGCCGTTCAGCCGCCGTGGCCATACGAGGCCAGCAGTCCGGCGGCTAGTACCGGGTCCACGACCGGGACGCCCAGCCGCTCCTCCAGGAGTGGGCGGATTCCGATGGTGTTCAGGCCCGTGCAGGCGAGGAGCAGGGTGTCCGCGCCCGACGCGACGAGCCCGGTCGCGGCCTCCAGTACCGCCGCCGGCCCCTCCGGGGCTAGGAGGTCGGTGGTGCGGTGGACGCCGTGGGGGCGGGCGGAAGCGGTGAAGCGGTCGCCGAGCAGGGCGCGCACGGCGGGCGGTGCCTCGTCCCGGATGCCCAGCACCCCGATCCGGCGGCCGAGGCCCAGGGCGACCGCGGCGGCCGCCGACCCCGCCCCGATGACCGGGATGCCCACGGCCCGGCGGGTCTCCTTGAGCGCCGGATCGGCGGCGCAGCTGATGATCAGCGCATGCGCCCCGGCATCCGCCAACTCCCGTGCGAGGTCGACGATTTTGGGCTCGGCGCGGGCCTCGGACTCATCGTCATGGATGCCATGGGGCTGGCCGGGGATGCACCGCGAGACGGTCGGCAGGCCGTAGCGCTCCTCGATGACCTTGCCGTGGGTGGCGACGACCGCGGGGTCCTCGCTGGTGAGGACGCGGATCACCCCGATGGGCCGGGCGTGGGCGGTGGACGAGGACTCGGACATGGTGGACCTCCGGTGGATGAGGCGCCGCGGGGCAGGCGGAGGGTTGCGGGTGGGTGCGCGGAGCGGAAGGGCTGCGTGCCGGTCGGGCCGAGGATGCGGGTGGATGTGCGGAGGGGGCGTGTGGCCGTCATGTCCCGGGGCCGATGGATGCGTGGCGGCGCCGTATGGCCGTCGCGTTCCGGGGCGGGTGGCTGCGTGGCGGCGTCCGTGTGGCCGCCACGTCGTGTGGGCGGGTGGATGGGCGGTGGCAACCGAGGGGTGCCGGACCGCGTGGCCGTCACGCCCAGGTTGCGGGTGGGTGCGCGGCCGCGTGGCCGTCGCGTCCCGGCGGTGGATGCGTGGCGGCGCCGGGCGGCCGTGGTGGTGGGTGGGGGCGCGGTAGCGCCTCGCGTTCGTTAGGCCGAGGCCGCGACCACCTCCGCCGCCATGCGGACCGCGATGGCGCGGGCCAGTAGCACGGGGCGGTCCGCGGACCGCAGGGCGGCCGTGCGCATCTGTTCGGTGTACCCGATGCAGTCCAGGACGAGCCAGGCGCTGCCGCGGTCGGCCAGGGTGCGTGCGGCGGCGGCCACGTCGTCCAGGACACGTTCGGCGGGGCCGTACGGATCGGCTACCGCGGCCTGTACCCGGCCGGGCAGCAGTTCCGACCAGCGCCGGGAGACATCCTCAGCCTGGTCGGGGTGCGGGCAGATGATGCCCACGGGGTCCGTGCCCACGGTCGCGGCGACGGCCTGTTGCACCAGCGGTTCGGCGAACAGCAGGGGCCGCCGGGCCCGTACCGCCGGGAAGCGGCCGGTGCACAGCAGCAGGGTCGCGGCCGCGCCGTCCCGCTCCGCGCGGGCCACCGCGTCCGCGATGCGCGGGACGATCGCCCCGTGCCCCAGCAGCACCGAACGGCCGTCGCGCAGCCGGGAGACCAGCGGTGCCTCGCCGTCCTCGGGGGCCAGCCGACGGCGGGTCGCGGCCTCGGCGTCGCCGTCGAACCGGTCGGCGTCGAGCGCGCCGTGTTCGACCAGGCGCACCCCGGGCAGCAGTGGTTCGGCGTCGGGGCGGAGGTCGGCGCGCGGGGCCTGGCCGATGGTGACCAGGCCGAGGGCCGGGGCGACGCCCGCCGGGGGTGGTTCGGGGGCCACGGTCTCCGTCGTGTCCACAGCGTGCGTGTTCTCGCTCACGGGGCCTCCTTCCTCCTTTCTCACAGGACTCATCAAAGGGCTCCTCACGGGGCCTGCCTCGCGGGGCCCGCTCACGGGGTCTCCCTCACGGGGCCTCCCTCAGGGGCCCGTCTCACAGGGCCCGCCCCACAGGACCTCCCTCACAGGGCCCGCCCCACAGCACGTTCACAGCGCGTTCTCACAGCGCCTTCGTGAGCTGGCCGACGTCGTTGAGGGAGCTTCCGGCGACGAGGCCGGCGCCGACCAGCGACAGGTCGTTCTCGGCCTGCGTGTCCGACTCCTTGCGCGCCTGCGCGTCGGCGATTCCGCGCCGTCGCCACATGGTGTAGAGCTGGCGGGCCACCAGGGCGCCCAGGACCATCCATCCGGCCTGGGGCGTGGCCACCAGGAGTCCGGTGGCCAGCAGGACGCCCATCTGCCGGGAAGGTCCGCCGAGGAACTGGACCAGCGCGCCGGGGATCGCCCACAGCAGCATGGTGGTCATGGTTCCGGGTTCGAGGCCGGTCTTGATGGTGGTGACGTAGACCTCGGCGACCGGCGGCACCTTGCCGTCGGAGAAGAAGGTCTTCCAGGCGACGGCGACGACGACCAGCGCGACGCCGAAGCCGACGAGCTGGGCGAGGTACTGCTGGCGCCGCCCCTCGAGCTCGAAGGCCCGCCAGGGCGTGGCGTCCCGGCGCAGCAGCCAGCCCGCCTTGAAGTCGTAGCCGAGGTCGGCGAAGGCAGGGCCGGTGGAGGCCGTGTAGCCGACCAGCAGGGCGAGCGGGACGGTCGGGATGTGCAGCACCAGACCGATGATCAGGAAGATCAGGGTGACGGCGAAGGCCGGGAACCAGCCGGAGTGCATCGCCGCGAGCCCCACGATCAGCTGGTGGACGATGGCGGCGACACCGGCCAGCAGCACCCAGCCGACCAGGGCGGGCAGCGACAGCCCGCCGACCACGCCGCCCGCGATCGCGACCACGACCGCGCCGCAGACGAAGAGTGCCATGCCCTCCAGCAGTCCCCGCCGCAGCTGAGGGGCCTGGACCGTGGGACCGCCATCGGCCTCGGGGGCGTCGGCGACGCCCTCGGACCGCTCGGCCTGGTCGGCCCCGCCCTTCCGCGTCCGCATCAGCAGCAGCGCCTGGACCAGGGCGACCAGCCCCGCGCCGATCATCAGCCCGTGCGGCACATGGCGTGCGCCCAGGTCAAAGCCGAAGTCGGGGGCGTACTGGCCCACGGTCAGCCCGATGCCGAACATGGCGAGCGCCCAGATGTTGCCCAGGAAGCCCACACCCGCGGCGCTGGTCGGCAGCTTGAACAGCGCGCCGACGAAGCCGACCACCGCGCCCACGCCCAGGATCGCGGCCTTGCGCCCGCCGGTGTCCCCGGCCTTGATGGTCTCGGCCGCAGCGATACCGGCGGGCCAGGACCCGGTGGCGGGCAGCAGCTTGGAGTCGAACACCCGGAACAGCACCCAGCTGTCCACGGCCAGGCCGATGACGGCCCCGCCGAGCATGGGCCACACCAGGTCGTTCCGGCCCAGGGCGAAGGGCACGGCGATCGGGGTGAGCAGGGAGTTGGCCGCGGCGAAGGTGGAGCCGGAGATCGCCGACTGCACCAGGTTCTGCCGGTGCTGGGAGCGCATCCGGGTCAGCACGCCGATGGGGATGCGGCCGATGAGCATCGCCACCAGGGCGCCGATCACCGCGGTGTTGGGGGACACCCCGAGCGAGGTGATCAGCACGATGCCGATCAGCGCGCCGAGGACCGACAGGACGATGGTGAGGACGAGGGTGACGGGTTCGAAGGCTCTGGGGTGCGACCGCGGTGGGGCGTCCGCGGCCTCTGCGGTGGCCTGGGTGTTCGGGTTCATGGGGACTCCTGCGGGGTCCGATGGGGACGGGTCGGTCACCCCGCCGGGGTGAGGGCCTGGAGGTGGGTCATGGGTCCGTACAGCTCGACCAGGCGGGCGAACTCCTCGGGGTCCATGAAGCGGGCGACCCCGCGTCCGAACTCCTTGGCGGTCTCGACGGCGAAGCGGGCCGCGACGGCGATGTCGGTCTCATGGCTGGCGCCGGTGGCACATCCGGCCACCGCCGTGCCCGCCGTGATCGCGAGGCCGACGACGGGGGCGGTGGTGGCGACGGCGGGCTGGAGGATGGAGTTGAGGTGGTGCACCCCGTTGCCGTACGGGGTGATGTCCTGGGTGGTGATCGGCAGGATGTGCGCCGACTCGCCGGTCACGCTCTCCACGACGGACACCAGATCCTCGCTGACCCGCAGGATCCAGCCCTGGCAGACCGTGGGCGACAGGGCGACGCCGCGGTGGTTGAGCAGCCGGTTGCCCTTGGTGGTGTCGATGGAGACCACCGCGTCCATCGCGGGCGAGATCTCCTCGCGGTTGCAGACCAGGGTGTCCACCGGGGAGTCCATGAACGGCACCGGGTCGTGCGGCTGGGTGGGGGCCCAGCCGGAGACGTGGGTGGAGAGCGTGACATCGCCGTCCAGGACGTCGCCGCGGGCGTGCATGTCCAGCAGCTTGGCCGCGGCGGACAGCGCCGCCACCGCCCCGTCGGCGTCCGAGACCAGCCCGATCCGCTCCGGACGGGCCCCGACGCCGCCGAGCCGGCCGAGGACGCCCAGGGTCGGGGCGTCGCCGCCGCTCAGCTTGCCGCGGCGGCCCGGGACGGTGACGGAGACGAAGTCCGTGCTGCCCTTGTCGCCCTCGACCGTGCGCACCTCGATCTCGGGCGCCGTCTGCGGGTCGGCTCCGGCCGCGGCCTGGACCGCGCGCAGATGGTCGGCGAGGAGGGCGCCGCTGGTCTGCGGGCGGTCGAGGAGTTCGATGATGTCAAGGACGTGTTTGAGCACAGTTGGCCTCTCACGGCGGGGTGGTGCGGTCGGTGACGCCGATGGCCCGACCGGACACGAGCGGGGAAGCGGCGCGGGTGGCGGGCACTGCCACCGGGCGCCGGCTTCGCCAGGGTCCGCCCGGCGTCGCGCAGTGCGCAATGTTTTCTCGATATCCGAGAATGTTTACTCTTTCGTCATGGCCGACCAGACCCCCGTAACCGGTGCCCCGCCCCTCCAGACCGCCGACCGTGTCCTGAATGTGCTGCTCTCCTTCGACCGGGAGCGCCCGGAGTGGGGCGTCACCGAGATCGCCGAGGAGTTCGGGCTGGACAAGTCGGTGGCCCAGCGGCTGCTGGCCGCGCTGGCCTACCGGGGCTTCCTGGTCTCCGACAAGCGCTCACGCCGCTACCGGCTGGGCCCCGCGGTATGGCATCTGTCCTGGGTGTGGGAGCGGGGCGGCGGCATGGCCAGCCTGGCCCGGCCCACCCTGGAGACGCTGGCCGAGGCGGTCGGGGTGAACGCGCTGTTCGCGGTCCCGGACGGAGTGCACATGCGCTGCGTGGCGGCGGTGGACGGGGCCACCGGCCCGCTGCGCTACTACGTGCTGGCGGGCGAGCTGTACCCGGCGCACGCCGGGGCCACCTCCCGCGCCTACTTCGGTATGCTCCCGCCCGGTGACCGGGCCGTGCTGCTGTACGGCCGCCCCATGGCGCGCTTCGGCGAGCACACCCTCACCGATCCGGTGCGGCTGGAGGAGCGCTTCTCCGAGGTGCGGCGCGTCGGCTACGCATACTCCGAGGGCGAGTACGATCCGGACACCGCGGCGCTCGCGGCGCCGGTTCTGGTGGGCAGACGTCCGGTGGGCACCCTGACGCTGGCCGCCACGCCAGAGGTGCTGCGTCCGCGCCGGGAGCAGCTGGTCGCGCCGCTGCTTCAGGGTGCCGCCGAACTGGGCAGGGCGCTGACGCCCGCCCGGCTGCGGCGTACCCCGCACCGCGAGCGGCGCTGAGCGGCGCGGCGTTCCGCCGTTCCCGCCCCGCGTCCCCGCGCGACCCAGTCGGCCCCACAGCCCTCGAACCCTTCCAGCCCCTTCCAGCCCCTTCAGCCCCTCGGTTCCTCCCCAGAAAGGCCCCCTCATGCAGTTGCTGCTGCTGTCGAACTCCGCCGCGCCCGGCCGTGGCTATCTGGAGCACGCCCGCGAGGAGATCGCCTCGGCGCTGGACGGTGCGCGCCGGCTCGTCTTCGTGCCTTACGCGCTGGCCGACCACGACGGCTACACCGCCCAGGTGGCCTCGGCCCTGGAGCCGCTGGGCGTGGAGGTCACCGGTGCGCACACCGCCGACGATCCGGCGGAGCTGGTGCGCGGGGCGCAGGCGGTGTTCGTCGGCGGCGGCAACAGCTTCCGGCTGCTCAAGGCGTTGCACGAGCGCGATCTTGTCCGGTCGATACGGGAACGGGTGGCCGCGGGCGCGGTCTACATGGGCTCCAGCGCGGGCACCAACATGGCCTGCCCGACCCTGCGCACCACCAATGACATGCCCATCGTCCAGCCGCCCACCTTCGAGGCGCTGGGCCTGCTGCCGTTCCAGATCAACCCGCACTACCTCGACGCCAAGCCGGACACCGCGCATATGGGCGAGAGCCGGGCCCAGCGGCTCGAGCAGCTCCTGGAGGAGAACGACGTCCCCGTGGTGGGACTGCGCGAGGGCACCTGGCTGCGCCGGGACGCGGAGCGGCTGACGCTGGGCGGCATCGACGCCGGGGCGATCCTCTTCCGCAGGGGCGAGGACCCGGCCGAGCTGCGACCGGGCGCCGATCTGAGCGCACTGCTGCGTGAGGAGCCGCGCTTCGACTCCGCGGTGCGCTGACGGCAGAGCTCTCTCGTCTCACGCGTCCCAGCAGCGAACTGGCCACCCAGCGCACGGTCAACGCCGTGCGCATTGCCGAAATTGACTGTAAATCACCGTCATGTGAACACGGCACACCTGTCAACGGACGCTTTCCGGACAACTTCTTGTCGCGATCCTGACAGGTCGAGTCCATTGGTGCCACTCTTCCCTCGGCCGAGGCGCAGCAGTTCCCCAGCGTGAAGCTACGCCCGAAGCCAAATCCCCCCACGCCCCCCGGTCGCACCGCGGCCGCACCCAGTCGTTCGTCCGCGGCCGGGCGCACCCGGTGACACCGGAAAACGCACGCGTTCTGCCCTGCCCTGCCCGGACGGCGACCCAGCCGCCCGGTCGTCCCGGCCGTGCCACCGCGCGGCCAGCGCAGAAGGAGTCAGCGTGAGACGACCCCTCCCCCAACCGCATCTCAGACCCGGCAGCCAGAGACCCGGTCGCACCCCAGGTCATCGCGCCATCGCGACCGGTGCGCTGGTCGTCGCGGCGGCGATGATCGGCGTCGGCTTCCAGAGCGGGACCGCCGCCGCCCGCCAGGACGGCTCCGCCGACCGCCCCGCCGCCCGCACGATTTCCGGCGCCCCCGACCCCGGCGCCCTCCCCGCCGAGCTGTCCCCCGCCCAGCGCGCCGAGTTGATCCGCAAGGCCGACGCCGCCAAGGGCGAGGCCGCCGAGGACCTCGGGCTCGGGGCCAAGGAGAAGCTGGTCGTCAAGGACGTCATCAAGGACGCCGACGGCACCACCCACACCCGCTATGAGCGCACCTACGCCGGACTCCCCGTCCTCGGCGGCGATCTGGTCGTCGACCGGTCGAAGAGCGGTGCGCCGCTGACCGTCGCCAAGGCCAGCAAGGCCCGGCTGACGGTGCCGACCACCACCGCCGCCGTCGCGCCCGCCACCGCCGAGAAGGCCGCGGTGAAGGCGGCGAACGCGCAGGGTTCGCGGAAGACCTCGGCCGAGCGGGCGCCCCGCAAGGTGATCTGGGCCGCCAAGGGCACGCCGGCCCTCGCCTATGAGACGGTCGTCGGCGGCCTCCAGGAGGACGGCACCCCGAACGAGCTGCACGTCATCACCGACGCCGCCACCGGCAAGAAGCTGTTCGAGTTCCAGGGCGTCAAGACGGGCACCGGGAACAGCCAGTACAGCGGCCAGGTGACACTCGGCACCTCGGGCAGCGCGGGCTCGTACAACCTCACCGACTCCGGTCGCGGCGACCACAAGACGTACAACCTCAACCGCTCCACCTCGGGCACCGGCACGCTCTTCACCGACGCCGACGACGTCTGGGGCAACGGCTCCACCTCCGACGCCGCGACCGCGGGTGTGGACGCGCACTACGGCGCCGCCGAGACCTGGGACTACTACAAGAACGTCCATGGCCGCACCGGCATCAGGGGCGACGGTGTGGGGGCGTACTCCCGGGTCCACTACAGCAGCGGCTATGTCAACGCCTTCTGGCAGGACGCCTGCTTCTGCATGACCTATGGCGACGGCTCGGGCAACGCCAAGCCGCTGACCTCCCTCGATGTCGCGGCGCACGAAATGAGCCACGGCGTCACCTCGGCCACCGCGAACCTCACCTACAGCGGTGAGTCCGGCGGGCTCAACGAGGCCACCTCCGACATCTTCGCCGCCGCCGTCGAGTTCTACGCCGGCAACGCCAACGACCCCGGTGACTACCTCGTCGGCGAGAAGATCGACATCAATGGCAACGGCACCCCGCTGCGCTACATGGACAAGCCCAGCAAGGACGGGGCCTCCAAGGACAACTGGTACTCCGGTGTCGGCAATGTGGACGTCCACTACTCGTCCGGCATCGCCAACCACTTCTTCTACCTGCTCTCCGAGGGCAGCGGCACCAAGGTCATCAACGGTGTGAGCTACGACAGCCCGACGTATGACAACCTCCCGGTCACCGGCATCGGCCGGGACAACGCCGAGCAGATCTGGTTCAAGGCGCTGAGCCAGCGGATGACCTCGAGCACCAACTACGCGGGCGCCCGCGACGCCACGCTGTGGGCGGCGGGCGAGCTGTTCGGCCAGGGCAGCGCGCAGTACAACGCGGTGGCCAACGCCTGGGCCGGGGTCAATGTCGGCAGCCGGATCGCCGACGGCGTCACCGTCACCCCGCCCGGCGACCAGACCAGCATCGTCAACCAGGCCACCAGCCTCCAGATCACCGCGACCAGCTCCAACCCGGGCGCGCTCGGCTACGCGGCCGACGGGCTGCCCGCGGGCCTGTCCATCGACTCCACCACCGGCCTGATCTCCGGCACCCCGACCACCGTCGGATCCAGCCCGGTGACGGTCACGGTGACCGACTCGGCCGGCGAGACCGGCACGGCGTCCTTCACCTGGGTGGTGAACACCAGCGGCGGCAATGTCTTCGAGAACACCGCGGACATCGCCATCCCGGACGCGGGTGAGCCGATCACCTCACCGATCACGGTGAGCCGGGCCGGCAACGCGCCCGCCAACCTCCAGGTGGGCGTGGACATCGTGCACACCTACCGCGGCGACCTGGTGATCGACCTGATCGCCCCGGACGGTACGGCCTACCTGCTCAAGAGCGCGAGCCTCTTCGACTCGGCGGACGACGTGCGGACCACGTACACCGTGGACGCGTCCTCCGAAACCGCGGTCGGCACCTGGAAGCTGAGGGTCCAGGACCTGTACGCACAGGACACCGGCTACATCAACAGCTGGAAGCTGACCTTCTGACGGAGCGGTAACGCTCTCACCGGACAGGCGCCGCCAGGGGTCGACCCGACTCCCCCTGGCGGCGCCTCTTTTGGTGCCTTATTCACGCTTCCAGCTGTCCGGAATCCGAAGGTTGATCAGCATTCAACGAACATTTTCCCTTCAACCTGCCATGAAACCCGTGACATGTCCCGGACTTGTATGACAGTCTGCCCACGCATTACGCATCTGCACCTCTTGTTCAACACCGGGCCGCACTTCCCCGCTGCCCGGCGTTGACCCCCCACAGCAACGAGGAGTCCGCGTGAGCAAGACCTTCAGCATGCCCATATCCGGTGCCGGCAAGCGGCGTTCGGCGATCGCGGCCGGTACCGTGGTCGCCGCGGCGGCCCTGCTCGTCTCGGGACTGACCACCGGCACCGCCGGTGCCGCCCCGAGCGCCAAGTCCGGGGCCCAGCCCACGGCGCTCTCCGCCTCGGCCCGTGCCGAGCTGCTCCGCGAGGCCAACGCGACCAAGGTGGACACCGCCTCGTCGCTCGGCCTCGGAGCCAAGGAGAAGCTGGTCGTCAAGGACGTCATCAAGGACGCCGACGGCACCACCCACACCCGCTACGACCGCACCTACGACGGCCTGCCCGTCCTCGGTGGCGATCTGATCGTCCACCGTGCCAAGGGCGGTGACGTCAAGGGCGTCACCAAGGCCACCAAGGCCACCGTCAAGGTCGCCTCCACCACCGCCGGGATCGCCCCGACCACCGCGGCGAAGGCCGCCGTCAAGCTGGCCAAGGCCGACGACACCACCCAGGCGGCGGCCGACCAGGCCCCGCGCAAGGTGATCTGGGCCGCCGACGGCAAGCCCGTGCTCGCCTACGAGACCGTCGTCGGCGGGGTGCAGAAGGACGGCACCCCGAACGAGCTGCACGTCATCACCGACGCCGCCACCGGCAAGAAGCTCTTCGAGCGCCAGGGCATCGAGACCGGCAAGGGCGAGAGCGAGTACAGCGGCTCGGTGGAGCTCGGCACCAGCAAGGAAGGCAGCGGTTACACCCTGACCGACGCCGACCGCGGCGGCCACAAGACCACCAACCTGGAGAACGGGGAGAGCGGCGAGGGCAAGGCGTTCACCGACGACGACGACAACTGGGGCACCGGCAAGCCGGACGACCCCCAGACCGCCGCCGTCGACGCCCACTACGGCGCCGCCGTCACCTGGGACTACTACAAGAACGTGCACGGCCGCAACGGCATCGCCGACGACGGCAAGGGCGCCTACTCCCGCGTGCACTACGGCGACAGCTACGTCAACGCCTTCTGGGACGACAGCTGCTTCTGCATGACCTACGGCGACGGCGAGGGCAACAAGGCCCCGCTGACCGCGATCGACGTGGCGGCGCACGAGATGAGCCACGGCGTCACCTCCGCGACCGCGGGCCTGGAGTACAGCGGCGAGTCGGGCGGCCTGAACGAGGCCACCTCCGACATCTTCGGCACCTCCGTGGAGTTCAGCGCCGACAATTCCACCGACGTCGGTGACTACCTCATCGGCGAGGAGATCGACATCAACGGTGACGGCAGCCCGCTGCGCTACATGGACAAGCCGAGCAAGGACGGCCAGTCCGCGGACGAGTGGTCCGACGGCGTGGGCGACATGGATGTGCACTACTCCTCCGGCGTCGCCAACCACTTCTTCTACCTGCTGTCCGAGGGCAGCGGCGCGAAGGAGATCAACGGTGTGAAGTACGACAGCCCGACCTCCGACGGCTCCAAGGTCGAGGGCATCGGGCGGGACAAGGCCGAGAAGATCTGGTACAAGGCCCTGACCACGTACATGACCTCCAACACCGACTACCACGCCGCCCGTGAGGCCACGCAGAAGGCCGCCACGGACCTCTTCGGCGCCGACAGCGCCGAGGCCAAGGGCGTGGACGCCGCCTGGGCCGGGGTCAACGTCAAGTAAAACCAGCTGAGTTACCGCACGACACCACGCCGGTGCCCGGGGTCCGAGACCCCGGGCACCGGTATGTTTTATCCACGGCAAAGCGACATCTTTGTCGCGTTGGGCGGAGCTTCGCCCAACTCCCCATCACAACTGGAGATACGCGTGGATTCACGTTCGACGTCAGCGATATCCGGCATATCCCGTCTCAGACACTCGCGTACCGCCCTCGCCGCCGGAGCGGCGACCCTGGCCGCCTCCCTGCTCGCCGCCGGCGCCACCGCCGGATCCGCGAACGCGGCAGCTCCTCCGGCCCCTTCGGCCAGCGCCTCGGGCGCCTCCGCCGTCTCCCTCTCCCCCTCGGCCCGCGCCGAGTTGCTGCGCGAGGCGGGGGCGACCACGGTCTCCACCGCGAAGTCGCTGAGGCTCGGGGCCGAGGAGAAGCTGATCGTCAAGGATGTCGTGAAGGACGCCGACGGCACCACCCACACCCGCTACGAGCGCACCTACGCCGGACTCCCCGTCCTCGGCGGCGACCTGATCGTCCATGAGTCCGCGAGCGGCGCCTCCCGGAGTGTCGACAAGGCGACCGACGCCGATATCGAGGTCACCGACACCAGCGCCGCCATCGCCCCCTCCGGCGCCGAGCGGTCCGCGCTGAGCGCCGCGCAGGCCGCGGGCGACAGGAAGACCGGCGCCGAGGACGCCCCGCGCAAGGTGATCTGGGCCGCCACCGGCAAGCCCGTGCTCGCCTACGAGACCGTCGTCACCGGGGTGCGGAAGGACGGTACGCCCAGCAAGCTGCACGTCATCACCGACGCCGACAGCGGCCGGAAGCTGTACGAGTTCCAGGCCGTCCAGAACGGCACCGGCACCGGTCAGCACAACGGCAAGGTCACCGTCGGCAGCGTCAGGAGCGGCAGCCAGTGGCTGCTGAAGGACTCCGCGCGCGGCGGCCACCGGACGTACAACCTCAAGCACTCGTGGGACGAGACCAAGAAGGGGTCGGCGTTCTACGACGCCGACAACGTCTGGGGCAACGGCAAGCCCACCATCGCCCAGACCGCCGCCGTGGACGCCCACTACGGCGCCGCCATGACCTGGGACTACTACAAGAAGGTCCTCGGCCGGAACGGCATCAAGGGCAACGGCAAGGCCGCGTACTCCCGGGTCCACTTCGGCGACGCGTACGAGAACGCCTTCTGGGACGACGACTGCTTCTGCATGACCTACGGCGACGGCGCGGGCAACAAGAAGCCCCTCACCTCGCTCGACGTCGCGGGCCACGAGATGAGCCACGGGCTCACCTCGGCCACCGCCAACCTGGAGTACAGCGGCGAGTCCGGCGGGCTCAACGAGGCGACCTCCGACATCTTCGGCACCGCCGTGGAGTTCTACGCCAAGAACGCCAAGGACCCCGGTGACTACCTCATCGGCGAGAAGATCGACATCAATGGCGACGGCACTCCGCTGCGCTACATGGACAAGCCCAGCAAGGACGGTCTGTCCTACGACTACTGGAAGAGCGGTGTGGGCAACGACGACCCGCACTTCACCTCCGGTATCGCCAACCACTTCTTCTACCTGCTGTCCGAGGGCAGCGGCCGTAAGGTCATCGGCGGGGTGACCTACAACAGCCCGACCAAGGACGGCCGCACGGTCAAGGGCATCGGCCGCGCCAAGGCCGAGAAGATCTGGTACAAGGCCCTGACCTCGTACATGACTTCGACCACCAACTACGCCAAGGCCCGCACCGCGACCCTCAAGGCCGCGAAGGCCCTGTACGGCGCGAGCAGCGCCGAGTACAAGGCGGTCGACAACGCCTGGGGCGGCGTCAACGTGAAGTGACCCCGTCCGGCTGGGTGGGCGGGTCCGTACCCGCCCACCCGGCCGGGCGCGCTCTCCGCCGGGGCTCTGCCGCCGACCTACCGCCGGCCTACCGCCCGCCGGCCGCCAGCTGACACGCCCGCTGGTTCTCCGCGGCGGAGCAGGGCAGATGACCGTGCTGCTCGATGAGGTTCCGCCCGGTGTCCCCGGCCAGATAGTCGAGGAACTTCGAGGTCAGGGAGTTCGGGGGCGGAGCGGTGTAGGTATACGCGTACTCCGGCTCCCAGAAGGAGTACGTCCGCTCCCGCACCGCGTCGATGGAGGGCTTGCGTCCCTCCACGGCCAACAGATGGAGATGCCCCTGCCGGGCGCTCTCCTCCGCGGAGTGCAGTTCGGCATAGCCGATCGCGCCGGGGGTGGCCGCCACCGTCTTCAACACCTCACTCGTGCTGTCGAGTTCACAGCGGATGACACGGTCCCTGTCGAACTTCGGGGTCCGGCAGTTGTCGGAGGTCCGGAAGATCTCATTGCCGTGCAGCACCCGGTTCTCGAACACCCCGCGCGTCCCGGACTTCGCGTCCCGGCTCACCAGCCGTACCGGCAGATCGGGACCGCCGGACAGCTGATTCCAATTGGTGATCCGGCCCGAATAAAGGTCGCGGAGATCCTGGAGCGAGAGATCCGTGACCCGGACGTCCTTGTTCACCACCACGCTGAAGACGGACAGCGCCACCAGATGCTCCTTGAGCTTGGGGTTCCCATCCCCGTCCGGGCCGTCGGAGAAGGCGACATACGACGGGAATCCGCCCTTCGCCGCCTCCCCCTCGTCGATCAGTGTCTTCGTGCCGCGCCCGCTGCCCTGCGCCTCCACGGTGACCACGGCACCACGGCAGTCGCCCTGATACGCCTTGCCCACATCCTGGGACACCGGCTTGAACGCGGTCGAGCCGACAATCGTCAGATTTCCCTCGGCACATCCACGCGGCAGCGGATCGTCCCGCAACAGCTGCGTACCGAACGGCTGGAGAATCAGCAGGGCCAGCAGACTGCCGATGAGCCCGAGCATCCGATTGCTGGGCCGCCGGAACTTCTCATTGTTCCGGATCTTGCCTTCCCGGATCCGCCCGCCCACATGCGGCGGCTTATCGGTCCCGGCCCCCGTCAGCAGCACCAGCAGCTTGAAGTGATCCCCCTTGTTCAGCGGCACCCGGGGCAGCGAGATCTCATTGCCCGCACAGACCAGACCGGGGTTCGCCGGGGTTCCGCGCTGCGGAAGGTGCCGCAGCAGATCAGGATGGCTGGGCTCGGTGACCGCCACATCCCGCACGGTGCGATTGGGGAAGGTCGCGGTCAGCCCGCGGTGATTCGTCGCCGGGGCCGTGATGTAGTCATCGGCGTCGATGCTCCGGAACCCGTCGTTCTCGATCCGCAGCAGGACGAGCGAGGCCCCGGCCAGATCCGGGGTGTTCTCCAGCATCCGCAACCGCTGATGAATCGGCCCGTCCTGGGTACTGTCATCTATCAGCGTGTCCATCTGCACGCGATAGCCGATACGCTTCCGGCCCGGAATCAGCCGCTCGTACGACAGTCCTCCGACCGTCACCACGACACCGAGAAGCGCCAGCAGATTCTCGGGCGCGGTCAACTGCTCCAGCCACTTCATGGTTGCCCCCCGTGCATGCAATGGCTTCAGGGGGGCGAATGTACGCTCCGAGATCGCTTAAGTGGCCGGTGTGGCCCACCTCTCATCCAATGTTCGTCCCGCGTTCAACCACGACCTTCGCAGGGGCGCGAGCGGAGGCACGGCGGCGCCGTGCGACCAACCTCGGTCTGCCGCACGGCGCCGCGACCTCATGCGCGGTCAGAGGTCTTCAGGCAAAGGCAGGCGGAGGATCGGGTCGAAGGGACGCTTCTGGAAACCGGTCCGTAGATTGCGGCAGTTCGGCGCCTTGCACATGAAGATGTCCTCGACGCTCTTCCGGTGCGTCTCGTTCTTCACCCAAGCCTTCTCGGCGGCAGTGAGACGACGATGCGGCTCGTCAGTTCCACAGGGGCAGCAGTACATCTTCTGGTCTCGCACAACACCTCCCGAAACGGTCGGATAGCCAACCTTGAAGCCTAGGAGCCGCGTTGGGGAACGGACAGTACCCAACCGGACAACTCACCCCGCCCCGGCGCGCGGCTCACGCCCCGGAGAGGGGTCCCGAGGCAGGCGCGGGACCATCCCGGCCAGTGGCCGGGGTGTCCCGGCCCCCATGACCCACGGCGGAAACGGGATGACATGCACGACGAGAGCACCTATCGCCATCGGCCACGCCGACGCCTCGCCCCCTTGCGGGCGAGCGGGCTCGTCGGGGTCGTGCTGCTCGGCGTGGCCACACTGGGAAGTTGCTCGTCGTCGCCTCCCGGGCTGGTCGAGAGTGCCGACAAAAAGTGCGACACCATCACCGACCGGTTCACCGGGGACCTGGCCTACGGCCAGGGACTCGGCCCGGACGACCTGACGAAGATCCAGAAGCGGAACGCTCTGATCAGAGACCTGCGGAAGGACATCAAAGAGCTACCCCAACCCGATTCCGCATCCGACCGAGCCGCGTTGAACACCTGGCTGGGCAAGCTGGACGCATACGCGAAAGAGCTGTACACGATGCACAGCACCATCCAGAACCTCAAGCCCGGCATGGACCTGCTACTCGCCCTGACCGCCAACATCGTCAAGGACAGCGCGGAGGAGACCGGGGCGGCAGCCAAGAAGGCCGGTTTGCACAGCTGCGCACACGTCAAACGGTGGGAGTACCTGTCACCGGGTTGATCCCTTCGGCAGTGCCGACGGGGCAGGGAATCTCGGGGCGCAGACGGTGCGGACTGCACGCGATGAGGCACACGGACAGGAATCTCCGTCCCGTGAGATACCAGCCGCCGACCACATCCTCACCGCTCGCCACCCGTTCGACCACGCGACGGGTCGCATCGACGAGCCGAGTAGTGTCCCGGTCGCGTTCCGAAGCGAACGCCGCTGCGGAAGCCCGCACTCGCCGCCAGAACCATGCCGCTGCCTGCTCCGCATCGCTCCAGGTCCCCTGGATGAAGGCGGTCGGCTTGAGCAGCCAGTGAGCGCATTCCAGGGGAACAACCCCACTAGATCTGAACTCCGGGTGAAGGGGACGCCGGGGACCGTCCTTGAACAACTCATGTGCGGACCCGAGCCAGGTGTAGCCGTGATGGTGCATGTGCCCGCTTTCCTCAGGAGAAGCGGCCCCCACGAGGCGCGAGGGCCGCCCGTCTACGTCACGCGACTACTGCCGACCGCAGCCGTCACCGTCACCGCATCCGCCCTGCTGACCGTCCTCGGTCGGCCCGTCGTCCTCCGGGTCCTGTCGGACGACGTCCTTGAATCCGCGTAAGCGCATCGGGAAGATTCCCTTCGGTGCTGTCAGCGCGGGGACTTTCCTCGCGCCGTCGTGCACATGCACCCGTTCCGCGCTGGGCTCGACCTGCCAGGGCTCCGGTCCAGCCGGGACGGGGGTCTCAGGGACGGCTCACCGAGGGGCGGCCTTCTTGGTCTGCTCTTCCAGAGCGGCACGCATGAGGATTTCCGCGAGCCGATTCGCGCTGTCGCGCGGAATACGTCCCAGGGCGACCATCGGATGTCCCGAGACCGTCACCTCGCCTCGCAGAACCGGCCAGAACAGGGCCTCGTCCTTTTCGCCGTGGGGCATGGCTACGTCCGGAGTGAAGCCGAGACAGCCCAGTGCCTCGCGCAGCAGTTCGGCGACCGGCCTTCCGTCTTCTTCGGCCGCTCGGTGACGCTCGGAACGCATGGCATCGATGCTTCTTCGGTGATTCTCATGGCTGCCAACTTCTCCGCACGAGTAGGTGACGGAGACGCTACGGAGCGCACTCTCGGCTGCTCAACGTGATTGCTCGAAGTTGCTCGACGATCTCACGCGAGCCGGAGTTGACTTCCCTTCAAGGGAGCGCAGAGCAACACGCATGGGTGAATGACCGTCGCAATCCCGCGCAATCGCCTGTCCCTTCGACGTTATCCACGACATTCTGATGACCCGATCGATCACCCAGTGGAGGGGAAACGCTATGGCGTTGAGGTTCCTCGGCACGACGTCCGAGAACGGCAACTGCCCAACGCTCTACGAAAACGAAGAAACCGGCGATCTTATCGTCCAGGGAGATCTTCTCACCGACCCCAGGCACCTTGCTCAACTCCGGGACGTCAAGGAGTCAGAGGCATTCGTCGTCATCCCACGCGAGTTGCTGACTCGTTACGCACCCAAGGAGTACAAAACGTGCCCAACCTCGTTTCCTTCGAAGATGTCTCCCACTTCTTCGAGAACTTCAAGCACACTGCCTGGCGGCTGGAGACACAGCGGGCTTACGCCTCCGACCTCGCCAGCCCCAACTGGCCGCGCTTCCAGCGCGGGGAGACCTTCGGCTACAGCCCAGACAGCCCCTGGCACGTCAATGTCCGCGAGCAGACGATGCAGGGCAAGCGCTTCGAGCGAGTGCGCCTGGTGGATCAGCCTCCCACGGAGGGGCAACGGTTCCTGCTGGCATCCGGGCTCGGCAACGTCGAGGCCGGAGAGGACGTCCGGAATCTCTACCGGTCGGACGCGGAGCGTATGGGTCTGCCGGAGTATGACTTCTGGCTGTTCGATTCCCGCTCCGTCGTCAAGTTCGTCATCGACAACGCGGGAAGGACCCTGGGCGTGCACGTCCTGGAGGACTCGGAATCAGTGGTCCACGCCTGTCAGGTCCGTGACGCCGCATGGCACCATGCTGTACCCACCAGGGAGTTTCAGGCATAGGTACCGTCGTCCGTGTGACCACTGACTTTCAGGCCGGCCGTATCGCCCTTGGTGCGCGGCTGCGTGAGCTGCGCACCGAGGCCGGCCTCAATGGCAAGGAGCTGGCGGCCCGACTCGGCTGGCAACGTTCGAAGGTCTCAAGGCTGGAGAACGGCAAACAGACTGCTACCGTCATAGACCTTGAAGCGTGGGTCGATGCGGTTGGCGCTCCATCCCAAGCCGAGGACCTGAAGGCACGCCTCCGCGGCCTCGAATCACAGCAGCGATCGTGGCGGCGCCAGCTCGCTTCCGGCCATCGCGGCGTACAAGAGAAATACGTCGTCGAGTACCACCGGACGTCGACCGTTCGGGGCTATGAGGCCACCGTCATCCCGGGCTTGTTCCAGATTCCGGAGTACGCACGGTGCCTGTTGCTACAGAACGCCGAGCTGATGCGGACGCCTCGGGACACCGAGGAGGCGGTACGCGCACGGGTCAAGCGCCAGCAGGTTCTCTACGAACCGGGCAAGCGCTTTGACATCCTCATCTGGGAGGGCGTAATGCACGCCCTGATCTGTCCCCACGACGTGATGGCGGCACAGCTTGACCGCCTCGTCGGCCTTATCGGGATGAGCAGCGTCTCATTCGGCGTCATTCCCCTTGGCGCACCTCTCAAGCTCACACCCAAGCATGGTTTCTGGATCTTCGACGACGAGCGCGTGATCGTCGAGACGATCAACACTGAGCTGCATCTTGAGTCGGCAGCTGATGTCACCCTGTACAAGCGCGTTTGGGAAAACCTGAGCGAGACCGCCGTCTACGGAGCCCAGGCGCACCGTCTCATCGCACGTGCAAGGGCCTGCCTGAGTCGCTCGTAGCGCGTCCGCATGGTTGCGCCGAGTGGGCCGCCTGGCAGGATGCTTGGCATGGCGACAGCCGAGGAGCGGGAGAGACAACGTCAGGCGGGCTCGTTCGGGGCCGCGGCGGATGCCTATGAGCGTGGTCGCCCGCCCTATCCGCCGGAGGCGGTGGCCTGGCTGGTGCCTGAGCGGGCACAGGGCGTCGTCGATCTGGGAGCGGGCACCGGCAAGCTGACCCGTGCGCTGCGGGCCCCGGGTCGGGAGGTCATCGCGGTGGAGCCCTCGGCCGGGATGCGCGAGCGGTTCTCCCAGGTGCTCCCTGGTGTCCGCGTTCTGGAGGGGACAGGGGAGTCGATCCCCCTGCCGGACTCGAGCGTGGACACAGTGGTCTGCGCACAAGCCTGGCACTGGGTGGACCCGCGGCGGGCGGTCCCGGAGATCGCCCGGGTGTTGCGCACGGGCGGGCGGCTGGGGCTGGTGTGGAACTCCCGTGATCTGTCGGCGCCCTGGGTGGCGGGGCTGGAGCGGATTCTGCGCGACTACGCCGCGGCGCCGACGGAAGACCGGCAAGTGGACCGCGTGGGCGCCCCGTTCGGCCCCGTCGAGCGGCAGGACTTTCGCTGGAGCCATCCGATGACGGCTGAAGAGATCCTGGACATGGTCGCCTCCCGCAGCTACGTGATCACTCTGGAGCACGCGACACGGGAGGAGCTACTGGGGCGGGTCCGCGGGCTGCTGGACGCGGAGCGGCCGACGGAAATGCCCTATGTGACCGAAGGTTATCGGGCTGAGCTCGAATCGCTCTGACGGCGAGTCCGGTGGGCGGCCCTCCCGGTCCTCCCGGTCCTTCCAGTCCTTCCGGTTCTTCCAGTCCTTCCGGTTCTTCCAGTCCTCCCACTGGTCGTCCTAAGCGGGTCGGGCGAAATCCGCTACGGTTCGGCAGCGCCCCGAAGGGGCGCGGGGCTGTGTCGATGTGCGGCTCCGCCGCGTGGGCGCGACCAGCCACGACGGCGCCGCGGACGGCCAACGACACATCGCGGCACTTCCAGCGGAGCGCTTAGTCGTCGCCTCCGCGCCATGTGGCCCGGACCCGGCGCCATGCCTCGATGACGGCGGGGACTTTGGACAGGAGCTCGGCTGCCAGGGTCAGTATCAGCCCGGCCAGGCCGAAGGCGGCCAGCACGAGCAGGGTGACGGTGTCCCAGTCCACCAGTTCTCACACCCCTCGGTCGGGTGGTCGAACCGATGGCCCGGCAGGCTCAGCCCGACCACCTCGTACGGTGGTCAGCTGAGGTCCTGCCGACGTCCAAGATCTCAATACGAACAGCCGGAGAGCACCGCTCTCCGGGACCGTCGGCAATTCCGGCCGCCACGCGGGCGGCGGCCGGCTTTTTTCGTGCACCCCGAGACGTCGGACATGAGGTGGCACTTTCCCCCGTGCCGGACGGTCCGTCACCAGCTTAGCCGCCGGAGGCTCAGCGCATCAGGACTCCCGCCGCTTCGGCCGTGGCCTCCGAGGGCAGGGCGACGAGTCCTGGTTCGGCGGGGCCCGCCAGGAGGCGGTGGGTGGGGAGGATGCGGACGGTGTAGCCGAAGGGGCCGGTGCGGTTGAGGGCCAGGGGGCCTTCGTAGAGGTGGCGGCCCTCGGGGTCGGGGCCCGTGGTGGGTTTGAGGGGGACATGGGTGGCGCCGGTGATGCGGTCGGTGTCGTCGACCCGGCCCGCGACCGCCTGGACCTCCACGTCCGCCGGGTCCAGGGCGCCCAGGCGCACCCGTACTCGTAGGGAGAGCGTCGAGCCCAGTTCGGCGGCGCCGCCGGGGGCGGGCGGGGTGAGCTGGGCCTCGACATGGTCGACGGCGACGTCCGGCCAGGCGGCGCGGAGGCGGGCCTTCCAGGTGGCCAGTTCGGCGGCGGCCGCGGGGTCCAGGGCGCGGTGGGAGCGGGCGGCGGGGGCGTAGAGCCGCTCGACGTACTCGCGGACCATGCGGCCCGCGAGCACCTTGGGGCCGAGGGTGGTGAGGGTGCGCCGGACCATGGCGACCCAGCGGCCGGGGATGCCGTCCGGGCCGCGGTCGTAGAAGCGCGGGGCGACGCGCTGTTCCAGCAGGTCGTAGAGGGCGGCGGCCTCGATGTCGTCGCGGCGGGTCTCGTCGATGGCGTCGCCGTCGGCGGTGGGGACGGCCCAGCCGAAGTCCGGGTCGTACCACTCGTCCCACCAGCCGTCGAGGACGGAGAGGTTGAGGCAGCCGTTCAGGGCGGCCTTCATCCCGCTGGTGCCGCATGCCTCCAGCGGGCGCAGCGGATTGTTGAGCCAGACGTCGCAGCCGGGGTAGAGGTTCTGGGCCATGCCCATGCCGTAGTCGGGCAGGAAGACCAGGCGGTGGCGCACTCGGGGGTCGTCGGCGAACCGCACCAGCTCCTGGACCAGCCGCTTGCCGCCGTCGTCGGCCGGGTGGGCCTTGCCTGCCACGACGATCTGGATCGGCCGCTCGGGGTGGAGCAGCAGCTCCATCAGCCGGTCCTGGTCGCGCAGCATCAGGGTGAGCCGCTTGTAGGAGGGGACGCGGCGGGCGAAGCCGATGGTGAGGATGTCGGGGTCGAGCACCCCGTCGATCCAGCCGAGCTCCGCGGTGCCCGCGCCGCGCTGCCGCCAGGAGTCGTACAGCCGCCGCCGGACCTCGGCGACCAGCCGCTTGCGCAGGGTGCGGCGCAGCTCCCAGAGCTCGCCGTCGGCGAGGTGGCCGAACTGCCGGGCGCCGAGCCGGGTGACCTCGGGGGCCGTCCAGGTGGGTGCGTGCACCCCGTTGGTGACGGAGGTGATGGGCACCTCCTCGGGGTCGAAGCCGGGCCAGAGCCCGGCGAACATCTCCCGGCTGACGCGGCCGTGCAGGGTGGAGACCCCGTTGGCGCGCTGGGCCAGGCGCAGCCCCATGACGGCCATGTTGAAGAGGTTGGGCTCACCGCCGGGGTAGGTCTCCATGCCGAGCGCGAGGATCCGCTCGACCTCGATCCCGGGCAGCTCGGCGCCGTCGCCGAAGTGGCGGGCGACCAGCTCGCGGTCGAAGCGGTCGATTCCGGCGGGGACGGGAGTGTGGGTGGTGAAGACGGTCCCGGCCCGGACCGCCTCATGGGCGGCGTCGAAGCCGGTTCCGGCGGCGATCAGTTCCCGGATGCGCTCCAGGCCCTGGAATCCGGCGTGGCCCTCGTTGGTGTGGAACACCTCGGGGCCGGGGTGGCCGGTGAGCCGGCAGTACGCGCGCACGGCGCGCACGCCGCCGATGCCCAGCAGCATCTCCTGGAGCAGCCGGTGCTCGCTGCCGCCGCCGTAGAGCCGGTCGGTGACCTCGCGCTCGCCGTGGCCGTTCTCCTCCACGTCGGAGTCGAGCAGCAGCAGCGGCACCCTGCCCACCTGGGCCTGCCAGACGCGTGCGTGGAGGTGGCGGCCGCCGGGCAGGGTGAGCGGGATCCGGACGGGCCGGCCGTCCGCCTCGCACAGCTGGGTGAGCGGCAGTTCATCGGGGTCCAGGACCGGATAGTGCTCCTGCTGCCAGCCCTCGCGGGAGAGCGACTGCCGGAAGTAGCCGTGGCGGTAGAGCAGTCCGACGCCCATCAGGGGCACGCCGAGGTCGCTCGCGGCCTTGAGGTGGTCACCGGCGAGGATGCCGAGGCCGCCGGAGTACTGGGGCAGGGCGGCGGTGATCCCGAACTCCGGCGAGAAGTAGGCGATCGCGGCGGGCAGTCCGGCGGGTGCGGAAGATCCGGAGGGCGCGGAAGACACGGGAGGTCCGGAGGGTGCGGAAGATACGGAAGGTACGGGCCCGCCGGGGCGCGGCCCGGCGCGGTCCTCGGCGGCGACCCGCCCCTGGTACCAGCGGGGGCCGGTCAGATAGTCGTCCAGATCATCCGCGGCCGCCGTGAGACGGCGCAGGAAGGGGCGGTCCTCGGCGAGGTCCGCGAGCCGGGAGACGGGCACGGCGCCCAGCAGCCGCACCGGGTCGCCGCCCGACTCCCGCCATCCCTCGGGGTCCACGGACTCGAAGAGCTCGCGGGTCTCGGGATGCCAGGACCAGCGCAGATTGCGCGCCAGCCGGTTGAGCGGTCGCAGGGGCTCCGGAAGGACGGGGCGCACGCTGAATCGACGAATGGCCTTCACCCCTCGACGGTAGCGGGCGAGGAGTCCCCGTTTCGACTGTTTCGCCCGGCTCCCGAGAAGTCGGCCCGAAGGCGGCAACCTTTCCGGCCAAGGGGACGACTAGGGGGCACACCTTCCCCCCCCCATGCCTTGGAGGACCACGTGCGCTCTCGGGACAGTTCGCACATTCCGCCCCCTGATCATCCGCCCGGATCCGCCCCGCCCAGGGGCCGGACGGGGGCGGCCCGCGGCCGGATGCTGGCCGCCGCCTGTGCGGCGGGCGCGCTGACCGTCACCTCGCTGGTGAGCGTCTCGGAGGCCGCCGAGGACAAGGGGACCACGCCGAAGGCGGCCGCCGCGGCCCAGCTGGAGCGGCTGGACCGGGGGCTGGTGAGCGTGCACACCGGCAATGACAACCTGGTCAGCTGGCGCTGGCTGGCCACCGATCCGAACGATGTGACGTTCAACCTCTACCGGGGCACGGTCAAGGTCAACTCCTCCCCCATCACCACGGCCAACTACCTCCACAAGGACGCCCCGAACAGCGCGGACTACACCGTGCGGGCCGTCGTGGGCGGGGTGGAGCAGCCCGCCTCACCGAGCGCGATCCAGTTCCGCCCGGGGTACTACGACGTGCCGATCTCGCCGCCGGCGGGCGGCTCGGACTACACCTACGAGGCCAACGACGCCTCGGTGGGCGACCTCGACGGCGACGGCGACCTGGACTTCGTCCTCAAATGGCAGCCGACCAACGCCAAGGACAACTCCCAGTCGGGCGTCACCGGCAACACCGTCGTCGACGGCTACACCCTTCAGGGGCAGCGGCTGTGGCGGATCGACCTGGGCCGCAACATCCGCTCCGGCGCCCACTACACCCAGTTCCAGGTGTACGACTACGACGGCGACGGCCAGGCCGAGATCGCGATGAAGACCGCGGACGGCACGGTCGACGGCGCCGGGAAGACCATCGGCAGCGCATCCGCCGACCACCGCAACTCCAGCGGCTATGTGCTCGACGGGCCGGAATACCTGACGATGTTCAACGGCCGTACCGGCGCCGCGATGAGCACGGTGGACTATGTCCCGCCGCGCGGCACCGTCTCCTCCTGGGGCGACTCCTACGGCAACCGCGTGGACCGCTTCCTGGCCGGGACGGCGTATCTCAACGGCTCCACCCCCTCGCTGATCGAGGCGCGCGGCTACTACACCCGCACCGTGATCTCCGCCTGGCGGTTCAGCGGTGGGCAGCTCACCCGTCAGTGGACGTTCGACACCAACAGCTCCACCAACACCGGCAAGGGCTACGACGGCCAGGGCAACCACGCGCTGGCCACCGGGGACGTGGACGGCGACGGCCGGGACGAGATCGTCTACGGCTCGATGGCCGTGGACGACAACGGCGCGGGGCTGTGGACCACGAAGAACGGCCACGGCGACGCCGCCCACCTCGGCGATCTCGACCCCTCACGGCCGGGCCTGGAGTACTTCAAGGTGGACGAGGACTCCGCCAAGCCGGGCTCGTACTTCGCCGACGCCCGCACCGGCCAGGTGCTGTGGTCCACCGCTTCGGGCGGCGACAACGGGCGCGGCGTGGCCGGCGACATCTGGGCGGGCAGCGACGGCGCCGAGATGTGGTCCGCGCGGGACGACCAGATCCGCGACGAGGGCGGCGGCGCCAAGGGCCGTAAGCCCTCCTCGATCAACTTCCTGGCCTGGTGGGACGGCGATCCGGTGCGCGAGCTGCTGGACGGCACGCATATCGACAAGTACGGCACCTCCGGTGACACCCGGCTGCTCACCGGCTCCGGGGTGCACTCCGGCAACGGCACCAAGGCCACCCCGGCGCTGTCCGGCGACATCCTCGGCGACTGGCGCGAGGAGGTGGTCTGGCCGACGAGCGACAACAGGGCGCTGCGGATCTACTCCACGCCGTACGAAACCGACCGGAAGATCACCACGCTGCTCCATGACCGGCAGTACCGCGAGGCGCTGGCCTGGCAGAACACGGCCTACAACCAGCCCCCGCACCCCAGCTTCTTCATCGGCAACAAGATGGCGACCCCGCCGCGGCCCGCCATCACCACCCCGTGAAACCCCCCACCAAGAAGGAGATCAGCATGGCTGGACAACGCATCAGGCACCGGGCGGCAGTCGGCGCCCTCGGCGCTATCGCACTCACCGCGGGCGCGATCACCACCGGTCTGACGCTGCCCACGGCATCCGCCGCCACCTGGCCCACCCCCAGCGGCAGCCCGCAGGCGGTCACCAAGACCATCAGCGTCAGCGGGACCACGGACGGTGGGATGAAGCGCTACTACGGCTCGGGCGACCTCGGCTCCGGCGGCCAGGACGAGGGCCAGGACCCGCTGTTCGAGCTCGCGGACGGCGCCACCCTGAAGAACGTCATCCTCGGCTCCCCGGCCGCCGACGGCGTGCACTGCAAGGGCAGCTGCACGCTCCAGAACGTGTGGTGGGAGGACGTCGGCGAGGACGCCGCCACCTTCCGGGGCACCGGCAAGACGTACAACGTGATCGGCGGCGGCGCCCGCAAGGCTTCGGACAAGGTGTTCCAGTTCAACGGCGGCGGCACGCTCAACATCTCGGGCTTCGCGGTCCAGGACTTCGGCAAGCTGGTCCGCTCCTGCGGCAACTGCTCGTCGCAGTACAAGCGCACCATCAATGTGAGCGACACCGAGGTCACCGCCCCGGGCAAGGCCATCGGCGGGATCAACACCAACTACGGCGATTCGCTGACCCTGCGCGGCATCACGATCATCGGGGACAGCAGCAAGAAGATCGTCCCGTGCCAGAAGTACATCGGGAACAACACGGGCAAGGAGCCCACCGAGAACGGCAGCGGCCCGGACGGCACCTACTGCAAGTACAGCTCGTCGGACATCACCTACAAGTGACGATCACCTACAAGTGACGTCCGGATGACCGCGCGCCGTGCCTGACCCTCACAGGGACAGGCACGGCGCGTGCCCGTGCCGGACACTGGTGGGTATGGACATACCAGCCGAGCTGGGAAGTTTTCTGCGCACCCGCCGCGCCGGGCTGCGCCCCGAGGACGTCGGCCTGGTCGCGTACGGGACCCGGCGCCGGGTCCCGGGGCTGCGCCGCGAGGAGCTGGCGCAGCTGGCCGGGGTGAGCGCGGCGTACTACACCCGGCTGGAACAGGGCCAGTCCACCGGCGCCTCGGACGGGGTGCTGGACGCCATCGCCCGTGCGCTGCGGCTGACCCCGGACGAGCGGACGCATCTGGGCAATCTGGCCCGTCCGCCGCGCACCGGCCGCCGCCCCGCGCCACGGCCCCCGTCGGCGCGCCCGGCGACCCGGCGGCTGATCGCCGCGATGGACGGCGTACCGGCCGTGGTCCTGGACCTCCGCTTCGACGTCCTGGCGTGGAATCCGCTGGGGCACGCCCTGATCGCCGGGCATCTGCCCGCCGACGCGCCCGAGCGCCCCGGGGCCCGGCCCAACACCCAGCGGATGCTGTTCCTCGATCCGCACACCCGGGAGCTGTATCCGGACCGGAAGGGCGAGGCGCGGCGCGCGGTCTCCTCGCTGCGGGTGGTGGCGGGGGCGCACCCGGACGACCGGCGGCTGGCCGAGCTGGTCGGCGAACTGACCATGAAGAGCGGGGAGTTCGCGGCGCTGTGGGCGCGCCACCCGGTGCGCCGGTGCGCCTTCGGCACCAAGTCCTTCCACCACCCCCTGGTGGGGTCGCTGGAGCTGGACTTCGAGATGACCCGGCTGCCGGACTCGGGGGGCCAGTGCCTGCTGATGTACGGGGCGGAGCCGGGGTCGCCGGCGGAGGCGGCGCTGCGGCTGCTGTCGAGGGAGACCGGCGCGTTCCACGCCCCCTGATGCGCCCTTGTCGGGATCTTTCGTCCCACGCCAGGCTTGCGCCGTCGAGTTGGGGAGGGGATCGTTCCATGGCATGCGCATCCTCGGGCCGCCGTCGGAAGGTGGCGGCTCCGGCCGCCGTCGTCGCGGTGGTCCTGGTGGTCTTGTCGCCCGCTCAGACCGTTCCCGCACAGGGGGTCCAGGCCACGGGCGGGTCGGGCACCCACGGCTATATCGTCGCCCTCAAGCGGGGCGCGGGAGTGCCCGCGGCGGCCTCCGGGACGGGCCGGGCGCTGGTCGAGCGGTACGGGGCGCGGGTGGGCCGGGTCTACCGCAGCGCGCTCAACGGCTATGCGGTACGGGCGAGCGCGGCACAGGCCCGGCGTCTCGCGGCCGATCCGCGTATCGCCTCGGTGACCCGGGACGGGCGGGTGTCCCTGCGGTGGACCCGGGCACATCCGCCGTCCACCCCGCCGCACGGGCGGGCGCGGCCGCCGTGGGGCCTGGACCGGATCGACCAGCCAGGCCGGCGGCTGGACGGGGCGTACACCGCGCCCAGCGGCGGCGGGCGCGGGACCACGATCTACGTCATCGACTCCGGGGTCCGCGTCTCGCACGAGGACTTCGGCGGCCGGGCCCGCTCCGGCTGGGACTTCGTGGACGACGATCCGGTGGCCGAGGACGGCAACGGCCATGGCACCCATGTGGCCGCCACGGCGGCGGGCAGCCGCTACGGGGTGGCGAAGAAGGCGGCGATCGTGGCGGTCCGGGTGCTGGACGACCGGGGCGAGGGCACCATCGCGCAGGTGCTGGCCGGTATGGACTGGGTGCTGCGACACGCCAGGCGGCCCGCGGTGGTCAATCTGAGCCTGGGCTCGGCGTCCGCCACTCCGCTGCCGGAGTGGGACGCGGCGGTGCGGACGGGGATCGCCGCCGGTCTGGTCTTCACCGTGGCGGCGGGCAATCAGGACCGGCCGGCCGGGTCCTTCTCCCCGGGCCGGGTGGCCGGGGCGCTCACGGTGGGCTCGACCGACCGCGCCGACCGGCGCTCGGGGTTCTCCAACTGGGGCCCGGGAATTGACCTGTTCGCACCGGGTGACCGGATCGTCTCGGCGTCGGACGCGAGCGATACGGCGACCAGGACGCTGTCCGGCACCTCGATGGCGGCCCCGCATGTCGCGGGCGCCGCCGCGCTGTACCTGGCCGGCCATCGCCTCGCCACTCCGGCCGAGGTCGGGGCGGCGCTGACGGCCGGGGCGAGCAGGGGCCGGGTGCGCGGCGCGGGCGCGGGCTCACCCAACCGTCTGCTGCGGATAGCCAACTGACGTAGCGCCGGCACGTGTCATGTGGACGGCCCCGCCTACGGGCGGGGCCGATTCATGTACCCGGCGTTACGAACCGGTCGTTCACGGGAACCCGGATTGTCTCCCCGTTCCACAGGGGAAGGCTTTCCACGCGCGCCCCCCATGGCCGACCCCATCCGCCCACCAGAGTGAACGCGGACAGGAGCTGTCATGCCCGCAACCCATCGCCCGGCGGCAAAACCGATACAAAGGACAAAAGCCGCCCCAGCACCTCCATCCGCAACGCCGTCAGGTGATCCTATGATCGGTCGCATTCCCATTCTGGATATCCGCCCGCTGATCGACTGCGGCCGCCGCCCCGCCAAAGCGGTGGTGGACGAGACCTTCGAGGTCAGCGCCACCGTGTTCCGGGAGGGCCATGACGCGGTCAGCGCCAATGTGGTCCTCCGCGATCCGTCCGGCCGCTCGGGCCCCTGGACCCCGATGCGTCAACTCGCCCCCGGCACCGACCGCTGGGGCGCCGAGATCACGCCCGGCGCGCCCGGCCGCTGGACGTACACGGTCGAGGCGTGGAGCGATCCGATCGCCACCTGGCGCCATCACGCCCGGATCAAGGTCCCGGCCGGGATGGACACCGATCTGGTCCTGGAGGAGGGCGCCCTGCTGCATGAGCGGGCCGCCGCCGGAGTGCCCAAGAACGACGGCCGGGAGGCGGTGCTGGCCGCCGTCGACGGGCTGCGCGACGAGCGCCGCCCGGTGGCCGACCGGCTCGCCGCGGCGCTCGCGCCCGATGTGACCGACGCCCTCGACCGCCACCCCCTGCGGGAGTTGGTCACCTCCTCGCGCCCCATGCCGCTCCAGGTGGACCGGGAGCGTGCGCTGTTCGGCTCCTGGTACGAGCTCTTCCCACGCTCGGAAGGCGCCAGGGTGACCGAGGGGCGGCGGCCGCTCAGCGGCACCCTGCGCACCGCCGCCGAACGGCTGCCCGCGATCGCCGCCGCGGGCTTCGACGTGGTCTATCTGCCGCCGATCCACCCCATCGGCACCGCCTTCCGCAAGGGCCCCAACAACACCCTCTCCGCGGGCCCCTTCGACGTGGGCTCGCCCTGGGCCATCGGCTCGGCCGACGGCGGCCACGACGCGATCCACCCCGACCTCGGCACCCTGGAGGACTTCGACCACTTCGTGGCGCGCGCCCGTGAGCTGCGCATGGAGGTCGCGCTGGACTTCGCGCTCCAGTGCTCACCGGACCACCCCTGGGTCGCCCAGCACCCCGAGTGGTTCCACCAGCGCGCCGACGGCACCATCGCGTACGCCGAGAACCCGCCCAAGAAGTACCAGGACATCTATCCGCTCGCCTTCGACCGGGACTTCCACGGTCTGGTCCGGGAGACCGAGCGGGTGCTGCGCTTCTGGATGGCGCACGGGGTGCGGATCTTCCGGGTGGACAATCCGCACACCAAACCGGTGGTCTTCTGGGAGAAGGTGCTCGGCGACATCCACCGCACCGCCCCCGATGTGCTCTTCCTCTCCGAGGCGTTCACCCGCCCGGCGATGCTGAACACCCTCGGCGCGGTCGGCTTCCACCAGTCGTACACCTACTTCACCTGGCGGAACACCAAGCAGGAGCTCACCGACTACCTCACCGGGCTGTCCGGGGACGCGGCCGCCTGGATGCGGCCCAACTTCTTCGTCAACACCCCCGACATCCTGCACGCCTACCTCCAGGAGGGCGGCCGGCCCGCCTTCGCGGTGCGCGCCGTGCTCGCCGCCACCCTCTCCCCCTCCTGGGGCGTCTACGCGGGCTACGAGCTGTGCGAGAACACCCCGGTACGCCCCGGCAGCGAGGAGTACCTGGACTCGGAGAAGTACCAGCTGCGGCCGCGCGACTGGGCGGCCGCCGAGCGCGACGGCAGATCGATCACCCCGCTGCTCACCCGGCTGAACCGGGTGCGCCGCCGCCATCCCGCCCTGCGCCGGCTGCGCAACCTCAGATTCCACCACGCCGACAACGATTCCGTCATCGTCTACTCCAAGCGTGCGGGCGACTCGTGTGTGGTCACGGTCGTCAACCTCGACCCTCACCACACCCAGGAGGCCACGGTCTCGTTGAACATGCCGGAACTCGGCCTCGAGTGGCATGAGTCCGTCCCGGTGCGCGACGAGCTCACCGGCGAGACCTATCACTGGGGCAGGGACAACTACGTGCGCCTGGAGCCGGGGCGGGATATGGCTCCGGCACATGTGCTGTCCCTGCGACCGTCCTCACCGATCGGAGGGTCACCCACAACATGATCGTCAACGAGCCCGTACCGGACACCTTCGAGGACACGCCCGCGGGCGACCGCGATCCCGACTGGTTCAAGCGCGCGGTCTTCTACGAGGTCCTGGTCCGCTCCTTCCAGGACAGCAACGGCGACGGCGTCGGCGACCTCAAGGGCCTGACGGCCAAGCTGGACTATTTGCAGTGGCTGGGCGTGGACTGCCTGTGGCTGCCCCCGTTCTTCGCCTCACCGCTGCGCGACGGCGGCTACGACGTCTCGGACTACACCGCCGTACTGCCGGAGTTCGGGGACCTCGCGGACTTCGTGGAGTTCGTCGACGCCGCTCATCAGCGCGGGATGCGCGTGATCATTGACTTTGTCATGAACCACACGAGTGATCAGCACCCGTGGTTCCAGGAGTCCCGCGGCGACCCGGACGGACCGTACGGCGACTACTACGTCTGGGCCGACGACGACAAGCAGTACCAGGACGCGCGGATCATCTTCGTCGACACCGAGGCGTCCAACTGGACCTTTGATCCAGTACGCAAGCAGTACTACTGGCACCGCTTCTTCTCGCACCAGCCGGACCTCAACTTCGAGAACCCGGCCGTCCAGGAGGAGGTACTGGCCGCCCTGCGCTTCTGGCTGGACCTGGGCATCGACGGATTCCGGCTCGACGCCGTCCCATATCTGTATGCCGAGGAGGGCACCAACTGCGAGAACCTCCCGCGCACCCATCAGCTGCTCAAGCGCGTGCGGGCCGAGATCGACGCCCACTACCCGGACACCGTGCTGCTGGCCGAGGCCAATCAATGGCCGGAAGACGTCGTCGACTACTTCGGCGACTACGAGGCGGGCGGCGACGAATGCCATATGGCCTTCCACTTCCCGGTGATGCCGCGCATCTTCATGGCGGTGCGGCGCGAGTCCCGCTATCCGGTCTCGGAGATCCTCGCCAAGACCCCCGCTATCCCCTCCGGCTGCCAGTGGGGCATCTTCCTGCGCAACCACGACGAGCTGACGCTCGAGATGGTCACCGACGAAGAGCGCGACTACATGTACGCGGAGTACGCCAAGGACCCCAGGATGCGGGCCAACATCGGCATCCGCAGACGGCTGGCGCCCCTGCTGGACAACGACCGCAATCAGATCGAGCTGTTCACCGCGCTGCTGCTGTCGCTGCCCGGTTCGCCGATCCTGTACTACGGCGACGAGATCGGCATGGGCGACAACATCTGGCTCGGCGACCGCGACGCCGTGCGCACCCCCATGCAGTGGACCCCCGACCGCAACGCGGGCTTCTCCTCCTGCGATCCGGGGCGGCTGTTCCTGCCGACCATCATGGACCCGGTCTACGGCTATCAGGTCACCAATGTCGAGGCGGCCATGAGCAGCCCGTCCTCGCTGCTGCACTGGACCCGCCGGATGATCGAGATCCGTAAGCAGAACCCCGCCTTCGGGCTCGGCTCCTACACCGAGCTGCCGTCCTCCAACCCGGCCGTCCTCGCCTTCCTCCGCGAGGCCCCCTCCACCCGGGACGGCGAGGACGACCTGGTGCTGTGCGTGAACAACTTCTCGCGCTTCGCCCAGCCCACCGAGCTCGATCTCCAGTCCTTCGCCGGGCGCCATCCGGTCGAGCTGATCGGCGGGGTCCGCTTCCCGGCCATCGGCGAGCTGCCGTATCTGCTGACCCTGGCCGGGCACGGCTTCTACTGGTTCCGGCTGCGGCGCAGCGAAGCGGTGGGGCACTGGGTCGACTGAGCGATGCCTTTCCCCTCCCCGCCCCTTCCCGACACCTGACGATATGCGGCTCCGCCGCGTGGGGGGCTCCGCCCCAGACCCCGCTCCTCAATCGCCGGAGGGGCTGATTTTCAGCCCGTCAGGGGGGGCACCTCCCAGCGGTAGCTGGGGGAGATTGAGGACACGCCCGAAGGGCGTCCGGGGTCCAGGGGCGGAGCCCCATGGTTCGGGAAGGGGCGGGTAGGGGAACAGCCCGCCGCAGGCGCCACGTCCGCCGTGTGGTTTCGGCCGGCGCACGGCCCCCGCTCCGGGCAGCCCCTCCGTACGCGCCCATCTCGGGCGCGTACGGGCGTTTTCGACCCCCCGTCATGGGCACCCTGATACTCACATCCGCCTCCGGCGGACCGGATCGCGTACACCGAGCTCGCCGTACGGACGATCCTCGCCCGACACGTCCCGCACCGTCGCACAGTCAATGCCGCAATCCGGGACACTTTGCCCTGATCTGTCGTGTGCCCGGGGAAAGGACGCGACGCCATGCCGGAAGCTCCGCTCTCCCGGGGGGCACACCACCCGCCGACCGCCGTACCGCGGGACCAGCCCCCGACGTCGGCCGCCCGCACGGCCGCGGCCGCCACCGCGGGCCCGTCCGGGCTGCTCGCCTCGCTCGCGCCACTGCTCGCCGAGTGGCTGCCCCGGCAGCGCTGGTTCGCGGGCAAGGGCCGTCCCGTCACCGGCTTCGCGCTGGTCTCCGCGACCGAGCTGCTGCCGTGGCGGTCGGGCGGCACCACGCCCGGTCTGCTCCATCTGCTGATCCGCGCCCAGCAGCCGGAGCCGCCCGGCCACCGGCACGGCTCCGGCTGCGGCCACCGGCGCGGGACGGCGGCCAGCGACTGCTACCAGATCCTGCTCGGGGCGCGCCCCGCCCTTCCGCCGCCGCTCGCCCCCGCGCTCATCGGCAGGCCCAGCGGCGGGCCGCTGGACGGACAGACGGTGTACGAGGCGCTGCTCGACCCCCGGCTCACCACCCTGCTGCTGGAGCGGCTGCGGATGCCCGGACGGCTCGGCCCGCTGCGCTTCGTACGGGAGCCGTCCAGCGCGATCCCCTCCGCGCTCACGCCCCGGGTGATGACCGCCGAGCAGTCCAACTCCTCGGTGGTCTACGGCGATACGTACATTCTCAAGCTCTTCCGACGGGTCAGCCCCGGCACCAACCCCGACCTGGAACTTCCCCTCGCGCTCGCCCACACCGGCTGCGCCCGGGTGCCCGCGCCCGCCGCGTGGTTCGAGGCCGAACCCCCGGCCGAGGGCGCCGGGCCACGGCCCGAACCCTTCACCCTCGGGGTGCTCCAGCCCTTCCTGGCCGGTTCCCGGGACGGCTGGCAGCTCGCGCTGGACGCCCTCGCCGCCCGGGGCGACTTCACCGACGCCGCCCGCGCGCTGGGGCACGCGACCGCCGAGGTGCATCTGGCGATGGCCCGTGCGCTGCCCACCTCCGTACTGCGCCGCCCGCAGATCGAACACCTCGCCGCGGCCATGAGCGAGCGGCTCGACTCGGCCGCCGCCGCGGTGCCCGCCCTCCAGCCGTACCGCGCGGCGCTGCACGGCGCGTACGAGGACCTGGCCGCGCTGGGGCACGCGGGCCGCACCTGGCCCGCCCAGCGCATCCACGGCGATCTGCACCTGGGGCAGGCGCTGCTGAGCGGGGACGACGGCGAGGCCGGGAGCGGAGGCGGGCGGTGGTCGCTGATCGACTTCGAGGGCGAGCCGTCCCGCCCGCTGGCCGAGCGCCGCCGTCCGCAGCCGCCGGTGCGCGACATCGCGGGCATGCTGCGGTCCTTCGACTACGCGGCGGCCGTGGGACGCCATGAACGCCCGCAGGAATGGGCCGGCCGCACCCGCGCCGCGTACTGCGCGGGCTATGCGGAGGCGTCCGGCGCCGATCCGCGCGACGAGCCGGAGCTGCTGCGTGCGCATGAGACCGACAAGGCCGTGTACGAGGTGCTGTACGAGGCGCGGCACCGCCCCGACTGGCTTTCGGTCCCGATGACCGCCATCCGCCGCCTGGCCGCGCCCCGCGCCTGACCCAGGGGCCGCGGACGACTCCGGACCGTGCCCCGGAGCCGGTCCGGCCCCGAACCGGGTTCCCCCGGGCCCCGGCTCCCCGGACCGCGGCCCCACCGCCCCGCCCGCTCCCCGCTTACCCGCTCGCCCGCTTCTGACTGTCCCGTCCGACCCCCGACCCCCGACACCCCCGGGAGGACCACCCCGTGACCGCACGACCGCCGTCCGGCCAGCACCCGTCCGACAAGGGACCGGGCCATCCGCCCGCCGCCCCCGGCGCCCCGACCGGCCCGGCGGCCCCGGCGGCCCCGGCAGTCCCCTCCACGTTTCTCCCCGGCCGCCCCCGCCCATGGCCCGAGCCCCGCGCAGCACACCCGGGCCCCGAGAACACCCCGGCACCGGCCGTCCGCCAGGACCCCGCGTCCGTCGAGTCGGCGGGCATCGAGCCCGCGCCGGACCGGCGAGCCCCCGCCCGAGTGTCGTATGGCTCGGCGCCCGTGCCGCGTGCCCCACGCGTGGACGAGGAGCGGCACGGGGAGCGGCACGAGGAGTCCGGTGGCGCGGCCGGGCCTTCGCGGGTCGCCGGGCGGCCCGTGGCCGGTGGCGGCGAGCCCGCGGAGCCCCGGGACGAGGCGTACGACGAGCGGGGGGTGCGGGCCGCGCCCGCGCTGGGGGACGACGAGCGGCGGCGGCTGCTGGCCGGGGCGCACCACGACCCGCACGCCCTGCTCGGCGCCCACCCGGTGCGCGGCGGGGTGCTGTTCCGGACCCTGCGCCCGTACGCCCGGTCGGTGACCGTCGCCGCCGCGGGGCTGCGCGCCCGGCTGCGGGCGGAGGGGGACGGGCTGTTCTCCGGGGTGCTGCCGCTGCGGGAGATCCCGGACTACCGGCTGCTGGTGACGTACGAGGACGCGGAGCTGGAGCTGCACGACCCGTACCGCTTCCTGCCCGCGCTCGGCGAACTCGATCTGCACCTGATCGGCGAGGGCCGTCACGAGGAGTTGTGGCGGGCGCTCGGCGCGCATCCGATGACCCATCAGGGCGTGTCCGGCACCCGCTTCACCGTCTGGGCGCCCAATGCCCTCGGGGTGCGGCTGACCGGCGACTTCAGCTACTGGGACGGCACCGCGCTGCCGATGCGCTCGCTGGGCGGCAGCGGTGTGTGGGAGCTGTTCCTGCCGGGCGTCGGGGAGGGCGCGCTCTACAAGTTCGAGATCGCCCGGCCCGACGGCGGCCACTCCCTGCGCGCCGACCCGATGGCGCGGCGCACCGAGTGCCCGCCCGCCACCGCCTCCGTCGTCCATGGCTCGCACCACCGCTGGGGCGACGACGCGTGGATGGCGCGCCGGGAGGGTGGGCGCGTCCATGAGCTGCCGTTCTCCGTCTACGAGGTGCATCTGCCGTCCTGGCGGCCGGGGCTGACCTACCGCCAGCTGGCGGAGCAGCTCCCGGCGTACGTCAAGGACCTCGGCTTCACCCATGTCGAGCTGATGCCGGTGGCCGAGCACCCCTTCGGCGGCTCCTGGGGCTACCAGGTCACCGGTTTCTACGCGCCCACGGCCCGGCTGGGCAGCCCGGACGACTTCAAGCACCTGGTGGACGCGTTGCACCAGGCGGGGATCGGGGTCCTGGTGGACTGGGTGCCCGCGCACTTCCCCAAGGACGCCTGGGCGCTGGCGGAGTTCGACGGCCGTCCGCTGTACGAGCCCGCGGACCCGCTGCGGGCCGCGCATCCCGACTGGGGCACGCTGGAGTTCGACTACGGGCGCAACGAGGTGCGCAACTTCCTGGTGGCGAACGCCGTCTACTGGTGCGAGGAGTTCCATATCGACGGTCTGCGGGTGGACGCCGTCGCCTCCATGCTCTATCTCGACTACTCCCGCGAGCCCGGCCAGTGGACGCCCAACGCCCGCGGCGGCCGGGAGAACCTGGACGCGGTCGCCTTCCTCCAGGAGATGAACGCGACCGTCTACCGCCGCTGCCCGGGTGTGGTCACCGTCGCCGAGGAGTCCACCGCGTGGGACGGGGTCACCCGCGCCACCCACCATGTGGGCCCCAGCGGCTTCGGCGGCCTGGGCTTCGGGCTGAAGTGGAACATGGGGTGGATGCACGACTCGCTGGCCTATCTCGCGCATGAGCCGGTGCACCGCGCCCACCACCACCATGAGATGACCTTCTCGATGGTGTACGCGTACAGCGAGAACTACGTGCTGCCGATCTCGCACGACGAGGTGGTGCACGGCAAGCGGGCCCTGGTGTCGAAGATGCCCGGCGACTGGTGGCAGCGGCGCGCCGACCACCGCGCGTACCTCGGCTTCATGTGGGCCCATCCGGGGAAGCAACTGCTCTTCATGGGGCAGGAGTTCGCCCAGGGCGCGGAGTGGTCGGAGGCGCACGGCCCGGATTGGTGGCTGCTGGACCCGTCGTACTCCGCCGAGCCCGACCACCGGGGCGTCCGCGATCTGGTCCGCGACCTCAACGGGGTGTACGCGGCCACGCCCGCGCTGTGGCAGCGGGACACCGACCCCGAGGGCTTCTCCTGGATCGAGGGCGACGCCCGCGAGGACAATGTCTTCGCCTTCCTCCGCTTCGACGCCGAGGGCTCACCGCTGCTCGCCATCAGCAACTTCTCACCGGTGGTCCGGCATGAGTACCGCATCGGGGCACCGGAGTCGGTGCCGGTGTGGCGCGAGGTGCTCAACACCGACGACCGGCGCTACGGGGGCGGCGGTGTGGTCAACGCCGAACCGCTGAAGGCCGAGCCCACGGGGTGGCACGGGCGGCCGGTCTCCATCCTGCCGGTGCTGCCACCGCTGGCCACGATCTGGCTGCGGCCCGCCTGAGCCGCCCGGCCCGGTCGTCCGCCTGCTCCACATGCCCCACCCGTTCCGTACGTCCCCTCATCCGTCGGGCCCGCCCAGCCGGGCGAGCCCGTCGCGGACCCGGTGGGCGTCGGGGTGGCCGAGGGCGTCGAACCGGGTCAGGGCCCGCTGCCAGCTGTGGCGGGCCCCGGTCCGGTCCCCGGCGGCCAGCTGTGCGCTGCCGAGCCGGTGGAGGGACTCCGCCTCCCGGACCCGCTCGCCCCGGCCGCGCCGCAGCTCCACGGCGTGCCGGTAGCAGCTGATGGCCTGCTGGTGGTCGCCGATGTGCTGATGGGCGTAGCCGAGGCTGTCCCAGGCCGCGGACTCCCCGCGCCGGTCCCCCGCCTCGCGCAGCAGGGTCAGCGCCTTCTCGCAGTGGACCAGGGTCTGCTGGTAGTCGCCCAGCATGGCGTAGGCCCAGCCGACGTTGTTCAGGGCGTATGCCTCGCCGCTGCGGTGGCCGACCGCCCGGTACAGCTTCAGGGAGCGCAGCGCATGGTGCAGCCCCTCGTCATGGCGGCCCTCCCGCTCGCTGGCGAGGTTGAGCGCGACATGGGCCAGGGCCTGGCCGACGGCGCTGCCGGTCTCGCGGTGCAGGTTCATGGCGCGCACCAGATGGCCGCGGGCCCGGTCGTAGCGCCCCATCCGCAGATCGGCCAGGCCGAGGCCGTGGCAGGAGTGGGCCTGGCCGGTGAGATCGCGGATGCGGTGGGCCGAGCCCAGGGCGATCCGGTGCACGGTGCGCTGGTCGTGCCAGTGGCCGCGCTGGTCCAGGAACTCCATGAGCGACCAGGCCAGTTGCCAGGCGTGGGTCTCGAATCCGGCCTCCGCGGCCTGCTGGAGCGAGGCCATCAGCGCCGGATAGGTCAGGATGAACCACAGCAGCGCCTGTCCGTGCCCCCTGAACTCGCCCACGTCGACACCGGGCCGGACCGGCTTGACCTCGATCGGCTCCCGGTGCGGGGTGAAGGCCGTCCCGGCGGCCACGGCGGTGTGCAGATAGTGGTCGAGCACCCGGTGCAGTGCGGCGCGGCGCTCCTCCCGGGTGTCGTACGCGTGGGTGAGCTCCATGGCGTAGGCGCGCAGCAGGTCGTGCAGGCCGTACTGGCCGGGGGCGCGCTCGGTGATCAGATGCGCCCGGGTGAGCTGGATCAGCAGCCGGCGGGCCTGTGGCACCGGGATCCCCACCAGGCTGGCGGCCGCGGGAGCCGCGATGTCGGGGCCCGCGTGGACGCCCAGCAGCCGGAACAGCCGGGCGGCGTCGCCGCCCAGGGTGTGGTACGACCACGAGAAGACGGCCCGGACATCGGTGGTGGCGTCCCCGCCCTCGAACGCGTCGAGGCTGCCGCGGGCGTCGCGCAGCTCCGCGGCGAGCGCCTCCAGACCGAAGCGGGGGTGGGTGGCGGCGCGGGCGGCCACGATGGCGAGCGCGAGCGGCAGCCCGGCGCACACCGTGATCACCTCCTCCACCGCCTCGGGCTCGGCGGCCACCCGCTCGGCGCCGACCCGGCTGATCAGCAGTTCGCGCGCCTCGTCGCGGTCGAGCAGATCCAGCGGCAGCGGCTGGGCCTGTTCGGCGACGACCAGGCCGGTGAGCTCGTTACGGCTGGTCAGCACCACCAGACAGCCGGGAGAGCCGGGCAGCAGGGGTCGCGCCTGCTCGGCGTCGCGGGCGTTGTCGAGCAGAATCAGCATCCGGCGGTCGGCCACCAGGCTCCGGTACAGGGCGGTCTGTGCCTCGACGGTCGCCGGGATCCGGTGGGCGGGCACCTGGAAGGCGTCCAGGAAGCTCCGGACCGCCTCGGGGACGGTCAGGGCCGAGTCGGTGGGGCCGAAGCCGCGCAGATTCACATAGAGCTGACCATCGGGGAACCGGTCGCGGACGCGGTGGGCCCAGTGCACCGCGAGGGTCGTCTTGCCGAGGCCGCCGCTGCCCGCGATCACGGCGATCACCGCGGCCGTGGGCGCGCGTCCCCCGCTCCCGCCGTCGCCCGAGCCCGTGCGCAGCAGGGCGTCCAGCCCGGCGAGCTCACGCTCGCGGCCGGTGAAGTGGGCGACGTCGGAGGGGAGTTGCTGCGGTACGGCGGTGACGACGGAGACCGGCTCGGGGGTGGGTCCCGCGACCGGTTCGACGGCCGGTCCGTCGACGAGCCCTGCGGCGGGCCCAGGGGCCTCGTCGGGGGCCGGGACGCCCTCGGCGGCGGGGGCCGGGGCCGCGGCGGGGGGTGCGGCGTCGGGCGCCGGCGGCGCGGCGGGGGCGTTCCCGTACCCGCCGGACGGGCCGGACCTGCCCGACGGGTCCCCGGCCCGGCCGTCGCGACCGTCCAGGACGTCGAGGCCCTCCCGGCCGTCCCGGCTGTCCTCGAGCGCCTGCCGGTGGAGCCGCTGGAGCTCGTCACCGGGTTCGATGCCCAGCTCCTCCACGTACCTGCGGCGGGTGGAGCGGAACAGCGCGAGCGCGTCGGCCCGTCGGCCGCAGCGCCGCAGCGCCTCCATCAGCAGCGCCACCGAGCGCTCCCGCAAAGGGTGTTCGGCCACCAGGACGGACAGCTCCGCGGCCGCCTCGTGATGCCGCCCGGAGCGCAGATCGATCGCGGCGCACTCCTCGACCGCCGTACGCCGCTCCTCCTCCAGACCGGTTCCCAGGGTCTCGGGAAGCCAGCCGCCCGCGACATCCGCCAGCGCGGGCCCGCGCCATAACTGAAGCGCGGAGCGCAGCAGTTCCCCGGCGTGGTCCTCGGCGGCCGCCGGGTCCCGGGCGGCCGCGACGTTCTTGGGGGCCTCGCGCGCGGCCCGCACCAGATCGCGGAACCGGTGGAGATCGACCTGCTCACGCGCGACGGTGAGGGAGTAGCCCTTCGCCGATGTCGTCAACTCGGCCCCGGGCAGGGCGGAAAGGATCCGCCGCAACTTGGAAATCTGTACCTGTACGGCGTTTCGCGCCGACCCCGGCGGGTCTTCGCCCCATACTGCCAACACCAGCCTGTCGACGGACACCATCCGGCCGGAGGCCATCAGCAACATCGCCAGAACAGACCGCTGTTGTGCGGCGGTCGGCCCCAGCGGACGTTCGCCCTGCCATACTCCGACCGGTCCCAACAGGCGAAACTCGGTCCCATCCACGCACTGCCCCCGTTGGTACCAGAGATTTCACTGTGACCACTTGGAAGCCTACCCACGGGTTCGGGTCAGCGAGGCATCAGCGGGATATCAGCGACTCGTAGGACCCTACGGGTGATCGAGGGTCACATGGGCACCACAAGCTCTCCCCGGTCACCGCGTCGTTCGCGGCGATCGGCGGGAACTGCGCGGTCCCGGGGCCCTCTTCCGACGATGAACGGGGGACGGTATGGCAGTGAGGTGCCGAGGAGGCGGCTCATGACCACCGCTGGAGGAACACGCAGCACACCTCGGATAGGCGAGCTCGTCTACGACCTCGAACGCGAGGCCATGGGCCGGGTCGCCTACGTGGACACCGGGGGCAACATCGCCTGGGTCAAACCCCTGCGCGAGGGCCCGGAGTGGACGGCCCTCCCGGAGCAGTTGCGCCGCGCACCGGACGGCGAGCGCTAAGGCGCCTTCGGCGCCGAAGGACCACCAAGGGGGCATCGGCAGCGGGGCCGGTGCCGGCGTCTCGCGTCTTCCAACGGGGGGAAGACGCGGGACGCCATTTGCGTGTGGCCATGACACGGCCGTCGTCGTACGGCCACGACACGGCTGACGTCGTGCGGCCGCGACACGGCCGTCGTCGTGTGCCCATGACATTGGCCGACGTCGTGTCGCCGTGAACCCGCCCGTCGGCGCTCGTCCGTGACACGCCAACGGCCCTGCCCCGATTCAGGAGGGCAGGGCCGTGGTGCGCGTGGGGTGTCAGGCGGGCGCGTGCTCCTTCGCCGTGTCACCGTCACGCCGCTCGGGGAGGGACTTGTCCTCGGCCCCCTCGGAGCCGTCGGCGGCCGGGCCGTGGCCGCCCCCGTCGCGGGCGAAGCCCTCCGCGTCGAACGGCAGCCGTCCGGCGAGGACCTCGTTCATCCGCTCCTTGTCGATCTCCTTCGTCCAGGTGCCGACCAGGACGGTGGCGACCGCGTTGCCCGCGAAGTTGGTGAGGGCGCGGGCCTCGCTCATGAAGCGGTCGATGCCGACGATCAGGCCGACGCCGTCGACCAGTTCCGGCCGGTGCGACTGGAGGCCGCCCGCCAGCGTCGCCATGCCCGCGCCGGTCACACCGGCGGCGCCCTTCGACGCGACGATCATGAAGACGAGGAGGGATATCTGCTGGCCTATGGAGAGCGGGTCGCCCATGGCCTCGGCGATGAACAGCGAGGCCATCGTCAGGTAGATGGCGGTGCCGTCCAGGTTGAAGGAGTAGCCCGTGGGGACGGTGATACCGGCCACCGGCCTGCTGACGCCCGCGTGCTCCATCTTCGCGATGAGCAGCGGCAGCGCCGACTCCGAGGAGGACGTCGACAGGATCAGCAGGAACTCCCGTGCCAGGTACTTCAGCAGCAGCAGGATGTTCACGCCCGCGACCAGCCGCAGGATCGTCCCGAGGACGAGGAACACGAAGAGCGCACAGGTCACATAGAAGCCGATCATGATGACCGCGAGCGCCTTGAGCGCGTCCAGACCGGTTTCGCCGACCACGGCGGCGATCGCGCCGAAGGCACCGATCGGGGCGGCCCACATGACCATCGACAGGATCTTGAAGACCAACTGCTGTATGTGGCCCACACCGCGCAGCACCGGCTCGCCCGCCTTGCCCATCGCCTGGAGGGCGAAGCCCGCGAGCAGGGCCACGAACAGGGTCTGGAGCACCTTCTCCGAGGTGAAGGCGGAGACCAGCGTGCCCGGGATGATCCCGAGCAGGAAGTCCGCCGTGGACTCGCTGGCGCCGTCGGCCTGGCTCTGCCCGGCCTGGGCCGCCTCATGGCTCATGTGCAGGCCGCTGCCCGGCTCGAGGAAGTTGCCCACGACCAGACCGATGGCGAGGGCCACGGTCGACATGATCATGAAGTAGCCCAGCGCGAGACCGCCGACCGCGCCGACCTTCGCCGCCTTGCGCACCGAGCCGACCCCGAGCACGATCGTGCAGAAGATGATCGGCGAGATCAGCATCTTGATCAGGTTGACGAAGCCTTCGCCGATGGGCTTGAGCTCCACCGCCGTATCGGGGGCCGCGAAGCCCACGAGGATGCCGAGCGCCACCGCGCCGATCACGGCGAGGTAGAGGTAGTGAATCCTTTCTTTCTTCGGCTTCGTCCGCTCGGGCTCCGTACGTCCCGATGCGGGCGGCGTGGTGTCCGCAGCCACGGTGCTGCCTCCTTCTTTTCTGCCGTCCAACTGTCCCGGCGCTGTACTGTGTGCGGCTCGCACACCGCCTTGAACGGTCCCGGCGACTATGCCCCACGCTGTGACGGGGGTCACCCTTCCGTTCATTTCGTTCACACAAAGATGCGTGTGCAGACTGATGGCCATGCGCATCCCCCGCCCCCGGAGCCTGGCCGGCCAGCTGTTCGCCATGCAGGTCGTGCTGGTCGCCGCCCTGGTGGCCGGATGCGCCGTCTTCGCCTACGTCACCGACCGCGAGCAGGCGGTGGAGGCCGCGCAGCAGCGGGCGACCGCCACCGCCGCGGCCGTCGCCGACTCCCCGTCGGTCGCCGAGGCCGTACGGTCCGAGGACCCCACCGCCCGGCTCCAGCCGTACGCGGAGAAGGTGCGCCGGGACACCGGCGTCACCTTCGTCACGATCATGAATACCCACGGCGTCCGCTGGGCCCACCCCGATCCGCGCCAGATAGGCGCCACCTATCTCGGCCACATCGGGCCCGCGCTGCGCGGCCGGATCTTCGCCGAGACCTACACGGGCACGCTCGGCTCCTCCGTGCGCGTGGTCGCGCCGGTGCGCGACCACAGCGCCGGCGGCCGGATCACCGCGCTGGTCAGTGCGGGAATCACGGTCGAGACCATCAGCGCCCAGGTGCGCCGCCAACTGCTCGCGCTGCTCGTCGTGGCGGCGGCCGCGCTCGCGCTCGGCGGGCTGTGCGCGTATGTCATCAACGCCCGGCTGCGCCGCCATACGCACGGAATGAACGCGGCCGAGCTGAGCCGGATGCACGACTACCACGAGGCCGCGCTGCACGCCGTGCGCGAAGGGCTGCTGATGCTCGACGGGCGGCGGCGGATCGCGCTGATCAACGACGGCGGACGGGAGCTGCTCGGCCTGTCCGGGGACTCCGTCGGCCGCGACGTCTCCGAACTGGGCCTGCCGCCCGCGCTGACCGGCGCCCTGCTGGCCACCGAGCCGCGGGTGGACGAGCTGCATCTGACGGCGGAGCGGGTCGTGGTCGTCAACACCTCACCGGTGAGCAGCGGTGAGCAGCGCGGCACGGTCGTCACCCTGCGCGACCACACCGAGCTCCAGGCGCTCTCGGGCGAGCTGGACTCGCTGCGCGGCTTCGCCGAGGCGCTGCGCTCCCAGGCCCATGAGGCCGCGAACCGGCTGCACGCCGTCGTCTCCCTGATCGAACTGGGCCGGGAGGACGAGGCGGTCGACTTCGCCACCGCCGATCTGGAGCTGGCCCAGGCGCTCACCGACCAGGTGGTGGGCGCGGTCGCCGAACCAGTGCTGGCCGCGCTGCTGCTGGGCAAGGCGGCGCAGGCGAACGAGCGCGGCGTCGAGCTCGTCCTCGCCCCCGACAGCCGCATCGACGACGGCGTACTCCCACCCGGGCTGCCCGCCCGCGACCTGGTGACCATCCTCGGCAACCTCATCGACAACGCCACGGACGCGGCCGCCGAGGGCGTCGGCAACGACGAGGCCCCCCGCAGCGCCCGGGTCACGGTCACCGCCCGCGCGGACGCGGGCGAGCTGACACTCCGCGTCACGGACACCGGCGCCGGACTCGACCCGGCGGCGACCGAGGACGTCTTCCGCCGCGGCTGGAGCACGAAGTCGCCGGGCCGCGGCCTGGGCCTGGCCCTGGTCCAGCAGGCGGCCCGCCGGAACGCGGGCACGGTGGAGGTATCGGCCTCGGAAGACGGCGGCGCCGACTTCACCGTCCGCCTCCCCCTCACCACCCCGACCCCCACACCATGACCACCCCGACGACACCCCCGCACGGGCACGGCCTCGGGCGGCGCCGCCCGTGGTCGGGCGGCCGGATCCGGCCAACCGTGAGCATGGGCGTCGGGGAGTCCGAGCCCCGACGGGGACGACCCACCCGGCCAGGCACCAGCGGCAGCAGATCACACCGGAACCGCCGGACCCGCCGGATGGCGCCCCCGTCATCAGGGGCATCGCCCGCCGCCGGGCGGCCGGACTCGGCCGTGCCGGGACGGCGTATCAGGCGGCAAAACGCCCACCGCGCCGGCGGTAGGGGAATCGTCACCGTAGAGATCTGGCCACCACCAGTTACCCTCCGTAAATTGGAGCCCTGAGCTTTCCGCGCGTATCGCATTTCGAGAGGAATCCGTCCATGAGCCCGCCGCAGGCGAGACCGGGGGATCCGGCGGCGATCCGGGTTCTCGTCGTCGAAGACGACCCCGTCGCGGCGGACGCGCACCGGATGTATGTCGACCGCGTCCCCGGCTTCACCGTCGTCGGGACCGCGCGCAGCGGCGGGGACGCCCAGCGGCTGCTGGAGCGGACGCCCGCCGACCTCCTGCTGCTGGATCTCTACCTCCCCGACGGGCACGGCCTCCAGCTCGTACGGGCGCTGCGCGCGGCCGGGAACGGGGCCGATGTGATCGCGGTCACCTCGGCCCGGGATCTGGCGATGGTCCGGGACGGGGTCTCCCTCGGCGTCGTGCAGTACGTGCTGAAACCGTTCACCTTCTCCACCCTCCGGGACCGACTCCTCCGCTACGCCGAGTTCCGGGCGACCGCGGGCGAGGCCAGCGGGCAGGACGAGGTGGACCGGGCGCTGGCCGCGCTGCGGGCACCGCAGCCGGCGGCGATGCCGAAGGGGCTGACCCAGGCCACCCTGCACGCGGTCACCGAGGCGTTGCGCGGCGCGGCGGAGGTGGGGATCTCGGCCGCGGCGACCGCCGAGTCCGTGGGGATCTCCCGGATCACCGCCCGCCGCTATCTGGAACATCTGGTGGAGGCCGGGCGCGCCGCCCGCGCCCCGCACTACGGGCAGATCGGGCGGCCCGAGCTGCTGTACCGCTGGCTCAGCGGGCATTAGCGGCCGACCCGAGGCGCCGCAACAGGCATCAGCGGCCAACGCCCAGGCGCCGACGGCGAACCCGATAGGAAAGTTTCCTATCCGACATCTTGTCGCGGCCATGCCGCCTCGCTAGGTTCAGCCTCGCTCACACCTTCTCAACCCAGATTTCCTCCCACCCCCCACCCAGGAGGCTCAGCCAGCCATGCCTCTCTCCAAGCCTCACCGCAGGCTCGCCCTCGCCGCCGCCGTCGGCCTGCTCGCCGCGGGCGCGACCACGGCGGCGGCCACCGCCCAGGCGGCGCCGCAGTCGGCCGCAGCCCCCAGCGGGCTCAACGGCCCCTACCTCTACCTGGGTTGGGGCTCCCCGCCCAACGCCACGGACGTCATGTCGGCGACCGGCACCACCCAGTTCACGATGGCGTTCATGCTCTCCGACGGCGGCTGTAACCCCAAGTGGGACGGCTCCCGCGCGCTCACCGGCGGCAACGACCAGTCCACGATCAACTCCATCCGCTCCGCGGGCGGCGATGTCACCGTCTCGTTCGGCGGCTGGAGCGGTAACAAGCTGGGCGAGAAGTGCTCGTCCGCCTCCGCGCTCGCCGGCGCGTACCAGAAGGTCATCGACGCCTACCAGCTCAAGTCGATCGACATCGACATCGAATCGACCGAGTTCGAGAACGCGACGGTCCGCCAGCGGGTGATCGACGCGCTCAAGACGGTCAAGCAGAAGAACAGCGGCATCAAGGTGTACATCACCTTCGGCACGACCACCTCCGGCCCCGACGCCAACGGCAAGGACCTGGTCAAGCGCGGCGCCACCGCCGGGATCGACGTGGACGGCTGGGCGGTCATGCCGTTCGACTTCGGCCAGGGCGCCATCGACATGGCGGCGGCCACCAAGTCCTCGGTGGACGGTCTGAAGAACACGGTGGCCAGTGCGTACGGCCTCTCCTCCGACGCCGCCTACCGCAAGGTCGGCTTCTCCTCGATGAACGGCAAGACCGACGTCGAGGGCGAGACCATAACCCTGAACAACTTCAAGGACATGGTCTCCTACGCCAAGAGCCACCACCTGGCCCGTGTCAGCTTCTGGTCGCTCAACCGCGACCGCAAGTGCGGCTCCGGTACGGGCGGGGACGCGTGCAGCGGAATCGACCAGGGCACCTACGACTTCACCAAGGTGCTCGCGGGCTACAACGGGTGAGACCGGCACGGCCACCGGCTGAGCCCGACCCCTTCCCCACCGGGCGGCGCCGCTCGATCAAGTGACCATCCAGGTCACGGGGATTGACCTTCCGTTGAAGCCGACCTTACGGTCAGCCCGCAGCCCACAGAGGCCAGCAAGGAGGTCGTGCCCGTGCGCCCCACCGCCCCACTGATCCTCGCCGCCACCCTCGCCGCCACCGCGGGACTCACATCCTGCGGTGGCGGTTCGGGCAGCGACCCGGACACCGTCAAGGTCGCCTACAACCGCTCCACCGACAACAAGATCCGCTTCAAGGACAACCATCTTGCCGAGGTCAAGAAGCAGTTCGAGAAGGCCAACCCCGGCAAGAAGGTCAAGCTGATCCCGATCCAGGCGCAGGACAACGACTACGCCACCAAGGTGCAGCAGATGATGCGGTCCCCGAAGACCGCGCCCGATCTGGTCTACGAGGACACCTTCCGGGTCAACTCCGATATCAAGGCGGGCTATCTGCGCCCGCTCGACGAGTATCTGGACAAGTGGAAGACCTGGGACCAGTTCGTCGACACCGCGAAGGCGGCGGCCAAGGCCGAGGACGGCAAGACGTACGGCGTCCCGGACGGCACCGACACCCGTGGCCTGTGGTTCAACAAGGAGATCTTCGCCAAGGCCGGGCTGCCCGCCGACTGGTCCCCGAAGAACTGGAACGAGATCCTCCAGGCGGCGCGCACGATCAAGAAGATGGTCCCCGGCGTCACCCCGCTCAACGTCTACACCGGCAAGGCCCCGGGCGAGACCTCCGTGATGCAGGGCTTCGAGATGCTGCTGTACGGCACGGGCGAGGCGGGCGGGACCCCGCTCTACGACCCCGGTGCCAAGAAGTGGGTCACCGGCGGCAAGGGCTTCAGCGACGCGCTCGGCTTCCTCAGGACCGTCTACTCCGAGAAGCTCGGCCCGGACATCTCCGACGCCCTCGACCCCAACGTCGGCACCACCGTCTTCAGCGAATGGCTCCCCGAGGGCAAGCTGGCCATCGCCCTCGACGGCTCCTGGCTCGGCCAGAACTGGCTGAAGACCGGCGGCAAGCCCTGGCCCGAGTGGTCCAAGACGCTCGGCCAGGCCCCGATGCCCACCCAGAACGGGCAGGCGCCCGGCAAGGTCAGCATGTCCGGCGGCTGGACGTGGGCGATCAGCGCGAAGTCCAAGAACCCCGATCTGGCCTGGAAGTTCATCGAGCAGCTCCAGACCAAGGACAACGCGGTCACCTGGGACATCGTCGATGCCCAGATCGCGGTCCGCAAGGACGTCGCCCAGGACCCGAAGTACACCTCCTCCATGCCCGGGATCACCTTCTTCACGGGCCTGGTGAAGTACACCCACTACCGCCCGACCACCCCCGTCTACCCGCAGGTGTCCACGGCGATCGGCGAGGCCATGGAGGCCGCGACCGCGGGTGGCACCTCACCGGAGAAGGCCGCGAAGGGGTACGACGACCAGCTGAAGTCCATCGCCGACGGCGCCACCGTGGCGGCGGACGGCCAGGGCTGAGGGCCGGCCGCCGATGGCAACCGCGACCAAGGTGGCGGCGGCCCCGACAAAGGCCCCGGCCCGGCCGGGCCCCCGTCGCGGCCGCCCCCTGCGCTGGCTCCCGCTCGCCCCCGCCACCGTTCTGCTGCTGCTCTTCCTCGGCGGCCCGATCGCCTACTGCGTCTATATCGCGTTCACCAATATGCAGCTGACGGGCGCGTCCTCCACGGACTTCGTGGGCCTGGACAACTTCCGGCGCGCCTTCGGCGACGACGACTTCCGCAACGCGGTCGTCCTCACCCTCGTCTTCACCCTTCTCTCCTCCATCGTCGGCCAGAACACCCTCGGTCTGGCCCTGGCCGCCCTGATGCAGCGCGCCTCCCGGCCGATACGGACGCTCACCGGCTCGATCGTCATCGCGGCCTGGGTCGTCCCCGAGATCGTGGCGGGCTTCCTGCTGTACGCGTTCTTCCGCCGCGAGGGCACGCTCAACGCACTGCTGGACTGGCTGGGCCTGCCGTCCCAGAACTGGCTCTACACCCTGCCGATCCTCGCCGTGTCCTTCGCCAACGTCTGGCGCGGCACGGCGTTCTCGATGCTCGTCTACTCCGCCGCGCTGTCCGAGATCCCCAAGGAGATCACCGAAGCGGCGGAGGTCGACGGCGCCGGTGGCCTCCGCCGCTTCTGGCACATCACCCTGCCGATGATCCGCCGCTCCATCGGCACGAATCTGATGCTGAACACCTTGCAGACGCTGTCGGTGTTCGGCCTCATCTGGGCGATGACCCGAGGCGGCCCGGGAAACCGCAGCCAGACGCTCCCGGTCTTCATGTACGACCAGGCGTTCAACAAGTCCCTGATCGGCTACGGCACGGCGGTGGCACTGCTGTTGCTGCTGGTGGGGGCCCTGTTCTCGGTGGTGTACCTGCGGCTGATGAAGGAAGAGGTCTGACCCCGCTCAAAGTTGCGATTTGCCCATCATCAGGTCACCACGCATCATCTGACTCAATACAGACCTTCGCGCTCCTCCCGCGTACGAGGTGGCCTGCCATACGCTGGCTCACATACGCCTTTCACCGAAGGGCTGGAGGGAGCGTGGACGATGGCATGGCAGGCGGATCCGTCAGCGTTATTCGACAGGCGCCTGGGGCGGTCACCTCAAGAGCGGGATCCCCGCTGCGACGACAAGATGACCTGTCCCGATATGTGGCGACTCACCAACGGTGACGTGGCCGTCATCGGCCAAGACCTTACTGAGGTTTACCGAACGCGCCTCCCGGATGGAGTCGCGCTGGACACAGGGGAAAGGCTGGTCGTCATCCCCGGCATTGTGCTCAGCTACGCGAAGAAGGATATTCCCGATGCTTGACATCCCGGTTCCCCCTCTCGACCCGGCGAAGGGCGATTGGCTGGAACTCAATGACTATGCGGATGACTTCGGCCTGCACTACGAACAGACGCGCAACCACGACTCCTGGAAGCTGGAACGGAAGCAGTATTTCAAAGAGAGCAACAGCCCGAGCTGGAACGCATTTCACCGAGGCGACCTGGCGGAGGCCCAGCGGCTTTTGAAAGACCGGGCTCCGGCGCTGCGAGAAGAGTCGGAAGAGGCCGCGTCCCGTGGCTCGGTCTTCCGTCGCGTTCGTATCGCGGCGCAGCCGCTCACACCATATCTGCAATGGGAGTTGCGTTCGCTCCGGGTACGGTCGGAGAGCGGCGAGCCGGTTCGAGTCGTCCCGGCAGCGGCCGTCAGCCACCTTGAGAGCGAGAGGCCGCTGCCGGAGTTGGTGGTTCTGGGCGGGCATGTCCTTTACCAGGTGATGTACACGGAGGAAAGTGCACCCAGCGGCGCTATCCGGTTCACCGACCCAGCATCCGTTGAGCAGTGGGAGAAATTTATCGCCAACCTCTTCGCCGCCGGTGAAGACATCACTTCCTATGTCGAGCGGGAAGTCGCCCACCTCGCTCCCCCCTCCGGAGACTGACAGACCGCGGAGCGGACAATCGGCAATCGAGGCTGAGATTCTGGGGAGAACTCCGAAGTGAATCAGGGCCAGGAGTACCCCGGCAATGGTACACACAGTGAGCTGTCCGGGACGTCTCGCGATGTGGTGCAGGCCAGAAGCGTCCACGGCGGGGTCCATTTCCACCATCAGGGCGGTGGCACGAGCCCTCCAGTGCCGCGACAACTGCCCGCGGACCCACATGGCTTCGTCAATCGCGTGGACGAATTGGACCAGCTGAACGCTGTGATGGTCGCCGATCGCGGTGGCTCTCTTGTCGTTTCTGTCTATGTCATAACGGGGACGGCGGGGGCAGGTAAGACCTCGCTCGCACTGCGTTGGGCACACCAGGTCCGCGAGCGCTTCCCCGACGGCCAGCTCTACGTCAACCTGCGCGGCTACGACCCTCGCGAACCGATCACTGCCCAACAGGTGTTACACGGATTTCTTACCGCTCTCGGGGTCCGCCCCGACGCCATTCCGCACAACCTCGATGACGCCGCGGGGCTCTACCGCTCGCTGCTGGCCGAACGCCGCATGCTCGTGGTGCTGGACAACGCGGCCACCGTCAGCCAGGTCCGCCCGCTACTGCCGGGTTCCACCGGCAGCTTGGCCGTCGTGACCAGTCGCAGTCGCCTCTCCGGGCTGGCCATACGAGATGGCGCCCGGCGCATAACGCTGGGCACCCTCCCCGAAGCCGAGGCCGTGGCCCTGCTGCGAGCGGTCACCGCCGGCTATCGGTCGGAGGACGACGCGGAGAAGCTGACCGAGTTGGCCCACCTCTGCGCCTGCCTTCCACTGGCACTGCGGATCGCGGCTGAACGAGCCGCGACCCACCCGTACCTGCGGCTGGACGACCTGATCACCGACCTGCGCGATGATTCCGCCCTGTGGGACGTGCTCAGCACGGGCGATGAGGACGAAGCCGAAGCCGTCCGTACGGTCTTCACCTGGTCCTATCGCGCCCTGGCGCCATCTGCTGCCCGTCTCTTCCGGCTACTCGGAATCCACCCAGGCCCCGAGTTCAGCCTGCACGCGGCCTCCGCACTCGCCGGACTCCCCACGGGCCGGGTACGACAGGCGCTGGACACGCTGGTCGGCGCGCATCTGCTGGAGCAGACCGCACCGGACCGGTACGAGTTTCACGACCTCCTGCGTGCCTACGCCACCAAGCAGGCACAGGAGGAGGAGCCCGCAGAGGACCGCACAGCGGCTCTGTGCCGTGTCCTGGACTGGTACGTGCACACGGCCGACGCCGTTCAGAGCTGGATCGAACCAGAGGAAGACCACCTGTCGCTCGCCCCGCCGGCCGCCGGGGTGCTGCCACTCAGCTTCCCCGAGTACGACCACGCGGTGGATTGGTCCGAGCGCGAACACGCGAACCTCCTCGCTGCCGTACGCGCCGCCGGGGCGGCCAGTCTGGACCGGCATGCCTGGCAGCTGTCGACGGTTCTCTTCTCCGCGCGGGCCCCCTCCATCTCGGTCAACGACTGGCTCGCCGTGGCTCCGATCGGTCTGGAGGCGGTACGCCGTCTCGGTGAGCCCCTCGGCGAAGCCTGGCTACTCGAATGCCTGGGCATGAGCTACACGAGGGGCAACGACCTCATCAAGAGCCGGGAATGCCACGAGAGCGCACTGGCGATCCGACGTGAAGTGGGTGATCGGCACGGCGAGGCCCAGTGCCTGAACCTGCTGGGCCTGGTGCATCTGCGCTTGCGCGAGCTGGCCAATGCCGAGACGTGCTTCCAGCGCGCCCGATCGGCTTTCGGCGAACTCGGCTTCCCTCATTGGGAGTCCATCGCATTGATCAATCTTGCCGATGTCTGTTACCAAGCGGGGCGGGTCGATGAGGCCGCTCACAACGCCGAGTTGGTGTACGCCGGTTACCGGGCCAGAAACGACCGACCCAATATGGGCAGGGCACTCCGTCTGCTGAGCTCGATCCATCTGGACCACGGAGAGTTCGATGCGGCACTGCGTACGGCTTCAGAGGCCGTCAACATCGCTTTGGACCTGCGGCACCATGTGCTGGAGGGCTACTGGCTCATCGCACTGGGCAACGCTCAGCGAGCCCTTGGTGAGTTTTCCGACTCACTGATCTCCTTCCAACGCTCGGCTTCGCTCCACCGCCGCCTCGGCGACCGCAGCCGCGAAGCCATGGCCTGGCACGGCACCGGCGAGACATACCGAGCGATGAGCCGCCTGGACGAAGCTGCCAAGTTCCATCGCCGTGCAGCGGCGGCCCACCACGCACTCGGTGACCATTGGCACGAGGCATTGGCTCTCGGCGGCCTGGCCTTTGCCCTCGCCGAAGGCGACGGCGACCAATCCCGCCAGCATCGGGCCGAGGCCCTGCGCCTGCTCACCCGCTACTACGACCCCAGGGCGGAAGGTCTGCGCGCCCAAATCGAGCAACGATAAGTCAAGCCCTCTGCTCACAGTCCTGGCGGGTGCCGACCATCAGCAACGGCAGCCCGAAGTCCGCCCAGACGGCAGGGGCGCTGAACCCGGCCGCACCGCCGCCGCCAAGCGATCCTCACTCAGCGTCTCGCTGCCTCCACGCCGGCCTTGTCCCAGGTGAAGACACCCCGACAGTCGGAATCGGAGTCGGTGCGCCGCACGGTGAGGGTCAGGGCTCGGGCCCGCCGCGGGACTTTCCCCGTCAGCGCCCTGGATTCGAGAGCGTTGTGGGTGGTCATGGTGCCGGAGACGACCTGCCGGGAGCCCGCCACGATGGACCACCGTACGGAGATGTCGTTGAGGCCGCAGCCGTCCAGCCATAGGTGGCCACGCAGGGCCCGGGAAGTACCGGCCCCGTCCAGGTCGAGCGTGGTGATCAGCGGCTCACTGGTCGAGAGCCGCCACCACCACTGGTTCTCAGGGCACCGCGGATAGCTCCTTGCCAAGCAACTCTCCAGGTCCGACCGGCTCAGCGTCGGCTTGGCCCCTGACGCGTAATCCAATCCAGGGGTGCCGTCGGCGGAACGGCTGACGACGATCACAACCACGGCACATGCGGTGAGGCCCAGGGCCGTCACGGCCGCCAACCATTCCGCCCCGTACGTCTTGATCCGCCTGCCCTCTCGCTTCAGCGTGTGGGCCAGCTTCCCGATGCCGGTGACGATCAACACCACGAGTCCGCCCACCCCACTGGCCATCGAGTCCGGTGGATGCACCAGAGCGATCGACACGGCACACGCGAGCAAGATCAACCACAGCAGGAAGAGCCCTGCCAACTCGGCGCGGAGTTTGGACAGTGCGCGGGCCCGATGGGCCGACACCGTCCCAGTCCGCACACGCAGCTCGGCGGCGACATCGGAGCGCGGCAACCCGTGCTCCACCGTTCCCTCGACCGCGCCACGCTGCAAAGGAGTCAGCCGCTCCTTGGCCGCGGCGATCTCGCTCGCCGTCTCCTGCCGCAACACGCGGTGCTCGACGGAGGAGTTCCACTCCTGCTCACGCGCGGCCGCGTCTGCCCCGCTCAGCGCGGTCTCGTCAGCGGCGGCCAGAGCCGACGAGGAGGTCCGACGGCCTTCCCGGGCGGCCCTGCGGATCGCGTTCCGAGCCACCCTGTACGCGTACCGATCGGCCCGCCGGATCTCTGCCTTCGCGGTGTGCAGCTCCAGCCAGGTGGACTGGACCACATCGTCGGCATCCAACCGGCCCGACGGGACGCCCTGTTGTCGCAGTTGGCGCTTGGCGTAGGCGCGAAGCTCCACCCTCCAAAACCGCCCGTTGTCACGGTCCAGCTCAGCCACCGTCAGGCCACCGCTCCTGTGGCGACCGCCCACAGCTTTATCGCGCACGCCCGCCGCCCTCCGTCCGGGCCGTCCGCACGTACCACATCGCGCCGTCCCGCCCGCGCCCTCCCAGCTCAACCCCTTCCGGCGCCCTGGCGGCCGCCGCGGTCAGCCGGGCCCGCCCGCGCAACACCCACACCTCGGCGGCGGCAGCGGCCAAACGGACCAGCACGGACCAGCCCGCGCCGAGCACCGGAAGGAACAAGGGATCGATCATCACATCGCCTCGCGATCGGACGGCCGCATCCTGATGACGCGGCACACGACCGGTACGGGCGCGATGGGCACCGAATCCGTTACCCCGACGCCGAACTTTCTTCGTCTGGCCCCCGCCGCACCGCCGCCGCGAAGGTCTGCCACGCGGCGGGGGTGAACCGGAGTATTCGACCCTCCGGGTCCTTGGAATCACGTACCGCCACGGCGCCGGGCACGTTCGTCGCCACCTCCACGCATTCGCGCTCAGGGTCGCTGTGGCTCGACTTGCGGAATGCGAAAGCAGGCATCGGGGTTACAGCTCTCCGCTCAGGCTGGTGATGAGTTCCAGGGAATCGTGCTCGTCGAGGGCGTGCGCGGCGATTCTCTCGAACAACTCATCGTGTTGTGCAGCCGCATCTCCGCCTTCGACCCAGAGCCGCCTGAACGGAACCTCCATGTACACCACGTCCATCGCTCCGGGTTCAGCGAAGGAGATGATGTTGAACGTGCAGTTCATCCCATGGCGGGCCCCCGCGCTGAACGGTAGAACGCGCAGGTTGACGCTGTCCTTCCGGGCCACGGCGACCAGATGGGCCAACTGCCCACGCATCACGTCCGCGCCACCGCTGAGGTTCCGCAGCGCTGCCTCGTAGACCACTGCCCGCAGTGAGAGCTGCGGAGCCTCATCAAGCCGCCGCTGGCGTGCGAGCCTCGCCGCCACGAACTCCTCATGGTCGCCGCCCGCCGACGGAGCATCACTCCGGAGCGCTCGGATGTAGTCCGGAGTCTGCAAGAGTCCCGGGACGAAGGTGAGTTGCCATGCCTTGATGGCTGTGGCCGCGTTCTCCAAGGCGACGTATTCCTGCATGTCCCCGAGGTTCGGGAACTCGTTCCACCAGCCCTTCGCCTTGCGGCGCTCACGGTCGATCCGAGCCAGCTCCAGCAACCCGCCCACCGCCTCTGGGTCGCTCAGCCCGTACAGCTCGCACAGCGCGCGGATGTCCGGGTCCCGCATCGGGACCCAGCCGCCCTCCATCTTGGCGACCTTGGTCGTGGAACCGGTAAGCACCTTGGCGGCGTGGGTCTGCGTCAGGCCCGCCGCAGTACGGAGCTTGGTCAGCTCACCACCGAGCCTGCGTCCCAAAACGGTCGAGGTGCTATTGCCCTGCATCGGCTGACTTGTCGTCACGCGCACAGTCTGGCCGCCCGGCGCGGCCGCCGCAAACCAGATCGGGGGAAATCCTCCAAGAGGAACTTGTGCACCGCAAGGCGACAAGGCTACGGTCCGTGATGAACCGCTCGCACAGGGACGTCAGTTGGCGGATCCACTCCGCCCTGCCCTGCCCACTGGAGGTACGCGATGGCATTCGCGCCCCAAGACCCCCGGACCCCGGACCCCGTCGTCCACGAGGGCCGCGTCGACTACGTCCCGACAGCGATAAGCGTGACCAGGGCCCGCCGGCACGCCGCGCGGCTGATCGCAGACTGGGGCCATCCCGCGCTCGCCGACGATGTGTCGCTCATCGTGTCCGAGCTGGCCACCAACGCCATGCGGCACGGCAGCATCCCCGGGCGGCTCTTCCGCGTCCAGCTGACGCTCACCAAAACCCGTCTGCGCATCGCCGTATCCGACCCCCGGGGCGAGCGACTCCCCCGGCCCCGCCACCCATCGCCCCGCGACAGGCACGGCCGCGGCCTGCTCATCGTCCGCGCCCTCGCGGACCGCTGGGGCGTACGCGAGCGCACCACCGGCAAGGAGATCTGGGCCGAACTGGACCTGACCGCCTCGCCCACCTAAAACTTGCGGAACCCGCAGATTTGCGTGGCACGCAAATTTTGTTACGCTCGGCCCATGGGGCTACGAGAGCGCAAGAAGGCCCAGACGCATGCGGCACTCAGTTGGGCCGCGGTGCGGCTGGCCGTGGAGCGTGGGTACGACAAGGTGAAGGTGGAGGACATCGCGGAGGCCGCCGGTGTCTCGCCGCGTACGTTCAACAACTACTTTTCGAGCAAGGCCGAGGCGATCGCCTTCCACCATCTCGACCGCTGTCTGCGCATCGCGGAGTCGCTGCGCGAGCGGCCGGAGGGGCCGTTGTGGGACGCGGTCACCCAGTCCGTGCTGCGGCAGTTCGAGCCGGACGAGGAGGCGATCGCGCATCCGCCCGCCACCGACGCGGCGCAGTGGACGGCGGGTGTGCGGGTGATGGTGGAGGAGCCCGCCCTGCGGGGCGAGATGCTGCGGGCGGGGGCCGTCGCCGAGGCCGAGATCGCCGTGGCCGTCGCCGAACGCACCGGGGGCGACGCCGAGCGGGACCTCTACCCGCACCTCGTCGCCTCCGCGGTCATGGGCGCGGTCAACACCGCCATCGCCCACCATCTCCGCACCGACCCGGGCGTTCCGGTGCGCGACCTCATCACGGACGCCCTCGCCCGGATCGCGGCGGGGCTGTCCACCCCGTAAGCCCTCAACCAACCTGCCCCGAAAGGGAATTCATGATTGACGTCGTCATCGCGGGCGCGGGGCCCAACGGGCTGATGCTCGCCTGCGAGCTCGCCCTGGCCGGTGTGCGCCCGGTCGTCCTGGAACGCCTCACCGAACCGCACGACGCTCAGCGCGCCAACGGCCTCGTGGGCCAGGTCATCCGCATGCTCGACCGGCGCGGGCTGTACGAGCGGCTGCTCGCGCCCGGTACCGCGCCCACCCCGCCCGAGCCGACGGACCGTTTCACCTTCGGCGCGTTCCCGCTCCACCTGGGCGATCTGCCGGACAACCCGCTCTACACGTTCCTGGTGCCGCAGCGGCGGATCGAGCGCATGCTCGCCGAGCGCGCCGCCGAGCTGGGCGTCGACATCCGCCGTGGCCACGAGGTCGTCGGCCTGACGCAGGGCGAGAAGTCGGTGACGGTCGAGTTGCGCGAACAGGCCCCGATCGAGGCGGAGTTCGTGGTCGGCGCAGACGGCGGGCGCAGCGCGGTCCGGAAACTCGCCGGGATCGCGTTTCCCGGTGTGACGACGGACGACTCGGTGTCGCGCACCGGACATGTGAGCGTGCCGCCGGACGCGATCGGTGCCGATGGCGGCCTGACCGTGCCCGGTTTCGGCGTCGTACCGCCGTTCCAGCATCTGCGGACCGAGCGGGGGCTGATCGCCTGGGCGCCGTCCCTGGACGGTGACCCGAAGCTGATCACCGTGGAATGGGGGCAGCCGGCCGAGGGCGAGGCATCGCTGGACGAACTGCGGGCCAGCGCCCGCCGGGTGCTCGGCGCGGACATCACCCTCGGCCCGCCGACCGGGCCGGGACCGCATCTGATGAGGCGGCTGTTCGGCGGCAACACCCGGATCGCCGAGCGGTATCGCGCGGGCCGTGTCCTGCTGCTCGGCGACGCCGCGCATGTGCACTCGGCGATCGGCGGCCCGGGGCTCAACCTGGGCCTCCAGGACGCGGTGAACCTCGGCTGGAAGCTGGCCGCCGAGGTGCGCGGCCACGCGGCGGAGGGGCTGCTGGACACGTACGGCTCGGAGCGGCACCCCGCGGCGCGGCGGGTCGCCATGCACACCCAGGCGCAGTCGCTGCTGACCCGGCCGGGCGGCGATGTGACAGCGCTGCGCGAACTGCTCGGCGAACTGCTCGACCAGCCCACGACACGGCAGCACATCGCGCGGATGCTCTCCGGCGCGGACATCGCCTACGACATGGGCCCGGCCACCGGACCGCTCGTCGGCCACTGGGCGCCGGACCTGCCGGGTCTGCGCGATCTGACCCGCACCGCCCGCACGCTGCTGCTGGACCCCACCGGCACTCTCGACCCGGGCCCCTGGTCGGCCCACGTCGACACCGTGACCTTCCCCGGCCTCGACACCGCGCTGCTGCTCCGGCCCGACGCCTACGTGGCCTGGCAGGGCACCACGAGCGACGGGCTGCACGAGGCGCTTGCCACCTGGTTCAGGCCCGCCTGAGGTTCGGACGGCTCCGGATGGCTCCGGATGGCTCCGGACGGCTCCGGACGGCTCCGGGCGGTCGGAACCTCCGTGTGCCCTCAGCCGGTGTGCAGGATCCGAAAGCGCTCGGGTTCCGCCGGATCCCGGTCAACGACCTGGACCGGCGCCCAAGCCCACTGCCACACGCTGATGTCCGGTGTGCGGGAGAAACGGATCCGCCCGCGGGTGCCCTCGACCGTGACCCGCGGCCAGGATTCCGCGATACGCGCCCGGTCCACGCCGTGCGAACGCAGCACATCGGCGAGGACGGCCACCGTGTCGTAGCCCTCGAAGGCGACGAAGGAGGGCGCTTCGGCCAGCCGCTCGCGCAGGGCCGTCCCGACCCGTGTGCCGAGTGGGCCGAGGCGCTCGGGCAGATAGCGCAGGAACGGGATCGCGGCGCCGTCGTCGCCCAGCGACGTCGCCCATCCGGCGAACTCCGGCTGCCCGGCCGGAGCACCGATCATGACCTCGGCGAGACGCGGATCGCGGCGGACGGCCCGGACGATCGGCACCGCCGGCTCCGGGTGGCCGACCAGCAGAAGGAGGGCAGTCGCGCGATGGCCGACGAGTTCATCGCACACCGCCGTGGGGCTGAGCGCGCCCATGTCGAGTTCGATGACGGTGCCGCCGCGTGGAACGAGGTGGTCCCGCAGCACGCGGGTCCCGGACGCCCAGTAGACACTCGGCTGGGCCGCCACGGCGATACGGCTGTGGCCCGCGCCGAGGAGGAAGTCCGCGTAGATCCGCCAGCCGTGGGACTGCGCCGGGGCGAGCCGCGCGACCCATTCCGTCGGCTGCTCGGTGAGCGCGTCGAGAACCGCTGATGAGCAGAGAAACGGCAGGCCCAGGGCGTCGGCCCTGGCGGCGGCGGCACGAGCGACGACGCTGTGATACTCCCCCGCCAGGGCGGCCACGCCCAGTCCGGCCACTTCATCGACAGCCGCCGCGGCCCTCCGCGGATCGGCCGCGGTGTCCCGGACCACCAGCTCCAGCGGTCTTCCGGCGATCCCGCCGGTGTCATTGACCTCGCGCACGCCCAGCTCGAGTCCGGCGAGCAGGTGCCGGCCCGCCTCGACCCAGCCGGGCCGAGTCAGCGGAACGAGAGCGCCGATCCGGACGGCTGATCCGTCGGTCCGTTCCACTCCAGGTGGCGATGGCGGCGTATTCATGCGCGGGCGTCCCCCGTATGACGATTCGGCTGCGGCTCGATGCCGGACACTCCTTGTGCGGCTCGATGCCGGACATTGCATCCACCACCCTCGCCGACGGGCAACTGATTACTCGTCCGCCGAGCTCCCACCGGCCCGCGTCGAGGGCACGGTCGGCTACGCCTCCGCCACCACCACATACAGCGTCGCCGAGGCGAGGAACGGGCCGTGGGCCAGATGATCCAGCCACTCGGCCGCCTGCGCCTCGGTGAGATACCCGGCCCCGACGGCGCGACGGGTGGTGCGCTCGAACCCGAACACCCGGTCCGCCGAGCGGACATCGCGGAAGACCTGGGTGACCGGCATGACCTCCGGTACGCGGAACCCGGCGCCGGTGGCGAGACGGGCGAGCTGGCGGCCGATGGCGGCGTTGCGGACCACCCGCTCGGTGATGTGGCGGGTGTAGGCACGGGAGAGCGCCGGGTCGGGGTGGTCGACGGCAAGGGTGTCCCAGTCGGGCTCGCCCATCACCAGCCGTCCGCCGGGCCGCAGGACCCGGTGGAACTCGGCGAGGGCCCGCGCCGGATCGTCCACATGCTGGAGCACCCGGTCGGTGCGGGCGCGGTCCACCACGGCGTCGTCCAGGGGGAGGGCGTGGAGATCGCCCCGCCGTAGCTCGACGCACTGATGCGCGGCGGTGCGCGCCGCCGCCCCGTCCAGCATCTCCTGATCGCGGTCGACCCCGATGACCGTACCGCCGGGGGCCACCGCCTCGGCGAGGGCGGGGAGATCGGTGCCGGGGCCGCACCCCGCGTCCAGGACGGCCAGCCCGGCCCGGAGATCGAGGGCATCCAGCATCCGGCCCTTGTAGTCGCGTCCGGCGTCGCTCGCGGCGAGCCGGGTGAGGTAGTCGGCGGACGCGGGCCTGGTGGTCTCGAAGACGGACGAGTCGGCAGAACTCATGCGCGCCAGTCAAGCAGAGCCGCCCCGCGGCGGCGGCCGCTTCCGGGCGCTCACTACGCGATCCGGCCAGGCGGCGGGGAGCGTCCCGGGATTTCTTATCCATTCCCGCTGCTTCACCGGCCCCGCTCCCTGCCTCCCAACTACGGTGCGGCCAACCATGTTTGAGGGCAACCGGTCGAAAAAACGCCAGGAACCAAGCCACCTGACCCGAGGAGGCCGGCACAAGCGGTCCCGTGACCCGCGCGCGCACTGGCTGCTCCTGCTCCTCGTCCTGCCCGCCATGTTCGGCCTGCTGATGTTCCAGGGCTGGACCGACCACGAGGTCGACGCGGCGAAGACACGGCGGCCCTGCGCCAGCCCGGTGCCGCGGGCCCTGGCCGACGGCGGGCCGGTGGTGCAGATCAACGGCGACCGGGTGCGGACCGTGGGCATGCCCGCCGGAACGGTGGCGCTCACCTACGACGGCGGGCCCGATCCGGTCCAGACCCCGCGCCTGCTGGACCTGCTGCGCCGATACGACGCGCGGGCCACGTTCTTCGTCTCCGGCGCCAAGGCGGCCCAGCACCCGGAACTCGTACGCCGGATCCGCGCCGAGGGCCATGAGATCGGATCGAATACCTACACCGGCGCCGACATGGGCACGGCCTCCCCCACCCGATCCCGGATGGAGCTGTCCCTCACCGAGTCGGCGCTCGCGGGTTCGGTGGGGGTCCAGCCGAGGCTGCTGCGGCTGCCGCTGACCACCGATGTGGACACGCTGTGCGGCGACGAGTGGCAGGCCGCGCGGCGCGTCGCCGCGGAGGGCTACGCGCTGGTCGCCGCCGACCGGTCGGGCCGGAAGCCCTCGCAGGGGGTGGTCCGGCAGTTCAGCCAGACGGACACCGCGTACCAGGAGACGGAGAAGCTGCTCAAGGACCCGCGGGCCAGGAAGTTCACCACCGTGACCGGCGGGCTCGGCGTGCCCCCGGTCGACGTCCCGGTCTCCGGCCTCGAACGCTGGGAGGGCAAGGCGCTGATCTGGGTCGCGGCCATCGGCCGGGGCTTTGTGTCCACCATGGTCTGGGTGCTGGGGATCGCGGGGGCGCTGGGGGTGCTGCGGCTGCTGATGCTCGTGCTGTTCGCCCGCGCCCATGTCCGGCGGCTGACCCGCTTCCGGCCCGGCGCGCCCTGGCTGCGGCAGGTGAACGAGCCGGTGACGGTGCTCATCCCCGCGTACAACGAGGAGGCGGGTATCGAGGCCACCATCCGCTCGCTGCTCGCCTCCACCCATCAGCGCCTCCAGGTCGTCGTGATCGACGACGGCTCGACGGACCGGACGGCCGATATCGCCGCGAGCGTCGACGACCCGCGGGTGCTGGTGGTCCGCCGGCCCAACGCGGGCAAGGCCGCAGCCCTCAACACCGGCCTGGCGCACACCCGCCACGACATCGTGGTGATGGTCGACGCCGACACCGTCTTCGAACCCGACGCCGTCCACCAGCTCATCCAGCCGCTCGCCCACCCGGCCATCGGCGCGGTGAGCGGCAACACCAAGGTCGGCAACCGGCGCAGTCTGCTGGGCAGGTGGCAGCACCTGGAGTACGTCTTCGGGTTCAACCTCGACCGCCGGATGTTCGAGGTGCTGGAGTGCATGCCGACCGTGCCCGGCGCCATCGGGGCCTTCCGCCGGGACGCGGTGATGGGCGTCGGCGGGGTCAGCGAGGACACCCTCGCCGAGGACACCGACCTCACGATGGCACTGTGGCGGGCCGGCTGGCGGGTGGTCTACGAGGAGACCGCCATCGCCTGGACCGAGGTGCCCACCTCCCTGCGCCAGCTGTGGCGCCAGCGCTACCGCTGGGGCTACGGCACGCTCCAGGCCATGTGGAAGCACCGCCGCGCGGTGATCTCGCTGGGCTCGGTGGGGCGGTTCGGCCGCCGGGGCCTCAGCTATCTCACGCTCTTCCAGGTGCTGCTGCCGCTGCTGGCGCCCGTGATCGACCTCTTCGCGCTGTACGGGGCACTCTTCCGGGACCCGGCGGAGGCGGCCGGGGTGTGGTTCGGCTATCTCGCCGTCCAGACGGCGTGCGCCGGATACGCGCTGCGGCTGGACGGTGAGCGGATACGGGCACTGTGGTCGCTGCCGTTCCAGCTCTTCGTCTACCGGCAGCTGATGTATCTGGTGGTCATCCAGTCCGTGGTCGCCCTCCTGCTCGGGACGCGGCTGCGGTGGCACCGCGGCCGACGCTCCGGGACGGCCGCCCAGACGCTCGGCGAGGCGCCCGCGTACCGGAGCCTGACATCCCGGTGAGGGATGGCGGCGTGACGGCATGACGGATGGAGACCGGGTCGGCGTTCAACGCCGGGGCGAAGTTGTCATACCTCTATGAACGGACGGCGGCCCCCTCCGCCCCCTGGGCAGACTGCCGCCCATGAGCGATCGGTTGGACGGGTGGGCCGCCGCGAACCGGCCGTCGGGGCGAGCCTGGGAGATCTCCACGGCACAGACGCAGAGCATCCCCGCGTCCACGACCCAGGGCGTCCCCACCAGACCAGCCCCCTACCGGACCGGCCAGGAGACCAGCACCCCGGCACCCCCGCCCGCACGTGCGCCCACACCCGCCCCGGCCCCCGCCCCCACCGTCCGGCGCCGCGCCCCCAAGGAGCCCCTCAGCCGGCGCCGCCGGATCGTCCGGCTGGCCATCGTGGTGGTCTCCGCGCTGCTCCTCGCCTCCGGCAGCGCCTACGTCTGGGCCGACACCCAGCTCAACCGCGAGGTCGACCTCGGCAGGTCACCGGACCGCCCACCGGCCGGTAAGGGCACCAACTACCTCATCGTGGGCTCCGACAGCCGGGATGGCCTCTCCGAGCGGGCCAGGAAGAACCTGCGCACCGGCTCGGCCGAGGGCCGCCGCACCGACTCGATGATGGTGCTGCACACCGGCTCGGGCGGCACCACGATGCTGAGCCTGCCGCGCGACTCCTGGGTGACCATCCCCGGTTTCGTCCGCCCCGAGACCGGCAGGCGCTACAACCCGTCCTTGAACAAGCTGAACGCGGCCTATTCGATGGGCGGTGCCGATCTGCTCGTCGCGGCCATCGAGCGCAACACGGGGCTGCGCATCGACCACTACGCGGAGATCGGCTTCTCGGGGTTCGTGGACGTCGTGGACGCGGTCGGCGGGGTGCGGATGTGCGTGGACCGGAACATCAAGGACCCCAAGTCCGGGCTGGACCTGCAAAAGGGCTGCCACACGCTCGACGGCGCCAAGGCGCTCGCGTTCGTCCGCCAGCGCAAGCAGGAGGCCGACGGCGACCTGGGCCGCACCCGCAACCAGCAGAAGTTCCTGGCCGCGCTCGCCGACAAGGCCGCCACTCCGGGCGTCCTGGCCAATCCGTTCGCGGCCTTCCCGACGGTGCGCGCGGGCCTCGACACGCTCATCGTGGACAAGGACATGGGGCTGCCCGACCTGATGTCCCTGTTCGACGCGGTGAAGGGCGTCACCTCGGGCAACGGCGAACAGCTCAACGTCCCGGTGTCCAACCCCAACCTCCGGACCTCCAAGGGCAGCGCCGTGCAGTGGAACGTGACTCAGGCGCGGCGCCTCTTCGACCAGCTGCGGAACGACCAGCCGGTGACGCCCACCCCACCGACGCCGTAGGGCGCGAACCGCGCGCACGCCATCCGCGCACGCGTCTTCCGCGCACGCGTCTTCCCCCAGGCGCATAGCAACCGGTTTCATGGACGGACGCTGATCGACTGCGCTCGCAAGCGCGCGAGGAGGTCCGAGGTTGTCCGCGCTCTCCGCCCGCCCCGCCCGCACCTGGCCCCGCTCCGCCAAGTCCCGCCCCCGGCCCGCCTGGTCCCCGCGGCTGCGCCGCCGGCTGGCCGCCGACGCCGCGCTGCTGGTGGTCGCGGCCGCGTTTCTGCTCCCGCTCGCCTGGCTGGTCCTGGCCTCCATCGACAGCGACGCCACCCTGCGGGTCTCGGCTCCCGGCTCGCCCACGATGGAGAACTTCTCGGCGGTGTGGACGGACGAGATCACCTTCACGCCCATGCTCAACAGCCTGCTCCTGTGCGGCGGCGCCACCGTCCTGACCGTCGCCTGCGCGGCCCTCGCCGCGTATCCCCTCTCCCGCTTCCGCTCCCGGATCGTGCGCCCGTATCTGCTGACGGTGCTCTTCACCACCTGTCTGCCGATCACCGCGATCATGGTTCCGGTCTATGGGCTCTTCGTCCAGGTGGACCTCGTGGACACCATGTACGGCACGGCGCTCTTCCTCGCCGCCTCCCAACTCCCGTTCGCCATCTGGCTGATGAAGAACTTCATGGACGGTGTGCCGGTGATCCTGGAGGAGGCGGCGTGGACCGACGGCGCGTCCTGGCTCCAGAGCCTGACCCGGGTCATCCTGCCCTTGATGGGGCCGGGCATCACAGTGGTGATGATCTACAGCTTCATCATGATGTGGGGAAACTTCTTCGTCCCCTTCATGCTGCTGCTCTCCCCCGAGCAGCTCCCCGCGTCCGTCTCGATCTTCACCTTCTTCGGCAACTACGGCCAGGTGGTCTACGGCCAGCTGGCCGCCTTCTCGATCCTCTACTCCACGCCCGTGCTCCTGCTCTATGTGCTGATCTCCCGCCGCCTGGGCGGCGGCTTCGCCCTGGGCGGCGCCGTCAAGGGATGACGGCGCGGTCCCCACGGGGTGCCCGGCCGGTCTTTCCCCTCCCCACCCCTTCAGGGGCAGGGAGGGGAGCAGTCCGCCGCAGGCGTCAGGATCCGGCGGACAACCCCTCGTTCGGCCGGTGGTTCAGCCCTTGGGCAACGTCGGCGCCGCGCAGCCGTGGTGTTCGGCCGAGGCGGCGGCGAAGGCCGCCAGCGCGGCGCGTTCATAGGCGAGGTCGGGGCGGCGGCGGGTCTCGCCGTCGGCGGCGTCGGCGCGGATGAGGTAGAGGGCGGACTCGGCGCCGTGGGGGCAGGTGGCACCGGCCCAGTAGGCGCTGCGGCCGAGCCGTCCGGCGGGCTTCTCGGCGGGGGTCACGTTCTCGTAGTCGTAGTCCCGGGTGTACTGGGAGCGGGCGTCCTCCGCGTAGGGGCCGTAGTACGCCTCCAGCCGGTAGAGCGGTGAGCCGTCGCGCGTGCCGAGCACGCAGCTCTCGAGCGGTGCGCGGTCGCGGGCGGTCTCACGGGCGGTGGAGACGGCCGAGCGCGCGGCGGTGGGGACGGCCGCGCAGGTGCCGCCCGCGTCGAGCAGCGGCTCGTACTCGTCCTCGTTCACCGGCAGGCCGACCGTGCGGACCGGTTTGCCCAGGCGCGCACCGCAGCCCCAGTGGTCGTTGGCCGCCTCGGCGGTGGCCGTGGCGGTGCGGACGAAGTCGGGGCGTACGGCGGGGTCGTCGAGGGTGGTGGCGCCGCGCAGCGCGGTCTCGACGGTGATCAGCAGGCTGTCGCCGCGCCGGGCGCAGTCGAGCAGCACGGCGGTGGTGGCCGTGCCGTCCTCGGCGTCGTCCAGGCGTGCGGTCTCGGTGGCGAACAGACCGGACCAGCCGTGGCCGAGGGGGACGGGAAGCGTGCGCCGGGCGGGTACGGCGGTGTAGAGCTCACCGTATCCGTACTCGGCGCGGGGGCGGGGCGAGCCCGCGATGGAGACGGCGATGTGGCCGGTGCCCTCGGCGGCGATCCGGCAGTGTACGGAGAGGGTGTTGGCCCGCTTGCCGCCGCCCTGCCCGGTCTTGGCGGCCTTCCCGCCGAAGGTGCCCTCGGTGCGGTTGGTCACATCCAGTCCGGCCTCGTCGCCGCCGAGCAGCGCGCGGACCTCGCCGGTGGGGAGCACCCCGTCGCAGGCGCCGTCCAGCGCCCGGTCCTCGCTGCCCGAGAACCAGACGAACGCCCCGGTGAGAGTGGCCAGCGCCACCGCGACGGCCACCAGGGCCCGGACCTGGCGCCGGGTGAGGGCGGGTCGGGTCAGTGCCACTGCTCCACCTCCCCGAGCACCGTGGTGTCGCGGCAGTCCGCGGAGGCGGGCCAGCCGTCCTCGGCGTCGAGATAGCGGTCGAGGACCGTACGCGCGGCGGTCGACAGCCTGGCACGGTCCTTGCCGCTGATGACGGCCGTCTCGCCGTCCTCGAGCCGGATCTCGGGGAAGACGGCGACCCGGTGGTAGGTGGTGCGGCCGCCGCACACCGAGCGTGCCCACAGGGCGAGTTGGGGGCGTCCGGAGTAGGCGGAGACGCGGTCCTCCTGCCGCGTATCGGAGCCCGCGTCCGCCTCGGAGGGGCGCTTGTCCTGCTGCGCGCCCCACCCGGGCACATGGCCCTCGCGTTCGTAGGAGTTGTAGGCCGACCGGCCGAGGACGCCCGACCAGCTGGCCGCGTCGACCTCGGTGATCTGCCACTCCTTCGGGCGCGGGCGCTCTCCGGCGTTCTTCTCCGCGTCCCATTCCCCGGCGCACGCGCTCAGACCGGTGGACTCCTGGAGATCGCCGAGGGTGGTCCAGGTGCCGGAGGCGACACCGGGGAGCGAGGAGCCGTCGATCCACTCGCATTTGCGCAGGCCCCGGCCGGGCGCGCCGTGGGTCTCGTCCGTGTCCAGCACGGCGGTCGGCGTCATGAGCGGGCCGGAGCCGCAGTGCTGGGCCTTGGTGAGGGCGTTGGCCACATGAACGGCGGTACGGAAGCCGAGGAGCGCGGTGGCGCGGCCCGGTTTGCCACTCGCCGCCGTCGCCCCGTCAGTCCTATCAGCCCCGTCAGTCCCATCTGCCCCGTCGGCCCTGTCAGTCCCATCGGTCACCCGGGCCGTCACATACAGATCGGTGGTGGGCCGGACCCGGCCGCCGAGCCCGCCCAGGCAGTCGGCCACCAGCCAGGCTCCCCACTTGCCGTACTGGCCGGTGGTGCCCGGCGCCACGAACGTGCCGTGGCCACCGGCCGGTTCCAGGAGGTCCCGGGTCCGCACGGGCTGGGGCACATCGGAGACCAGCGCCTCGGCGTGGACCGTGACCCCGTGGCCGTCTCCCCACGACAGCGAGCAGTCCAGCAGCGAGCGGCTCTGCCGACCGGGGGCGAGCACCGTGCCGTGCTGTGCGAGCTCGCCCGGCCGCTCGTCACGCACCAGCCGTTCGAGGTCCCGGTACGGCAGGGTGCCGTCGCACGCCTTCCGCAACTGGGCCCGGTTGGCGGCGAGATGACCGCCGCCGCTGTCCCCGGTCACGAGGACGGCTCCCGCGATCCCCACCACCGCCATCAGTACGACAAAGGGCGTGCGGCGCTGCCACACACGGCCCCATAAACCACGCATCCCGCCCGTAACTCCTCACATAACCTGACCAGTTCCCCCTTGATCAGGCGGGGACAGTACCAGAGGAGCGGAACGGACCAGGCGGCGCGGGCTACCCCTCCGCCCCGGAAGACCGCTCCCTCCCGCCGGAGGGCCGCTCCTCCGCCCCGGAGGGCCGCTCCTCCGCCCCGGAAGGCCGCTCCTCCGCCCCGGAAGGCCGCTCCTTCGCCCCTGAGTCCACCGGGTCGAAGCGGAAGACCTGCCCCGGGGCGCCGGACCGGCACGGCAGCATGACCACATGGGCCCAGCGCCGGGTCGTGCCGTCGGGCAGCCCCAGACACTCGTCGGTGTGCGCGGGCCGCAGCCGGAACCCCTCGGCGGGCCGGTCGACGGCCTCCAGCCGGAACTCCTCGCCCGCGCCCCGGGTTTCGCAGTAGTCGTCACCCAGCCAGGCGCCCTCGGCCTTGCTCTGGCCCATGATCCCGGAGCAGCCGGGGCCGTGCTCGGGGTGCAGGGTGGCGATCCGCCACAGCCCGTCGTCCAGGCGCTGGAGCGAGAACGAGGGGAAGACCTCCGCGCACGGCGCCTGATAGACCCAGGCGGTCTTGTCCTGGCGGCGTTCGGACAGGCACAGCGAGGAGTGGACGGCCCGAATCCGGTACTTCCCGGGCGCGGGCGCCGCGCCGTCCGGGGAGACCGCCACGGACCCGCCCTTGTCGACCCGTCCGCCGCGCCCCTCACCGCCTCCACCGCCGCCGTCATGCGCCCGCCAGGCGAGCACCGCCGCGATGGCGGCCACGACGACGGTCAGCCCGAGCGCGGCGCTCAGCATCGGCATCCGGGAGCGCCGGGCACCTGCCTCGGCCGTAGGGGAGGCGGAGGCGGCGGCCGACACGGGCTCACCGTGCTCGCGCGGCTCCAACGAATCCAACGACCCGACCTGGCCGACATCCAACGACCCGACCTGACCGACATCCGGCGCCCCGCCAGGGCCGGAGGCGGGCGGCGCGGCGGCGTCCGGGAGGGGGCCCGCGCCCGGTTCGCCGGCCCGGGTCGCGAGGTCCTTGCGGACGGCCAGCCAGACGGTGAGCTCCGCGGGTCCCACACCGCAGGCCCGCACGAAGGCCGCGACCAGCTCCTCGCGGGGCAGCGTGGCGCGCCCGAGCATATTGGCGACCGTGCTGCGCGGCAGTACGTCCCCCACCGCGTCGGCCCGCGCGGAGAGTTCCCGATAGGTCAGCCGGGACCAGTCCTTGAGCGCTTGCAGCGCGGTGATGAACTCGTTCGCGCTCCGCGCCCGCCGTGGATCCGGAGCTCTGTCGGCATCGGCCATCTGTGGTTGTCTCCCCCGCCGTTGTGTCCCCACCCAGGTGTCCCGGCCCTGTCCGGGACTGCTCCGGAACATGTCCCGGACACGGAACAGCCTTGTTCACTCCGGCCGCCTGTTCAAGGCTGAACCTCGCCAACGGCATACGGCCGTGGCGGCCTTGACCTTCCACGGGGGGATGGTCAAGGCCGCCACGGCCGGTGAAGAACGGAGAAGACGGAGAGCGAGGGGAGAGCGGGGCCGTGCCGGATCAGAAGACCGACTCGGCCTCGTCCATGCGGTCGACCGGAACGGTCTTGAGCTCGGTGACCGCCTCGGCGATCGGCACCATCGTGATGTCGGTGCCGCGCAGCGCGGTCATCATGCCGAAGTCGCCGCGGTGCGCCGCCTCGACGGCGTGCCAGCCGAAGCGGGTGGCCAGCACGCGATCGTACGCGGTGGGCGTGCCACCGCGCTGCACATGGCCCAGGATGACCGGGCGGGCCTCCTTGCCCAGGCGCCGCTCGAGCTCGGCCGCGAGGCGGTTGCCGATACCGGTGAACCGCTCATGGCCGTACTGGTCGATCTCGCCCTTCTGGTAGTCCATGGCGCCCTCGGCCGGATGCGCGCCCTCGGCCACGCAGATGACGGCGAACTTCTTGCCGCGGGCGAACCGCTCCTCGACCATCTTCACCAGCCCGTCGACCTCGAAGGGCCGCTCCGGCAGGCAGATGCCGTGGGCGCCGCCCGCCATTCCGGACTCCAGCGCGATCCAGCCCGCGTGGCGCCCCATGACCTCGACGACCATGACCCGCTGATGGGATTCGGCGGTGGTCTTGAGCCGGTCCATGGCCTCGGTGGCGACGCCGACGGCGGTGTCGAAGCCGAAGGTGCGGTCGGTGGAGGAGATGTCGTTGTCGATCGTCTTCGGGACGCCGACGATCGGCAGCCCCGCGTCGGAGAGCATCCGCGCCGCGGTGAGCGTGCCTTCACCGCCGATCGGGATCAGCACATCTATCCCGTAGTCCCGGGCGTGGTCCTTCGAGGTCTCGCACGCCTCGCGCAGCCGGGCGCGCTCCAGTCGGGAGGAACCGAGGATGGTGCCGCCGCGGGCGAGGATGCCGCTGACGGCGTCGAGGTCCAGCTTGCGGTGACGGCCGTCGAGGAGCCCCTTGAAACCGTCCTCGAATCCGATCACCTCGTCTCCGTGGCCGGCGACCGCGCGGTGCACCACCGACCGGATCACAGCGTTGAGACCGGGGCAGTCGCCGCCTGCGGTGAGAACTCCGATGCGCATCGTGCTGTGTCTCCTGCTCCCTACGGGTAGATGTGAGCCAGTCCGATTGTTTCATGGGCCGGGTGGTGCTGTATCCCCCGAGCGACAAGCGCCTTAATCAGGGTCGCAGGTATTGTCAAGAGGACCGGGCCATCCAATGTGGCCAATTTGTGTCCGTGATGCGCACACAACGCAAACACCGACCAACGACCGACGAACGAACGCCAGAGGAACGGAGAGCACGCGTGACACGCAGCGTGTACGTGACGGGGGTCGAGCGTGGCGACGGACGCCAGGTCGTCGAGCTGGGAGTCATGGAGCTCCTGACCCGCCATGTCGACCGGGTCGGCGTCTTCCGCCCCCTGGTGCACGACGATCCCGACCGTCTCTTCGAGCTGCTGCGGGCGCGCTACCGGCTCGGCCAGTCATCGGAGTCCGTCTTCGGTATGACGTACGACGACGCGGCCACACTCCAGGCCGAGCGCGGCACCGACGAACTGGTCTCGCAGCTGGTCGGCCGCTTCCACGAGGTCGCCGACGCGTATGACTACGTCCTGGTGCTGGGCAGCGACTACGCGGCCACCAGCCTCCCCGACGAGCTGGGGCTGAACGCGCGGCTGGCCAATGAGTTCGGCGCCTCGGTGATCGCGGTCGTCGGCGGCCAGAAGCAGACCGCGGAATCGGCCGGCGCCGAGGCGCACAACGCCTACCTCGCCTATGAGGCGCAGGGCTGCGATGTGGTCGCCGTGGTCGTCAACCGGGTGACGCCCGGGGACCGCGGGGCCATCGCCGAGCGGCTGGCCGCCAAGCTGCCGGTGCCCAGCTATGTGCTGCCCGAGGACGGGTCCCTGTCGGCGCCCACCGTCTCCCAGATCGTCCGCACCCTGGGCGCCGAGGTGCTGCTCGGCGATCACACCGGGCTCTCCCGGGATGTGCGGGACTTCGTCTTCGGCGGCGCGATGCTGCCGACCTTCCTGCCCGCGCTGACCGAGGGCTGTCTGGTGGTGACGCCCGGGGACCGCGCGGATCTGATCGTCGGCGCGCTCGCGGCGCACAGCGCGGGCTCCCCGCCGATCGCCGGGGTGCTGCTCACCCTGGCCGAGCGGCCGGGTCCGGACATCCTGGCGCTGGCCTCGCGGCTGGCTCCGGGGACCCCGGTGGTGTCGGTGGCGGGCGGGTCCTTCCCGACCGCGGCCGAGCTGTTCGCCATCGAGGGCAAGCTCACGGCGAGCTCACCGCGCAAGGCGGAGACCGCGCTGGGCCTCTTCGAACGGCATGTGGACACCGCCGCGCTGACCGAGCGGATCTCGGTGGGCCGCTCCGGCCGGGTCACCCCGATGATGTTCGAGCGCGAGCTGATCGAGCGGTCCCGGTCCGACCGCCGCCGGGTGGTGCTGCCCGAGGGCGCCGAGGAGCGGGTGCTGCGCGCCGCCGACGTACTGCTCCGCCGCGATGTGTGTGATCTCACACTGCTGGGCGAGGAGGAGGCGATCCGCAAGCGCGCCGCCGAGCTCGGCATCCAGCTCGCCGAGGCCCAGATCATCGATCCGCAGACCTCGCCGCTGCGGGAGCGCTTCGCCGAGGGCTACGCCAAGCTCCGCGCCCACAAGGGCGTCTCCTACGAGCTGGCGTACGACGTGGTGGCCGATGTCTCCTACTTCGGCACCCTGATGGTCCAGGAGGGGCTGGCCGACGGCATGGTCTCGGGCGCGGTGCACTCCACCGCCGCCACCATCCGGCCCGCCTTCGAGATCATCAAGACCGCCCCGGGCGCCCAGATCGTCTCCTCGGTCTTCTTCATGTGCCTGGCCGACCGGGTGCTGGTGTACGGCGACTGCGCGGTCAACCCCGACCCGGGCGCCGAACAGCTCGCGGACATCGCCATCCAGTCGGCGACGACCGCCGCCCGGTTCGGGGTGGAGCCGAGGATCGCGATGCTGTCGTACTCCACCGGCACCTCGGGCTCCGGCGCGGATGTGGACAAGGTCCGCAAGGCGACCGAGCTGGTCCGCGAGCGCCGCCCCGATCTGCTGGTCGAGGGCCCGATCCAGTACGACGCGGCGGTGGACGCCGCGGTCGCGGCGACCAAGCTGCCCGAGTCCGAGGTGGCGGGCAAGGCCACCGTGCTGATCTTCCCGGACCTCAACACCGGCAACAACACCTACAAGGCCGTCCAGCGCTCGGCGGGCGCCGTCGCGGTCGGCCCGGTGCTCCAGGGTCTGCGCAAGCCGGTGAACGACCTGTCCCGCGGGGCACTCGTACAGGACATCGTCAACACCGTCTCGATCACCGCCATCCAGGCCCAGTCCACCGCAACGGCGTCCCCGACACAGAAAGCGCAGTCCGCGTGAACGGCTCCCGAGTGCTCGTCCTCAACTCCGGCTCCTCGTCCGTGAAGTACCAGCTGCTGGACATGGCCGACGGGTCCCGTCCGGCCTCCGGCATCGTGGAGCGGATCGGTGAGGGGCCCGTCGCCGACCATGCGGCGGCCCTCAAGCAGGTGGCCGACGAGCTGGCCGCGAAGGGCCTGGGCCTGGATTCGCCCGAGCTGGCGGCGGTCGGCCACCGGGTGGTGCACGGCGGCACCCGGTTCACCGAGCCGACCCTGATCACCGATGAGGTGGTCGAGGAGATCGAGAAGCTGATCCCGCTGGCCCCGCTGCACAACCCGGCCAATGTCACCGGGATCAAGGTGGCCCGCTCGCTGCGCCCGGACCTGCCGCAGGTCGCGGTCTTCGACACCGCGTTCCACTCGACCATCCCGGAGGCGGCGGCGCGCTACGCGATCGACGTACGGACCGCCGACCGCTGGGGGGTGCGGCGCTACGGCTTCCACGGCACCTCGCACGCCTATGTCTCCCGGGCCACCGCCGCGCTGCTGGGCAAGGACCCCGCGGAGGTCAACACGATCGTGCTGCACCTGGGCAACGGGGCCAGCGCCTCGGCGGTGCGCGGCGGCCGCTGTGTGGAGACCTCGATGGGGCTGACCCCGCTGGAGGGGCTGGTGATGGGCACCCGTTCGGGGGATATCGACCCGGCGGCGATCTTCCATCTGTCCCGGGTGGGCGGCATGTCGACCGATGAGATCGACACGCTGCTCAACAAGCGCAGCGGGCTGGCCGGGCTGTGCGGGGACAACGACATGCGCGAGATCGGCCGCCGGATGGGCGAGGGCGATCAGGCCGCCCAGCTCGCCTTCGACATCTACATCCACCGGCTGCGCAAGTATGTGGGCGCGTACACCGCGGTGCTCGGACGGGTGGACGCCATCGCGTTCACCGCCGGTGTGGGGGAGAACTCCGCGGCGGTGCGGGAGGCGTCGATGCGCGGCCTCACCGCGTTGGGCATCGAGGTGGACGGCGTCCGCAACACACTGCGCTCCGCCACGGCACGGCTGATCTCCACCGAGTCCAGCCGGGTCGCGGTGGCCGTGGTGCCCACCGATGAGGAGCTGGAGATCGCCAGCCAGACGTTCGACCTGGTCAGCGCGTAGTCTCCGCCATCCGCTCCGCTATGCCCATGACTGAAATATTCCGCTCCGAAACAAACCGATAGGATCTGCCTCATGCGCCGTTCCAAAATCGTCTGCACTCTGGGCCCCGCCGTCGACTCCTACGACCAGCTGAAGTCCCTCATCGAGGCCGGGATGAACGTGGCCCGGTTCAACATGAGCCACGGAAGCCACCCGGAGCACGAGGAGCGGTATCACCGCGTCCGCAAGGCATCGGAGGAGACCGGCCACGCGGTCGGCGTCCTCGCCGACCTCCAGGGCCCCAAGATCCGTCTGGAGACCTTCAAGGACGGGCCGGTGGAGCTGGTCCGCGGTGATGAGTTCGTCATCACCACCGAGGACGTGGAGGGCGACCGGACCATCTGCGGCACCACCTACAAGGGTCTGCCGGGCGATGTGTCCAAGGGCGACCAGGTCCTGATCAACGACGGCAATGTCGAGCTGCGGGTCACCTCGGTCGAGGGCCCCCGGGTGCGGACCATCGTCATCGAGGGCGGGGTGATCTCCGACCACAAGGGGATCAACCTGCCGGGTGCGGCGGTCAATGTGCCCGCGCTGTCCGAGAAGGACATCGAGGACCTGAGGTTCGCCCTGCGGATGGGCTGCGACATGGTCGCCCTGTCCTTCGTCCGGGACGCGGGCGACGTCCGGGACGTCCACCGGGTGATGGACGAGGTGGGCCGCCGGGTGCCGGTGATCGCCAAGGTGGAGAAGCCGCAGGCGGTCGCCAATATGACGGAGGTCGTCGCGGCCTTCGACGGGGTGATGGTGGCCCGTGGTGACCTCGCGGTGGAGTATCCGCTGGAGAAGGTCCCGATGGTGCAGAAGCGGCTGATCGAGCTCTGCCGCCGCAACGCCAAGCCGGTGATCGTCGCGACCCAGATGATGGAGTCGATGATCACCAACTCCCGGCCGACCCGGGCCGAGGCGTCCGACGTCGCCAACGCGATCCTGGACGGCGCCGACGCGGTGATGCTCTCCGCCGAGTCCTCGGTCGGCGCCTACCCGGTCGAGACCGTCAAGGTGATGTCCCGGATCGTCCAGGCCGCGGAGCAGGAGCTGCTCTCGCGCGGTCTCCAGCCGCTGGTGCCCGGCAAGAAGCCGCGCACCCAGGGCGGTTCGGTGGCCCGCGCGGCCGCCGAGATCGCCGACTTCCTGGGCGCCAGGTCGCTGGTGGCCTTCACCCAGTCCGGCGACACCGCCCGCCGGCTCTCCCGCTACCGCGCCCAGCAGCCGATCCTGGCCTTCACCACCGATGTGGCCACCCGCAACCAGCTCACGCTGAGCTGGGGCGTGGAGTCCTTCGTGGTGCCGTATGTCGAGCACACCGACGCGATGGTCGACCTGGTCGACGCCGAGCTGTCGAAGCTGGGCCGCTACGCCGAGGGCGACACCATGATCATCACCGCCGGTTCGCCGCCCGGCGTCCCCGGCACCACCAACATGGTCCGGGTGCACCACCTGGGCGGCGCGAGCCAGTAGGAGCGCCGAAACGCGCCTGCGGGCACCGTCTCCGAATGGAGGCGGTGCCCGCAGGCGGTTCCCTCCTCGCGGAGGGTGTGCGGCTCCCGAACGGGTCCGTACGCTCCCGGGTCACTCCCCGGTCTTGAACAGATGCATACCCGGTACGGTCAGATCGCCGCCGAACTGACCGGCCTGCTTGACCGTGACATCGGTGAAGAACACCTCGGGGATGTTCACCGGCGGCGGGCTCTTGGGGCTGAAGGTGATCGGGATGAGCCCCAGAAGGTTCCCCTTCAGCTCCTCGGTGTACATGGTCACCGTGCCGTTGCGAATGGTCGAGGTGGACCCCTCGCGCGCCTGCACATGTGTGGTGGTCCCGGCCGGGCCCACCACCAGCTGGTGCAGATCCTTGATGTCCACGGCCGAGGCGGTGAACTTCAGGACCTTCTTGATCTGCCCGCCCTGCGTCTTGACCTCCACGATGCCCGCGTAGTCCAGGCCGTGCAGGGTGAGCAGCGTGCTCTTGAGGGTCCAGGGGTCCTCGGGCAGCAGGTTCGCGGTCGGGTCGGTCTCGGCGTTGTCGTACGCGTCGGCGTCGAACTCCGGGCAGGGGAACGCCTCCTTGCCGCCCTCGCCCTTCGAGGCGGACGGTGAGGGCTTGGGAAGCGCCTTGTCCGCCTTGTCCTTGGCGTCGTCGACGGTCTTGCCCACCTCGTCCACGGTGTCCTTGACGCCCTTGCCCACCTTGTCCACCGTGTCCTTGACCGGATCGGCGGGCTGGTCGGAAGACTTGGACCCGGAGGACCGGGACGGGGACGGCGACGAACTGGGCGAGGCGCTCGACGAGGGGCTCGGCGAGCCGCTCGGCTCGGCCGACTCCTGCTCGGCCTTCTCCTCGGGCGTGAGGATGTCGTGGAGCGCGTCCCCGAGTCCCAGCGGGTCCAAGGGGTTCTTGGACTTGGAGGGGCTCGGCGAGGCCGAGGGCTCCTTCGGCTCCTCCCCGGCGTCGGACGACGGCGCGGAGGGGGAACCGGACGGAGACGTCGTGGGGGCGGCCTTGTCGTCCCGGGACGTCCCCTGGCCGTCCGAGGACTCCTCGGAGCCCTTGGAGCCCTTCTCGGACGAGCCCTTCGAACCCGCGGCGTCCTTGCCGTCCTTGGCGTCCTTCTCTTCGGGCTTGGACTCCGAAGCGTCCTTCTCGCCCTTGGCGTCTTCCTTGTCCGCCTCGTCCGGCTGGGACACACACGGCCCGGCCTTGTACCGGTCCTCGGGCCTAGGGCTGGCCGAGGCGAGCTGCGGAGTGAGCCCCATGCCCATCAGCACGGCCGTCGGCATGGCGGCCAGCGCTATGGCCTTGCCGGCGGGCACCTGAAGGCGGGTGAGTACCGACTTCTTCGGTGCCGCGTGCCGCGGCCCGGTTCTGACCCGGCGTGGGCTCACTCCCTCCGGCTGCTCGGGTCGGTCTTCACCCCGCACGGTGCCTCCCATTCCTGGCTTCCTGGTCCGGTGCGGACCCGGCCCCGGCCGGCTCCGGCACGCTCTCACCGTTCCCGTCGTCCTCTGGTGCGGCCCCCGGCCCCTGGGCCGGCTGCGCGGAGGGCGCCTCACCGGGTGCCCAGGCGATGCTCATGCCGCCGCCGAACAGCGCGAGCAGGAATCCCATCAGGAAGCCGCCGATGTTCGAGACGGGGATCGACACCAGGCCGAGCAGGATCGTGGCGACTCCGGCGAACACCCGCACCATGGGCTGGAACCACATGGTCAGGCCCAGGACCACCAACAGCACCCCGATGATCAGCGAGGCTGATCCGGCGGTGGTGGACATGTTGATGGTGAATCCGCCCGCGTTGACGTTGTTGTACGGGAAGTACATGATCGGTACACCCGCCAGCAGGCTCAACAGCCCGGCCCAGAACGGGCGCTGCCAGCGCCATGCCCTGAAGGACTCCCGCCAACGGCTGATGCGGTCACTCGCCCCCGGCGACTCGGCACTCATCGAAAACAGCTCCCTGGGGCTGGCGATCGGTGTGATCGCGGTTGTTCTACAGCAGTACTAGCGTGGCGCATACGCGCTGCTGGTCGATGCCCGGGTGAGGGGCAGCGCCGCGGCCCCCCACCCTTCAGCTCAGCGGATCAGAAGCACTCGTTCTTGCCCTTGCTGACCTTCATCGAAAGGCCGGAGAGCTTGAACGTGCCCGCGCTGGTGGCCCAGGCGGTCTGCTTCACACCGACAAGCGTCGCGGAATCGGCCTGCTGGGCGAAGGAACCGGGATCGGCCTTGTCGCCCTTCTTGATGCTGGGACCCTTGTTGATGTCACCGGCCGCGACGCCGATGTCGATCCCGCGGAACGTCGCGTCCGCATCGAGCTGGTCGAGATCGATGAAGAGGTTCTTGGCCTCGACCTGCTTGCTGCCGTTGCCGGCCGACAGCTTCAGCGACACATCGCCGAAGAGCGGGACCGGGATCACGACGGACTGGCAAAGGCCCTTGAGCTTCGCGCTCTTGAACGCCGACACCGCCACCGGGACGTTCTTGCCCCCGTGCTGGGTGTCAAGCGCGCCGTACTGCGCGAACCCGGTGCCGTCGAGCCGGTCGACCGAGACCTTGAACTGCTGACCGGACACGTTGAACGAGGCCGCGAGCGCACCCTGGGACAGGGCGACGCCGATCGCGGCCGTGGCAGCAACGCTCGGCACCATGACAACGGCGAACCGCTTCCATCTGGTGCCGCCACGAGCCACGGACTCCATGACTTTCCTCCTTCTCGGACGTACATCTCCGGCCGGGGCGAGGCCCCGGACCTGGGATGGGAGAAGTGCTACGTCCTCGGGAAGGAGAGCGCCCACGTCTCACAGGCGCACACCGCACCCGCAACACCGGCGATCACCCCCGAGCGACAACCACTGGCCACGCAATCTCGCGCAACCTCCTGGACAGGCCCTGCCTTGTGGGCAGAGACCCCCCTGTCCACGGTCGGCGCCACTGCCGCCGACCTGCCCGGTGGGGACCCAACCACACCGACGCGCCGACCGGATGCCGAGCTACCGGGGGGATGGACCGAGCTTGGCCGATCGTGGTCCATTCGCGGCTTGGGCACAAGGGGTTCGTTACTAGCGAGTAACGGACGGATAACCGAACTGCGGCAGGACGGTCGAGATCGGGCACACAGGGTTGCCGGACGGTGACCGGAAAGAGAGGGAGATTTACTCCAAGACCGGACAAAGGCCCGGTCCGCATTTACTGGCAGTAACAGCGACCGCGTTTACCAAGTTTTGGTAAAGAGCGGTCGCTGTGTTGTTTGAGGAGCCGGAGGTCAGAACAGCACCCGCGCCAACGCGCCGCGCGCCGCCACCACTCGGGGGTCCTCACCGCCGATCACATCGAACAGACTCAGGAGATGAACGCGGGCCGCGTTCCGGTCCTCACCCGCCGTACGGCGCACCGCCTCCACCAACCGCCCGAAGGCGTCCTCCACATGACCGCCCACCAGGTCGAGGTCGGCCGCGGCGATCTGGGCCTTGACATCGGCGGGGCTCTCCGCGGCCGCCTTGCGCACCTGGGCGGCGTCCACACCCTGAACGCGCTCCAGCAACTGGGCCTGGGCCAGGCCCAGCCTGGCCTCCTCGTCGGCGGGGTCGTCGGCGAGCACGTTCTGGTACGCGCGCACCGCACCGCTCAGGTCACCGGCGTCCAGCGCCTGATGGGCCGCGGCGAGCGCGATGTCCCGCGGCGACTCGGGCACGGCCTGCTCGACCTGCTCGTCGGCCTCGGCCTCGGCGCCCGGTTCGACAGGTGTACCCACGATGCCGAACTGCTGCTCCGCGGCCTGGATCAGCTGGTCCAGCACCTGGCGGATCTGTGCCTCGGGCGCGGCGCCCTGGAAGAGCGGCACCGGCTGGCCCGCGATCACCGCGAAGACCGCGGGGATGCCCTGGACACCGAACTGCTGGAAGAGCATCTGGTTGGCGTCGACGTCGATCTTCGCGAGGACGAACCGCCCCGCGTACTCCGTGGCCAGCCGCTCCAGGACGGGGCCGAGCTGCTTGCACGGCTCGCACCACTCGGCCCAGAAGTCGATCACGACCGGCACTTCGGTGGAGCGCTGGAGGACGTCCTGCTGAAAACCCGCCTCGTCGACATTGAAGATCAGACGGCCGGGCGTGACTCCGCCCCCGGTACGGGCCGCCTCGGCCCGTGCCCGCTCCGCCTTCTGCTTCGCTTCTCCGGCCGCCTTCACCGCGGCGAGGTCGACCACTCCACTCATGGACATGTTCCGTGGCTGCATGGTCCCATCCTCCCCTCTTCCCACGGCGAAGGGAAAAGCGCACCGGCCGATGGCCCGGCCGTGGCACACCCTTACGCTACGAGCCGTAGCGTAACTCACCCGGGACGATGTGCGGTACTGGCGGGTAGGGTGCCGCGCATGAGCCCGTCCGCACGCCGCACCGGGCGCCCGCGCAGCGCCGAGGCCGACCGCGCCATCCTGGGCGCCACGCGTGCCGCCCTGATGGAACTGGGCTGGGCCAAGCTGACGCTGAGCGATGTGGCGGCCCGTGCGGGAGTCGCCAAGACCACGCTCTACCGCCGCTGGGCGAGCAAGTGCGAGCTGGTGGTGGACGCGGTCGCGGCGGTCTTCGACGAACATCTGGAAGCGGCCGACCACGGCAGTCTGCACGCCGATGTGGAGGCCGCGGTGATCCGGCTGGGGACCCTGCTGGAGCGCCCCGAGACGGGCACCGCGCTGATGGCCGTCATCGCCGAGGCCATGCATGACGAGGCGCTGCGGTGCCGGGTGCGCTCGGCCATCGTGGACCGGCAGAAGCGGCTGGTCACGGTCGGCCGGGAGCGGGCCCGGCTGCGCGGTGAGCTGCCGTACGAGGAGGACCCGGAGGCGGCCGCCCGCAACGCGGATCTGATCTTCGACGCGGTGGCCGGGACGGTGCTCCACCGGCTGCTGGTCAGCGCGGAACCGGTGGACCCGCGCTGGGCGCGGGACTTCACGGATCTGCTGCTGTACGGGCTGACCGGGGCGGAATCCGGCGGCACGGCGGCCACCGGACCCGCCCCGGAGGGGGCTCAGAAGCCGGCCGGCTCCGTGTAGACACCCCATTCGTCGCGGAGGGCGTCGCAGATCTCGCCGAGCGTCGCCTCGGCGCGCACCGCGGCCAGCATCGGCCCGATCATGTTGGAGCCCTCGCGGGCGGCGGCGATCATCGCCTCGAGCCCCTTGGCGATCTCGGCCTCGTCGCGGCCGGACTTACGGGCGCCCAGCACCCGCACCTGCTCGCGCTCGACCTCATGGCTGACCCGCAGGATCTCCAGATCGCCGGTGACCGAACCCTCGTGGCAGTTGACGCCGACGACCTTCTTGTCCCCCTTCTCCAGGGCCCGCTGGTAGCGGAAGGCGGATTCGGCGATCTCACCGGTGAACCAGCCGTCCTCGATGCCCTGGAGGATGCCGGCGGTGATCGGCCACCGCGGCTCCTGCCCGGCCGGCACCGTACGGCGGCCGCGCTCCTTGATCTGCTCGAAGATCTTCTCGGCGTCGGCCTCGATCCGGTCGGTCAGCGCCTCGATGTACCAGGAACCGCCCAGCGGATCGGCCACATTGAGGACCCCGGTCTCCTCCATCAGCACCTGCTGGGTGCGCAGGGCGATCTCGGCGGCCTGCTCGCTGGGCAGGGCGAGGGTCTCGTCCAGGGCGTTGGTGTGCAGGGAGTTGGTGCCGCCGAGAATGGCCGCGAGGGCCTCCACCGCGGTGCGTACGACGTTGTTGTACGGCTGCTGGGCGGTGAGCGAGACCCCGGCGGTCTGGGTGTGGAACCGCAGCCACTGCGCCTTCTCGGTGGTCGCCCCGTAGACATCGCGCATCCAGCGGGCCCAGATCCGGCGGGCGGCGCGGAACTTGGCGATCTCCTCGAAGAAGTCCACATGCGCGTCGAAGAAGAAGGACAGCCCGGGGGCGAAGGTGTCGACGTCCAGCCCCCGGGAGAGGCCGAGCTCCACATAGCCGAAGCCGTCGGCGAGGGTGTACGCGAGCTCCTGCGCGGCCGTCGAACCGGCCTCGCGGATGTGGTAGCCGGAGACGGACAGCGGCTTGTACGCCGGGATGCCCTCGGAGCAGTACTCCATCAGGTCGCCGATGAGCTTCAGATGCGGCTCGGGCGGGAAGAGCCACTCCTTCTGTGCGATGTACTCCTTGAAGATGTCCGTCTGGAGGGTGCCGTTGAGTCGCGAGATGTCCACGCCCTGGCGCTCGGCGGCGACCAGGTACATACAGAAGACGGGGACGGCCGGGCCGCTGATGGTCATCGAGGTGGTGACGTCGCCGAGCGGGATGTCCTTGAAGAGGACCTCCATATCGGCGGCGGAGTCGATGGCGACACCGCAGTGGCCGACCTCGCCGAGCGAGCGCGGGTCGTCGGAGTCGCGGCCCATCAGGGTCGGCATGTCGAAGGCGACCGAGAGCCCGCCGCCGCCCGCCTTCAGGATCATCTTGTAGCGCTCATTGGTCTGCTCGGCATTGCCGAACCCGGCGAACTGGCGGATGGTCCAGGCCCGGCCCCGGTATCCGGTGGCGTAGAGGCCACGGGTGAACGGGAACTCGCCGGGCCAGCCGATCCGCTCGAACCCCTCCACGGTGTCGCCCGGGGCGGGCCCGTAGACCGGCTCGACGGGGTCCCCCGACAGCGTGCTGAAGTCCGCGTCGCGCTTGCGTGCCGCGTCGTACCGGGCCTGCCAGCGTCGGCGGCCCGCCTCAATGCCTTCGGCGTCCATGGTTCAAAAGTACTTGGACGTCCTACTAATTGTCGACGCGAGAATCACCACACCCGGCCGATCGGGTGGACTCCGCTACGCCGACCGCGCGCCTCGCCCGGACCCGGACGGGACGCGCCGACTGCTCCGGAACCGTGCGGGTCAGACCTGTGCGGGCGCCGGCTCGGCGCCGCTGACCAGCGGCTCCACCTCGTGGGTGACCTTGCGCTCGACGAAGAACGCGGCCGTCGGGATGGTGCCCGCGACCAGGACCCACAGCAGCTTGCCGAACGGCCATTTGGCCTTGGAGCCGAGGTCGAAGGCGAAGACCAGGTAGACGATGTAGAGCACGCCGTGGACCTGGGAGACCACGAGCGTGAGGTCCTCGCCCGTGTCGAAGCCGTACTTGAACACCATGCAGGTGCAGAGCACGAGCAGCATCACTGCGGTGATGTAGGCCATGACCCGGTAGCGGGTCAGCACGCTGCGTTTCATGCCCCGAGCGTAACCGCCCGTTCCGGGGCGATCTCCGCCGCCCCCGGTCTTCACCGGCCGCCCCCGGCCGCCCTGGCCCGGCCGTCCCGGGCCGGTGGTCCTCAGTCCTCGTCGAAGTCCTGCGCGGCGACCCTCAGCGGGCGCAGCAGCTCGAAGATCTGGCCGCAGTCCTCGGCGTCGTAGACCCCGAGCCCGAATTCCATCGCCATCAGGTCGCGGGTGGCCGACTCGACCACCTCACGGCCCCGCTCGGTGATCGAGGCCAGGGTGCCGCGGCCGTCGTTGGGGTTCGGCCGCTTGTCGACCAGACCCGATGTGACCAGGCGGTCCACCGTATTGGTGACCGAGGTCGGGTGGACCATCAGCCGCTCGCCGATCTTGGACATGGGCAGCTCACCGGCCTTGGAGAAGGTGAGCAGCACCAGCGCCTCATAGCGGGCGAAGGTCAGTCCGTACGGTCTGACGACCGCGTCCACCTGGCTGAGCAGGATCTGGTGGGCCCGCATGATCGAGGTGATCGCGGCCATGGAGGGCACGGACCCCCACCGCTGCTTCCAGAGCTCATCGGCGCGGGCGATGGGGTCGAACGACAGGCTGAGCGGCTTCGGCACACCATCGACCCTACCGGCCGGTCATATCGTGGTCAGCCCAATCTCACAATTCGGGCGGGCCCGGAAACCGTGCGCCGCACCTCGAGCGCCACCAGCAGCGAGCACAGCGCCCCGCAGCCGCCCGCGGCCGCGGCCACCACATGGACCGGTACGAACTCGGCGACCGCGCCCGCCACCGTCATGCCGAGACCCTGCGCGGTCATCAGCCCGGCCGTCATCACCGTCATCGCCCGGCCACGCAGCTCATCCGGTACGGCGGCGAAGAACCACTGGTCCAGGCCCAGGCTGTAGGCGATACCGCAGCCGGTCAGCATCTGGAGGGCCAGCGCCCAGCCGAACGACGGGCGGACGGCGTACCCCAGCGCCGGCAGCATCGCCGCGATGCCGACCGGCAGCGTCAGCCGGGCCCGGGCGCGCGGTCCGAGCAGCGAGCCCACCAGCGCCTCACTGGCGACCGCGCCCACCGGCATCCCGCACATCAGCAGCCCAAGACCCACCGAGCCGAGCCCCAGCCCATCGGAGTACGGCGTCAGCAGGACCTCCGGCATCACCACGAACATCGGCGGCACCCACGCCAGCAGCATCAGCGCCCGGATCCGGCGGTCCGCGAACAGCCGCCGCATCCCGCTCAGCGAGTCCCCGAGCAGGGGGCACCTCCCAGCGGTAGCTGGCGGAGCCCCGCCCCCGCTCAGCCGCCGCGCGGGGCGGCGGCGGGTGCCGAAGCGGAGCACCAGCGCCGAGCCGAGGAGCGCCGCCGCGGTGAGCGCCAGCGCGGCGCGCGGCGAGACGGCGGCCAGCAGCAGCCCGCCGACCCCGAACCCGGCGAGCTGTGCGGTCTGGGCGGTGATCCGGATGACCGAGCGGCCCAGCACGAAGGCGTCGCCCTCGCCGAGGATGTCGCCGAGCGTCGCCGCCCGGGTCCCGCTGAACACCGGTGAGATCGCGGCGGGCACACAGCGCAGCGCCAGCAGCGCGGCCACCGGCATCCCCGGCACGACCATGGCGGCCACACATCCGGCGTGCACCAGATCGCAGACCACCAGCACCCGGCGGGCCGGGAAGCGGTCGGCGACGGAGGACAGCAGGGTCCCGCCGATCACATACGGCAGCATCGAGGTGGCGAACGTCAGTGCGCTCAGCAGCGGCGATCCGGTGAGCCGGAAGACCAGGACGGACAGCGCGATCTGGCCGACCACCTCGCCGAGCATGGAGACCAGATGCGCGGCGAAGACGGCCCGGAACTCCCGGACCGCGAACACCGCGCCGTAGCCAACGCTCCCCGGGCCCCCCGGCGTCCCCTCGTCGCCACCGGGCGCGAGCTCGGGTCGGGAGGCGTGCGCGTCGGGGCGCGACTGGCTGGGGCCCGTGGTGCCGGGCCCGGAGGGCGTTGACATGCCGGAAGCGTGCCCGTGCGGGCGGGGCGGGCTCTAGTGTTTCGGCCTGAGCCGAATCTTCGGGCCGAAGGGGTGCCGCCATGCCACTGCATATGCAGTTCGGAGCGGACGACCTGCTGCGCTGCCGGTTCGCCATCTCGCCCCTGTGTCAGACACATGAGGCGGTGCGCACCCTGCGCAGGACCGAGCGGCACGGCTACCACCTGCCGTGGCTGCGGCGGGTGCGGGAGGCGGTGGCCGGGCTGGATCTGTCGGAGCTGTGGCTGCTGATGCCGGGGCGGGGCGGCTACACCCCGGACTTCCTGGGGCCGCCGCCGGACGTGCCGTACGCGCCGTTCGAGGACGAGCTGGCGCGGCTGCGGGCCACGGACCCCGCCGAGGCCCGCCGTGAGCTGGCCCTGTCGCTGGAGAGCGCCCCGGGGGCCGCCGACTCCCCGCGGGGCCGGGCGATGCTGGCCGATCCGGCGCGGGCCGTATCGCGGCTGGCGGATCTGACCGAACGGGCCTGGCACGCCCTGGTCGCACCGGACTGGCCCCGGCTGCGGGCCCTGCTGGAGGCCGATATCGCCTATCGCTCACGGCAGCTGGCCGACGGCGGTCTGGAGCGGCTGTTCGCGGATCTGCGGCCGGCGCTGCGCTGGACCGACGGCACGCTCACCATCCGTACGTCCGTGGTGCCCGCCCAGACCCAGGACCTCGACGGGCGGGGGGTGCTGCTGATGCCCAGCGTCTTCGTCTGGCCGGATGTGGTGAGCGGCTTCGCCCCGCCGTGGCAGCCCACGGTGATCTATCCGGCGCGCGGGGTCGGCGGGCTGTGGCGGGAGCCGGACGCGCTCGCGGCGGACGCGCTCGTACGGCTCCTGGGGGCTAGCCGGGCCGCGATCCTCTCCGGTCTGGAGGAGCCCGCGTCCACCACCGCCCTGGCCGCCCGGCACCGTCTGGCGCCCTCGTCGGTCTCGGCGCATCTGGCGGTGCTGCGCGCGGCCGGGCTGCTCAGCTCACGGCGCCAGGGCCATCAGGTGCTGTACGAGCGCACACCGCTGGGCATGGCGCTGGTGGGCGGGGGCTGAGGACCCGCCCACCCGAGGATTCACACGGAAAGGTGACGCTCGACCGTCTCGACCTTGGAGGTCAGACCGTCCGTGACACCGGGACGGATATCGGCCTTGAGGACCACCGAGACCCGCGGCGCCCGCGCCTCCACCGCCGAGACGGCGCGCTTGACGACGTCCATGACCTCGTCCCACTCGCCCTCGATCGAGGTGAACATCGCGTCCGTACGGTTGGGCAGCCCCGACTCCCGGACCACCCGCACCGCGTCGGCGACATACTCCCCCACGTCCTCGCCGACGCCGAGCGGCGTCACCGAAAAGGCGACGATCATGCGTTGACCACGCCCTCCTTACGGGCGCGGGCCGCGATCACATCGGCCTCGGCCTCCCGCTTGAGCTTGCGCTCGGCGAAGAAGCCGCCGGTGGGCAGGACGGAGAGGACGAAGTACAGGGCCGCGGTCTGCCACTTCCACTTGGTGCGGTTCCAGGCGTCCGCCCAGAAGACCAGGTAGAGGATGAAGAGCACGCCGTGCACCATGCCCATCACCGGCACCGCGTTGAAGTCCGTGGTGCGCTTGAGCACCGAGCAGATGAGCAGCAGCAGGAACGACACGGCCTCGGGCGCGGAGACCAGGCGGAGCCGGCGCAGCGCGGTGGCGGTCTTGAAGTCCACGAGAGCACCTTCGGGTGAAGAGAAGGAACGTTAGGGCACAGCCCGGCTTGTGAACCAATGCACAAGCCTGCGCCCATTGTCGCAGCATCGCGGGCGATCAACGTCCGGGGGGCACCCCCACGCCCCGGCGCTCCCTGTCCGCCGACGTCGGAGACCGCTACCGTCGGCTTCGTGGCTCAGTTCCGGCTCCAGGGAAGCAGGGTGCTCGCGGTCGATCTGACCGGCGACTCCGTAAAGGCCAAGAACGGCGCGATGGTCGCCTACGAGGGGGAGATGACCTTCAAGAAGAAGACCGGCGGCGGAGAGGGGCTGCGCGGGATGGTGACCCGGCGGCTCACCGGTGAGCAGATGGCGGTCATGGAGGTGAAGGGGCACGGCACGTGCTACTTCGCCGACCGGGCCAGCGAGATCAATCTGGTGTCGCTGAACGGCGAGAAGCTCTATGTGGAGGCCAGCAATCTGCTGTGCACGGACTCCGCGCTGCGCACCGGCACCTCCTTCACCGGGCTGCGCGGCTCCTCACAGGGCAACGGCCTGTTCACCACGACCGTCGAGGGCACCGGCCAGGCCGCGCTCGTCTCCTTGGGCACGGCGGTCGTCCTGCGCGTCACCCCCCAGACCCCGCTCCAGGTCGACCCGGGCGCGTACATCGCCCACACCGGCGGCCTCAAACAGCACTTCCAGGCGGGGGTGAACTTCCGCGCGCTCATAGGCGAGAGCGGCGGGGAATCCTTCCAGATCCGCTTCGAGGGGGACGGACTGGTGTACGTCCAGCCCAGTGAGCGCAACACGATCGGAGGTGAGGTGTGATGGCGTTCAAGGTCCTCACCTCACGGATGGTCGAGGCCCAGGTGTTCCCCGGGCAGACCCTGTTCAGCCAGCGCGGCGCGATGCTCGCCTACCGCGGGGACGTGCGGTTCACGCCCAGCATCACCGGCGGACAGCGCGGGGTGATGGGGATGATCGGGCGGCGGGTGGCCGACGAGGACACCCCGCTGATGACCGTCGAGGGCCAGGGCACGGTGATGTTCGGGCACGGCGGCCACCACGTCCATGTGATCGACCTGGCCGGCGACACCCTCTACGTGGAGTCCGACCGGCTGCTGGCCTTCGACGGCTCGCTGCGCCAGGGCACGATGTTCATGGGCTCCCAGGGCGGGGTGATGGGCATGGTGCGCGGCCAGGTCACCGGGCAGGGGCTGTTCACCACCACCCTGGAGGGGCACGGCTCCGCGGCGGTCATGGCGCACGGCGGGGTGCTGGAGCTGCCGATCGGCCCGGGACGTCCGGTGCATGTCGATCCGCAAGCCTATGTCGCCCACCGGGGTGATGTTCGCAATAAGCTCTCGACGGCGATCGGCTGGCGCGAAATGGTGGGCCGCGGCTCGGGGGAGGCGTTCCAACTGGAGCTGTCCGGCACCGGCATGGTCTATGTCCAGGCATCGGAGGAGAAGCTGTGAACGGCCCCGTGGTCCATGACGCCTGGACGCTGCCCGTCGACGACAACATCAACTCGTACGCCTTCAGCGTGGATCTGAACGGTCAGTGGTTTCTGCAAAAGGGGAAGATGGTCGCCTACTACGGGCAGATCGACTTCCAGGGCGTCGGGCTCGGCCACCTCGACCACCTCATCGCGCACAGCTTCCACTCCCCGCTGCACGCCGCGGAGTGGGTGGTGGCCGAGGGCCGGGGCAAGATGGTGCTCGCGGACCGCGCCTTCGACGTCAACTCCTATGACCTGGACGACGGCAACCTCTCCATCCGGTCCGGCAATCTGCTGGCCTTCCAGCCCTCGCTGTCGCTGAAGCAGTCCATCGTCCCGGGCTTCCTCACCCTCATCGGCACCGGGAAGTTCGTGGCCGCCTCCAATGGGCCGGTGGTCTTCATGGAGCCGCCGATCCGGGTGGATCCGCAGGCGCTGGTGGGCTGGGCGGACTGCCCGACGCCGTGCCACCACTACGACCACGCGTATCTGCGCGGCTTCCTCGGGGGCATCAGGGCGCACACGGGCATCGGGGGCACTTCGGGCGAGGAGCACCAATTCGAGTTCGTGGGCGCGGGAACCGTACTGCTCCAGTCCACGGAGGAGGTCGTGGCCGAGATATCGGTCGGCGAGACAGGGGGTACCGGTTCGTGAGCGCGAAGGTGCGGAGTGTAACGTCGAACAGGTGACCTCTAGCCCGATACATCCATTGGTTCGGAATTCAACTTCTATAGGTAGAATACATCCCATGGAGACCGAGAACGGCGCGCGCTGGCTCAGCGAAGAGGAACAGCGCGCCTGGCGCACCCACCTGGACGTCAGCCGGCTGCTGACCTACCAGCTCGAAAAGGACCTCCAGCCGTTCGGCCTGACCATGAACGACTACGAGATCCTGGTCAACCTCTCGGAGTCGGAGGACCGCCGGATGCGGATGAGCGATCTCGCGTCCGCGACCTTGCAGTCCAAGAGCCGGCTGTCGCACCAGATCACCCGGATGGAGAACGCCGGTCTGGTCCGCCGCGAGAACTGCGAATCCGACCGGCGGGGGCTGTACGCCGTGCTGACCGAGCTCGGCTGGGACACCATGCGCAAGGTCGCACCCCATCATGTGGCCTCCGTGCGCAGGCACTTCATCGATCTGCTCACGCCGGAGGACCTCAAGGCGCTGTACGGATCGCTGGTGCCCGTCGCGGACCATCTGCGCACCCAGCGGGGCCGGGTCTAGCCCGTCGGCAGCCGCAGCTCGAACAGGGCGCCGCCCTCGGGTGCCGCCCGTACGGCCAGTGTGCCGCCGTGGCGCACCGCCACGTCCCGCGCGATGGCGAGGCCGAGCCCGGCCCCGCCATCGTCGCGGCTGCGGGCGTCGTCGAGCCGTACGAACCGCTCGAAGATCCGCTCCCGCTCGCCCTCCGGCACCCCCGCACCGTCGTCCGCGACCTCCAGCACGGCCCACCGGCCCTCGGCGCGCACCGCCACCCGCACCCCGCCCACGGCGTGCCGCTGAGCGTTGTCCACCAGATTGCCCAGCACCCGGGCCAGCTGCCCGCGCGAGCCCGGCACCGCCACCGGCGCCGCCTCCGTACGCACCGGCACCCGGTCCCCCAGCCGCTGGGCCAGCTCCTCGCGCACCAGGGCGTCCAGCGCCACCGGAGTCCCGCTCGAGGGCCGCTCCCCCGCGTCCAGCCGGGCCAGCAGCAGCAGATCGGCCGAGAGGCGCTGGAGCCGCACCACGTCCTCCACCGCGCCGTCCAGGTCCAGCAGCTCCGGATGGGCGGCGCCCACCTCCAGCTGGGTACGGAGCGAGGCCACCGGGGAGCGCAGCTCATGCGAGGCGTCGGCCACAAAGGCCCGCTGCCGCTCCACGGACGCCTCCAGCGCCGCGAGCGTCTCGTTGGTGGTCCGGGCCAGCCGCGCCACCTCGTCGTACGACCCCGGCACGGGCACCCGCCGGGACAGGTCCGTACTCGCCGTGATGGTGGCCATCTCCCGCCGGATGCCCTCCACCGGCCGCAGCGCGCGCCGGGTCACCAGCCAGGTCACGGCGGCCACGACCACCAGGAGCAGCGGCAGCCCGAGCAGCATCGCGTTCCGCACCGTGGTCACCGCGCCGCGCTCGGTGGCCAGCGGGGCGCCCGCGTAGACGGTGACGTCGTCGCCCCATCGGTCGGTGGCCTCCACGGCCGCCCAGACGTAGTCGCCCCTCTCCCCGTCGACACGGGCGGAACCGTCGCGGTACTCCTCCTCGGAGGAGACCCGCCCCGCGCCGTCGTCATCGTCCTTGTCGTCGTCCTCACCGCCCGCCACGGGCGTCACGGAAGCGCTCCCGGTGCCCGTCACGGCCTCCAGGTCCTCACTGACCGCCCGCACCCGGCCGTCCTCGTCCACGACCTGCACCGGGATGTCCTCGTCCAGCTTCAGCGCCCCGTAGCCCGCCCCGGCCGCGATCTTCGACGCGACCTCCCGCGCGTCCACCAGAGCCTTCAGCCGCGCCTGGTCCCCCAGATCGGCGCGCAGCACCTGCAACACCGCGATCCCCGCCGCCACCAGGGCCACCGCCACCACCAGGGTCGCCCCGAGCGCGGCCCGCGACCGTACCGAACCGAAAACCTTACGCACGGAGCCGGTACCCCGCTCCCCGCACGGTCTCGATGAGCCCCGCACCCAACTTGCGGCGCAGGGCGCTCACATACACCTCGACGATGTTGGGGTCGCCGTCGTAGGCGAAGTCCCACACATGCTCCAGGATGTCCGGCTTGGAGACGACGTCCCCCGCCCGCGTCGCCAACTGCTCCAGCACGGAGAACTCCTTGGCGGTCAGCGCCACCTCCCGCCCGTCCCGCTCCACCCGGCGCGCACCCCGGTCCACCGTCAGCGCCCCCACCCGCACCACGGGCGACGCCCCGGAGCCACGCCGCCGCAACAGCGCGCGGACGCGCGCCACGAGCACCACATACGAGAACGGCTTGGTCAGATAGTCATCGGCGCCCGTGTCGAGCCCTTCCGCCTCGTCGTACTCGCCGTCCTTGGCGGTGAGCATGAGGATCGGCACCTCACTGCCCATCGCCCGCAGCGCCCCACACACGCGATAGCCGTTCAGCCCCGGAAGCATGATGTCGAGGACGACGAGGTCGTACGTGCCCTCCTGCGCCCGGTGCAGCCCCTCCCGGCCGTCATGCACCACATCGACGGCGAACCCCTCCGCCCGCAACCCCTTGGCCAGCGACAGGGCCAGCCGCCGCTCGTCCTCCACAATCAGCAAACGCATGCGAACAGGGTCCCAAAACCCACCTGAAGATCCCTTCAGGTGTCTTCAGGTGGCCTTCAGCATCGATCGGCCATGGTGGTTCTCGTCCGAATACGAATGGGGAGGAACCCACATGAAGCGCATCGTCATCGCATCCGTCGCCGCGGCCGCGCTGCTCACCGGCGGTACGGCCTTCGCCGTGGCGGGCAAGGGAACCGACGACGCACAGTCGACGTCCACCGCCTCCCAGCCGACCGACGCACCCGCCGCCGCCCGCGCGTCCCTGTCCGACGCCGCCCACGCCGCCCTGAAGGCGGTCCCGGGCACGCTGGACTCCATCGACCGGGAACACGGCCGCTGGGAGGCGGACGTCCTGGGCAAGGACGGCAAGTGGCACGAGGTCACGCTGGACGCGTCGAACGCCAAGGTGATCGGCCAGCGCATCGACAGGGACACCGACGCCGAGGACGCGGCCGAGGCCAGGGCCCTGCGGAACGCCGATGTCTCGGCCATCGAGGCGGCCCGCAAGGCCGCGTCCAGGGGCACGGTGACCTCCGTGGAATTCGACGACGACCGCACCCCGGCGTGGGAGGTCGAGACCGTGAAGGACCACAAGGAGCGCGACCTGAACGTGGACGCCCACTCGGGCAAGGTCACCCAGGCCCCGGCCGACGACCACGACGGCGACGACCACGACGGCGACGACGACCACGGCGACGACGACTAGGGAGAGCCGCCGACGAGACGGGAGGGGGCGGGGTCGGAGGGGTGGGGTCCTGGACGCTCGGGGTTCCCCATGCCGAAGGCCAGGGGCGTATTTGTGGCGCTTATCTCCGGCCAACGCAACGATCATCGTTCGTCGGCGCCGTAGATATACGGTCCAGGGCCCCGCCCCGGAGGCCCCGCCCCCGCACCCGTAACGAACCCGGGCGCACCCGAAACGCACCCGCACCGCGCAAACCTAGGCGCACCCGAACGAACCCCGGCGCACCCAAAACGCACCCGCACCAAGCAAACCCAGGCGCACCCAAACGAACCTGCCACGCCCCCGCTACTCCTGTTCCGCTACCCCTGCTCCGTAACCCCCGCCACCAGCTCATCCGCCGCCGCATACGGATCCAGCTCACCCGCGACGACCCGCTCCGCGAGCACGCCCAACCGCCGGTCCCCGTGCAGATCCCCGATCCGCTCCCGCAGCGCCGTCACCGCGATCGTCTCGACCTCGCCCGCCGCCCGCCGCAGCCGCCGCTCCGCGAGCACCCCGTGCTCCTCCATCCACGCACGGTGCTTCTCCAGCGCCTCGACGACCTCCTCGATCCCCTCGCCACGCGCCGCCACGGTCTTCACGATGGGCGGCCGCCAGTCCCCCGGCGCCCGCGCCTCGCCCAGGCCCAGCATGTGGTTGAGCTCGCGGGCGGTGGCGTCGGCGCCCTCCCGGTCGGCCTTGTTGACCACGTACACATCGCCGATCTCCAGGATCCCGGCCTTGGCCGCCTGGATCCCGTCGCCCATGCCCGGCGCGAGCAGCAGCACACTCGTATCGGCCTGGGCCGCGATCTCGACCTCGGACTGGCCGACGCCCACCGTCTCCACCAGCACCACATCGCAGCCCGCCGCGTCCAGCACCCGGATGGCCTGCGGGGCGGCCCAGGCGAGCCCGCCGAGGTGGCCGCGCGTGGCCATGGAGCGGATGTAGACGCCGGGGTCGGAGGCGTGCTCCGACATCCGTACGCGGTCGCCGAGGAGCGCCCCGCCGGAGAACGGCGAGGAGGGGTCCACGGCGAGCACGCCCACCCGCTTGCCCGCCCGCCGGTAGGCGGAGACGAGCGCGGAGGTCGAGGTGGACTTGCCGACGCCCGGCGAGCCGGTCACCCCGACCACATACGCGCCCCCGGCCAGCGGAGCGAGCGCGGCCATCACCTCGCGCAGCTGCGGCGAGGCGCCCTCGACCAGCGAGATGAGCCGGGCGACCGCACGCGGCCGCCCGTGCCGCGCCTGCTCCACCAGCGTGGGCACATCAGCCATGAGTGCCGTACTCCTTATCGCTCGACCACAAACACTCGACCACGAACGCTTGACCACAAACGCTCGACCACAACGGAAACCAGGCCCCGTGAACAACGAGGAGCGGACCGCCTACTCCCCGGCCGGCACCCGAAGAATCAGCGCGTCCCCCTGCCCACCGCCACCGCACAGCGCCGCCGCCCCGGTCCCACCACCACGCCGCCGCAGCTCAAGCGCCAGATGCAGCGCGATCCGCGCACCGGACATCCCGATGGGGTGGCCGAGGGCGATCGCGCCCCCATTCACGTTCACCTTTTCGGGGGAAACACCTAGGTCCTTCATTGACTGCACGGCGACCGCGGCGAACGCCTCGTTGATCTCGATGAGATCGAGATCGTCCACCGTCAGCCCCTCCTTGCCCAGGGCGTGCGCGATCGCGTTGGACGGCTGCGACTGGAGCGAGTTGTCGGGTCCCGCCACATTTCCATGGGCGCCGATCTCGGCGATCCACTCCAGCCCCAGCTCCTCGGCCTTGGCCTTGCTCATCACGACGACCGCGGCGGCACCGTCGGAGATCTGCGAAGACGTGCCGGCGGTGATCGTCCCGTCCTTGGTGAACGCGGGCTTCAGCCGGGCCAGCAGCTCCGCGGTGGTCTCGCCGCGGATGCCCTCGTCCTTGTCGAAGACCACCGGCTCGCCCTTGCGCTGCGGGATCTCCACGGGGGTGATCTCGGCGTCGAAGAGGCCGTTCTTCTGGGCGGCCGCGGCCCGCTGGTGGGACTGGGCGGCGAACTCGTCCTGCTCGGGGCGCTGGATGCCCAGCCGGGTGTTGTGCTTCTCGGTGGACTCGCCCATGGCGATGGACTCGAAGGCGTCGGTCAGCCCGTCGTGCGCCATAGCGTCGATCATCTCGACCGCGCCGTACTTGTAGCCCTCACGGGACTTGGGCAGCAGATGCGGGGCGTTGGTCATGGACTCCTGCCCGCCCGCGACCACGATGTCGAACTCACCCGCGCGGATCAGCTGGTCGGCCAGGGCGATCGCGTCCAGCCCGGAGAGGCAGACCTTGTTGATCGTGAGGGCGGGCACACTCATCGGGATTCCGGCCTTGACCGCCGCCTGCCGGGCCGGGATCTGGCCGGTGCCCGCCTGGAGCACCTGGCCCATGATGACGTACTGCACCTGGTCCGCTCCGACCCCGGCCCGCTCCAGCGCGGCCTTGATCGCGATCCCGCCCAGATCGGCGCCTGAGAACGAGCGCAGGCTGCCGAGCAGCCGTCCCATGGGCGTACGGGCGCCCGCCACCATCACAGAGGTCGTACGAGTCATTGGAGCGTCCCTTCAGGAGAAGAAGAGAAGTTAACGAGGGTTATCGTCAATGTACTGACGAGTACCCGCTCGGTCACCGGCCCATCAGTGTGATCGCGCGCACGTTGCGTAACCGGGCGTGCGCCTGTGCACTGTTCCCATGCTGACGAGAATCGACCACATCGGGATCGCCTGTTCCGACCTCGACAAGACCGTCGAGTTCTACCGTGCCACGTACGGCTTCGAGGTGTTCCACTCCGAGATCAACGAGGAGCAGGGCGTCCGCGAGGCCATGCTCAAGATCAATGAGACCTCCGACGGCGGGGCCTCGTACCTCCAGCTCCTGGAGCCGATCCGGGAGGACTCCGCGGTCGGCAAGTGGATGGCCAAGAACGGTGAGGGCGTCCACCACATCGCCTTCGGCACCGCCGACGTCGACACCGACTCGGAGGCCATCCGCGACAAGGGCGTCCGGGTCCTCTACGAACAGCCCCGCCGCGGCTCGATGGACTCCCGGATCACCTTCCTCCACCCCAAGGACTGTCACGGTGTGCTGACCGAGCTCGTCACCGCCGCGAACCCCGCCGCTCACAAGGGCGAAGAGGATCACTGAAGCTGACCACTGACCTACCCCTTCCCCGGCCGGTAGAGTGCAGCATCGGCCGGGGTACGGAATCGGAAAGGGATCGGGTCCGGCCCGGGCCACGCCGATGATCTGACACCATTTCTTCGGAAGGGCCAGCTCCGGTCCGACCCGGCACGCATCTCGCCAGGGTCGGTACCGCAAGGGAACCGTCGAGGAACCCCGGGACACCGCAAGGGACCACGGGGGCCGCGATGGAGACGGAGCCGGCCGCCAATGCGACCAGGGGACGGATGGGACCGCGCAGTGCGGGGCTACGACCGCTACGAGCCTGACGATCAGCTCTCGAAGTTCGAGGCCGAGATGGAGCGGCTGAAGACCGAGCGGGAGAAGGCCGTCCAGCACGCCGACGACCTCGGCTACCAAGTCGAGGTGCTGCGCGCCAAGCTGCATGAGGCGCGCCGTAATCTGGCGGCCCGCCCCGCCTACGACAGCGCCAACGTCGGCTACCAGGCTGAGCAGTTGCTGCGGGACGCGCAGATCCAGGCGGACCAGCTGCGCGCCAACGCCGAGCGGGAGCTGCGCGACACCCGGGCCCAGACCCAGCGGCTGCTCCAGGAGCAGGCCGAGCGGCAGGCCCGGCTCGAGGCCGAGTTGCACGCCGAGGCCGTGGCCCGCCGCCAGCGGCTGGACCAGGAGCTGGCCGAGCGCCGCGCCACCGTCGAGTCGCACGTCAACGAGAACGTGGCCTGGGCCGAGCAGCTGCGGGCCCGTACCGAGGCGCAGGCCCGCCGGCTCATGGACGAGTCCCGCACGGAGGCCGAGCACGCCCTGGCCGAGGCCCGCGCCGAGGCCCAGCGGATGACCGAACAGGCCCGTCAGCGGCTGGGTTCGGAGGCGGAGGCGGCCCGCGCCGAGGCCGAGGCGATTCTGCGCCGGGCCCGTACCGACGCCGAGCGGCTGCTGACCAACGCGGGCGCGCAGGCCCAGGAGGCCACCGACCACGCCGAGCAGCTGCGCACCTCCACCGCCAGCGAGGCGGACCAGGCCCGCCGTGCCGCGGCCGAGCAGACCCGCGCCGCCGAGCAGCGGATGCACGAGGCCGAGCAGGCGCTGCGCGAGGCGCGCAGCGAGGCCGAGAAGGTGGTCGCCGAGGCCAAGGACGCGGCGGCCAAGCGGCTCTCCGCCGCCGAGTCGGACAACGAGCAGCGCACCCGTACCGCCAAGGCGGAGGTCGCCCGGCTGGTCGGCGAGGCCACCAAGGAGGCCGAGCGGCTGCGGGCCGAGGCCGAGCAACTGCGGGACGACGCCCGCGCCGAGGCCGAGCGGATGGTCACCGAGGCGGGCGACGACGCCCGCGCCAGGGCGGCCGAGGACTCGGCGGCCCAGCTGGCCAAGGCGGCCCGGAGCGCCGAGGAGGTGCTCACCCGCGCCTCGGAGAAGGCGCAGGCCACCACCAAGGCGGCCACCGACGACGCCGAGCGGATCCGGCGCGAGGCCGAGGAAGAGGCCGACCGGCTGCGGGCCGAGGCGCATGACACCGCCGAGCAGCTCAAGGGCGCGGCGAAGGACGACACCAAGGACTACCGCGCCAAGACCGTCGAGCTCCAGGAGGAGGCCCGGCGGCTGCGCGGCGAGGCCGAGCAGCTGCGGTCGGAGGCGGTCGCCGAGGGCGAGCGGGTCCGCGCCGAGGCGCGCCGCGAGGCGGTCCAGCAGATCGAGGAGGCGGCCAGCACCGCCGAGGACCTGCTGACCAAGGCGAAGGCCGACGCCGAGGAGACCCGCTCGGGCGCCACCGCCGAGAGCGAGCGGGTGCGCACCGAGGCCATCGAGCGGGCCAACGCGCTGCGCCGGCAGGCCGATGAGCTGCTCAAGCGGGCCCGCGGCGAGGCCGACGAGCTGGTGACCTCGGCCGAGGAGCAGGCCGAGCGGGTCAAGTCGGAGGCGTCCACCGCGGCCGAGAAGCTGCGCGAGGAGGCCGAGCGGGCCGCCGAGGACCGCCGCGCCGAGGCCGAGACCGAGCTCAACCGGCTGCACCAGGAGGCCGAGCAGCGGCTCTCCTCCGCCGACCAGACGCAGCGGGACGCCCGCGAAGAGGCGGAGCGGCTGCGCAAGGAGACCGCCGAGGAGATCGAGCGGCAGCGCACGGAGTCCGCCGAGCGGCTGAACGCGCTGCGGCAGCAGGCCGAGGAGGAGGCCGCCCGGCTGCGCGACGAGGCCGCAGCGGACGCCTCCAACGCGCGCGCCGAGGGCGAGTCGGTGGCCGTACGGCTGCGCGGCGAGGCCGCCGCGGAGGCCGAGCGGCTGCGCTCCGAGGCCCAGGAGACGGCCGACCGGGTGCGGGCGGAGGCGGCGAGCGCCGCCGAGCGCATCGGCACCGAAGCCGCGGAGGCCCTGGCCGCCGCCCAGGAGGAGGCGGCCCGCCGCCGCCGCGAGGCCGAGGAACTGCTCGCCGACGCCCGCGAGGAGGCACAGGCGGAGCGGACGGCGGCGCGCGAGCAGAGCGAGGAGCTGCTGGCCGCCGCCCGGAACCGGGTCTCCGAGGCGCAGGCGGAGGCGCAGCGGCTGGTCGAGGAGGCCGAGCAGCGCTCGGCCGACCTGGTGGCCGCCGCCGAGCAGACCGCCCAGCAGGTGCGGGACGCAGTCGCGGGGCTGCACGAGCAGGCCGAGCAGGAGATCACGGCGCTGCGCACCTCCGCGGAGCACGCCGCGGAGCGGGTGCGCGAAGAGGCGCAGGGCGAGGCCGACCGGGTCCGCGCGGACGCCTACGCGGAGCGGGAGCGCGCCTCGCAGGACGCCACGCGGGTGCGGCGGGAGGCCCAGGAGGAGTCCGAGGCCGCCAAGTCGCTCGCGGAGCGCACGGTCGCGGAGGCGATCACCGAGTCGGAGCGGCTGACCGAGCAGGCCCGCGAGGAGGCGGGCAGGCGCCGCGCCGACGCGGCCGAGCAGGCCGACCGGCTGGTCAACGAGGCCACCCACGAGGCCGAGCGGATGCGCGCCGAGGCCAACGAGACGCTCGACGACGCGCGCCGCTCGGCCAACAAGACCCGTGCCGAGGCCGCCGAACAGGCCGATACGCTCATCACCGGTGCCACCGAGGAGGCGCAGCGGCTGGTCTCGGAGGCCACCACGCGGGCGCAGGCGCTCCGTACGGAGGCGTCCGACGCACGGGCCACCGCCGAGCAGGACGCGGCCCGTACCCGGGCCCAGGCCCGCGGCGACGCCAACAACATCCGTTCGGAGGCCGCCGAGCAGGCGGACCGGCTGGTCAACGAGGCCCGGAACGAGGCCGAGCGGCTGCATGCGGAGGCCAGTGCCGAGGCCGAGCGGATGCGCAACGAGGCCGCGGAGACCGTCGGTTCCGCACAGCAGCACGCGGCACGCACCCGTGCCGAGGCCGAGCGGGTCGAGGCCCGTGCGGCGGCCGAGGCGGAGCGGCTGCGCAACGAGGCGCAGGCCGAGGCCGACCGCCTGATCGACAAGGCGCGCGAGGACGCCAACAAGCGGCGCTCCGACGCCGCCGAACAGGCCGACCGGCTGGTCACCGAGTCCTCCGCGGAGGCCGAGCGGCTCACCTCCGAGGCCCGGGAGGCCGCGCTGCGCACGGCGACCGCGGCCGAGGAGCAGGCGGACACCATGGTGGGCATGGCCCGCCATGAGGCGGACCGGCTGGTCTCCGAGGCCACGGCCGAGTCCAACGCCATGGTGGAGAAGGCCCGTACGGACTCCGACACCATGCTGAGCGAGGCCCGGGGCGACGCCACGGCCATCCGGGAGCGCGCCGAGGAGCTGCGCACCCGTACCGAGGCCGAGGTCGAGGAGCTGCACCAGCGGGCCCGCCGGGAGTCCGCGGAGCAGATGAAGGCCACGGGCGAGCGCGTCGACAAGCTGGTCGCGGCGGCCACCGCGCAGCTGATGAAGGCCGAGGAGAAGGCCAAGTCGCTGGTCGCGGAGGCGGGGAGCGAAGCGAGCCGGGTGCGGATCGCGGCGGTGAAGAAGGCCGAGGGTCTGCTGAAGGAAGCCGAGCAGAAGAAGTCCGAGGCCGAGCGGGAAGCGGACCGGCTGCGGGCCCGCGCCACGGAAGAGGCCAAACAGATCGTGGACGAGGGCAAGCGCGAGCTGGAATTGCTCAAGCGCCGCCGCGAGGACATCAACGCGGAGATCTCCCGTGTCCAGGACGTCCTCGAGGCGTTGGAATCCTTCGAAACCCCCGGATCAGGCGGCTCGGGCGGCGCGGGCGGCAAGGAGAACGGTGGAGTCAAGACGGCGGCGGGCGCGGGTGCGACGAGGAGTGGAAAGCGGTCGGAAGGGTAGCCGTACGCGGGGGACCAACCCCGACCGTGCACATCCGCGTCGGTCTCACGTAAGTCTCGCGTCGGTCTGCGTCCATCACTGCATGTCCGTATCATCCCGACGAGTGACGAGGTCTCCGTCTTACTGCCACTCAAAAGGCTGGACATAATGCAGATCAAACAGACGTTGACTCGATGACACGCCGTTCGGCCCCCTAGGATTCCCTCTATCACCTCACCGGTCTCTTTCGACAGGAACCCCATGAGCGACACTTCCTCCCCCTTCGGCTTCGAGCTCGTGCGGCGTGGGTACGACCGCGGTCAGGTGGACGACCGCATTTCCAAGCTCGTCGCCGATCGTGACAGTGCACTGGCCCGTATCACCTCTCTGGAAAAGCGCATCGAGGAGCTGCACCTCGAGACGCAGAACGCTCAGGCCCAGATCAACGATTCGGAGCCGTCCTACGCGGGGCTCGGCGCCCGGGTCGAGAAGATCCTCCGGCTCGCCGAGGAAGAGGCGAAGGATCTGCGCGAGGAGGCTCGCCGCGCCGCCGAACAGCACCGTGAGCTGGCCGAGTCGGCCGCCCAGCAGGTCCGCAACGACGCCGAGTCGTTCGCCGCCGACCGCAAGGCCAAGGCCGAGGACGAGGGCGCGCGGATCGTCGAGAAGGCGAAGGGCGAGGCGGCCACGCTGCGCCAGGAGGCACAGAAGGACGCCCAGTCCAAGCGCGAGGAGGCGGACTCCCTCTTCGAGGAGACCCGCGCCAAGGCCGCGCAGGCCGCCGCCGACTTCGAGACCAACCTCGCCAAGCGCCGCGAGCAGTCCGAGCGCGACCTGGCCTCGCGTCAGGCCAAGGCCGAGAAGCGGCTCGCGGAGATCGAGCACCGCGCCGAGCAGCTCCGCCTCGAGGCCGAGAAGCTGCGCACCGACGCCGAGCGCCGCGCCCGCCAGACGGTGGAGACCGCACAGCGCCAGGCCGAGGACATCGTGGCCGACGCCAACGCCAAGGCCGACCGGATCCGCAGCGAATCCGAGCGCGAGCTCGCGGCCCTCACCAACCGCCGCGACAGCATCAACGCCCAGCTGACCAACGTCCGCGAGATGCTGGCCACGCTGACCGGTGCGGCGGTCGCCGCGGCCGGTGCCCCGGGCGAGGACGAGGCGGTCACCCGCGGCGTCCCGGCCCAGCAGTCCCGGTGACCGACGGTCACAACAGAGCGCACGATGCCCCGCGCCGCGAACCGCGGCGCGGGGCACGCGCACATCCGCCCCCGGGCCGACCGAAACCATCCGCACCCAGCCCCTCCGGCGTTTGCATCCAGCCCCTCCGGCGCTTGCATCCAGCCCCTCCGGCGATTGAGGAGCGGGGGCCCGGGGGCGGAGCCCCCGGCGGGGGCGGGCGGGGCCCGGTTTCGGGTAGGGGCGGGGTGGGGGAGGCAACCCCCCATGACCAACCGCACCCTCACATCCCTCGGCTTCGCCGACACCCCCGCCAAACACCCCCTGACCTACCCCGGCCGCCCCATCACCCACCCCACCCTCCTCACCACCGGAGAGCTCTGGGACCTCACCCCCACCCCGGGCGATCTCGGCACCTGGCCAGTCCTCACAAGCCCCGGCGGCCAGCCGAAAGGGCCGAGAACGAAAGAGCCAAAACCAGAAGAGCCGAAGCCGGAAGAGCCACTGGACGCCGTCCTCACCCGCCTCGGCCACCCCCCAACCCCCCACCGCCACCCCGTCATCGCCGTCGGCTCCAACGCCTCCCCCGCCCAGCTGCACCACAAGCTGTCCCGCCCCGGCCACCCAGCCACCGTCCCCATGGTCCCGGTCGAGGTGCACGGCATCGCGGTCGGCTGCTCAGCCCACATCGGCCGCTACGGCTACGTGGCCTCGGCCCCGTACACGGCACCGGAAGCCCGCACCCCCCTGGTCATCAGCTGGCTGGACAACGAACAGCTGGCGGCCGTGGACGCCACCGAGTACCCCAACTACCGCCGCGTCCTGCTCTCCGGCGAGCAATACCCCATGCTCATGCCGTCCGGCGAGCGGCTGCCCGCCGCGTATCTCTACGTCGGCGAGCGCGGAGTGCTGATGTCCCCGGACGGCACCGAACGCCCCCTCCCCGGCGGCGGCGATCAGAGCGCCCTGCTCACCCGCCTCCTCGCCGGTTCGCCCCGGCTGCGGGAACTCCTCGGCCCCGACCCCCGCTCCTGGGTCACCCGCGCGGGCACCGACCCCGCCGTCCGTCGCGAGGGCACCCGGATCTTCCAGGAGGAGGGCTGGACACTGCCGCAGCCCGACCTTCTCCACCGCCCCCACCACGGGCCCGGCGGCGCCGTAGGGCCCCAGGGTCACGATGCGCTCTCAACTCCCGAATAGCGGGAACCGTCAACCCGCCGGTTATCCTCCTAACCCTCACCGGGGGCAAGCGCGCCCGACCCATGCTCATGAGGGGCGGACAATGATCGAGGCAGTCGGTCTGACGAAGCGCTACGGCGCCAAGACGGCCGTGTACAACCTGTCCTTCCAGGTGAGGCCGGGTGCCGTCACCGGCTTCCTCGGGCCCAACGGGTCGGGCAAGTCCACCACGATGCGAATGATCCTGGGCCTCGACGAGCCCACCGCCGGCCATGTCACGGTCGGCGGCTACCCGTTCGGCAAACTGCCCAACGCCCCCCGCCAGGTGGGCGCGCTGCTCGACGCCAAGGCGGTGCACGGCGGCCGCAGCGCGCGTCAGCATCTGCTCTGCCTGGCCCAGCTGTCCGGGATCCCGGCCCGCCGGGTCGACGAAGTACTGGGCGTGGTGGGGCTCCAGAACGTGGCGCGCAAGCGCTCCAAGGGGTTCTCGCTCGGTATGGGGCAGCGACTGGGCATCGCGGCCGCCCTCCTCGGCGATCCGCAGGTGCTGCTCTTCGACGAGCCGGTCAACGGCCTGGACCCCGAAGGCATCCTCTGGGTCCGCAACTTCATGAAGCAGCTGGCCTCCGAGGGCCGTACCGTCTTCGTCTCCAGCCATCTGATGAGCGAGATGGCGCTCACCGCCGACCATCTGATCGTGATCGGGCGCGGTCAGCTGCTCGCCGATATGAACGTCAAGGACTTCATCTCCTACAACTCGGCGGACTTCGCACGCGTCCGCACCCCCGAGGGCGACCCGGGGCAGCGCGAAAAGCTGACCGCCGCGCTGAGCGAGGCGGGCGGCCAGGTGCTGCCGGAGCAGGACGGCGGGCTGCGGGTGACCGGGCTGCCGCTGCCGCGCATCAGCGATCTGGCGCATAAGGCGGACGTCCGGCTGTGGGAGCTCTCCCCGCACCAGGCGTCGCTGGAAGAGGCGTACATGCGGATGACGCAGGGCGCGGTGGACTACCGCTCGACCATCGACGAGCGCGCCGCCCTGCAACAGCCGCAGCAGCCGGTCCCGGGCGCGGTGCCGCAGGGCGCGCCGTACGGCTATGCGCCGGGCGCTCAGGGGCAGCCGGTGGGCTTCCCACCGGGGACCGTGCTGCCGGGGTACGCCGAACCGCCGGCCCCGCCGAGCCAGCCGCACGCCCCGGGTGGCGCGATACCCTCCGCACCTGCCGCACCCGCCCCACCTGCCGCACCCGCCACCTCCGCCCCGGCCGCAGCCGCACCCGCACCCGCCGCCGCGATGCCGCCCACCGCGCCCCAGGCGGCTCCCGCCGCTCCCCCGGCCCAGCCGCCCGCGGCGCCGCCCGCCCCCGCCGATCTGACCAAGAGCGACACCGAGGACGCCCGATGACGACCCCGTACCAGCAGCAGTCCCAGGCGCCCGTTCCCCCACAGAGCCCGCCGCAGAGCCCTCCGCAGGGTCCCCCTCAGGCGGCCCCGCCGATGCCACCGCAGGCCCCGCACCAGACGAACCCGTACCAGGCGGCACCGCACCACCACGCCCCGCACCACCACACGCAGCCACCGCAGCCCCAGCCGCATCAGCCGCATCAGCAGATGCCGTCCGGGCCCCCGTCGCAGCCGTACGCCGGTGTCGGTCCGTACACCTCGCCGATACCGGTCCGGCGCACCAGCCTCGGCAACGCCCTCGCCTCCGAGTGGACGAAGATCAAGTCGGTGCGCTCCACGATCTGGACGCTGAGCGTGATGGTCGCGCTGGTGATCGGGATCGGACTCCTGGTGGCGGCGACCACCGCCGACTCCGACTACGACACGGTCCCCACCACCCTCCCCGGCTTCTTCGGCACCCTGCTCGGCCAGCTGTGCGTCGTCACCCTCGGGGTGCTCGTGATCACCTCCGAGTACAGCACCGGGATGATCCGGACCACCCTCACCGCCTGCCCGCAGCGCTCCCGGGTGCTCACCGCCAAGGCGCTGGTCTTCTTCACCCTCTCGTTCACCATCACGACCGTCGCGCTCGTGCTGGTGGCCTACGCCAGCATGGGGATGCACAGCGGGCCGGCGGTCGCGGAACCGACCGGTGACCAGATCCTGGGCGCGACCGTCGGCGCGGGGCTGTATGTGTCGCTGCTGGGGCTGCTCTCGCTGGCCGTGGGAGCCATCCTGCGGCACTCCGCGGGCGCGATCACCACGATGCTCGGTGTGGTGCTGCTGCCGTCCATCCTCCCCGCGTTCCTGATGATGTCGGACAGCCTCCGCGATCTGGGATCGAAGATGCTGGAGTACTCCTCGCCCCAGTCGCTGGCCTCCCTCTTCCAGATCGACGACGGTCTGAACAACGGCTGGCCCCAGCTGTCGGTGCTGGCCGGGATCACGGCGGCGGCGATGGTCGCCGCGTACGCGCTGCTGGAGAAGCGCGATGTGTAGGGCGATACGCAGAGCGATGTGCCAGGGGATACGCAAGGTGATGCGCAGGGCCTACGAGGCTGGCCCGAGCGGGATGTGCGGCGCCTGAGACGGTCAGTACCGCGGCGCGTTCCGGGACCGCTGGAGCTTGGCGCTCCGGCGGTCCCGTGCGTTCCAGCACGCCTTGTGCCAGTGGCGCCGGTCGTCCGCGCCCATGTGCTGCTGCCAGGCGACCACATGCGCGACCCCCGGCGGAATCTCCTGGTCGCAGCCCGGGCAGCGGTAGTGCTTGGCGGCCGCTCCGCCGCCGACCTGCCGGACCACCCACTCCTCGCCCTGCCAGGTCTCCATGCGGTCCAGACCGTAGCGGTCCATGCCCTCGTGGCCGACGGGCTTGTCGCCGCCTCGCGGGCGGTTTCGGCGTGGAGACACGGGGCACCTCGACAGAGCTGGGAGCTAACGGGCTGTGACCAGCGTACGCGCTACGGTCACCGTCCTGGTAAGCCGTCGTCCACACCCACACTCCGATCATCATGAAAACTTCTTGCCAAGCCGTGCCCTTGGCACGTGTCAGGCGTTATTGCCTGTGAAGCCTGCGGAGGGGGATGAGGCGAGGTGCCCGCGCCGGCATATCAGCCGCGACAAGGAGGCAGATCACGATGGATGTGGGGGCTTTCATCCTGGCCGCTCAATTCCCAGGCCAGGGACAGGAGGAGGCGCTGCACCGGGCGGTGCGGTCGGCCGAACTCTCCGAGGAGACCGGGCTGGACGCGGTCTGGGTCGCCGAGCACCACTTCGTTCCGTACGGGGTCTGCCCGTCCGCGGTCACCCTCGCCGCACTGCTGCTGGGACGTACCCGCCGGATCGGCGTCGGTACGGCGGTGAGCGTACTCCCGACCGCGCATCCCGTCGCTCTGGGTGAGCAGGCGGCACTGCTCCACCTCCTCTCCGGCGGCCGGTTCACCCTGGGGGTCGGCCGCGGCGGCCCCTGGGTGGATCTCGAGGTCTTCGGCTCCGGACTGGGCGCGTACGAGCGGGGCTTCCCCGAATCGCTCGATCTGCTGCTGCGCTGGCTGCGCGAACCACGGGTGGGGGCGGACGGCGAGCGGTTCGCGTTCCGCGAGGTGACGGTGGTGCCGCGCTCCGACGACGTCCGCGCCGGGCAGGCAGTGGGCGCCCCGCGGGTGATCGCCCCGCAGGTGATAGTCGCCTGCACCTCGCCCAGCAGTGTGCGGCTTGCCGCCGAGCGCGGTCTTCCCATGCTGCTCGGTATGCACTGCGGGGACGAGGAGAAGGCCGAGGTGGTCGGCCTGTGGCGGAAGTCCGCGCTGGCGGCGGGCCGTTCACCGGAGGAGGTCGAGGCGGTGGCGGCGCGCCATGTCTCGGCCGGGGTGGCGCAGATCGCCGACGACGGGCCCGCGGCGGCCGAGGTCCTGACCAAGGCGATGCCCGGCTGGCTGCGGCAGGGGCTCGAGGCGCATGTGACGGTCGACGGCCGGGAGCGCCGGATGCGCGACCCGGTGGCCTATGCGGAGCTGCTGTGCGAGCTGCATCCGGTGGGGTCGCCACGGCTGTGCGCGGACCGGCTGGCGGCGACCGCGGAGCGCACCGGGATCCGCCGGTTCGCCCTGCTGGTCGAAGGTTCGGGCGATCTGGCGGCCACCGAGGAGAACGTACGACGGCTCGGTGGTGAGGTGCTGCCGCTCCTGCGCTGATACACCTCCCCCTGGTGGAGCGGCAGCGGAAGTCGCGTCAGCAGTCGCGGAGTTCGGGTGACTGGTTGAGCAGCTGCCCCCGGACCGAGGTGAAGCGGGCGAGGCGTTCGTCAGCCGATGCGTCCATCGGGAAGACCGCCACCCGGTGGCAGTTCTGGAAGGCCAGCCGCACCCCGAAGTGGCGCTGGAGCGCGCCGCGTATCGCGTCACTGGCGAGTGCGCGGAGCAGTTGACCGCGTGCCTGCTCATTGGGGGGCGGCGTCTGGTTGTCGGCGAACTCCCCGCCGTCCACCTTCAGCTGGGCCACCAGCGAGCTGATCATCTCCCATGCGTAGGGTAGGGAGTTCCGGACGCAGTCGACGAAGGCCGCTTCGTCGACCTCGCCTCGCTCGGCCTGTTCGAGCAGGGCCGGTGAGACGTCGAGCGACATGGGTTCTCCTCTCGCGACCCCGCGAGCGGGGTCTCAGGGATGGGAAGGGCGGACGGCGACGCAGCGTGCCCGTCCGACGACCGCCCGCTTCAACGGTAATTCGGCCACTGCGCCCGCACCAGGAGAACGGGCACACAACCAGCCATCTCCGAAGGGGTCCATCGCCGGACGAATCGCGTGGAGCGGCGGTGGTCGAGTAGCGTTGCCGACCATGCGTCTCGTCATCGCCCGGTGCTCCGTGGACTACGCCGGCCGCCTCACCGCCCACCTTCCCTCGGCACCCCGCCTGATCCTCGTCAAGGCCGACGGCAGTGTGTCCATCCACGCGGACGACAGGGCCTACAAACCCCTCAACTGGATGTCTCCGCCGTGCACGCTGAAGGAAGGCGATGACGATGTGTGGACGGTCGTGAACAAAGCGGGCGAGAAGCTCATCATCACCATGGAGGAGGTCCTCCATGACTCCTCGCATGAGCTCGGCGTGGACCCCGGCCTGATCAAGGACGGTGTGGAGGCCCATCTCCAGGAGCTGCTCGCCGATCGTATCGAGACACTCGGTGATGGCTGGACGCTTATTCGGCGTGAATACCCCACTGCCATTGGCCCCGTGGACATTCTCTGCCGCGACGCGGACGGGACGACGGTCGCCGTGGAGATCAAACGCCGTGGTGAGATCGACGGCGTCGAGCAGCTCACCCGCTATCTCGAACTCCTCAACCGGGACCCGCACCTCGCCCCGGTGAAGGGCATCTTCGCCGCCCAGGAGATCAAGCCTCAGGCGCGTGTGCTGGCGACGGACCGGGGTATCGGGTGCGCGGTGCTGGATTACGACGCGCTCCGGGGCATCGAGGACGACAAGCTCCGCCTGTTCTGACACGGGGCCTTCCCCGAGGCGGGGCCCTCCCCGACGCGGGGCCCTCCCCGACGCGGGGCCCTCCCCGACGCGGGGCCCTCCCGGACGTGGGCCCTTTCCGACGCGGGGCCTTTCCGACGCTGGGCTCTCCCGACGTGGGGACCTCTCCGACGTGGGGCCCTCCGCGACGTTGGAGGCTGCCCGTACGCCCCGTACGCCCGTACGGGCTCGCGCCCGGCCCTCGGAGCCGGGCCCCTACAGGGCATGCGGCGGGCCACGCGGCGGAGCCGCACATCGACGCCACGGGAAGGGGCGAAGCCCCGACCCGGGATTTGGGGCGGAGCCCCAAGCCGGGGCCCGGCACAGACCCGCCCAGGGCCTGGAGCGGAGCCCCAACCCAGGGGGCCCGGCGCAAGCCCGCCCAGGGGCTGGGGCGCGGCCCCAAACCGGCGCCCGGGGCGGGGCCCCGCTTCGGGGGCTGGGGCGGAGCCCCAGTTGTGGGAAGGGGCGGGGAGGGGAGCAGCTCGCCGCAGGCGTCAAGATCCGACGGACACCCCCTGGGCTGACCACATCCCGCCACGGAGGCGGGGCGCCCTCTGGCGCGATCCGGCGCCCACGCCCGGCGCTGCCAACACCCGCCGCCGACGCCCCGGCCCGCCACGCCCCCTGCTCACCACGCCCCGTGCCCGCCACACCCCGCGCTCACCGCGCCCTCTGCCCGCCACGCCCCGTGCCCGCCACACCCCGCGCTCACCGCGCCCTCTGCCGGCCACGCCCCGTGCTCACCCGGGTGTGAGTACTTGGCGTACAGGAAATCCCGGTGAGAACGATCACGGTTCGGCCGGCTAACCCCGAGCGACCTCAGCGGTGTGCGCGGGGGTGTAGCGCTCGCCCATCACCTGGTCGCTCAGCGGGTCCAGCGCGGCCAGCGCCTCGGCGTCCAGGGTGAGCTCCAGCGCGGCCGCGTTCTGCTCCAGCCGGGCCGGGCTGCGGGTGCCCGGAATGGTCGCCACCGCCACCCCGAGCCGCTCGGCCTGGGCGTACACCCAGGCCAGCGCCACCTGGGCCGGGGTGGCACCCAGCCGGTCGGCCACCTCGCGCACGGTCTGCGCGATCTTCTCGTTGGCCTCGCCCGCCTCGCCGGCGAAGCGGGGGTTGGTGCGCCGGAAGTCCTTCTCGCCCAGTGTGGAGCGGTCCAGGGCGCCGGTCAGGAACCCCCGCCCCAGCGGCGAGTACGGCACCAGCCCGACCCCCAGCTCGGCCATCACCGGGGTGACCGCCTCGACGTCGCGGGTCCACAGCGAGTACTCGCTCTGCACCGCGGTGATCGGGTGCACCGCGTGCGCCCGGCGCAACAGCTCGCCGTCGACCTCGGACAGGCCCAGATGGCGGACCTTGCCCGCCTCGACCAGCTCGGCCATCGCCCCGACGGTCTCCTCGATCTCCACGTCCTGGGGCGGGCGGTGGGCGTAGTACAGGTCGATCACCTCGACGCCCAGGCGCAGCAGCGAGGCGTCGCAGGAGCGCAGCACGTAGTCCCGGGCACCGCGGATGCGGCGTGCCCGGTCGCCGGCGCTGCGGTCGATGCCGAACTTGGTGGCCAGCTGCACCTGGTCCCGGCGGCCGTGGATGGCCCGGCCCACCAGCACCTCGTTGTGCCCGGTGCCGTAGGCGTCGGCGGTGTCCAGGAACGTGATGCCCAGCTCCAGGGCCCGGTCGATGGTGGCCAGGCCGCCGTCCCAGTCGGCGGCGCCATAGCTCTCGCTCATCCCCATGCACCCCAGGCCCATCGCGCTGACGGTGAGACCGGGCGAGCCGAGCGTGGTTCGGGTGATCATGCGCGGATACTCCTCCTGCCCGGCGGACCGGGCGGTACCTTGAGCACTGACGAACCCCTCCGAAGCTAGGACTTGGAGCGCGCTCGAAGTCAAGCCGGAGGACCGGCCCCCGCCGACGGGTCAGGCGCGGCGGGAGCGGGTGAGGGTGAGGGTGAAACGGTCCATCGGCAGCAGGTCGCCGCAGGGCCCGGACACCGCGTATTTCGAGCGGGTCAGCGCCTTGTTCTCCGGCGCGATGACGGGGTCAGGCCGATGTTGCGGCTCTCCGCCACCAGCAGCGCGACCAGGGAGACGAGCAGGCCCTCCATGCGGGTGCGCCGCTCGGAGACGTGGCCGAAGGCGTCGAGGAACCCGGTCCAGGAGTGGACCTCGAACAGCAGGTCCGGCAGATCGATCCTCGGGAGCATCGCCTCCGCGGTGGCCTTCAGCCAGGTCAGCCCCGTGCCCACGACGCCCCGCCCCCAGCGCCCCGCCCCCGGCGCCCCGCGCTCCCAGGCCGCGCGACTACGCGACCGGGCTGGCGGTGCTCGGCGCCGTGTGGGTGGTGGGGGCGCTCGCGGTGGTGGAGGTGTCGTCGGTGGGGGTCGTGGTCGGGGACGAGGTGGTGGGCGTCGGCTTGGTGGGCTCACCGGTCGGGGTCGGCGGCTTGCTCGTCGGCGGCTTGGTCGTCGGCCGCGGGTCGGAGGTCGTGGGGTCCGACGACGGGGGCGAGGGCGGCCGCTCGGTGTCCGAGGGCGTACCGCTCGTGGACGACGGACCGCCGGACTCCGTGGAGTCGCTGGGCGAGGCGCTGTCGCTCGGCGCGGTCGGGGAGGTGGACGTCAGCGGTGTTCCGCTGAGGCCCGGCTGGGGGGCCTGGCTGGTGCCGCTCGTGGGCTCGTCGGCGGTCAGGCCCTTGTCGTCGTCCCGCTGACTGGCCGACCGGCCCGGCTTGACCTTGTCGGCGGGGTTGTGGGAGTCGTCGCCCGAGGTGGCGCCCAGGGTCACCACGGTGCCGAGCACGGCCACCAGCAGCACACCCGCGGCCGCCGCGACCACATTGCGCCGGGTGCCCCGCATCGCCGGCCGACGCGGCCCGCGCGGCTTGCCGCCGGGGCCGCCGGAGCCGCCGGACGGCCCGGCGGGGCCGGAAGCGGCGGCGGAGGCGCCGGCCAGGGCCGTGGGCGTGGTGGAGGCCGTCACGGCGGGCCGGGAGGCGGCCGGGACCGCGGCCGTCACCGCCGTCGTCGCCGGATCGCCCAGGGCGGCCATCGGCGTCGTGGCCGCCACCTTCGGGGTGACGATCGTGGTCGCCGTGTCGTCGGGCGCGGCGCCCGCCGCCGAGGGCTCGTCGCCGCCCTTACGGTTCCCACCGCTCGCCCCGAACGCCCCGGCCATCGCCGAGCCGGGCGAGCGGTCGGCGACCAGCGCCAGCGCGCGCCGCCCCGCGACCGTGCCCCGCTTGTCCGCGAGGACGCCGCGCAGCCCGATGGACGCCTCGAGTTCGGCGCGGGCCCGGTCCAGATTGCCCGTGCACAGCGCGAGGACGCCCAGCTCATGGTGGAAGTACGCCTCGTCCGCGACCTGCCCCGCCAGCCGCGCGGCCTCCTGGCCGTGCCGCACCGTGCGCTCCCAGGCGCCCCAGTGCAGCGCCGCGGCGAAGGCGGGCGCGGCGGCGCGGGCGAGCAGCACGGCGGCGTCGGCGTGGCCCGCCTCCCGGCTGCCGATGAGCGCGGTCAGCGCCGCGAGGATCGCGTCGGCCTCGGCGGCGACGCGCTCGGGGGCCACCGAGGGGTGGCCGGCCCACCAGGCGTAGTGCCGGGCGACGGTGTGCGCGCGCCCGGCGTCCTCGTCGGCGTAACCGGCCTCCGCGAGCTGGGCGGTGACGCGCGCCGCCAGCCGGTAGTGCGATCCGGCCGGGGTGACGAGGCCACAGCCGAGCAACTCGCCGAGGGCCGCCTCGGCGTGGGTGTCCGCGGACAGCGCGGGCAGATGGGCCTGGTGCGGGCATTCACCGCCGAGCGCGACCGCGAACCGCAGGGCGTCCTGGGCCGCCTCGCCCAGCGGTCCGGCGAGCAGCGCGGCGGGGGACGCCGCCTCGGCGATCGAGGGCAGCGGAGCCTCGGAGCCCCCGTCCGCCTCCCGCGCGGAGGCATCGTCGCCCAGGGCCTCCCGCTGCCGCAGCAGCGCGCCCGCCTGGACGAAGCGCAGCGGCAGCCCCTCGGACTCGAACCACAGGTCCGCCGCCCAGCTCGCCTCGTCCTCCGCCAAAGGCCGCCGTGCGGCCCGCTCCAGCAGGTCGAGACCGGCCGTACGGCTGAGCCCGGAGAGGAAGACCTCCTCCAGGTGGGAATCGGCGGACGGCGCCGGAACATCGGGCGTGGCGGAGATCAGGAACGCGCATTCGGGGGTCGCGTCGAGGAACTCGTCCAGCGCGGCGCCGCCGAACTCGATGTCGTCGAGGACAACGACCGCACCGACCTCCTGGACCGACTCCAGCAACTCCGCGCGGTCCGGCCGGTACAGCGGGGCGCTGAAGACGGCGGCGTAGAGGTCGTGGAGGAGATCGGTGGAGGTGCGGTGGTACCCGGTGAGCCGTACGACACCGTCGGGCGCGAGCCGCTCGCAGTCGGAGGCCACGGCGTCCAGCAGGGTGCTGCGCCCCGACCCGGAGGGCCCGGTGACCCGCACCGAGCGGCCGCGGGCGAGCAGCCGGGCGAGCCGCTCCCGCTCCTCGTCGCGCTCCAGCATCGGCAGTTCGGGCAGAACGGTGCCGGACGGGCGCGGCGCGGCGGCCGCGCGGCGCAGCTCGGCCCGCTCGTCGGGGTCACGGCGCTCGGGCCGGGCGCGGCGCTCTCCGGGCGGACAGGGTTCTATCTCGCTGCCGTCGACGGGGTTGACCGTGAGCAGATGGTCACCGGCGACGATGCGCACGGTGCGGGCCGGAGACTCGGAGGAGGACGAGGAAGAAGCAGAGGAGGCGGAAGAAGCGGAGGACGCGGAGGACGAAGAAGAAGGAGATGAAGCGGAAGACACAGAAGACGCGGAGGAGGCGGCCGCGCCGGGCACCGGCGCGCCCAGCGGGGGCGTCGGAACATCCCCCGGCAGCCCCGGCAGCCCCGACGGCGCGGGCGGGCCCGACGGCGAGCCGCCGCCCGGACCGTCCGCCGCACCCGACGCACCGGAAGCCGCACCCGGGGCGGTCTCGTCGTGGCCGTGCTCCTGCGATCCGCGGTTCTTCGGGTCCATGGTCCTTGCCCCCCAGATGCGTGGCGTGCTGTAAGGCTCCCCGGCCTGCCTTCGCTTCTGGTCCGGTGCCGCCGTAGGGAATGTGTCCGGCAACCACCGAACCCCGGGCCGTATCAGACGGCCTGGACCTGCTCACAGTATCCACCGTGCCGGAGGGCGCCCACGCCACCCCGGGTAACACATCACCCCCCGGGTGACCGGTCCGCGCCGCTCAGACCCGCGGCAGGGATTCCGCCTCCAGCCCGCCTTCGATCGCCAGGATGCGGTGCAGCCGGGTGGCCACCAGCAGGCGCTGCATCTGGGGCGGCACCCCGCGCAGCACCAGCCGTCTGCCCACCCGGCCGGCCCGGCGGTGGGCCCCCATGATCACCCCGAGACCGGTCGCGTCCCAGGAGTCCAGTTCGGTGAGGTCGAGGACGAGGTCCCCGCCGCCCGCGTCAACGGCAGTGTGCAGGGCCGTACGGGCGTCCGCCGCGCTCCGGACGTCCAGTCGGCCCCCGACGACCAGCTCGGCGTGGTCGCCCTTGATGTGCATATGCGCTCCCCAATACGGTGCGTCGTGTCGTCAATGCGCCATTTCTGTCTACAGAACTGACTGCCTCTCACACGAGGAAGTTGCCGTCTGTAAGCGAACCGATACCGAATTCACCCAGGAGGGTGAGTTCCGGAACTGACGCCGCAACAGAGCCCTCAGTAGCGGTAGAAGCCCTCTCCGCTCTTACGGCCGTTGTCCCCCGCGTCAACCATCCGGCGCATGATCTCCGGCGGTGCGAACTTCTCGTCCTGCGACTCGGTGTAGATGTTGTCGGCGGCGTGCAGCAGGATGTCCACGCCGGTCAGGTCGGCCGTCGCGAGAGGGCCCATCGCATGGCCGAAGCCCAGCTTGCAGGCGGTGTCGATGTCCTCGGCCGTGGCGACCCCCGACTCGTACAGCTTCGCCGCCTCCACGACGAGGGCGGAGATCAGCCGGGTGGTGACGAAACCCGCGACATCGCGGTTGACGACGATACAGGTCTTGCCCACGCCCTCCGCGAACTCCCGTGCGGCGGCCAGGGTTTCATCGCTGGTCTTATGACCGCGGACCAACTCGCACAGCCCCATCATCGGCACCGGCGAGAAGAAGTGGGTGCCGACGACCCGCTCCGGGCGCCGGGTGGCCGCGGCGATCTTGGTGATCGGGATGGCGGAGGTGTTCGAGGCCAGGATCGTGTCGTCCTTGACCAGCTCATCGAGGGCGCGGAAGATCTCCCGCTTGACCTCGACCTTCTCGAAGACCGCCTCCACCACGACATCCGCGTCCGCGGCGGCGTCGAGGTCGGTCGTGGTGGTGATCCGGCCCAGCGCCCGCTCGGCCTCCTCCGCCTCCAGCTTGCCCTTGGAGACGAACTTGTCGTACGAGGCCCGGATGCCGTCCGTGCCGCGGCGCAGCGCCTCGTCGGTCACATCGCGCAACACGACGTCCCAGCCCGCCTGGGCCGAGACCTGCGCGATACCGGACCCCATGAGTCCGGCTCCGATGACCGCGAGCTTCTTGGCCACGACACACACCTCTCTGTTCCGTCTGTTCCGTCTGCCCAGCGCGACAGTTCCGATGTGCCGGACCTTAACGTCCGTTCACCCCCGCGGGCAGCCCTCGTAACGCGCGTCACGGTGTGTTCTTCACCGCATAGTTGAGGACCGTGTCGCTCAGGAGCGACTCCATGACGTCCACCTCGCGGAGCGCGTCCTCGGCCACCTGGTCCACACCGCCGCCTTCCGAGAGCCCGCGGATGATGGAGCGCAGCACGGCGTTCTGGAGCCCGACGAGCTGGTGCGCGATGAACTCGGGGGTCGGGTCCCGCGGGTCGGCGCCGGCCTCCTCGCGCAGCGTGACGCCGAGCTGGTGGACCGCCTTGCCCTGGATCACGAAGAGCCGGGCCATCAGCGCCGGGGACTCCACGATGACCTGCCGGAACCGCTCATAGCCCTCGCTCAGCCCCACATAGGCGTGCCGCTCGCGGATGTCCTGGCGCAGCTGGTCCATCAGGGCCCGCGCCGCCGACCGTCCGGGCGGGCGCTCCCGTACCAGCCGGGAGGGGCGGTCGACGACCTCCTCCTCGCGGTCGACGAAGAGGTCCTCCTTGGTCGGGAAGTAGTTGTAGACCGTGTTGACGGAGACCTCGGCCGCCTCGGCGATCTCCGCGATCGTGACCGCCTCGAAGCCGCGGGCCATGAACAGCCCGGTCGCGACGTCCGAGATGTGCTGCCTGGTCTGCCGCTTCTTCCGCTCCCTGAGTCCCTCCGCCATGACCTCATCCTAGCTTCGCTGGTGCTCATTGATTTTTGGGGTGATTGCAAAAATAGAGCTGCTCTGTTTTTCTGAGTCCATGGCAGTCATCACGACGAACGGCCTCACCCACACCTTCCGGACCAAGCGCGGCCCCGTGGCGGCCGTGCGCGGTATCGACCTGACCGTCGAACGCGGTGAGATCCTCGGCTTCCTCGGGCCCAACGGAGCGGGCAAGACCACCACGCTGCGCATGCTCACCACGCTGCTCCCGCCCACCGGCGGCAGCGCCACCGTCGCCGGGCACGACCTCGCCCGCGATCCGGCCGGGGTGCGCCGGCGGATCGGCTATGTGGCCCAGTCCGGCGGGGTCGACCCGACCGTCTCCGTACGGGAGGAGCTGGTCACCCAGGGGCGGCTCTACCGGATGGACAGGGCCGAGGCGGCCGCCCGCACCGCGGAGCTGGCCCGGGACCTGGGCCTGACCGAGCTGCTGGACCGCCCCTGCGGCGCGCTCTCCGGCGGGCAGCGGCGGCGGCTGGACATCGCCCTCGGGCTGGTCCACCGGCCCGAGGTGCTCTTCCTGGACGAGCCGACCACCGGGCTCGACCCCGGCAGCCGCGCCGATCTGTGGCAGCTGATCCGCGAGCTGCGCGCCGAGCACGGCATGACGGTCTTCCTGACCACCCACTACCTGGACGAGGCCGAGGCGCTGGCCGACCGGCTCGTCATCGTCGACCAGGGTCTGGTGGCCGCCGAGGGGACGGCACAGCGGCTCAAGGCCGAGTACGGCGGCTCGCCGGACGCCACCCTCCAGGACGCGTTCATCGCCGTCACCGGGCGCGGCACCGCCCCGCAGACCCCCGCTCCGCTCGCCGTCTGACCCGGAGGACACCGCACGTCCCGGAAGACGCCCCGCACGTCCCGGAAGACACCACAAGCACAGTAAGCGCCGCAAGCACAGCAAGCACCGCAAGAAGTCCGCTCCGGAAGAAGGCCCGATGCCTCATCTCGTCTCCGACACGGCCCTGATATTCGGCCGCTACGCCCGCCAGACACTGCGTTCCAAACCCGCCCTGATCTTCGGAATGGTCCAGCCGCTGCTCTTCCTCGTCTTCTTCGGCCCGCTGCTCACCGATCTGCCGCTGGGCGGCACGGCGAGCTCCTGGCAGACCATCGTCCCCGGAATCCTCGTCCAACTCGGCCTGTTCTCCGCCTCGTTCACCGGGATCGGGCTGATCCTCGAACGGCGCACGGGCGTCATCGAGCGGATGCGGGTCACCCCCGTCAGCCGACTGGCGCTGCTGATGGGCCGGGTGCTCAAGGACGTCGTGCAACTGCTGGCGCAGTCCCTGGTGCTGGTGTGCGTGGCCGTGGTGCTCGGGCTGCGCGCCCCGGTGCTGGGCGTGGCGATCGGCTTCGTCTTCGTCGGTGTGCTGACCGTCTCGCTCGCCTCGCTCTCCTACGCGCTGGCGATCCGGGTGTCCTCCCCGCAGGGTTTCGCGCCGGTCATCAACTCCATCACCATGCCCGCGATGCTGCTGTCCGGGATCCTGCTGCCGATGTCGCTCGGGCCCCGCTGGCTCGACATCGCCTCGCACTTCGTGCCGTTCCGCTATCTCGTGGACGGGGTGCGGGCCGCCTTCGCCGGTGAGTACGGGGACGGGAAGATCGCGCTGGCCACGCTGGTCGCCTCCGGACTCGCGGTGGTGGCCGTCACCCTCGGCGCACGGCTCTTCCGGCAGGCCGGGGCGTAGGGCCGCCGCGTAGGCTCGGACCCATGGTCAATCTCACCCGCATCTATACGCGTACCGGGGACACGGGAACCACCGCCCTCGGCGATATGAGCCGCACCGCCAAGACCGATGCGCGGATCGCCGCGTACGCCGACGCCAACGAGGCGAACGCGGCGATCGGGGTGGCCATCGCGCTGGGCCGGCTGCCCGCCGAGATCGTCAAGGTGCTGGTCCGCGTCCAGAACGACCTGTTCGACGTGGGCGCCGACCTGTCGACTCCGGTGGTGGAGAACCCCGCCCATCCCCCGCTGCGCGTGGAGCAGAGTTATATCGACAAACTGGAGGCGGACTGCGACAGCTTCCTGGCGGATCTGGAGAAGCTGCGCAGCTTCATCCTCCCCGGCGGCACCCCGGGCGCGGCGCTGCTGCACCAGGCGTGCACGGTGGTGCGCCGCGCCGAGCGCTCCACCTGGGCGGCGCTCGCCGAGTACGGGGACTCGATGAACGCGCTCACCGCCACCTATCTCAACCGGCTCTCGGATCTGCTGTTCATCCTGGCCCGCGCGGCCAACAAGGAGGTCGGCGACGTCCTCTGGGTTCCGGGCGAGAACCGCTGAAACCCCTTGAGCCCCGCCGGCACCGGCGCTGCGCGATGGCGCGGCCGGGGCCGACGGGGCGGGGCGGGGCCCGGTGCCTCTGCCTGCTACGGGGGTTAGCGGGCAGACGACGCGGAGCGCTCCCGCTTCGGAAAGAGCGTGTAGCTGAGCGCGATCGCCACATTGATGCCGATCAGGAAGAGCATGTTCCGCTGCCAGTCGCGCAGCGAGCCGATCTCGCCGTCGTCGCCGACGTACCAGATCCCGCCCTGGAGCAGCGCGAGGGCGATGACCGCGGCGAGCACCCAGCGGCCCGCGGTCTTCCACTCGTGCAGCGTCCGCGCCGCACCGTACTTGGCCGGCTTGACCGGCGGCGGGCCGCCGAAGAAGCGGTGGGCCACCCGGGCGTCGACCCATTTGATCGTCGAATGGCCGAGCGCGGCCGAGTAGCCGATGTAGACCGCCGCGAGGCCGTGCTTCCAGTCCGGTTCGGCGCCGTTCCTCAGGTCGATCACGGTCGTCACGAACAGCACCACCTCCAGCACCGGCTCGCACAGCAGCACCACGGTGCTCGCCTTCGGCATCTTCGCCACGTACCGCAGCAGGAGGCCGATGCCCAGCAGCACCCAGAAGCCGACCTCACAGGCGATGATCAGCGCGACAACCACGATGTTTCCTCTCTCGCTCTGCCCTTGGCCCCCAACCATCCCCGGCGATCAGCTCACACGCGTCGTCGGCGGCGATGAAACCCGACTGCATCCTTCGATGTACGCGGCCGGGCGGCGGGCCCGGTCCCAAGGGGGAGGCCCGGCGCGGAGCGCGCATGGTGTGATGGGTGCCATGCCGTCCCGTCCCCACTTCCCACCCCCACATCGGCATGACGTCCTGATCGGCCTCGCCGGACTGCTCGGCGGGGTCCTGATGTGGGTGATGGGGGTGCACAACAACCAGTCGTTCCTCCATACGCCCACCTGGCTGGGGCTGATCGCGCTGGTCGTGGTCTCGGCGGCCGAACTGCTGCGGCGCTCCAGGCCCCTCGTCGGCCTGGGCGTGGGGACCGTCGCGCTCGCCGCCGACATCCTCAGCGGCGGTCTCGCCGTGACGTTCCTGATGTACACCGACCTGGTCTACGCGGCCGTCATGTACTCGGGCCCCGTCGCCGCCCGGCGCATCCCCCGGCTCTGCGGGCTCCTCACGGGGCTGGCCACCGTGGTGCCGCTGGCCATCTACAGCGACCCCCTGGCGCTGCTGGTCGGCACGTTCGTCGCGCTGCTCACCCTCACCCCGGCATGGACCGGGGCGGTGGTCCGCAACCACCGCGAGGCGGCCGAGGCCGCCCGTCTGGAGACCGAACGCGTCGCCCTGCTGGCCGAGTTGGACCGGCGGGAGGCGGTCGCCTCCGAACGCTCCCGGATGGCGCGCGAACTCCACGACATGGTGGCCAACCACCTCTCGGCCATCGCCATCCACTCCAGCGCCGCGCTCTCCCTGAAGGACCCCGCCGCCACCGACGAGGCGCTCGGCGTCATCAGGGAGAACAGCGTGCGCGGCCTGGCCGAGATGCGCCGGCTGATCGGGCTGCTGCGGGACCCCGGGGAGACCGCGGAACCCGCCGCCACCTCCACGCTCGACGCCCTCGACACCCTGCTGGAGCAGGCCCGCACCAACGGCCGTCCCGGCGGCCAGGACATCGTCCTGTGCGATGAGCGGCCGGACGGCGCCGCCCCGCTGCCCGCCCCGGTCGAGCTCGCCGCGTACCGCATCGTCCAGGAGTCGCTCACCAACGCCCTCAAGCACGCCGCGCCCGGCCGGGTGGACGTGACGCTGGCGCATCGCACGGACGGCCCGCTCGAGGTCAGCGTGATCAGCCCCTACGGCGAGAGCTCCGGCCCCCGGGCGCCCGGCTCCGGCACCGGGCTGATCGGAATGCGCGAGCGGGTCACCCTGCTCGGCGGCACCCTCGACGCCGGCCCGGTCACCGGACCCCAGGGCATGGTGTGGCGGGTGCGGGCCGCGCTGCCGCTGGGGGACGAGAGCGTCCAGAGTGTGACATGACCCTTCGACGACCAGGAGCCACCGTGACCCCGCCCGCCCCGCCCTCCGGTACCGCGTCCGCCCCGATCCGGGTTCTGGTCGCCGAGGACCAGGGCTCGGTCCGCTCCGGGCTGGTGCTGATACTGCGGTCCGCCCCCGATGTCGAGGTGGTGGGCGAGGCGGTCGACGGCCTCCAGGCGGTGGAGATGGCCCGTGCGCTGCGCCCCGACGTGGTGCTCATGGACGTGCAGATGCCCCGGCTGGACGGGGTGTCGGCCACCCGCCAGGTGGTCGCGGAGCGGCTGGCGGATGTGCTGGTGCTGACCACCTTCGACCTCGACGAGTACGTCTTCGGGGCGCTGCGCGCCGGCGCCTCCGGGTTCCTGCTCAAGGACAGCGAGGCGGCCGACCTGATCGCGGCGGTCCGTACGGTGGGGCGCGGCGAGGGGATGATCGCCCCGGCGGTCACCCGCCGTCTGATCGCCGAGTTCGCCCGGCCGCAGGCCGCCCCCTCCCCCACCACGCCGAGCCCCGAGGTGCTGGCCACGCTCACCCCGCGGGAGCGGGAGGTGCTGGCCTGTCTGGGGCAGGGGCTGTCGAACGCACAGATCGCGGCGCGGCTGACGATGGCGGAGGCCACGGTGAAGACGCATGTCAGCCGGCTGCTGAACAAGCTGGATCTGCGCAGCCGGGTGCAGGCCGCGGTGCTGGCCCAGGAGCTGGGCGTGCGCTGAGCGGATCGACGGCAGAGCGCCTCAGCAGATCGGCGGAAGTCGGCTGCGGTTCGGTGGCGCCCCGAAGGGGCGCGGGGCCGTGTCGATGTGCGGCTCCGCCGCGTGGGCGCGGCCGGCCACGACGGCGCCGCGGACGATCGACGGCAGGTCGGGGCACTTCCAGCGGAGCGCTTAGGCGACGTTGACGCGCTGGCCCGGGGGCGCGGCCTCCAGCCAGGCGAGAAAGCCGGTCAGCGCGTCCTCGCTCATGGCCAGCTCCAGCCAGACACCCCCGTGCCGACAGGCGAGCACCACCGCGTCGGAGAGCAGCGCCAGCTCCTCCTCGCCCTTGGGGGTGCGCCGCTCCAGGACCTCGATCGAGGCGCGCTCCAGGACCCGCCGGGGCCTGGGGGCGTACGAGAAGACCCGGAACCACTCGATCCGGTCACCGTTGTAGCGGGCGACCCCGTACACCCACCCCTTGCCGCTGGGCTCGGATTCGCCGGTGGGCGGCTCCCAGCGCAGTGAGCAGTCGAAGGTTCCGCCGGACCGCTGGATCAGCCGCCGCCGGAGACCGAAGACGAAGAGTCCCACCACCACCAGCGCGACGACCACGCCGCCCACAAGCAGAGCGAGGACCATCTTCACCGACCTCCTCGCGTCATCCGGAAAAACCGCACCTGCATCGCCTCAGCCGCGGACCGCTGAAGGAGAGCTCCAGCGAGGTCCGCGGCTGAGGTTTTCCGACCGTACGTGACAGGCTCAGTGCGCTCCCGCCACCGCGCGCAGCCGGACGTCGGCGCGCCGCTCGGCGGCGGCGTCCGCCTCCGACTTGGCACGCTCCAGCGCCCGCTCCGCGCGCTTGACATCGATCTCGTCGGACAGCTCCGCGACTTCGGCCAGCAGTGAGAGCTTGTCTTCCGCGAACGAGATGAACCCACCGTGCACCGCGACGACGACCGTTCCGCCGTCGACCGAACGGATGGTGACCGGGCCGGACTCCAGCACACCGAGCAGCGGCTGGTGGCCGGGCATGACGCCGATGTCACCCGATGTGGTGCGCGCGATGACCAAGGTGGCCGCACCGGACCAGACACTACGGTCCGCCGCGACCAGCTCGACGTGCAGCTCAGCAGCCAACGTGGCTCCTCGGGTCTCTCCCTGCCGGGTCGGGCAGGGCTTTCGTCAAAGAATAACGGGCGTACGGAGAGGGGCGGGACCGGGCCCACCCCTCTCGCGGAGCTACCGGGCTCAGGAGACGCCCAGCTCCTTGGCCTTCGCCTTCAGGTCGTCCAGGCCACCGCACATGAAGAACGCCTGCTCGGGGAAGTGGTCGAACTCACCATCGGCGATCGCGTTGAACGCGGCGATCGACTCGTCCAGCGGAACGTCCGATCCGTCGAGACCGGTGAACTGCTTCGCCGCGTGGGTGTTCTGCGACAGGAAGCGCTCGATGCGGCGGGCGCGGAAGACGGTGAGCTTGTCTTCCTCGCCGAGCTCGTCGATGCCCAGGATGTTGATGATGTCCTGGAGGTCCTTGTACTTCTGGAGGATCGACTTCACGCGCGAGGCGCAGTCGTAGTGATCCTGCGAGATGTAGCGCGGGTCCAGGATCCGGGACGTCGAGTCCAGCGGGTCCACCGCCGGGTAGATGCCCTTCTCCGAGATCGGCCGGGAGAGCACCGTGGTCGCGTCGAGGTGCGCGAAGGTGGTCGCCGGGGCCGGGTCGGTCAGGTCGTCCGCGGGGACGTAGATCGCCTGCATCGAGGTGATCGAGTGACCGCGGGTCGAGGTGATGCGCTCCTGGAGGATGCCCATCTCGTCGGCCAGGTTCGGCTGGTAGCCCACCGCGGAGGGCATCCGGCCGAGCAGGGTCGAGACCTCGGAACCGGCCTGGGTGAAGCGGAAGATGTTGTCGATGAAGAACAGCACGTCCTGCTTCTGCACATCGCGGAAGTACTCCGCCATGGTCAGACCGGCCAGGGCGACGCGCAGACGGGTGCCCGGGGGCTCGTCCATCTGGCCGAAGACCAGCGCGGTCTGCGGGAGCACGCCGGACTCGGCCATCTCCTCGATCAGGTCGTTGCCCTCACGGGTGCGCTCGCCGACACCGGCGAACACGGAAACGCCCTCGTGCAGCTTGGCCACACGCATGATCATTTCCTGGATGAGCACGGTCTTGCCGACGCCCGCGCCGCCGAACAGACCGATCTTGCCGCCCTTGACGTACGGGGTCAGCAGGTCGACGACCTTCAGACCGGTCTCGAACATCTCGGTCTTGGACTCGAGCTGGTCGAAGGCCGGGGCCTTGCGGTGGATGGACCAGCGCTCGGTGACCTCGGACTCGGCCTCGGGCTCGTTCAGGATCTTGCCGAGGGTGTTGAACACCCGGCCCTTGGTGACGTCGCCGACGGGGACGGTGATGCCGTCGCCGGTGTCGGTCACCGCGGCCTGGCGGACCAGACCGTCGGTGGGCTCCATGGAGATGGCGCGGACCAGGCCCTCGCCGAGGTGCTGGGCGACCTCGAGGGTCAGGGTCTTCTTCGCCCCCTCCTGGGAGGGGTCGGCGACCTCGACGGTCAGCGCGTTGTAGATCTCCGGCATCGCGTCGACGGGGAACTCCACGTCGACGACCGGGCCGATGACCCGCGCGACGCGGCCGGAGGCCACAGCGGTCGGCTCAACAGTGGTGGTCATAGTGTCAGTCACTCCCCGCAGAGGCGTCGGCCAGAGCGCTCGCGCCACCGACGATCTCGCTGATTTCCTGGGTGATGTCGGCCTGGCGGGCCGCGTTGGCAAGCCGCGTGAGCGACTTGATGAGCTCTTCGGCGTTGTCGGTCGCCGACTTCATCGCCCGCCGGGTGGCCGCGTGCTTGGAGGCGGCGGCCTGGAGCAGGGCGTTGTAGATACGGGACTCGACGTACCGCGGCAGCAGGGCGTCGAGGACGTCCTCCGACGACGGCTCGAAGTCGAACAGCGGAAGGATCTCGCCCTTCGCCTTCTCCTCGTCCGCCTTCTCCTCGAGGCTGAGCGGCAGCAGCCGGTCGTTGACCGGCGTCTGCGTCAGCATCGAGACGAACTCGGTGAACACGATGTGCAGCTCGTCCACGCCGCCGTCGGCCGTGTCCTTGAAGACCGCCTCGATCAGCGGGCCCGCGATCTTCTTGGCGTCCGCGTAGGTCGGGTTGTCGGTGAAGCCGGTCCACGACTCCGTGACCTTGCGCTCACGGAAGCCGTAGTAGGCGACGCCCTTGCGGCCGACGATGTAGGCGTCCACCTCTTTGCCCTCGCCGCTGAGCCGCTCGGTGAGCTGCTCGGCCGCCTTGATGACATTGGAGGAGTAGCCGCCGGCCAGACCACGGTCGCTCGTGATGAGCAGCAGCGCGGCCCGCGTCGGGTTCTTCGCCTCGGTGGTGAGCGGGTGCTGGGTGGTGGAACCGGTGGCAACCGCGCCCACCGCCCGGGTGAGCTCACTGGCGTACGGACTCGACGCGGCCACCCGGCGCTGCGCCTTGACGACGCGCGAGGCGGCGATCATCTCCATCGCCTTGGTGATCTTCTTGGTCGCAGAGATGGACTTGATCCGCCTCTTGTAGACCCGGAGCTGGGCACCCATGCTCAGCCCTCGCCCAGCAGCTTGCCGTCCGAGGTCTCGAACTGCCGCTTGAAGGAGTCGACGGCCTCGCTCAGCGCCTGGATGGTGTCGTCGGACATCTTGCCGCCCTCGACGATGCTGGTCAGCAGCGACTTGTGCTCACGGTGCAGATAGTCGAGCAGCTCCCGCTCGAAGCGGCGGATGTCCTCGACCGGGACATCGTCCATCTTGCCGGTGGTGCCGGACCAGATGGAGACGATCTCGTCCTCGGTGGAGAACGGGGCGTACTGCGACTGCTTCAGCAGCTCGACCATGCGCGCACCGCGCTCCAGGGAAGCCTTGGAGGCCGCGTCCAGGTCGGAGCCGAAGGCGGCGAACGCCTCGAGCTCGCGGTACTGGGCGAGGTCCACCCGGAGCCGGCCGGAGACCTGGCGCATGGCCCGGTGCTGGGCGGAGCCACCGACTCGGGAGACCGAGATACCGACGTTCAGGGCCGGGCGCTGACCGGCGTTGAACAGGTCGGACTCCAGGAAGCACTGGCCGTCGGTGATGGAGATGACGTTGGTCGGAATGAACGCCGAGACATCGTTGGCCTTGGTCTCCACGATCGGCAGACCGGTCATCGAACCGGCACCCATGTCGTCGGAGAGCTTGGCGCAGCGCTCCAGCAGCCGGGAGTGCAGGTAGAAGACGTCGCCCGGGTACGCCTCACGGCCCGGCGGGCGGCGCAGCAGCAGGGAGACGGCACGGTAGGCATCGGCCTGCTTGGACAGGTCGTCGAAGACGATCAGAACGTGCTTGCCCTGGTACATCCAGTGCTGGCCGATGGCCGAGCCGGTGTAGGGGGCGAGGTACTTGAAGCCCGCCGGGTCGGACGCCGGGGCGGCGACGATGGTGGTGTACTCCAGGGCACCGGCCTCCTCCAGCGCGCCGCGCACGGACGCGATGGTGGAGCCCTTCTGGCCGATGGCGACGTAGATGCAGCGGACCTGCTTCTTCGGGTCGCCGGAGCGCCAGTTGTCGCGCTGGTTGATGATCGTGTCGACGCAGAGCGCGGTCTTGCCGGTCTGCCGGTCGCCGATGATCAGCTGGCGCTGGCCGCGGCCGATCGGGGTCATCGCGTCGACGGCCTTGTAGCCGGTCTCCATCGGCTCGTGCACCGACTTGCGGTCCATGACCGTGGGGGCCTGAAGCTCGAGGGCTCGGCGGCCCTCGGTCTCGATCTCGCCGAGGCCGTCGATCGGAGCACCCAGCGGGTCGACGACGCGGCCGAGATAGCCCTCGCCGACGGCGACCGAAAGGACCTCGCCGGTGCGGTGCACCTGCTGGCCCTCCTCGATACCGCTGAACTCTCCGAGGACGACCGCACCGATCTCGCGCTCCTCGAGGTTGAGGGCGAGACCGAGGGTGCCGTCCTCGAACTTCAGCAGTTCGTTCGCCATGGCCGAGGGAAGACCCTCGACCCTCGCGATGCCGTCGCCGGCAACGCTGACCGTACCGACCTCCTCGCGCGAGGCCGCGTCCGGCTGGTACGCCTGGACAAAGTTCTCCAGCGCGTCCCGGATCTCCTCCGGCCGGATCGTGAGCTCCGCCATCTGGGTTCCCTGCTCTCCTTGTTGGGCCCGAAGTATCTGACTACGGCCCAACTCGGGCCGCTTACATGCTTGTTGAGTTGGTGGCTGTGTCAGCCGGCCATCCGCCGGGTCGCCTCTTCGAGGCGGTCCGCGATGGTCCCGTTGATGACCTCGTCGCCGATGCGCACCGAGATCCCGCCGAGGACCGCCGGGTCCACGTCGAGATTGAGGTGCATCTTCCGTCCGTACAGCTTCCCCAGTGCCTCACCGAGCCGCTGCTTCTGCCGGTCGCTGAGCGGCACCGCCGAGGTGACGACCGCGACCGTACGGTCCCGGCGCGCCGCCGCCAGCTTGGACAGCTCGTCGAGACCCGCCTCCAGGCTACGACCCCGCGGATGGGTCACCAGGCGGATCACCAGCCGCTCGGTCACCCGGTCGGCCCGGCCGCCGAGCAGCTCGCGGACCAGCCCGGCCTTGGCGGAGACGCTCGCCCGCCGGTCGGTGAGCGCGCCCCGGAGCTCGGCCGAGGAGGAGACGATCCGGCCGAACCGGAACACCTCGTCCTCGACGTTGTCGAGGGTGCCCGCCCGCTCGGCCGCCACCAGGTCGGCCGCGTCGGCCAGCTCCTCGATCGAGTCCACCAGGTCACGCGAGCGCGACCAGCGGGAACGGACCAGGCCGGAGATCAGGTCGATGGTCTCCCCGCCGACCTGCCCGCCCAGCACCCGCGCGGCCAGCCCGGCCTTGGCCTCGCCGGGCTGCGCCGGGTCGGTGAGGACCCGGCGCAGCGAGACCTCGCGGTCGAGCAGCGCGGTGACGGCGGCCAGCTCATCGGCGAGCTTCGTCGCGTCGACGGCGGTGTTGTCCGTCAGGGCGTCGAAGCTCTCGCGCGCGGCTGCCAGTGCCTCCCGGCTCGCTCCGTTCATCGGCCGGCCTCTGCCTTCGAGCCGTCGGCCGCCTTTGTCTCGAGCTCGTCGAGGAACCGGTCGATGGTGCGGCTCTGCCGGGCCACGTCCTCGAGCGACTCACCGACGATGCGGCCGGCCAGGTCGGTGGCGAGCCTGCCCACGTCCTGGCGCAGGGTCTGAGCGGCCTGCTTGCGATCGGCCTCGATCTGGGAGTGACCGGCAGCGATGATCTCCTCACGCTGCCGCTGGCCCTCTGCGCGCATCTCGGCGATGAGCGCGGCGCCCTGCTCCTGCGCCTCCTGGCGCAGCCGCGCGGCCTCGTGACGGGCGTCGGCGAGCTGGGCTCGGTAGTCCTCGAGGACCTGCTGGGCTTCGGCCTGAGTGGCCTCGGCCTTCTCCATGCCGCCTTCGATCGCCTCGCGGCGCTCCTCCAGAACCCGGTTGATGTTCGGGAGGAGCTTCTTGGCGAGGAAGAAGAAGACGATGGCAAAGGCGATCAGGCCGATGACCAGCTCCGGGATCGGCGGGATGAGGGGGTTCTCCTCCTCAGCCGCCACCTGTACCAGGGCGTTCACATCAGTGCCTTCCGTCTGTCGTGGTTAAAGCGGCCCGTTCAGGACCTGAAAAGGAAGCCCATGACGATACCGATCAGCGCGAGCGCCTCACAGAAAGCGAAGCCCATGATCTGGTTGGCGCGGATCAGGCCGGCGGCCTCGGGCTGACGGGCCAGGGCCTGGGTGCCGTTACCGAAGATGATGCCGACGCCGACGCCGGGGCCGATGGCGGCGAGACCGTAACCGATCGAACCGAGGTTGCCGGTGATGCCGTCGGCGGCGAGGGTCTGGAGAGCGGACATGCCGGTTCTTCCTTTGCGTTTCATGGGCCGGTGGGGGTTGGCCACCGGACGTCTGTTGGTCTGGGAAGCAGGTGTGCTCAGTGGTGCTCGGCGAGCGCGCCCTGAACGTAGTTGCAGGCCAAGAGCACGAAGACGTACGCCTGGACAGCCTGGATGAAGAGCTCGAAGGCGGTCAGCAGAATCGTCATCACGAAGGACGCGCCCGCGTAGGCGATCCCGATGCCGTTCAGCAGGTACCAGGTGCCGATGGTGAACATCAGCAGCAGCAGGTGGCCGGCGAACATGTTGGCGAAGAGCCGGACCGCGTGGGTGAAGGGCCGGATGATCACGTTCGAGAAGAACTCGATCACGACGATCATCGGCAGGATCGCGCCGAGCTGCTTGTCATAGCCGGTGATGTTCTTCCAGCCGCCGACGAAGCCGTGCTTCTTGAACGTCAGGTACATCCACAGGATGTAGACGATCGCGGCGAGACCGGCCGGGAAGGCGATGATCGACGTCACCGGGAACTGGGCGACCGGGATGATCGACCACAGGTTCATGATCCACACAAAGAAGAACAGGGCGACCATGAAGGGGACGTACTTCTCGCCCTCCTTCTTCCCGAGAGCCTCGTAGACCAGCCCGCGGCGTACGAAGTCGTACCCCGCCTCGCCGACCATCTGGAGCTTGCCCGGGACCACCTTGGCCCGCCCGAAGGCGGCCCAGAAGAACCAGACGATGGCGACGGTGCCCAGCAGAGCGAGCAGCATCGGCTTGTTGAAGTCGAACCCGCCCACCGAGAAGAGCGGCTCGAACTTGAACGAATGAAGTCCGGGTGCCGGGAAGCCGCACCCGTCGAAGATGTGGCAGTTCGTCTCGAAGGCGAGCGTCTGGTCAGAACTCACCGCGAGCTCCTTCAGCGTGGCGCATGGGTACGGCAACCTCGTTGTGTCGGCGCGGCGCACGGCCACGGAACGGCACTGGACTGGTCTTGCGAATGTGGGGGCGGCTGATCGGCGCATGGCCGAGTGGTATGTCGGGCATCAGCTGCATGGGCCGCCGACTCCATCCCGTGGATTCCGGGAGTTCGGCTACCTGCGCCCGCTGTGCCTCAGATGGCACCGGACGATAGCAGGTGAGCGCACATGCTCTTATCCCGGCCCTACTTCTCACGGCGCGGACCCGGCGGGAGCGGACTTCTTCGCCCCCCCGGGCTTGCGTTCGTCCTCGGCTTCCGGATCCACATAAAGGATCTTGGCCTTCATATGAGCGCGGGTCTGTGCGCCGACCCACACCAGCGTCGCGGCGAGCAGCGCGAGCGCGAAAGCCTTGACATTGAACAGCGTCGTGTTCTGGAACACCGCGAGGACGACAGCCACCAGCAGGAACTCGGTGATGAAGAGCAACATGCCCATGGCCTGGAACAGATGCGGGAGGTGCTTGGCGGTTCGCTCCAGCACGATCAACCCCGAAGCCATCACCACCATGGCGACGAATGTGCCGAAGCCCGCACCGATCGCTCCCTTGCCACCTGCGAGCACAGAACTGACAGCGACCGCGACCACACCGGCGACGGCTGTGGGCACGGCGCAACTCAGGAGCGTTCTGGCGTCGTTGGACTGCATGAAGGGTTTCTCCGGCAAGAGTCGGAAGCAACGATTCGTCGTGGACGAGCGTATCCCCGGGGACAGAGGAGACCTCACGACGAAGAGCCATCGCCCTACGGCCCCTCGGGTCTAAGCACCGGGTTTAGTGAACGGTATCACAAACTATTTGATGAGGTCTTTACCCACCAGATGTGCTGCACGTCACACGGGAGAGTTATGCGGTGTGTACCGTGCTGACGCCGTCCTGTGATCTTCAGCGCCCTTCCCGACCGGCATCTCCCGGCGTTTTCTGGGGGAATTACCAGGGGGATTACCGGGGTGATCCGATCCTGCGGCGATGGATGAAACGGGACCGGTCGCCGATCGCGGTGGCGCCGTTCACAGCGCCGTTCGCCCCGTTGTCCGCTCCGCCGTTCATCCCCGGGCCCACCGGATCGGGCGCGATCATCTCCGGCTCCGAGGCCGCGGACCCCGCGCCGGCCGTGGCCGCCACGGGCTCGGCGGGAGCCTCGGCCGGCCTCCCGGCGCCCTGCTCGGCCCGGCCGATCCGGTTGGCGCGGCGGTAGCGAGGTGGAACGAACGCCTCCGCCCAGCGCGGCACCCGCGGGGTGAACCGCGGCAGCAGCAACAGCACCAGCCCGACCCCGCTCAGCGCGACGATGGCGAGCACGAACCACACACCCGCCGAGTTCACCGAGTAGGCCACGGCGCCGAAGGCGATCAGCGCCGACCAGAAGTACATGATCAGGACGGCCCGGCTGTGCGAGTGGCCGATCTCCAGCAGCCGGTGGTGCAGATGGCCACGGTCGGCGGCGAACGGCGACTGGCCCCGCCAGGTGCGCCGGACGATGGCCAGCACCAGGTCGGCGAAGGGCACCGCGATGACGGTCAGCGGCAGCAACAGCGGGATGTAGACCGGGACGGTGGCGTGCACCGCGGCCTGCTCCGACCCCTCGAACAGCTTCATCGCGTCCGGGTCGACCTGGCCGGTGATGGAGATGGCGCCCGCCGCCAGCACCAGCCCGATCAGCATCGAGCCCGAGTCGCCCATGAAGATCCGCGCGGGGTGCGCGTTATGCGGCAGGAAGCCCAGGCACATCCCCATGAGGACGGCGGCGAACAGGGTGGCGGGCGCGGCCGCCTCCAGGCCGTAGCCGTACCAGATGCGGTACGCGTACATGAAGAACGCGGCCGCGGCGATGCACACCATCCCGGACGCCAAACCATCGAGCCCGTCGACGAAGTTGACCGCGTTGATGGTGATGACGACCAGGGCGACGGTGAGCAGCGTGCCCTGCCAGGGGGTCAGCGAGACCGGCCCCACACCGGGCACCGGAAGCCACAGGATGGTCAGACCCTGGAGCACCATCACACCGGCGGCGATCATCTGGCCGCCGAGCTTGATCAGCGCGTCCACGCCCCACTTGTCGTCCAGCACGCCGAGCAGCCAGATCAGCCCGGCGCCGGACAGCAGCGCCCGTGGCTCGTTGGACAGCTCGAAGACGTCCTTGAGATTGGTGAGGTGGGCCGCGACCAGCAGCCCCGCGCACAGCCCGCCGAACATGGCGATGCCACCGAGCCGCGGCGTGGGCTCGCGATGCACATCACGGGCACGGATCTCTGGCATCGCACCGGCCGCGATGGCGAATTTCCGCACCGGCCCGGTCAGCAGATAAGTGACCGCGGCCGTGATGCACAGAGTCAGCAGGTATTCACGCACAGGCTGCCCCAGAGGTATCGCTGGCCATCACAGCCCCACACCCTATGCGTGTCGGACGCCTCGCGGTGAACGTACTTACAGACGTCCTACACCTTCGGATGGTTGCATGATTCGACCCTCGTCCGGATAGGGCGGAAATCTCCCGGCCAGTTCCGCCACCTTTTCCCGTACCACGCCCTCGTCCCGCAACACGGTTCCCATGAGGGCGGCTATCCGCTCCATTTCCGGAGCTCCCATTCCCTGGGTGGTCACCGCGGCGGTGCCCAGCCGCAGCCCCTTCACGCATCCCCGGGGGTCCGTGGCGGACGCCAGGGCGCAGGTGTCCAGGATGATTCCGGCGGCCGCGCAACGGCCCTTCGCGGTGCGCCCTTCCAGGCCCAGCGGGGCCGTGTCGGCGGTGATCATATGGGTGTCGGTGCCGCCCGTGGTCACCGCGAGACCCTCCGCGACCAGGGCGTCCGCGAGCATCCGGGCATTGGCCACCACCCGCCGCGCATAGGCGGTGTAGGCGGGCGCCGCGGCCTCGCCGAAGGCCACCGCCTTGGCCGCGACGGAGTGCATCTGGGCGCCGCCCTGGGTGAACGGGAACACCGCCCGGTCGACCCGCTCGGCGAGCTCCGCACCGCACAGCAGCATTCCGCCGCGCGGCCCGCGCAGCACTTTGTGTGTCGTTGCGCACACCACATCCGCGTACGGCACCGGAGAGGGCGCCGCCTTCCCCGCGACCAGACCGATCGAATGGGCGGCGTCGGCGATGAGATACGCGCCCACCTCGTCGGCCACGGCACGGAAGGCGGCGTAGTCCAGGTGGCGCGGGTAGGAGATCGAACCGCAGACGATCGCCTTCGGCCGGTGGGCGTGGGCGAGCTCGCGGAGCTGCTCGTAGTCGATCAGACCGGTCGCCGGATCGACGCCGTAGCCGATGAAGTCGAACCAGCGGCCGGAGAAATTGGCGGGTGAGCCATGGGTGAGGTGGCCGCCGTGCGGCAGCGCCATCGCCAGCACCGTGTCCCCGGGCCGCAGCAGCGCGGCGTAGGCGGCCAGCACCGCCGAGGACCCCGAATGCGGCTGCACATTGGCGTGCTCGGCGCCGAACAGCGCCTTCGCCCGGTCCTGGGCCACCCGCTCGGCGATGTCCACGATCTCGCAGCCGCCGTGGTGGCGGGCGCCTGGATACCCCTCGGCGTACTTGTTGGCCAGCGGCGAGGCCAGGGCCGCCAGTACGGCCGGCGAGGCGAAGTTCTCGGCCGCGATCAGCTGAAGTCCGCCGGAGACGCGGTCGATCTCGCTCAGGATGATCCCCGCCAGCTCCGGGTCCTGGCGGGTGAGCGCTCCGAAATCGGGGCCCCAGGGGGTGACGGCCATGGCGTGCTCACAGCCTCGGGAAGGGACAACAGGGGACGAAGAGGGGCACAGACAGACATAAGTGGTCACCCCCAATGTAGGCCCCACACGGCCTCCGGGCGCGCCGTGCGGCCCGGAAAACCCCATGGTGAGCCCCTGGGACCGCCGAGGGGCTACGCGGGCGCGGGAACGCCCGTCAGCGCCGTGACGACCGGGTCCAGGGCCTGGTTGATCTCGTCCCCGATGGAACGGAAGAAGGTGATGGGCGCCCCGTACGGATCGTGCACCTCGTCCGCGTCCTCGTTGGGCGCCAGCAGCCAGCCGCGCAGCGCGGCCGCCGCCTGGACCAGGGCGCGGGCGCGCTCGACCACGCCGCCCGCCTCCTCCGGGTCGGGCAGGGTCGCGGGGTCTATGGCCCGCACCAGCCGGGTGAACTCCTTGAGCGTGAAGGTGCGCAGCCCCGCCGAATGCCCCATCGAGATGACCTGGGCCCGGTGGTCGCGGGTGGCGGTCAGCACCAGGTCGGCGCGGATGACGTGCTCGTCCAGCAGCTCACGGCCGAGGAAGCCCGCCGGGTCGGCGCCGAAGTCGGTCAGGACCGTCGCGGCGTGCGCCTCCATGGGCGCGCCCTCATGGCCCCAGGTGCCGGCGCTCTCCACGATCAGACCGCGGGTGCGGGCGCTTCCGAGGCGGTGCGCGAGGGCGTGCCGGGTCAGCCGCTCGGTGATCGGCGAGCGGCACACATTGCCGGTGCTGACGTGGAGGATGCGGAAGGTGGCCTCGGCGTTCTTCTCACGGTGTTCCGCTATGCCACGCCCCTCAGGGGCTGTCAATTCGCCACCTCGAGGTCGGGTACGACCTCCCGGAGCTGCTCGGCGGTGAGCGCGCCCGCCCGGAGCAGCACCGGCACCTTGCCGGTGACGTCGACGATCGAGGAGGGCACGGCGGCCGGGGTCGGCCCGCCGTCGAGGTACACCGAGACGGAGTCCCCCAGCATGTCCTGGGCGGCGTCGCAGTCCTGCGGGGAGGGGTGGCCGGTCAGATTGGCGCTGGAGACCGCCATCGGGCCGAAGTCCGTGAGCAGCTCGATCGCGACCGGGTGCAGCGGCATCCGGATCGCGACGGTGCCCCGGGTCTCCCCCAGGTCCCAGGTGAGCGAGGGCTGGTGCCGGGCGATGAGGGTGAGGGCGCCGGGCCAGAAGGCGTCCACCAGTTCCCAGGCCATCTCGGAGAAGTCGGTGACCAGTCCGTGCAGGGTGTTCGGGGAGCCGACCAGCACCGGGGTGGGCATGTTGCGGCCGCGGCCCTTGGCCTCCAGCAGATCGCCGACCGCCTCGGCGTTGAAGGCGTCCGCGCCGATCCCGTAGACGGTGTCGGTGGGCAGCACGACCAGTTCGCCGCGGCGGACGGCGGAGGCGGCCTCGCGCAGGCCGGTCTTGCGGTCGGTCGCGTCCCCGCAGTCGTATCGCCGTGCCATCTTTAACGGACCTCCTCGTACGTGGCCAATGTGTGGTGCGGTGCCGCCGTCACGGCATGGCCTTCCGCGCGGTGGCGAACCGGGGCCGGTTGTTCAGGTCGGGATGGTCGGCGGCGTCCGCCCAGCCACGCTCCTCCGTGAAGATCCACGGCACCTGGCCGCCCTGGGTGTCTGCGTGTTCGATGACCACCACGCCCCCGGGGCGCAGCAGCCGGTGGGCGGTGCGCTCCAGGCCACGGATCACATCGAGGCCGTCCTCACCGGAGAAGAGCGCGAGCTGGGGGTCGTGGTCGCGGGCCTCCGGCGCGACGTACTCCCACTCGGTCAGCGGGATGTACGGCGGGTTGCTGATGACGAGGTCCACCTGCCCGTCGAGCTCGCGCAGGGCCGTCAACGCGTCCGCGTGATGGAGAACGACGCGGGACCCCTCGACGTTCTTGCGGGCCCAGCGCAGGGCGCCCTCGTCCAGCTCCACGGCGTGCACCCGGGAGCGCGGCACCTCCTGGGCGAGCGCCAGGGCGATGGCCCCGGAACCGGAGCACAGATCGACGATGAGCGGTTCCACGACGTCCATGGCGCGGACCGCGTCTATCGCCCAGCCGACCACCGACTCGGTCTCCGGCCGGGGCACGAAGACCCCCGGTCCGACCTGGAGCTCCAGATAGCGGAAGAAGGCGCGCCCGGTGATGTGCTGAAGGGGCTCACGGGCCTCACGTCGGGCCACCGCCTCCCAGTAGCGGGCGTCGAAGTCGGCGTCGGGCACGCCGTGCAGCTCTCCCCGCTTGACGCCGTGCACAAAGGCGGCGAGCTCTTCCGCGTCGAAGCGCGGAGAGGGCACGCCCGCGTCGGCCAGCCGCTGAGTGGCCTGCGCCACCTCGGCGAGCAGCACGTTCACTGAATTCCTCCAGCTGGTCCGGACAAGGGCACGAAGCGTTCGAGAGGTACGGGGCTCAGCCCGCGGCCGCCAGCTTGGCGGCCGCGTCGGCGTCGACGCACGCCTGGATGACCGGATCGAGTTCGCCGTCGAGCACTTGGTCCAAGTTGTACGCCTTGAAACCGACCCGATGGTCCGAGATCCGGTTTTCCGGGAAGTTGTACGTGCGGATGCGCTCGGACCGGTCGACGGTGCGGACCTGGCTGCGGCGCGCGTCCGACGCCTCCCGCTCGGCCTCCTCCTGGGCCGCGGCCAGCAGCCGCGAGCGCAGGATGCGCAGCGCCTGCTCCTTGTTCTGGAGCTGGCTCTTCTCGTTCTGGCAGGAGACCACGATGCCGGTGGGCAGGTGGGTGATGCGCACCGCGGAGTCGGTGGTGTTGACCGACTGGCCGCCGGGGCCGGAGGAGCGGTAGACGTCGATCCGCAGATCGTTCGGGCCGATCTCGACCTCGACCTCCTCGGCCTCGGGCGTGACCAGCACACCGGCCGCGGAGGTGTGGATACGGCCCTGGGACTCGGTGGCGGGCACCCGCTGCACCCGGTGCACCCCGCCCTCGTACTTCAGCCGGGCCCAGACGCCCTGGCCGGGCTCGCCGGTGCCCCTGGTCTTGACCGCGACCTGAACGTCCTTGTAGCCGCCGAGGTCGGACTCGTTGGCGTCGAGGATCTCGGTCTTCCAGCCGACCCGCTCGGCGTACCGCAGATACATCCGCAGCAGATCGCCGGCGAACAGCGCGGACTCCTCGCCGCCCTCCCCGGCCTTGACCTCGAGGATGACGTCCTTGTCGTCGCTGGGGTCGCGGGGGACGAGCAGCAGCCGGAGCCGGTCGGTCAGCTCCTCGCGGCTCAGCTCGAGCTCCTTGACCTCGTCCACGAAGTCGGGGTCGTCCTGGGCCAGCTCCCGGGCGGTCTCGATGTCCTCCCCGGCCTGCTTCCAGGCGCGGTAGGCGGTGATCACCGGGGTCAGCTCGGCGTAACGCTTGTTGAGCCGCCGTGCCTCCCGCTGGTCGGCGTGGACCGCGGGGTCGGCGAGTCGCTTCTCGAGGTCGGCGTGTTCGCCGATGAGTTCCTCGACCGCCTCGAACATCGGAGGGCTCCCTGAGTGGTCTGCTGGGTGGCGTTGCGGAAGAAGTGCCGGGAGGGCCGGTGACGACAAAACGCCGGTCCGGTCGCCCCAGGGGAGGGACGACCGAAGACCGGCGCCGAGCGGGTCGCTACTTCTTGGCGGACCCGGCGTTCTTGCCGAAGCGGGCCTCGAACCGCGCCACACGGCCACCGGTGTCGAGGATCTTCTGCTTGCCCGTGTAGAACGGGTGGCACTCGGAGCAGATGTCGGCGCGGATGGCGCCGCCGCTCACGGTGCTACGGGTGGTGAAGGACGCGCCACAGGTGCAGCTGACCTGCGTCTCGACGTACTCCGGGTGGATCTCGCGCTTCAAGGGAATCTCCTAGGTTCGGGAGGGTACCGGGTCGACGGGCGGGTTGCCTGTCGTGAACCGGGACCGACGATCCAGTTTGCCAGTACTGGCCGCATCCCCCAAAACCGGGGTACGGGCCGGGATATTCCCGGCCCTCCCCCGGCGCCGCTCGACACCCTCCCCCGGCGCTACTCGACGACCTTGCCCGCGCTGGTGGCGTCGCCCGCGGAGCCCTTGGTCGCGGAGGCGGGGACCGGCTGGTCGTGGCTGAGCGCGGTCCATATCAGCTGGGCCTTGCGCTCCATCGGCAGCACCCGGGCCGGGTTCTGCGGGTCGTACTCGACCGGCAGCGTGGTCATCTTCATGTTGCCCGAGCCGATGCCCTTGAGGGATTCGGCGAAGCCCTTCAGCTTGCTCACAGAGGCCAGTTCGGAGTCGGTGGTGAGCGCCTTGGTGGAGGTGTCCGCGAGGTCGTAGAGCTTCTTCGGGTTGCCGAACACATCGACGTGCTTGATCTGGTCCAGCAGCGCCTTGACGAACGCCTGCTGGAGCTTGATCCGGCCCAGGTCGCTGCCGTCGCCCACCCCGTGCCGGGTGCGCACCAGGCCCAGGGACTGCTCCCCGTTCAGCGTGTGCGGTCCCGCCTCGAGGTCGAGGTGGCTCTTCGGGTCGTGGATCGGGGCGGTGGTGGTGATGTCGACGCCGCCGAGGTCGTTTATCAACTGCTTGAAACCGGAGAAGTCGACCTCGAGGAAGTGGTCCATGCGTATGCCGGTCATGGACTCGATGGTCTTGATGGTGCAGGCCGGGCCGCCGGCCTCGTAGGCGCTGTTGAACATGGCCGCCCGCACGGCCGGCGTCTGCTGCCCGTCCTTGGTGGTGCAGGAGGGCCGCTGTATCAGGGTGTCGCGCGGGATGCTGATGACGCTGGCCTTCTTATGGCCCTTGTAGACGTGGACGATCATCGCCGTGTCGGAGCGGGAGGTGCCCTCGTCCGTGCCGTACTCCGCGTTCTTGCCGGCCCGGGAGTCGGAGCCGAGGACGAGGATGTCCATCGAGCCGTTGTCGACGTTCTCGGGGCGGTTGGCGCCGAGGGCCGCGTTGACGTCGACGCCGGTGAGGTTGCCGTTCAGCTTGTAGTAGAGGTAGCCGAGTCCGGCGCCGCCCAGCACCAGCACGGCGGCCAGCGTCCACACCGTGTAGAGCACGGCCCTGCGGCGTGTGCTGGGCCGCTTGCGGCGGCGGCCGGCCGTCGCCCCGCGGGCGCGGCGGTGGCCCGGGGTCACCGGTGCGTTGCTGCTGTCCTCGGCCATGTGCTCCTCAGTCCTGTTTGTTGCCCCGAGTACCCCCTGCCGTCACGGTCAGGCGTGGCGTCGCGGATTCGCGCTGGAGTCAGCCTGGGTTCCGGCCCGTATTCCGACCTGACAGATGGAAGGCCGTGCGCCAGGGTTGCATACGCACGGTGGCCGTTTTTCGGGCGGGCGGCCCGGCGTTCCGTTCGTCCCCTTCGTCCGCCTTACCGCTCTGACCTGCCCTTTCGCGGGCGATAACATGATCAAAGCCGGTCCGGGGCCCGGTTTTTCGCTGTGACCCACCTCTCATGGAACGCGCCGAGGCCCCCCGCGATGCGGGGGGCCTCGGCCACGGTCCGTTCCGGCGGATGTCCGCTCAGTCGCCGTTGTTGCCCGGAGTGGGCGTGGTCTTGGCGATCTGCATCAGGAACTCGGCGTTCGACTTCGTCTGCTTCATCTTGTCCAGCAGCAGCTCGATGGCCTGCTGGGAGTCGAGCGCGTGCAGCACCCGGCGGAGCTTCCAGACGATGTTCAGCTCCTCCGGCGCCAGCAGGATCTCCTCCTTGCGGGTGCTGGACGGGTCGACGTCCACCGCCGGGAAGATGCGCTTGTCGGCGAGCTTCCGGTCCAGCTTGAGCTCCATGTTGCCGGTGCCCTTGAACTCCTCGAAGATCACCTCGTCCATGCGCGAGCCGGTCTCGACCAGCGCGGTGGCCAGGATGGTCAGCGAGCCGCCGTCCTCGATGTTGCGCGCGGCGCCGAAGAACTTCTTCGGCGGGTAGAGCGCGGTCGAGTCGACACCACCGGACAGGATGCGGCCGGAGGCCGGCGCCGCCAGGTTGTAGGCGCGGCCCAGGCGGGTGATCGAGTCCAGCAGGACGACCACGTCATGGCCCAGCTCGACCAGGCGCTTGGCCCGCTCGATCGCCAGCTCCGCGACGGTGGTGTGGTCCTCGGCCGGGCGGTCGAAGGTCGAGGAGATGACCTCGCCCTTGACCGACCGCTGCATGTCGGTGACCTCTTCCGGCCGCTCGTCGACGAGGACGACCATCAGATGGCACTCGGGGCTGTTGCGGGTGATCGCGTTGGCGATCGCCTGCATGATCATGGTCTTACCGGTCTTCGGCGGGGCCACGATCAGACCGCGCTGCCCCTTGCCGATCGGCGCGACCAGGTCGATGATCCGGGTCGTCAGCCCGCCGGCCTCGGTCTCGAGGCGCAGCCGGTCCTGCGGGTAAAGCGGCGTCAGCTTTCCGAACTCCGGCCGCCCGCGCCCGGTTTCGGGCGCCATGCCGTTGACCGAGTCCAGCCGCACCAGCGCGTTGAACTTCTCGCGGCGCTCGCCCTCGCGGGGCTGGCGCACCGCGCCGGTGACGTGGTCGCCCTTGCGCAGACCGTTCTTGCGGACCTGGGCGAGCGAGACATAGACGTCGTTCGGGCCCGGGAGGTAGCCGGAGGTGCGGATGAACGCGTAGTTGTCGAGGATGTCGAGGATGCCCGCGACGGGGATCAGCACATCGTCCTCGGACACCTGCGGCTCATTGCCGAAGTCGTCGCGGCCACGGCGGCCACGGCGGTCGCGGTAGCGGCCGCGGCGCCCGCGGCGCCCGCCGTCGAAGTCGTCGTCGCTCTCCTCGGCGCGCTGCTGGCCCTGGCCGCGCCCGTCGCGCTGCTGACGGCCGCCGCCCTGCTGGCCGTCCTCGCCCTTGCCACGGCGGTCACCGCGGTCGCGGTCGCCACGGTCGCGCTGACGCTCCCGGCGGTCGCCCTTCTGGCCGCGCTCCTGGCGGTCACCGCTCCTGGCGCCCTTGCCCTCGGCGGTGTCGACGGCGGCCTCGGCCTTGCCGTCGCCCTTGGGCTCGGTCCTGGTCTCGGTCTTGGCGGAGACGTCGGTACGCGCTTCCGCCTTGGTCTCGACAGCGGTGGCCGTGCCCCCGGAATCGGGGCTGGTGGCGGGCGCGGTGGCGCGACGGCGGCGGCGCTCACCGGCCGGCTGCTCATCGCCGGCGGGCTCACCGGGCTGGCCGGGGATCTCGATCTGCTGCTGGGCGACGGCCTTCTCCTCGGCGTCGGCCTTGTCGGCCTTCTCCGCCTTCCCGGCGGACTTCGAGGACTTGGCGCTGCCGGTCTTCTCCTCGCCGTCGTCGCCCGTACGGGCCCGGGAGGTGGTGCGGCGCTTCGGCTTGGTCACCCCCTCCGCGGCGGACGGGGTGCTCTCGGAGCCCTGGGCGGAGCCGGAGCCCGCGGCCTGCTTCTCCTTGATGACCTCGATCAGCTGGCCTTTGCGCATCCGCGCGGTGCCCCTGATGCCAAGGCTCGAGGCGAGCTGCTGGAGCTCGGCCAGGACCATGGCGTCGAGGCCGGTGCCCGAGCGGCGTCGCCGCGGGGCAGCGCCCGTGGCAGCACCGGTGGCGGGCGCGGGAGCGTCCGTGGCGGGCGCGTTGTTGCCGACACCGCTGTCGGAGGTGCCGGAGGCGTTCACGCCCATCAGATCGGTGGTGTCGCTCACGAAGGGTCCTTCCCTGGAGCGGGCGTCGGCCTGTCTGGCTCGGCGACCGGTTGTGCTGTCCGGCTGTGGTCCTTCCGTTATGGACCGGGCCGGGGCGGTGGTCCGCCGGGTAGGCGGAGAGATTCATGGTTCCGACGCGACGGAGGGTTCAGAAGAATCCGCCACGCCGATTCCGGAGCGTGCTCGATACTGCTCAGGCAGGCTGCTCAGGCAGTGTGGGAGGCTCCCGGAAGAAGGGTGGTCCCGGATGGGGACACCGAGCACCTCGCCTCCGAGTACATCCAAGAGGCATCCAGTGCAGACTTGAGGTTAACACTACCGGATCCAACAAACATTCCCCCTCTCCAAGACCGGCTATCGAGTTTTTCCCGGGTCCGGGGCGCCCCGGACCAGGTGTCAGTTGAGCGGCAGGACGCTCGCCCCCCCGGCGTCGAGAGCCAGCCGGTTGGCCGCCCACCCCTCGCCCGCCAGTCGTGCGACCTTGTCGGCCGCACCGTCCTCGACCAGCGCGAGCACCGTGGGGCCCGCGCCGGAGATGACCGCGGGGACGCCGTCCGCCCGCAGTCGGTTCACCAGATTCACGCTCTCCCGCATCGCCGGAGCGCGGTATTCCTGGTGCAGCCGGTCCTCCGTCGCCGCGAGCAGCAGCTCGGGACGCCTGGTCAGGGCCTCGACGAGCAGTGCGGCCCGGCCCGCGTTGACCGCCGCGTCCACATGCGGGACGGTGCGCGGCAGCAGGCCGCGGGCGGTCTCGGTGAGCACCGGCCGACCAGGGACGAAGACCACCGGAACGATGGAATCCGCAGGGTCCATCCTGATCGCCCGGGCGGACCCCGCGTCGGTCCAGGCGAGGGTGAAACCGCCGAGCAGACAGGCGGCGACATTGTCGGGGTGGCCCTCGATCTCGGTGGCCAGCTCCAGCATCGCCTCGTTGTCGAGCCGCTCGGCGCCACCTATGGTCACCGCGCGCGCTGCGACGATCCCGGCGCAGATGGCGGCGGAGGAGGAGCCCAGGCCCCGGCCGTGCGGAATGCGGTTCGCGCAGACCAGCTCGAGACCGCGGGGCTGTCCGCCCAGCAGGTCGAAGGCGGTGCGCAGGGACCGTACGAGCAGATGCTTCTCGTCACGCGGCAGCGTCTCCGCGCCCTCACCGGCGATGTCGACGTGCAGACCGGAGTCGGCCACCCGGACCACCACGTCGTCGTAGAGGCCCAGGGCCAGACCGAGGGCGTCGAAGCCAGGACCGAGGTTGGCGCTCGAGGCGGGGACGCGCACTCGGACGGCGGCGGCGCGGAACGCTGGACCGGCCATCGCTCGATGACTCTCCTTGTGGTTACGTGCGATTGCTCGAAGAGGTACGGAACACCGCGAGGGCCGCGACAAGTACGGCGACGCCGCGCAGAGGCGAGCGCTCTGCGTCGGGGCGGATTCAGTACAGCCTATCGAAGGAAGGTTCTGTGGCGACATAGGGCGCACGGGAGGCGCACGATGCGTGTCGCGCTCCCTGCCATCGTCCGCGACCACTGTACTGGAGCGTTCCGCGCGCCCTCGTGCTCCTCTGCCACCGCTTGAGCGGATCTTTAGATGAAACCCCGGAAGGGGGCCCGCCGGGTGCGCCGAGGCCCGGTGATCCGGGGCCTACGGCCCGCTGAAACCCTCGCCGAAACTCCGTCGGAACTTCGTCGGAACTCCGGCCGAAACGCCCGTCACAGCAGGTCGGCGGCGCCGAACCGGATGGGGGCGCACTCTGCCGGAACGGCTCGCTCCGAGCCGGGGCGCACGGTGCCGGAACGGGCCGATCCGAGCCGGAGCACTCGGTGCCGGATCGGCCCGGAACAGCTCGCTCCGGGCCGATCCGGGCCGGGCCGCGCCGAATCGGAGCGGCCCGGTCCGCGTCTCGCGTCGCGTCGCGCGTCGTGTGGTGCGGTGCGTGCCGTGGCCGCGGCGTGCGGTGGCCGCGTCGCGCGTCGTCGTGGCGTGCCGCGGCCGCGTCGTAGTCGCGGCCGCGCCGCGCGGGTGGTCGCGGCGGGCCGGGTGGTCGCGGCGGGCGGGTGGTCGCGTCGCGCCGTATCAGCCCAGCCCGAGCCGTACGGCCGCGGCGTCCGCGTCCACCGGGACCACGACCGGCTGCGGCGCGCCCGCCACCGCCCAGTCCGGGTCCTTGAGGCCGTTTCCGGTCACCGTGCAGACGATGCGCTGGCCCGGGTCGACCAGCCCCTGCTCGGCGGCCTTCAGCAGACCCGCCACGCTCGCGGCGGAGGCGGGCTCCACGAAAACGCCCTCCTGCGCGGCGAGCAGCCGGTAGGCGGCGAGGATCTGACGGTCGGTCACCTCGTCGATCAGACCTCCGGACTCGTCGCGCGCCTGCTCGGCGAAGGCCCACGAGGCGGGGTTGCCGATGCGGATGGCAGTGGCGATGGTGCTCGGCTCCTTGACCGGCTCACCGCGCACGATCGGCGCCGCGCCGGACGCCTGGAAGCCCCACATCCGGGGCGTACGGGAGGCGTGCGGCCCGCTGTCGGCGAACGGCGCCGCGTACTCCTTGTAGCCCTTCCAGTAGGCCGTGATGTTGCCCGCGTTGCCGACCGGAAGCACATGGATGTCGGGCGCGTCCCCGAGCATGTCCACGATCTCGAAGGCGGCGGTCTTCTGGCCCTCGATACGGGCCGGGTTGACCGAATTGACCAGCGCCACCGGGTACTTCTCCGACAGCCCGCGAGCCAGCGTCAGGCAGTCGTCGAAGTTGCCGTCGACCTGGAGGATCTTCGCGCCGTGGACGAGGGCCTGGCCCATCTTGCCCAGCGCGATCTTGCCCTGCGGTACCAGCACCGCGCAGACCATCCCAGCCCGTACGGCGTACGCCGCCGCCGAGGCCGAGGTGTTGCCGGTGGAGGCGCAGATGACGGCCTTGGCGCCGGCCTCCTTGGCCGCGCTGATGGCCATCGTCATCCCGCGGTCCTTGAACGACCCGGTGGGGTTGGCGCCCTCGACCTTGAGGTGGACCTCGCAGCCGGTGCGCTCGGAGAGCACCTGCGCGGGAACCAGCGGCGTACCGCCCTCGCGCAGGGTGACGACGGGCGTCGCCTCGCTGACCGGGAGACGGTCGCGGTACTCCTCGATGATGCCCCGCCAGCCGTGCCACTGGCGGGTGCCGGACATTCGAGGCCCGGCGTCGGCGATTGCGTTCATGATTTCCCTTACTCTCCGCTCACCCTCTGTTCGGCCTCAGCCCGACCACTGCCCGGCCTCCATCCGCCCTCGACCACTCGTCCTCGGCGTCCCCGGCTGCTCTCGACATCGGCTACCCGCACCATCGGCTGCTCGCAACATCGGCTACTCGCCCTCGACCCGCATGATGCTCGCGACATCGCGGACGGTGTCGAGCCGACGGAGCGCCTCCACGGTCGACGTCAGCGCGGCGTCGCTCGCGCGGTGGGTCACGACGACCAGGGACGCCTCGCCGTCCTTCCCCTGCTGGCGGACGGTATCGATGGACACGCCATGCTCGGCGAAGACCGTGGCGACCTGTGCGAGAACTCCCGGTTTGTCGGCGACGTCCAGGCTGATGTGGTATCGAGTGACCACATCGCCCATCGGGCTCACCGGAAGCCGGCTGTAGGCGGACTCCCCGGGTCCGGTGGCGCCCGCCAGCTTGTTGCGGCAGGCGGCCACGAGGTCGCCGAGGACGGCCGAGGCGGTCGGCGAACCGCCCGCCCCCGGGCCGTAGAACATCAGCTGCCCCGCGGCGTCGGCCTCCACGAAGACCGCGTTGTACGCCTCGCGCACGGAGGCCAGGGGGTGGCTCAGCGGAATCATCGCCGGATGCACCCGCGCGGTGACCGACCGGCCGTCCGCGGCCCGCTCACAGATCGCGAGCAGCTTGACGGTGCAGCCCATCCGCTTGGCGGAGGCGATATCGGCGGCGGTCACCTCCGTGATGCCCTCGCGGTGCACATCGTCGAGGGTGACCCGGGTGTGGAAGGCGATCCCGGCGAGGATCGCGGCCTTCGCCGCCGCGTCGAAGCCCTCGACGTCGGCGGTCGGGTCGGCCTCGGCGTAGCCCAGGGCGGTGGCTTCGTCCAGCGCCTCGCTGTAGCCGGCGCCGCTGGAGTCCATCCGGTCGAGGATGAAGTTGGTGGTGCCGTTGACGATGCCGAGGACGCGGTTGACCTTGTCGCCCGCGAGCGACTCGCGCAGCGGCCGCACCAGCGGGATCGCCCCCGCGACCGCGGCCTCGTAGTAGAGGTCCGCACGGCGCTGCTCGGCCGCGGCGTGCAGTGCCGCGCCGTCCTGGGCGACCAGCGCCTTGTTGGCGGACACCACGCTCGCGCCGTGGTCGAAGGCGGTGGTGATGAGGGTGCGGGCGGGCTCGATCCCGCCGATGACCTCGACCACCACATCGATGTCCCCGCGTTTGACCAGGGCCGTGGCATCGGTGGTCACCAGCTCGGCCGGCACCCCCTCCCGGACCCGGCCGGGCCGCCGCACGGCGATCCCGGCCAGCTCGACCGGGGCGCCGATGCGCGCCGCGAGGTCGTCCGCATGCGTCGTCATGATGCGCGCCACCTCTGAGCCGACCACTCCACAGCCCAGCAGCGCCACTTTCAGCGGACGCGTACGCATCATCCGACCTCGTTTCTCATCCATCGCGTTAATGCATCGGCGCGTTAGTGCACCAGTCTCATGCACCGGAAGGGATTTTCCGTCCCAGGTCCAGTATCCGAGATCCATTTCTCGCTAGCCGATTGCCGTCGGCGGGGTGCGGCTGGGGGCTCCGACCGGCGGGTTCTCGTCGGCGGGAACCCGCCGACGGCTTCCCGCCGACCGGTCCGGGCCGACGGACTCCCACTGACAGCAACCCTCCGGCAGGCTCCCGCCGACCGATCCTCGCAAGGCAGCATGCCGACCGATCCTCGCCAACCGGCATGGCGACCGGTCCTCGCTAACCGACATGCCGACCGATCCTCGCTAACCGACATCGAGCCGCAGCAGATCCTCCTCCGTCTCACGCCGGACGATCTCGCGCGCCTGCCCGTCCCGTACGGAGACGACGGGCGGGCGGAGCGCGTGGTTGTAGTTGCTCGCCATCGAGCGGCAGTACGCGCCGGTGGCGGGAACGGCGATCAGATCGCCGGGCGCCAGATCGGCGGGCAGGAAGGCGTCCCGTACGACGATGTCGCCGGACTCGCAGTGCTTGCCGACGACGCGGGAGAGCATCGGCTCGGCGGTGGAGGCGCGGGAGACCAGCGCCACGGAGTACTCCGCGTCGTAGAGCGCGGTACGGATGTTGTCGGACATCCCGCCGTCGACGCTGACGTACGTCCGCAGCCCCGGGAGCTCCTTGACCGTGCCCACCTCGTAGAGCGTGAACGCGGTCGGCCCGACGATCGCCCGCCCCGGCTCGACCGACAGCCGCGGCACGGCGAGCCCGGCGACGTCGCACTCACGGTGGACGATGTCGCGCAGCGCCTTGGCGATCTCGTGAGGCTCGCGGGGGTCGTCCTCCGAGGTGTACGCGATGCCGAGGCCACCGCCGAGGTCGATCTCGGGCAGTTCGACACCGTGCTCGTCCCGGATCTCCTTCAGCAGCCCGACGACGCGGTGGGCGGCCACCTCGAAGCCCGAGGTGTCGAAGATCTGCGACCCGATGTGCGAGTGGATCCCGATGAGCTCGAGCCCGTCCAGCTTGAGCGCCCGCCGCACGGCCTCGGCGGCCTGCCCGCCCGCGAGCGGAATGCCGAACTTCTGGTCCTCGTGGGCGGTCGCGATGAACTCGTGCGTATGGGCCTCGACACCGACGGTGACCCGGATCTGCACCCGCTGGCGCTTACCGAGCCGAGTGGCGATATGCGCGACCCGCACGATCTCCTGGAACGAGTCGAGCACGATCCGCCCGATGCCCGCCGCGACGGCCCGCTCGATCTCGCCGGTGGACTTGTTGTTCCCGTGCAGCGCGATCCGCTCGGCGGGCATCCCCGCGGCGAGCGCGGTGGCCAGCTCCCCGGCGGAGCACACGTCGAGGTTGAGCCCCTCCTCGTTCAGCCAGCGCACCACGGCGCGGGAGAGGAACGCCTTCCCGGCGTAGAACACGTCGGCATCCTCCCCGAAAGCCTCCCGCCAGGCCCGGCAGCGGGCCCGGAAGTCGGCCTCGTCGAGGAAGTAGCCGGGGGTCCCGAACTCCTCGGCGAGCGTCTTGACGTCGATCCCGCCGACGGTGACGGCCCCGTCGGCGTTCCGGGCGACCGTACGGGACCACACGCGCGGATCGAGCTGATTGAGATCGGCGGGCGGCGCGGCGTAGTGCCCCTCGGGAAGGACATCGGCGTGACGGGGCCCGGCGGGGTGGGCGGAACGGCTCATGCTGTCTCTGCTGTCTCTCTCGGGTCTTACAGATGATCGGGTGCGCTGATGCCGAGTAGGTGCAGGCCGCCGGCGAGCACCGCCCCGGTGGCGTCGGCAAGGGCCGGCCGGGCACGGTGGACGGCCGGGGGTTTGGACTGGCGGGAGGACTGGCGGGAGGACTGGAGCCGGTCATGGGACAGGTCCTGGAAGAGGTCCTGGAGCAGCTCCTGGAACCGGAAGAAGGCATCAGCGACGGCGACGAGATGCCGAGCGAGCCGATCGGGCGCACGGTGCCTGGCGGCGGCCTCGATGGTGCGGGGATGATCGGCGAGAAGAGCGAGGAGGCCGATCTCGGCAGGGTGGTCGTACGCCGCCCCGGACTCGGGCTGGGGCTCAGGTGCGAGGCCGAGCTGGCCGGCGTTCCGCATCAGGGCGCGGGTACGGGCATGGGCGTACCGAACCCGGAAGAGGGGGTTGTCCTCGCGCTGCGAGAGAAGCCGGGAAGGGTCGAGATCGGGCAGATCGTGCCCGGCGGGCCGAAGCAGCGCCCAGCGGGCGGCGTCGGGCCCGAGGCGGGTGAGCAGATCGCGGCCGGAGAGCGGAGAAGGCCGAACGACAGGCCCATGACCTGGGACAACGACTCCCCCGGCGGCGGCGACAAGCCCCCGCACCACATGAGCGACAAGCGCGGCACGCACCTCATCACTGGCCCCGAGCGGAACGGACACCCCGGCGAGCGAATCGCCGTGCCCGTAGCGAAGCCCATCGGAAACCACGGTCCGAACAAGCTCACCATGGGACCCGGCATCAAGGGTGATGTTGAGAAACCCGGGGGCGGCGATGTCGACACGGGCGATCCCGGGCGTACGGAGAAGCCGCCGCCGCAGAACCTCAGCGATAACGAGCGCGTCCCCCTCGCCCCTCTCGCCCCTGGCCAACAGCAGGGCGACATTGGTCGCGTAATCCCCACACCCGGACCGAGGCGGAGTCCGCACCTTCACCCGCTCCGGCACGGCAACGCACAGCTCGTCGTCCTCAACGGCACGACGCACGGTGTGCAGCACAGTGCGGGAGAGCTGGGCGGGAGTCACGGGACCAGCGTATGGGAGGAGGGGGGTACGAAAGCGAACCGGTTTCGCCCTTCGGACGACCACGGACGACACACGCCCGAAGCGAAGGCAGAGCCCCCGAAAGGAAACCCAAAGGAGACCCGGCCCCCGAACAAACCCGAAACCCAAAACAGCGCCCCAGACCAGAACCGAGAGGAACACCCTCCAGTCCAGACCCGACGGAAAGAGGCCCGAGGGCCGGACGCGGAGGAACGAGGCCCCAGACCAGAACCGACGGAAAGAGACCCGGGACCGGACCCTGGAGGGAAGAAGTCCCAGACCGGTCCCGGAAGAAGGAGGCCAGAGGCCCCAGACCAGAACCGGAGAAAACAACCCGCCGGGGCCGGGCCGGGGCCCACCACTACCCGGTGGGCCCCACAACCGGCTCGGCATCACCAGGCGCCGCCGCACCGGCCGCCCCCTGCCTCATCAGCCTCCGTACGAGCTCGACAAGATCGGCGGGCTCGAAGGGTTTCGCGAGGAAGGCATCAACGCCCAGCGCCTTCCCGCTGTCCATCTCATACTGCGTACACGCACTGATGATCGCGACGGGCACATGACACGTACGAGCATCAGCACGCAACCTCGACGCCGTATGCAGCCCATCGAGTCTGGGCATCACAACATCGAGAGTGATCACATCGGGCCGCACCTGGTGAACGATCTCCAGGCACTCGGCACCATCGGCCGCGGTCACGACCTCGAAGCCCTCCAGCTCGAGGTTGACCCTGATCAGCTGCCGGATGACCTTGTTGTCGTCGACGACAAGGACCCGGCCGGACAAGCCAGGCACATCCTGAAGAGTAGGCGGGCAGCCGCGGCTGCGTCCGGGTTTTCCCCACTTCCGCCCCGTGCGAGGGACCTTTCCCCAAGACCCCTGCGCCCCGACCTCCACATGCGGTATACACCCCTCCGCTCCCGCCCCACCCACCCCGCCCACCTGCCCCCGATAAGCGTTCATGACCACCCTGATCGAGCTGGTAAGGTTCTACCCGTCGCCGCAAACAGCAACGACAAGCCCCCGTAGCTCAGGGGATAGAGCAACGGCCTCCGGAGCCGTGTGCGCAGGTTCGAATCCTGCCGGGGGCACTCAGGGGATGGGAATGAACGCGACGGTTATGCCGCGTTTGTCCGCCCCGGGTGTCATAATCGGGTGCCAGCACTTCGGTGCGGGCGCCCGATTTTTTGTTCCATGGGTCCAGCTCACGGGTGACGGCCACCAGTCCGTCAAGCAGATGCCCCGGAGCCGTCACCCGTAGCGTCACTTCTTCGCGGGGCCGGCTGTAGCGGACCTCTAGCCCGAAAGCGTCGTAGAGCCGCCGCTGGAGCTCCTCCGGAACCAGGGCAAGATCGATATCGAGGTGCGGGAGCGCGTCCAGCAGGGCAGCGCTGTCGACAGAACGCACCTCCGGCTTGGGAACTTCCAGACAGGCCAGCTGCTCGGCGAGCTTCGTGCGTCGCGTGCCCAAGGTGGCGTGCTCCCGGCGGATCGCGTCGCGAAACTCCTTCTCCTGTTCCGGGTCGGTCCCGCTGGCCCGCTCATCATCACCAAACCCATCGGCGAGAGTGCGGATGAGCCGGGCCTGACGCTCACCGATGGCCTTAATGGCCTGCTCCAGCGCGGCGCGTTCCTTCGCGGTTCGGTCGCCGGGCCCGTCCGCGACACGAGCGGCTTCAAGTGCGGCTTTGAGGTGGGTGCGCCGGTCGGGGCCGAAGACGTGTGTGGCGAAGAAGCGGGAGACGGGTGTGATCAAGAACTCTTCCCGAACCCACAGGCTCTTGGGATGGTCACGGAACCAGGACCTGTCCCGATGCTCGTTCGGGTCGACCTGGCAGGCGTAGTACGAGATCCGGTGGCGGTTCTTGCCGAACATACGTCGGTCGCAGATCTCGCAGACGACGTACGACCGCAGGACATAGGAACGCCGGGTCGCCGGGTGGGAGTTGCGACCGGGTGTCGTCCGTGACCCCTGGCGCTTCCGCGCCATGGTGGAAGCCACGTCGAACAGCTCTTTGGAGACAAGAGGCTCGTGGGTGGGCCGCGGGGACCACACCCAGTCCTTGGGGTCGTTGTAGCAGCCGCCTTTCGTCGTCGCGCGGCGGTTCCAGACCTGATAGCCGGTGTACTTGGGATTGCGCAGGATCTCTCGCACGGCCGACCCGCTCCAGCGATGGAGGGCCATGTCGGGGCGAGTGGGCTCTGGGGGCGGGTACGCCACAGGATCCAGGTTCAGGCGGTCGGCGATGGCGTCGTATCCGAGTTTGTCCAGTCCGCGGAGCTGGAAGATGTAGGTGACGGCCGGGGCCCGGCACGCGTCCGGGACGAGCCGGTGCTTGGTACGGCCCTCGGCCCGACGGGCCGGGACGGGATGCGGGACCTTTTCCGCGCGATAGCCGTAAGGCGGCTTGCCCACATTCCAACCCTGCGAGACGTGCTCAATGAAGCCGTCCCACGACAGCTCCAGCATCTGCAGCACGTACCACTCGGAGACCGCCTGCTTGACGCGCCGCGTGAGCGTGGGCGTGGCGCGCTTGGCACGCGGGCCGGTGACGATCGGCTCATCGGCGGCACACAGGGCCACCCCGGCCTGCTCCAGCTCATACTCGATCTTCGTGCCGAAGTAGGTCCGGCGCGCGACGCGTTCAATGGACTCGCAGATAACTGCGGCGAAACGGCGGTCGGGCCGCTGCGCCTCATCAAGTAGATCGGCCACACTGCCATCGCGGGGAATAGGATTCTGGAACTGCTGGTACGCAAGGGAATTGCCCCGCTCACGCAATTCCTTACGGCCGGATTCAACATCGTAGAAATGCGCGACAATCACCCAGCCGGGCGGGAGCGCGGCTCTCGCGTTACGCAACTGCCGTGGCAGCGACAGCGTGGGGTCCTGGGCGTCTTCCGTAGAAGTCCGGCCGAGCCAAGCCACCGGGACGGTCACCGGAAACGCCGAGACGTCCGGAACACCGGCCGTGGACCAGGGGCGGCCGGCTACGGGCTGCGCCCAGGGCCGAGTGCTGGGCGGGTTGCCATGCATACGCTGTCTCTCTCCCAGGGTTCAGGCGGGAGGCTCAGACGCGACCACTCTTCGGGGCACTGTGACCGGCGTACAGCCACTCCAGCACCTCACGAATCGCGGCCCCTTGGCGCTGGGCCAGCGCCTGAGCCTCGCCACCATCGACGACGACGTACTCCACGACCGTCCGCAGCTCCTCTGAAGTGCGCGTTTCAGCGTTGCCGCGACCGGTCGACGTCCATGGACGCTCCGACTCGATGGTGTCGTCAAGGCCGCGATCTTGCGTGTCGGAAGATGGCCGTGAGCGCTGATTCACGACCGCTCTCCAGCCGTCCGTTGCCGTACGTGGACGGCCACCCGCGCACCCAGAACTCCATCTCTGTCAGGACAGCCTGACCCGAGCCACTGCCGAGCCTGTGCTCCCCAGCCCCTCGCTGGAACAGGTGCAGCACCGGGCTGTGGCGACGGTTGCCAGCCCAGTGCCGGGCAGGGGACGCCTCGGCGGCGGGTATCGCGGACGTTCTTCATCTGGAACCCCCAGGCGTGGTGCCGAGTTCGACAGTGGCGGCCATCTGGCACTGACATGATCAATAGAGATTCCAGGAGTGGATCTTTGCCACCGCCAGGGAGCGGGTCCGCTCCCCACTGCACCTCAGGCACACGCACCTGAGGCGCGAGCGCACCCCGCACCCGAGCCACCACCGACCCAGTACCGGTCCACCTCGGCGGTACGGACGCACACAGGAGCAGGTGTTCCAAGATCCTCGGGCGCGCTCCCCCACACCGGGTGCACAACCGCGACCACCGCGAGGCACGGGGTACACCCCGAGAGCACCGCTCCCGCTCCGTTCCCCGACCGCTCCCGCCGCCCAAACCCCGCGGCATCGGCCGCCAGGACACCCGAACCCGGCCCCGCCGACCACACACACCGGCGCGGGCGCACAGCTCCTCGCTCGCACCCCAGGAGCCGCCCCGGAGGAGCACCCCGCTCCCCAGGCGCGAGGGGCTCCTGACCCGCACCCCACCAACCCGCCACGGGCCCCGCACAGAACCCATGCTGTGCATGAATCCCGCAAGGAGAAGGCATCACACAGCTCGATAGCCGGGCGAGCAGCAACAGGCATATACCGCCCACGCCCAGCCGCGCTGACCAGGTAGATCGGGATGCTTTGCTGTACCGATATACAGTCGCCCCCGCTAACGGCTGGCTCATCTACCGCCTGGCCTGCGGTGATGCCCCGCGCGGGGGCGTCGCATCCAAGGACGGCCCCGGACACGCCGACGGAAACGACGGGGGAAACGACGGGGGAAACGCCAGCGGGCCACAGTCGGTCAGCCCACTCGCCGATGCCTCAACCGCGCACGTCATTCCCAGACCGAGTCCTCCCCACTGGCGGGCAAAGGCAAGGCGATCCGTGCTGCCTTCGCGCCCCGCGACCGGCGAAACCCCCAGGCTCCGCTGGCCAGTTCATGCACGATATGCAAGCAACGCTTCCAGACCACCACCCCGGCTCTTACAGCCCAAACAGAGCACTCGCCGCAAAGGACAGGATCTCGAGAATCCTCGGATCGTGATCCACTACTTCACAGATGACATGCGACGCCGTGCACCGCAGCCGCAGCTCATACGGCCCCACCGCGTGCTCGACGGCATTCGCCACCAACTCCGATAGGGCCAGCACGGCATCGATCACCGCCTCGCCGTCATACCCCAGACCACTCAGGGCATACCTCAAAACCACCCGGCACGAGCCGAAGCCCCCAGTTCCCCACCGCGCCAGCGCCACAACACAACCGGTGCGCCGTCCAGCATGCTCGGCGAACTCATCGCTGCCCGCTCCGAACCCTGTGGCGCCCACGCCAGACATGGCGATGTCGGCCCCTACCAGGTCCCACGACAGCCCACATCCCGGGCAGCACGAGCGTCCCGCCGACCATAAGACAGGAACCGAGCAGAGCAGATGTGACCAAACCGGCATGTGCCGAGGCTCAGTAGTTGTCACCGGCAAAGCCAGATGACGTGGCGAATGGGACCGGTCGAAGCAGTCTGGTTGGCACCAGTGAGGCACGCGACTTGTCACAAATGTTCGTTCGGCAACCTTTCTGTCACCAGTAACGGGTCTATCAAACGAACGAGGAGTGTTTGAATCCTCGACCGCCGCGCGGCCGGGCACCCCCGGGCCTCACCCAGAGCTGTTGCGGTGTGTGCGGCTCGCGAAAGAGGACTCAGTTGCCGGCAACGGGATCAGGCCGGTGTGCGGATGCTCCGGATATGCCGGACAGACATAGAGTTACAGATTGTCGGTGCTGCCGACTTCGACCGCAGTCGGCTGCGCGGGGTCCTGGCCGGCGACATGACCGATGGCAAACGCGGCGGCTCGATCCTCGTACGGCGCCCAGCCGCGCGTACCACCTTCCCATTCGAAGGAGGCGATGGTCAGCAGCGGGACCGTCTGAACGTCGCAGACAGAGCAGAATCGGGGATACGGGTCGGTGCGGCCCCACGGGGGCCAGCCGCCGACCTTCCAGCCGGGAGCGTCAGCCAGCTCACAGTCATAGAACTCCACCGGATAATCCGCGTAGGAGCTGTCCACGCCGACGCCAGCTGCCTGTCATCGACTCCAGTCCCCCAGCATCTGCCGCACCTCCGCGCTCAGATCGAGGCTGTTGGGGTACTCGGTGATCTGCTCCGGTGCCAACAAACGCGGCTCCGGCACATAGCCTTCCCAGGCCGCCTTGTGCCCCGCCCAACTCGTGCACTACCCGTCGCCACGGTTTCCCGGAGACTCTCGAAACACGAGTCCTGACCATAGCCGTGCCGGCCGTCACCGTTTCCGACGTGGACGGCATGGTGGCCGGTGGTGCTGAACTTGTAGCCGCCGCCCACAGGTTGGGCTCCAGTCTTGCCCAGGCTTTCGGTCGCCCTGAAAGCCCGCAGTTCTCACCAGAGGGCGAACTGCTCCAACGCTACTGGTCTCATGAGTCGTGCCCCGCCCTCGAGCGGTGGGCCCAGCAGGGCGACGTGGAGATCACCGACGACGAGGCGTAGCGCAGGGTTGCAAGTCGCGTAGCGCAAACGACGCACCCGAACTCCGCATCGTCGGATAGCCCACACTCGGTCCGTGGATCAGGGTGAGCGGTCGATTGACGAGCGGCACCAAGCACACCAGGCCGGCCGACTCGCCGTGAGCCACAGCTGGCTTCGTGATCCGTAGCAATCGCTGCCCAACTAGAAGGCGATTGCGCTGTCGGCATCGTGACGGTCCTCGCCCAAAACTTCCAGCAGCGGGCTTTCCCGGCCGAGGCCGCGCCGCCAGTTCGTCGCGCATTTGATCCGCCAGCTCTCGTGGGCTGATACACCTTAGTCGAACAGGCCGATGACCTGGTCCACCGGCGCCGGTCGGCGGAGAGTCGCCCGGAGGCTAGTCGATGAAGGTAGGTTGCGATTGACCATGGCCACCACCCGCCGCTCCAAGGTAGTCAGGGTTCGGGATCATCTCGCGGTGGAGGTACCGCAGGTCCGCGCCACAGCGCAGAGCGAGTCGTTCCTGGCGCGTGTGCTCGGCCGTGGAGACGGTCTCACCGTTGCGGGTCGTGATGACGATCGCAGGTCGCTCCGTCGAGTCGATGGCCTCATTCAGCGCGGCCCAGACAAGGTCACGAAAGGTTCCGGCGCGACCCCAGCAGATGTACCGAGTGGCGTCGCCGTTGATGGCGTAGCAGTGGTTCGGCTTCTCACCAACCGAATCGGGCCTCATCACCCAGCCGCTACCACATGCCGCACGAACGATTTCCTCCGGCCCCTGGAACCGATTTACCGCATAGCGGACATAACTCCCGATTCCCTCCTGCGCTCGGGCGTACTCCTTCATGGGGACATCCTTTATCCAGACCCTGGCGTCCTTCTCCGGCCCGTAGGAGAGCAGAACTCCGCCGACCTTGGGATCCTCGATCCATCTCCGGTACTGGTTCGTCTTCTCGGTGTTGCTCAAGAACTCCCAGTCCAAGTCATTGGCCTGCTGGTAGATCTCAATAAGGAGGCGTTCGCGAATGGGAGCAGGCAAGTGCTGCAAGGCCACGGTGATTACTCCTGAGGGGCGCGAGTGGCGGGGAACTGGAGTCGGTGCTCGTCGTACGCGGTCTCAAGACTGGCCGCGTCCTTGATCCACTCATCCATGAGGGTCGCCACCTTCTGGTCGCTGAAGTCGATGTTCGACTGGGTGATCTTCGCCAGGATCTCGATCTCACCATCCCCGTCGAGCGCACGCTTGAGCTTTAGTGCGGCAGCGATGCGGCGGAGGTCGCTGACGAAGTCCAACACCATGACTCGCTCTTTTCCCTCGCGCAGGCGGAGCCCCCGCCCAAGCTGCTGAACGAAGATTCGGCGGGAGTGCGTGACTCGTGCGAAGCAGAGGATATTCACGTCCGGCACATCGACGCCCTCGTTGAGGATGTCGACCGCTGTCAGGATGGGCACCTCGCCGATGCGGAAAGCGAGCAGGCGGTTCTGCCGTTCCCTCTTGGCGAGTCCCGCGTGGATGGCGATGGCGCCTGACCAAAGGGGAGTGCGCCGCAACATCTCAGCGAGCCGCTCGGCGTGTTCGATAGTGCGGCAGAATATGATGGCCCGTGGATTGTGCGTGGCGGCCCATGCAGCGGCCAGCTCGTCGCGGATGGCTTCGTCTCGCTGCGGCAGGAAGAGCTTCGCGTTGAGTTCGGCCAGTCCGTATGAGTGGTCGCTGGCCTCGCGGACGATGTCCCAGTCGATGTCGTCGACGAACAGGCGGTAGTCGACCTGAGCCAGGTAGCCGCGCCGCATCCCCTCCTCGATTCCCAGACTGAAGCTGGGGGCGCCGAGCTGATGGGTGATGTCGTGCTTGTCGCCGCGCCATGGGGTCGCGGTGACGCCCAGATGGCGTGCTGAGCTGAGGAGTTCCAACAGCTCGTCGTACTGGCCTTCTTCGCCCACGTGGTGGGCCTCGTCAATCATGACGAGCCCTGGGCGGTATCCGAATCGCGCGGCGGACAGCGCCGATCCGACCGTCGCGCAGGTCAGGCCGGAGAGGTCATCAGGGCGGGTGTCGCCCGTGAGGAGCCGCGTTGGGACATCTTTGGGTAGGTGTCGCCAGAGCGCCCGCTCTAGTTGCTGGACGAGGTCTTTGGCATGTGCGACGACCAGGACTTGGTCCTGGGGGTCACGTCGCAGGTGCGTCGCGATCGCCTCGCCTCCGACGACCGTTTTACCCAGGCCCGTAGCCAGCACGAGCAGTGCACGACCAGAGGCGTCGAGATCGGCGGTCAGCGCCTGGAGTGCCTCGGCCTGGTACGGCCGTGGCGTCACTCGTCCAAAGCGGGGTGGTACACGGTCGAAGCTGGTTGTTAGGTCCGTTCCGCCCCACAAGAGGATTCCAGGGCCTAGTCGTGCCAGATTCGCCACACGCTGCCGAGCGTCAGGGCTGAAGCGAGTGTTGGTGACAACAACCGCCTTGTGGGCGCGATAGTGATCCCGAGCGCGAGCGACTTCATCCACCGCGTCGGCTCCTACGGCCCCACGTCGTTTCCACTTGCACTGGACTACCCAGGTCTCGCCCTTGTGGAGGGCGAGAATGTCGCCACCCTCGTCACCGGAACCGTCGATGTTGGACACATCGGAGAAGCCCAGGTGCCACAGGAGGCGTTCGATACGGCGAGGAAACTGCAGTGGGCCGGAGTCCAGCAGGGAGGAGGCATCGAGGAATTGCATTCCGCTCTCCCTAGGTGTTGTCAGCGAGGTCACGCGCGATAAGGCGGCAGCTGATCCTGATCCGGGCCAACTCCTCCACGTCGAGGCGTGGACGGTGCTGTTCCAGCAGCGCGAGATCCGCCAGGGGGTTGATCAGTCGCTCCACGACGAGCTCTCGCGCCCCGGGATCACTTAGAGCGATGTACCCGCGCTTGAAGACGCACCCGTCGAGGAAAGTCTCCGGGGAGTCCTGAATGATACGGATGACGGCACTAGCCGGCACATAGCGGATGAACTCTCCATTAGCGATCGCGTCGTTCCAAGCGGACGCTCCACCGGCCTCGACCGCGAACCGGCGCTCGGCGTCAGCTCGTTCATCCTTCATGAGCAGCAGCCAGTGCACCGCTGGGTTCGCCGAAACGGGCGCCACCATAGCCATACGCACCTGTTCGAGCAGCCGCTCGGATTCCTCCGCCATCGCCGCTGGCGTCAGCCTAGGACTGGAGGTGTGGGTCTTGAGCTGCGCGACGATCTCGCTCAGGGGCATCGACAAGTTGTTCGCCCGTACCCGCATGAACTCCGCGACCTCGACGAGCGTCAAGTCGCGCATGTCCGTCCCGTATTCACGGAAAAGCGAGTGACCACTGTCGACGAATACCTCCAAGCGTGGAGCTCGGACCATCGAGACGATCACAGGCGCGGGGCGCCCGTCTTTGGTGACCAGATGCTGGCCGCTAACCGCCCAGGCCGTCAGATCCACGCGGCCCAGGTCTTCGAGGTAGTACGGGCCCGTCAGGTCCACGATGGGGTCGGCGTGGTCTCGATATCGCTGGAGCCTCTGGTCCAACGTCTCCACCGGTGCGGCATCGTTCTCAGGCGGTTCTTGGCCCGCCGTGGTCCTGTCGGGCACCGCACCGCCTTCAGTCTCGTCATTCGGGTCGAGGAAGCCAGCCCCGAGGCCGGGAAGGATGTCATCATTCTCCGGTTGTGGTTCCGCAGCTATTGGGTTGTCGTGCTGGTAGGCAGCGCGATACCACACCTCATCGGTCTGGTACTCGTAGCCACCCATCCGCATCAGCCCGGCCCACTTCGCCGCCGTCTCGTGGAGAGCGTTGCGTCCGTCGCCCGGGATCAGGTAGTTGAGCCCCGGGTCCTGGCGACGGAAGCCCGCATAGAGCAGGCCAAGGGGGCTGCGGTTCTCTGGCAGCCCAAGGCTCTTCGCAATCTTCGGGCGCAGTGGACTGGTTCCGCGGACCTCGCGCAGGACTTGACGCCATTCGGCTGTCTCGAACTCGAAGGCAGTCTTCTGGTAGTTCGGAGCGACGTGGTCGCAGTGGATCTCACCAACGATCCGGCCCATCTGCACGGCTCCGGAGTCGATGGGGTACTCGAGCTCCGCCTCAGCGAGGCTGTCCTCGTCTTCCCAGTAGAAGACCCGTTTGTCCTTGAGAAGGATCTTGCGTCCGTTGCGAAGGAAGTCCAAGCCGTAGTCGGTGCGGTGGACGTATCGCTGAATCCCGAGCCAGCCCCAGATCTTGCGCTCCCTCAGTTCCAGGCGGTCCTGCCCGCATTCCTCGCATCGCTCAGCGTCGGCGGAACTCCAGCACCCGCAGGCCATGCAGGCGTTCTTGGGGCTCAGCACGTGGTTGATCTTCTGAACGGCGTGGATCTCCACACCCTGGCGGGTGACGGTCCGCTTCTCGTCCCAGATACAGGGCAGGCGCGGCCTGACCTTCTTGCGGTTGAGCGTGAGCAGGAAGCCCTTCTCCGACAGCAGGTAGCTGTAGACGTCTCCGAGTTTCTCCCGGATCACGTTCTGCGTCTGCGGGCGACAGAGCGTGGCGTACTGTTCCTGCTTGAGGTCGCTGATGGTGACCGTGGTGCCATGCTCTTCACGATTGGTCTTGGGCACCGTGCGGTACGGCGCCTGGTACTTGGAGGAGTTGGCGATCTGCACCAGGTCCAGGGTCACCTCGATCCAGTCCGGGTCGCCCGCCCGACTGGTACGCACGGTGGTACGCCGACCGAGTCGGGCCGTACTGATATTGAAGCCCATGCCGAACAAGCCGAGGGAACCGTGTCGACCATTGCTCGTCCAGCCCGCGCTGATGGCGTTGGTGACAGCCTCCAGGCTCATGCCCCGGCCATTGTCCTGCACCGTGATCTCAGCCGTCGCACGCTTCGAGTTCGCCGGAGGAAGCGACACCGCGACCGAGGGCCGGTCCACCGTCTCGCCAGCCGCTTGGAACTCGTCGAAGGAGTTGTCGATCAACTCGGCCAGGCACTGCCAGTGCGAGAACTCGATGTCGCCGAGCACACCCAAGATGCGCGGGTGTGGGGTGACATTGATGTATTGGTTCTCGGTCACAGCCAGCCCCTGTCTTCGTCGTGAACACATGCCTGACAGGCGGGACGTAAAGCGCGCCCGCCAGCGTCAAGCTGCCCGCCGTCGGCCCCGGTCAGACACACTCCTGGAACATCCATCAGCATGCCGTCAACCCTAATGGGCGGCACCGACACGTGCGGGACAAAGATCTCGAAACCCCTGGTGGTGGTGGCCCGCCCCGAGGGGTGCCTCTCAGTTTCAAGCGTGCGACACTCGCCCCATGATCCGGGAACCCGCGCAAGTCACCATCGATGCGAGCGGCCAGGCGCGGATTCCCTTGGGGCTTCTCGCCGAGGCAGGTCTCGGTACGGAGAGTCCCGTCATCGCGTACAGCGATGGTGATGGTCGTATCGTTCCGCGCAGGTTGAACGGCGCCGTCGATGACCTTCTGCTCGGCGAGGAGCTGTAACTACGCCTCGCCCCTCACGCTGCTGACCGCCGAGATGACCCGTCGTGCCACGTCCTCTGGTGCTTCATGTTCCCAAGCCCGGATGACCGTCCAGCCCGCTTCCTCCAAGATCCGGTTAGTCTCGGCGTCCCGCCTCTGGTTGTCGGCGAACTTCTCCGTCCAGAACTCTGTGTTCTTGGCCGCGGGTCGGTGATGCTCCGGACAAACGTGCCAGAAGCAACCGTCGACGAAGACCGCGACTCGTTGTTTCGGGAACAGCACATCCGCGCTACGCCGGATGCCCTGGATCGGCCGTGCGTTGACCCGGTAGCGAAGCCCTTCCTTGAACAGGAGAGACCGAAGCACCTTCTCGGGCTTCGTGTCCCGTCCACGGTTTCCTCTCATGGAGGCACGGACCGCTGGCGTAGAGGCTGTCGAATCCTCAGGCAGGGCCTCCTCCTTCAAGAGACCCTTAGCCCAGGCCAGCCGCCACCCTTCCGCGAGATTGGCCGCACGGGTGTCATACTCGACTTCGCCCAGGTAGCGCTCAGGGGACTTCCGCCCGTCGCCCCACCGCAACGACGCGCGAATCCGTCGCGTCTTGGGCAGAATCCTCAAGGAGACCGAGGCGTGAGCGATGCGGCCGTCGCCCAGGTCAACCACACGTCGATGGTGACCGCCCGCTGCTCGGTCCTGTTCGGCGGACAGAGCTTTCCGAGTCCTTCCCGACCGCCCTTTCCAGGCACGATCGGGGGGCAACCTATCTTTCCAGCGGTTCTGGTGTGATCTCACCACATCACTCACGGCTGTGCCCCCGGCGCCGCACCGAGGGCCTTAGCTACCGCATCGGCGAATACCGCGCCGAGCTTCACCGGGACCGCGTTGCCCAGTTGCCGCATCTTCTCCCCACGAGGACCTTCGAGCTTCCAGTCGTCGGGGAAAGTCATGACGCGAGCAGTCTCACGCACAGTCATATACCTGTGCCTGTAGGTAGTGCCTCCAGGGGTTTCTAGATCGTCGGTCAGCATGACTGACTCCCCGCCGGGGACGCCATGCACGCCAGCCTTCACGGTCTTGGCGGGACGGTCCAGTTCATTGGGCGTGTGGCCCTTGTAGATCCGAGCATCGGGCCATCCGATGTGGTCGGTGAACCCCCCGGCGCGATACTCGCGGCGGTCGAGCCTGCTCCAGGGGATCTTCGGCAGGGGCTTGCCCTCGTTCTCATCGATGCCAGCGATGGCGTCCCGGAAGGTACGCCAGGGCTTCGATCCGTCCGAGTCAAGTGGGACGTCCTCGCGAATCCTGGCCATAGCCCGGGCGCGCACATGCGGGGGAACATCGTGACGCTTCCAGTAGGAGTCGTCGAGCATGGACCGGAACAGCGCCTCCTCCGAGTACTGAGGAAGCACGTCCTCCTTGAACTGGTCGACGTCGACCCCGAGGTCCTCCCGAAAGGCGACGATGATGATGCGGTGCCTGATCTGGGGGACCCCGTAATCGGCGGCGTTCACGCGTGTCATCACCACCCTGTAGCGCTCCGACGGATCGCTGGCGGTCCTGCGCCTGGCGTCGATGAGGGTCTGGTCGTGCTTCTGCCAAGCGATGTCCGGATCGCGCAGCTCGAAGGGCATCTCCATCTCGCGCAAGATGTAGTCGAGGTACGGCTTGAACGATCGCCTGAGTAGTCCGACGACGTTCTCGCAGATGACGGCCTTGGGGCGGATCTGGCGCATCGCCCTGAACATCTGCGGGAACATGTTGCGCTTGTCCTCGTCCCCCTTGGCGATCCCACCCAGGCTGAACGGCTGGCATGGCGGGCCGCCGGCGAGCACGTCGACACGACCGAGCAAATAGCTCATATCCAGGCCCTGGACGTCCCCCGCCACCAGCGGCCACGGCTCCCCGGGCTCGGGGATGCGCTCCTCATCCCCTCGAAGCTTGGCCCCGTTCGCTTCCAGGGTCTGACACGCCCGCGGGGCGTGCTCGTTGAACAGCAATGGTCGGAAGCCCGCCCCATGGACCGCCATCGCCAGGCCGCCCGCGCCCGCGAACAGCTCGACCCCGGTGCGATCCCACTTCGTCTCTTCTTGCAGTTCAGACATAGCGAAAGCGTACCGCGGAAATTGTGACGCGTGTGACCGCTGTCGAGAAGTTCACCTCATTCCCACGACTGGCCATAGATGGTTCGACCGGCGATCCCAAGCGGTTATCGTCGACCCTCGTGGAGCCGTGGACCAGGGGTTGGGCTCCCCGCATCCGAGACCGAGCGGTATTCGCAAGGAGCGTGACCAGGTCAGCGAGGGGGCGTCCCCTCCCAGCTCGCGTTCTTTTTCGCGTACCTCCACGACCTGTCGATCAAGCGGCTGACCGAGATCATCCGCATCCCGTTCCAGCTCCGACCCTTCGCCGTGAATGGCCAAGGTCACAAGAGGCCACACACGCCGACCGTGGTCGACCCGCTCGGGCGACGACTCGGTCAGGTGGGTCATCCCAGTCCACCGTCAGCGGTCCCGCCCTCGTCGGGGGACAAAGCAGCGGAGTCGGCCAGCGCTGGAGATGGAGTCGGCGCCATACACCCGCCCGACGTGCCGACCTACGTCGGACGCCGATCGACGGGTTACACGAGGCAGCCTGGCGGCCACCCACGCATAACGCCCTAATCAGGGCCACTGCACCGCCCCGCGGTGACGACCGGGCTCGCCGCCCCCTCCCGCATACCGAGCGGTTCACGGGCGCGGCGGCCTGCCACGCCAGGCCGCGAACAGGCCCAGCCCGACGCTGGTGACGGCGGTGAACGCCTCGGGGCCGGCTAGCATGAAGACGCCCGTCACCAGCGTGATAAGGATCAGCAGCGCGACCAGGTCAAGTACCCGATCGCGGGTCGGTGCCTCCGGTACCGGCTCGGACGTAGGGACGGCCTGAGGAACAGCGGGCGAGGTGGGCTCTTCGATTTCATCCATGCGCCCAGCACACCAGCCTCGTCCGCTATGCCCCGACTAGCACGAACAGAGGCGAATAAGCCCGATCGCCGCAGGCCACCGCCGTAACGCGTGGCCCTCCGGGCGAACCCCCATTCTGTATGGTGATGTTCGGCGGAATTCGGTGATGTTCGGCAACCAGCGTCATACGCTGAGTCCCACAGACCATCGGAGGGACGTACGTGGCGCATGAGGACGCTCCTGCAGCCGCGTATCAGCGAGAACTCGAGGACTTCGCCTCCAAACTCCGGAAACTGCGGATCGGATGCGGCAATCCCTCCCAGCGCAGCATTAGCAGTACCGCACCCCCTGGACAGTCGCTCTCAGTCTCCGCGATCAGCGAGACTCTCGGCGGAAAGCGTTTGCCTAGCGTCGACTTCCTGATCGCCCTCGTCCGGACGCTACTCAGCTTCGCGAACGACAACCAGGCCCCTGTGGGCCGAAATGATCCAAGGGTCGAGCCCTGGCGTGCGGACTGGACCCGACTCGCGAACCTACGTGACGAGGCCCGCCGCGCGCCGCCCGCGCCCGAGTCGGTGCGGCCGCCGGTCGTGGATGGCGCCCCGCAACCGTCAGCCCAGGTACGCGAAACGCCGACGCCACCGATAAACACGCCCACGCCAATGGAGAACCCCCAGCCCCTGAGGTTCCGTCACGCACCACCAGTCCTGCCCCACTCCGGCTTCGTATGGTCGGTGGCGTTCGCCCCCGACGGCAACCTGATGGCCACCGGCAGCGCCGCCGGGATCGTGACGCTCTGGGATCCAGCTACCCATCAAGCGGTCGGCAAGCCACTTACCGGCCACACCACCACCGTAAGGTCCGTCGCGTTCTCCCCGGACGGAGGTCTGCTGGCCGCCGCCAGCGACATTGGCACGGTACGACTCTGGGATCCAGCGACCCATGAAGCGGTCGGAGCACTGCCGACCGCGAAACAGGAAGCAGTCACAGCCGTCACGTTCTCCCCTGACGGCGCTTTGCTGGCCACCGCCAGCTACGACCGCACGGTACGACTCTGGGATCGGTACACCTACGGAGCGGTCGGCAAGCCGCTGACCGGCCACACCGGCCCTGTCACAGCGGTCGCGTTCTCCCCCGATGGCGCTTTACTGGCCACCGCCAGCTTCGACGGCATGGTGCGTCTTTGGGACCCGACCACCCACCAAGCGGTCGGTAAGCCCTTGATCGGCCACGACGGCCCCGTCAGATCGGTGGCGTTCTCCCCCAGCGGCGGCCTGCTCGCCACCGCCAGCGACGATGGCATGGTGCGTCTCTGGGACCCGGCCAC
>NZ_JBEZNG010000001.1:328775-650781 GCF_040653035.1 Streptomyces malaysiensis subsp. malaysiensis
CACCCACCAGACCGTCGGAGCGCCACTTACCGGCCACACGGGCTCCGCCACAGCCGTCGCGTTCTCCCCCAGCGGCGGCCTGCTCGCCACCGCCGACATCGACGGCATGGTGCGTCTCTGGGACCCGGCCACCCACCAGACCGTCGGAGCGCCACTTACCGGCCACACGGGCTCCGCCACAGCCGTCGCGTTCTCCCCCAGCGGCGGCCTGCTCGCCACCGCCGGCTTCGATCACACGGTGCGGCTGTGGGAAGCCGAGGACGCCCAGCCAGCGCCTGCCTCGACACAGCGTTCGTGGCACGAAGAGGACTCGCATGAAAACTTGATCGCCGAGAACGCGCAACTACGCGCCCGCCTAAACCTCCTGACCGCGCGCGGCCTCGCCAGTAGAAGTGTCATTACCGCGCTCAAGAACGGTGAAGGTATCTCTCTGGCGCCTCTGGTCGGACACCGCGACGCGGTCTGGTCCGTGGTGTTCTCCCCTGACGGAACCCAACTCGCTACGGCGAGCGCCGACGATACGGTGCGGTTCTGGGACCCTGCCAACCGGCAACCAGTCGGCAGGCCCTTGACGAATCACCGAGACTCCGTGAGGGCGGTGGCGTTCTCCCCCGACGGTACCCTGATCACCACGGCGGACCACGGCGGCTCAGTACGCCTGTGGGACGCGGCTACCCGGGTGCCAGCGTCGGGCAGCCCCTTGGCCGACCATCTCGGCCCCATCACGTCGGCGGTTTTCTCGCCCACCGGAACCCTGCTCGCCGTCGCCAATGATGGTGCTGCCGTACGACTGTGGGTGCCTGCCACCCGACAGACCGCCGGTACCCCACTGACCGGCCATCACGGGCTCGTCACTGGGATCGCGTTCTCCCCCGATGGCAATCTGATCGCCACCGCCACGGATGCCGGCACAGTACCCCTGTGGGATTCCACCAGCCGCGAGCCAACGGGCGAACTCCTGGACGGCCACAGAGGATCCGTCAGCTCTGTCGCGTTCTCCCCCGACGGCAGTCTGATAGCCACCGCTGGCGACGATCACTCGATTCAACTGTGGGACGCGGCCACCTATCAGCCCGACGGAAAGCCCCTGACCGGCCATAACGACGCCGTCACGGCCCTGGCTTTCTCTCCCGACGGCGGTCTGATCGCTACAGCCAGCACCGATCACACTGTGCGCTTGTGGGACCCGACCACCCACCAACCCGTCGGCGAGCCGCTCACCGGCCACCACGGCACCGTGACGGCAGTCGCCTTCTCGCCGGATAGCTCTGTGCTCGCCACCGCCAGTGTCGACCGCACCGTTCGGCTGTGGGTACCTCCGGCGGTGAGCGGTTTCGCCGGACATCAAGGCTAATCCGACAGGGACCGGAATATATACTTCCTGGCCTCCATTGTTCCTTCCGTCGCAATACAAGGCGGGGAGGCTGATGAGCACCCTGAATGTCTTGAGGGTGAATAGCAGGCAGGCGACTGAGGTACCGAGGGCACCGTGGGCGTGGAGGTCGAGCTGCAGCGGCTGATCGAGGCCAACATGGAGGCCATGCTCGGCATCCGCTTCCTGGCAACCGAGTACCGCACGGGCCATCACGGAGGCCGGATCGACTCCCTGACGAGAACGGCACACCGGTCATCATCGAGTACAAGCGCAACCGTGAGCAGACCGTCTTCTCTAAGGGCTCGCAGAGAATCAACATGCTGATTTGATCTCCGTGGGACTGCTGTTCGCGAGAAACGCCGTGACGTGAGCTTCGGCGTGGACTTTCAGCCCGGTGCGGGTCGTAGTCGCCGCGCTGCTGTTCACGATGACGTCGTGGCTGGTCAGCGGGCGGCCGCGCCAGTTCATCGAGATGTGGGAGAACAGCCAGTGCTCGATCTTGTTCCATTTCGAGGTGCCCGGTGGCATGTGGCAGACCGTGATGTCCAAACCGGTCTCGGTGGCCAGGGTTGCGAGTTCCGTCTTCCAGGCGCGGGTGCGGTAGCCGTTGGAGCCGCCGGCGTCCGCAGTGATCAGCAGACGGCCGGCGGCCGGATAGTCATGCCGCCCTCGGGCCTGCCACCAGCGGCGGATGGAGGCGACAGCGAACGCGGCGGTGTCGTGATCAGTGCCGACACTGACCCAGCCGGTGTTCGCGGCGATGTCGTAGATCCCGTACGGGATCGCCTTCCCCGGTCCCTGCCGGTCCAGGAAGTCGTGTGTCTTGACCAGGACCGGCTCACCGGTCGGCCGCCACTGGTGACCGGCGTTCTTGTAGTCGCCGACGAGTTCCTTCTTCTTCGCATCCACGCTGATCACCGGCTCTCCGGCGTCCATGTGCTGTCTGGCTCGCTCGTTGATGTAGCGGAACTGGGCGTCACGGTCGGGGTGCTGCTTGCCCTCGATGGTCTTGGCGCCGGCCTGCAGGCTGAAGCCCTCCTCACGCAGCAGGTCCCCGACCGTGTCCGCGCTCACCCTGTGCCCCTGACGGGTGAGCTCGGCCGCGAGATTCCTGGTCGACTTCACCGTCCACCGCAGCGGCGACATCGGATCGCCCCGCTCGTCAGGTTCCACCAGTGCCAACAGCGCGGGCCGCAGACCCCGATCAAGGTCCACCGCCTTCTTCCTGCCACCACCGGACCTGCGTATCCGACCCAGAAGCTCCTCGCCGGCCTCCAACTCGTCCACACCCTTGCGGACCGTCGTCTCGCTGACCTGGGCCGCCCGCGCGACCGCCCGGATACCGCCGTGCCCCAGGATCCGGGCCTCGGCCCCCATCATCAACCGCCGCTGCCGCTCGTCCAGATGCGGGAACAACACCCCGAACTTGACCACGGACCTCACCGGAGACGCTCATATCACAACAACGAGCCGCATCACGCGAAGCAACACCTTGATTCTCTGCGAGCCCTTAGACATTGTGTCGAGTTCCACGGTGGCGGCCGTCTGATGCTGATGTGATCAATAGACATTCCAGGAGGGGTGTACCCGAAGCACAGCAACCAGCTTGGGCGGGATGAGTATGTTGCGCCTGGGAGGAATGTCGCATGAAAGGGGCCGCGTGGTCATGGCAGATCGCCGACGCGCGTAGGCCGCTATCCTGACGCGTCCTCCCTACCTCGGGGCGAGGAGGACGCGCCAGCGTCTCGGACGGTCAGCGGCTCGGCAGCATCGATTCGTAGTGCCGATCCGTCGTCCAGGGCTAGCACCACGGTGAGCCCGCCCGATGTGCGCTGCTGGGTGCCCACACTGCGGACGGTGCGCCACTCACCCCACACCCGTACACGCTGACCCACTCGGACCGCCAACGCGGCGATCTCTACTCCGTCTCGTTCCGACACCAGATCCGGCGCCTTCAGCTCGACCCAGACGGTTTTCCCGATCCCGCAGGCCCGCCTCTCATAGCCCCAGCGATGAGCCAGCGCCTCCACGAGCAGTAGCCCTCGCCCGCCCGTCTCATCCTCTTCCGGCTTCCGCACCTCCGGCTTACCCTCGCCGGCGTCGCTGACTTCGAGCCGTAGCACGCCCTCATCCACCAGCCGTGCGATCCGCACCTCCACCAGTCGGTCATTGGGCACACGCACACGCAGGGCATTGGTCACCAGCTCCGACAACACCAGCTCCCCCACCTCTGCGGCCTCCTGCCCGACACCCCAGTCGGCGAGCACGGAATGCAGCAGCGCCCGCGCCTGCGGAACGCTGCTCCGTCGACGGGGCAGGCGAAACTTGACTTCGTACGGTTCGCTCACGACAGCTCCCACCGATCCAGCGAGCCGTTCGAACTCCGAGGTGAGAGCGGGAACGTGCTCGGTCGTCAGTTGCCCGCGCCCCTGAGTCATCGCACGGACCTTGCCACGCTCAGCGTTCGGTTGAGCGCATAACGTCATGAACGCTAAGCTGCACCCCACAGGTAGGCACCGTCAAGTCACACGTCGTGTCAATTGACAGGACGTTGCCAATTGATCGTTCTTGGTCACATCGGGATCGAGAATGTTCCTCACCCGCCCGGTCTTTGAGGTCAACTCGCGGGCACAAGGAGAAGCAATGACCAACAGCAACAGCACCTTGCTGATGTCACGCGTCACGTTCGGCCGGGCTCTACGACGTCTGCGCCATGAGGCCAATCGCTTCACCATCGTGGAAGTTGCGGCGGCGCTCGGCTGCGATGTTTCCTTGATCAGCCGGATCGAGAACGGAAAGCGGGTCTGCTCCCAGCGGCACTTCGCCCAGCTCATGGACCTCTACCAGGTCCCCGCTGACCAGCGTGACGAACTTGCCGAGCTGCACGCAGCCTCCCGGGAGCGGCGCCAGCCGTGGTGGGCACCGTACGGCGAAGTGATCAGCGCGCAGTACGGACGCTTCCTCGGGTTCGAGGCGGCAGCCTCGACGGTCCACGAGTATCAAGTCGGCATCCTGCCAGGGCTCTTGCAGACAGAGGCTTACGCGGCGGCTGTGACCGGCGTGGGCTTCGCCTCGCTGGGACCCGACCAGATCGAGACTCTTGTCGAGGTGCGCAGCTTGCGTCAGCGGCACTGTCTTCACGAGGCGAAATCCCCACTGGAGTGCCACTACGTCATCGCGCAGGCTGCTCTGGACTTTCAGGTCGGTGGTGCGCGCACGCACCAGGAGCAGTTGGAGCATCTACTGGAGATCTCAATGCATCCGAGTGTCGACCTCCGCGTCATCCCCTACGAGAAGGGTGAACAGGCCGCGCAGATCTCGGCGTTCATGATCCTTCAGTTCTTGGACGAGGACGTACCTGACGTGGCCTTCGGCGAGTCGGTCGCTGGTAGCTTGACTATGGACGATCCACGGGATTTGCGCCGCCTGCACCGGCTCTTCCGCAGCCTCACAGACGCTGCCCTCTCTCAGGAGGAGAGCCGTGAGGTCATCGCCAACACGAGAAACAGGGATAGCTGACTGATGGAGAAGATAGACCTCTACTCGATCGACCCTGCCACGCTCGCCTGGCAGAAAAGCAGCTTCACCGCTAACAACGGCCAGTGTTTCGAGCTAGCGGCCCTCCCTGAGGGAGGGGTGGCTGTCCGCGACTCGAAGAACCCGTCCGGCCCGCATCTGTGCTTCACCCCGGGCGAGTGGCGAGCCTTCAAGGCAGGGATGACCGCCGGAGACTTCGACAATCTTTAGCGCGATCTTTCGCGCCGGCTCGCCGGTTCAACTTGCGGGCATTTCGGCCATTCGGCCTGGGCGAAGGTCGCGAAGCACCCAAAGCGGTGGGGAGGGTAAGCGTGTATGAGTCCAGCGGGAAGTACTCGATCACGACGCCGCAGAAGATCACAGAGGCCGCCCGCGTGTGCAACGTCCCCTCCCGATTCTCCGCGTACGCCACCCACCAGGTCGAACGGGACAATCTCGATGAGCTGATCTCGATCGCCGAGGCCGAGCACGGGCCGATCGTTGAGGAAGAGACTCAGGCCAAGCGGAAGCAGTTACTGCACGCCCGTGACCAGCGACTGGGAGCCTGATAGGGCCAGCCCGCATGAGACCGTCAGACAGCCTCCGACTGTTGGTCTCGGTGGACAGCGCCAAAGAAGTCCCCGAAGCGGCAGCCCTGTCGCGCCCACTTCGGCCTCCGCCTCAGCCGCTGCTTCAGCTTGGTTCTCTCAGCCGACGTTCGATGCCCTCGCGCACCGCTACTGCCCGAGGGTCTCCGAAGTCGGCAAGGAGCCTCAGCGCGTGTGCCCAGTGTCGGCGGGCTTCCTCAGGGCTTTCGCCGAGTACGGCCGAGCCCATGCCATCGAGGGCCAGGGCTTGATGCCATCCATCGCCCAGATCCCGATGCGCCAAGGCAGCCTGGCGGTGGAAATCGGCCGCCTCGGCATGACGTCCGAGGCGGCGGTACACCTCACCAACCCCTTGCCAGGCCAGCGCCTCTCGGCTGCGGTCGGTGAGACGTCGGTGGAGTGTGGCGGAGCGCTGGTAGGAGGTCAGGGCCTCGGCGTACTGACTCTTCGCCTGCTGGGCATCGCCGAGGGTCAGCAGCCAGAAGCCCTCCAGGCGCAGGTTAAGGAGGTTGAGGGCGATGTCGAGGGCTGCCTGGGCCGAGACCAGGGACGCTTCGACATCGCCCTGCTCACGCTGGACGTCGCTCAGCACGCGCAGGATGTTGCCCTCGCCACGCTGGTCGCCGAGGGCTCGGTGCGCTGCCAGGGCTTGGTCGATGACGGTCGCCGCCTCCGGGAGTCGCCCGGCGCGGTAGTGGGTGGTCGCGAGGTTGGACATCGCCGTGGCAGTCCAGTGGGCGGCGTTCTGCTCCTGGAAGGCGGAGACGGCCTGCTCGAAGTGGCAGACAGCGGGGTCGAGTCGTCTGGCGCGGAGGTGGTTCAGCCCGATCAGGTTGAGTGAGCGTGCTTCGCCAAGGCGGTCGCCCAGGTCGCGCCGGATGGCCAGCGCGTTCTCGTGGGATTCGAGGCTCTCGGTCTGGCGGTTGAGGCGGGTGTAGGCCATTCCGAGGTAGGTATGGAGTGCGCCTTGTGCGGCGCGTTCGTCCAACCGTTCGGCTGCCTCCAGGCCGATGCGGCCCACGGCCGGCCAGCTTGTGCCTGACACGGAAGGGAACTGCGCGTTCCACAGGACTGTGGCGAACTGCCACGCCAGTCGGTCATGCCCGGTGTCGGCCGCCGTACGGACGGACTGGAGGAGGTTGACGTGCTCCCGCTCGGCCCAGTCCACGGCAGAGTCGTAGTCGGAGAACGTCAGCGGGCTAATGTCATCCGAGGCGGGTGTGAGGAGCACACGGTCCTCGGCGGGGTTGATCCAGCTCTGCGCGGCGTCGGCGGTGTGCAGGTACCACTCCAGCACACGTCGCAGCGCTGCCTCCCGCTCGGCCGACGGCTCTTCGTGCTGGGCTTGGTCGATGGCGTAGGCACGCAGCAGGTCATGGAACTGGTAGCGGTCCGGGGCGGTCTGTTCCAGGAGGTGTGCGCCGACCAGAGAGTCCAGCAGTTGCCGGGACCGACTGATGCTGGTCGACCCTGCCAGGGTCGCGGCGGCCCGCAGCCCGAACTCGGGTCCGGGGTGTAGGCCCAGCAGGCGGAACAGGCGGGCGGCTTGCTCGGACAGGGCGCGATAGGACCACGCGAAGACGGTGCGGACGGCTTCGGCTTCCTCGTCGTCGCCGGTGCTCAGAGCGTCCCAGAGGGCCGATTCGTCACGTAGTTCGGCGATCAGGTCGTCCAGCCGTAGGTGAGGGTGGCTGGCGGCACGTTCCGCGGCTATACGCAGAGCGAGCGGAAGCCGTGCGCACAGCCGGGCCAACTCGGCGAGCTGTCGTTCGTCATCGACCGGCCGGTATCCCGCGGTGACGACGCGCAGCAGGGCAACCGCCTCCGACTCCGGCAGCACGCCAAGCGTGAGCCGGCGGGCCCCGTCGCGGACGGCGAGGCCGGACAGGCGGCTGCGGCTGGTGACCAGCACCAGGCTGTGCGCGCTCCCCGGCAGCAACGGCCGAACCTGGCCAACGGTGGCCGCGTTGTCCAGGACGACCAGTACCCGGCGGTCGGCCAGCAACGAGCGGTACAACGCGGCTGCCGCGTCGAGATCCTGCGGTACGGCTTCGGGCTGAACACCGAGCGAGGTCAGCAAGCGGTGCAGGGCCTCGCGTGCCGCGACCGGCTCCCCGGGGTCGTAGCCGCGCAGATTGGCGTACAGCTGGCCATCCGGGAAGCGCTCCCGGACCTGGTGTGCCCAGCGCAGTGCCAACGATGTCTTTCCGGCGCCGGCGGTGCCGGCGATCACGTATACCGAGACGACGAGCGAACCGCCGTCCTCGGTGGTGAGGACGGCATTCAACTGGGCGAGCTCATCGGTTCGGTTGACGAATCCGCCCACGTCGGCCGGTAACTGGCGTGGGACAGGGCTGGAAGAGCTCCCCGGGTCCGGTGTGCCCTGCGCGTGGAAGTGGATGCCTCCGTGCACACTTCTCGCCTGGACGACGTCACGTGAGGATCCCGACAGCTCGGAGTGGGTGCTGCCGAAGTGCTCGTCCTGTCCGCCTGGCGATGTGATCGGCCTACTCCCTTCCCGCGTCGCTCAGCATCGGCGGATCAAGGTGCGCCACCTCGCGGTCGAAGTAGGAGATCACCTCTTCACCCACCGCGTAGAGCGCCTTGATGTAGTTCTCCCAGCGCTCGACAAGGTCACGGTCTGTATAGCGGATCGCACCGTTCGCAACTCCTGCTTCGGTGTAAACGACTTGGAAGAGGGTGCGGCCGCCCAGCACAACCACTTCCGGAAGCGGGCCGGTGTCCTCCGAGGCGGCCACCTGTTCGGCGGGGACGACCCTGATCCGCTGCCCGTACTCCGCACGCTGCCGCTGGGAGTGGAGTTCCCACTGCACATACGGCGTCAGTGGGCTCTCGACCACCCGCACACGGTGAAAGGCATACCCTCTGCGCTCGTCCTCTTCAGCGGTCGCGGCCAAGGTGTCGCGCCGGTCGGCGAGGAGCCGAAGCGCCTCCTCCCAGTCACCCCGGCGCAGGGCGTCCCGGCTCGGACTGCCCTGCTCCTCGAAGTGTTGTCGGCGCTCCAGCTTCCAGGAACTCCCGTTACGGATCGCCTCCTCCCGTTGCCGGAAGTCCTGCTTGTAGGCGGTGCGGGTGAGCCGATCGCCCTGCTCGGGAACAAGAACGGGGGCGAGGAGATCAAGCATCGGGGATGTCCTTCTTTGCCGCGCTGAGCATGTTCCCTGGGATGACGACCAGCCGCTCATCAGGAGCGAGGTTCACGCCCTGCGGCAGGCGGGGGCCGTAGACGGCTGTCAGATCCCTGCCGATCACAGCCACATCGCCGTTGTCGAGCTGCCAGATGTCCGGACACTCGTCATTGCCGTCGGAGTTACCGAGCTCTTCGGCCGACTTGCCCAGCCGACGCTCGAATAACGCGGACGGGTCAGCCTCCCAGGCACGGGCCATGTCTGCCTCCGGTCGAGGTGGTCGAGCACGCTGTGGCTACCCACTGTATCCAGGACCACACCCATAGGTGAGGGGGTCGCCCCACGGCCGAGCCGCCGGGCTGGTGGGACAGAAGCCACCAGCGGCGGCGCCCGTGCGGTCGGAGCGCCAGTCGGTTACGTGCGCGCCCGAGTCACCGGCACCGGGACGGCCGTCTGGATCACCAGCTCACCGTCGATCAATGGATCGGTTTGCCCCCATTTGCTGCGTCCCTCGCCGGAGGCACTCAAGCCGCAATCACGTGATCATCTCGCTGACCTGCTGAAGTGCCGGACTTCGAGAGTAGGGCCCAATCTCACTGGGTCTGACACTTCGTCGTTGGTACGCAGTAGTGGCAATAAGCGGCCCAGTGCTTTGGCTCGTACCAAGCCAGAGTGGACAGGCTATGGAGGATTGGCCATCAGCCGAGAAGGGATGGGCCGAGCTCGTCATGGTGCCCAGCGCAGGGAAGGCGACAGCGTCAATCCCTCGGCGCCAACAGCTCATCCGTAGAGGTCATCTGACGCAGCTCGCGCACCACGTCCTGCGGGACTGGATGGGCACGGGCACGGGTGGTGCTGCGCGCCTGGCAGATGCCGAGCCGCAGCTCGAAGAAGACAGCCACCTCGGGGCGCTGGTGGTAGCGGGCGCGGCTGCCCATCCGTGGGGACCGGCGTGCCGATCGTGCTCGTAGCGCGGGGCGTTCTCGGCGGTGGCATGCTCGCCGGGCCTAGATGAGTGAGTCCGATGTCCTCAGTGGTCATACGCGATCAGGGATCGCTTGGCTTCGGCTCCGGTGGTCCAGTTGTGCCAGATGGCGGCTGCGAGGGCGAGGAGTCGTTGGCCGGTGCGGGCGAAGACTCCGGCCGGTGTTCTGCCGCCGTGCTGTTCCAGGCTGAGCTGGCCCTTGAGGGTGTCGAAAACCGCCTCGATCCACTGGCGGCATCGGGCCAGGCGTCCATGCCGGGTGGGTTCGTCCTTGCGGTCCGGACGTACCAGATGGCCTTCGAGCCGTTCGGTGATGAATGCCTCGAACTCCTTCCCGGCGAAGCCCTTGTCGGCGAGGATGACCTGCCCGGCGCGGACGAGGCGATGGTCGCGTTCCAGCAGTGCGGTCATCACCTCCCGCTCGCCGAGCTTGGGGTTCGCCAGGCACCAGGAGACCGGCATGCCCTCGGCGGTGGTGAGCAGGTAGAGCCGGAACCCCCAGAAGTAGCGGGAGTGGCTGCGGCAGTAGCCGTATCCGGCGTGACCGGCCAGGTCGGAGCGTTTGACGGTCTCGCGGGAGGCCGCGCAGGGCAGTGGGGTGGAGTCGATCAGCCGCAGGTCGTCGTGCCAGGTCGGTACCTGCTGGGCCAGGGCCTCGATCACGTGGCTGATCAGCGGGCCGGAGGCGTTGAGCCGCTTGTTGTAGGCGGACTGCTGGGGCAGGTAGCGGAAGAGGTGTCCCAGGCGGGCGTGTGCGAAGCGGATCCACTGGCGGGCCGAGGGGAAGCCCAGCAGAACCTGGGCGACCGCCAGGCACAGCAGTTCGGCGTCCGTCAGTTTCGGAGGTCGCCCGATCCGGCGACAAGGGGCCACATGGTCGTCGATGAACACGTACAGTGCCGCCAGAAGGGCGTCCAGGCCAGAAGTCACACTCAGGCCAACGGACGCCCTTCGCCATGGTCGCGGCCAACCCAGACATCGGACTCATTCATCTAGCGCACCGCCCATGAGGCGGGTTGTGGTCAAGATCCGCCGGGTTACGGGTCTGTCCCAGCGGGCGGTGGCCGCGAACAGGGGTGGAACGGTGGCGGGATTCGCCGCCCCGGGTCCATCGGCGGCGTGCCCCGGAGCGGTGTGGCGCGCTGCGTTCCGGCCCCGTTTCCCGCGCCGGGCGGCGGCAACGGAGGGGGTACGGCAGGGGTGCGGGAGGGGCAGTGCGGGCGGGGTGTGCCCGTCGGTGGTGGGCGTTGTGCCTGGCTGTGCGTGTAACAGGGGTGTATCAGGGAGGCAGTTGGGCGGAACGTGCCCCGGGCCGGGCGGCTCCTGCTGATCAGAAACGCTCGCTCGTACCGATGTGTACCGAGCGGTCGGCACCCCCAACCCATACTGAGGAAGAAACGATGCGCGTTCACAAGCTCACCTTCGCCGCCCTGGTCGTTGCCGCGGGGCTCTCGCTCACGGCGTGCCAGAACGACGATGACAGCGCGGGACAGAGCGACCCCTCGTCCGCGTCCAGTGCGTCTTCCTCGAGCGGCGGTTCGGGCTCGGGCGGTTCGGATCAGGGCGGCGGGAAGGACTCCGGCGAGCAGGGCACGGCCGCCGGGACCGGCTCCAACGAGAACGGCAAGATCGGCAAGTGCCGCACCGACGAGCTGGAGATCACAGCGGAGGACGGCACCATCGGCGGCGACAGCGAGGGCACCGTCGCGGTGACGCTGAAGAACGGTGGCGGCCGGGACTGCACGATCTCCGGGTTCGCGGGCGTCGACCTGAAGACCAGCGAGGGGGCGCTGTCCGCGAAGCGCAGTGGCCAGCCGGCCGAACCGCACGTCCTCAAGGACGGGGAGTCGACGTACTTCGGCGTCAACTACCCGTTCAACGAGTCGGGCGGTTCCGGCGTCCGCGTCACGGGGCTGGTGGTGACCCCGCCGAACGAGACGAAGTCGGTCACCCTCGACTGGCCTGGCGACGGCACGCTGCCCGTCACGGACGGTTCCGGCTCCCCGGTGAAGGTCGGCCCGATCGGGGGCATCGGTCAGGGCGGCTGACCCGCACGTCCCGGGGTGCTCAGGCCGCACCGCGCCGCTGCCCGAGCACCCGCCGGTGCGGAACGCAATCGAATCCGTAACGGCCGAGACCTGCCTCGCCGTGCGCACGGAAGACCTGCCTCGCCACCCCCGACGGTTCGCTCCAGCCTTCACGGACGGGAAGCCTCCTGGCTCTCGTCTTGGCCGAGGCGACAGACAGCGCATGCGCCAGGCTGCGTATCGAAGTCGCTGACCGTCGCGGCGGGGGCTCGCACCGCCGACCGGCAATGCTGGCTACTAGTGCGAGGTGCGGTACGACTCCACGCCAGGAACACATGCGTTCGCCGACGACGGTGAAACGTGGATCGGCCTCCGCGCCCTCGTCAGCGTGCACAGGTGGCCGAGCCCGAGCGGTCCGCGCCGAAACGGCCTCGGCGTCCGATCGGCCGGAAGCTCATGACCGCACCCTTGGCGGGCGGGTTCGCGTACTCGCCGAACATGGCCGATATTGACCTTATGGGCATATGGAATAAATGCGACGAGATGCTCATCCATCAAGACGAGCCCTACAACGCCGAAACGCCCGCCAGCGCCCTCGCAGCCGAGATCACGCCCCTGGACGCCTTCTACGGCCGCAACCACGCGCCCATCCCCCACCTCGACTCCGCAGACTGGCGGCTGCGAGTGGAAGGTCTGGTCGATCGCCCGCTGGAGCTGTCGATGGACGATCTACGCCGCCTCCCCGGGCGGACGGTGGTGGCGACGTTGCAGTGTGCGGGCAACCGCCGCGCCGATCTCATCGAGGTCCGCGACATACCCGGCCAGGTCCCCTGGGGTCCCGGAGCCATCTCCACCGCGAGATGGAGCGGGGTGAGCCTGGCAGATGTGCTGGCCAAGGCCGGGGTACGGCCGGAAGCCGCCCACATCGCCTTCACCGGCCCCGACGTGTCAGAGCTGGCCGACCCGCCCCAGCCCTTCGGCGGCTCCATACCCGTGGCAAAGGCCACCTCCAGCGAGGTACTCCTGGCCTGGGCCATGAACGATCAGGCGCTGCCCACCGCGCACGGCGCTCCCCTGCGCGTGGTCGTCCCGGGTTGGATCGGCGCCCGCAGCGTCAAATGGCTCCAGCGCATCAGCGCACAGGCCGAACCGACCGACAACTACTTCCAGACCGAATACAGCATCCTGCCTCCCGAAGCCGACCCCGAGACGGCAGAACCGGGCGCCGGCATCACCCTCGGGCCGGTCGCCATCCACTGCGCCATCCTGCGGCCCGGCAAGGACGCCCACCTGACCTCCGGCCCGACCGAGGTCAGCGGGTTCGCCTTCGCCGGAGACGACCGCACCGTGGCACGCGTGGATGTCTCCGCCGACCACGGCGGCACTTGGATCCACGCGGACCTCGACCCGCCCGAGAACCCCTGGACGTGGCAGCACTGGCGCACCACGCTCAGCCTGCCCATCGGCGAGGCCGAACTCATCGCACGCGCCTGGGACTCCACCGCGGCCGTGCAGACCGAATCCCCGGCGACCGTGTGGAACCCCAGGGGGTACGCCAACAACGCCGCGGCCCACCTGCACATCACCTGCCATCCCTGATCAGACGCCGCAGCAGACGGCAGGGCCCGTTGCCACCACCCGACCCGGCAGTCTCATCGAGCAGGTTCTCGACATAGACCAGGCATAGACCAGGCAGAGATCGGCCGAGTTTCATGACGTCGATGTGGCCCAGTTCGCCGGCCGACGGCGTCGCCGATCCCGCTCAGGGTTTCGGGAGCTGCTCCTCGGGGAAGTGGCCAGCTTGGGAGCGCTCCCATGCACTTCCACCGCCCCACTCTCCCCCAAGGACGATGAAGGAAGATCGCGAATGATTTGTCATGAACGCGGCAATTCCTTACGTTGGGCATCTCGCGCCGTCGGTCTGCTGGCCGCGGCGCTGCTGTGTCTGATCCCGTGGTCCACCGCCGCGAGCGCCCATGGCTCGGTCGTCGACCCCGCGTCCCGCAATTACGGTTGCTGGCTGCGCTGGGGTGACGACTTCCAGAACCCCAAGATGGCGCAGAAGGACCCCATGTGCTGGCAGGCATGGCAGGACGACCCCAACGCCATGTGGAACTGGAACGGGCTGTACCGCAACGGCTCCGCCGGTAACTTCCCGGCGGTGATCCCGGACGGGCAACTGTGCAGCGGTGGCCACACCGAGGGCGGCCGCTACAACTCGCTGGACACGCCCGGCGCCTGGCAGACGACGAACATCGGCAGCAAGTTCACCGTCAAGCTGTACGACCAGGCCAGCCACGGCGCGGACTACTTCAAGGTGTATGTGAGCCGCCAGGGGTACGACCCCACCTCCCAGCCGCTGAAGTGGAGTGACCTGCAACTGGTCACCACGACCGGCAAGTACGGCCCCAGCCAGAACTACTCGATCGACGTCAGCACCTCCGGCTACACCGGCCGCCACGTCGTCTACACGATCTGGCAGGCGTCGCACATGGACCAGACGTACTTCCTGTGCAGTGACGTGAACTTCAGCTGAGCCGTAGCCCCGCGACCTCAGGCTTCCACACCCGGCGCCCCGCTGGACGTACCCCATCCAGCGGGGCGCCCCGCGGAGCTCCGGCCCTCAGTCGGTGCTAGCCGCCCCGACCGGACCTACCGGCGTCCCGGTCGTCTTCTACTAAAGGTTGGGACTTTTTCAAGACACCTCAGCCACAGGGCCATGTACCGCTACCGCCGAAGCATTCAAGGAATGGCAGCGGCTGGCCGCGCGCAGCTGGCCGAGGGGAGCCACCGGCTGGCCTGGGCGCGGCTGACGTTTGCCGCGTCGGCGTACCACAGATGCCGTTTCACACGACGCGGGGTCCGTGAAGCGCATCATCAGGTCCGTCGGCCCCGTGTTCGCCAGGAGGTTGAGCGATCCGTGCCAGAGAACCGAGCTGTCGAGAATCAGGACCTTCTCGTGCATGCGTTCCCGGAAGTCCACTTCACAACCGACTGACCGGAGCTCGTCGATGCGCTGCTGATGACGCTGGGCAGCCGTATCGTCGCGCTGTTCCTCAGCAGCTCGGGTATGGACGACGACCTTGACGCCGTCGGCGACGCGTCGGCCCGGCAGAACGGACCATTTACGGACCGGTTGCGGGTCGAGGAACGGGCAGTAGAGCTCGATGCTGCCGACCGCTCCAGCAGCCCGCGGCCGCATGTGATCACGACGTGGAGCGCCTGATGACTAGGAGACCGTGTGTCAGCGGCGTGCCGTAACCTCCAAATCCTGCTCAACAGGCTGGCCAACTCGGAGGGTGTCTATGAACGCTTGGCTCCTCACCTGCAACCAAGACGTGTTCGATCTGGCCTCATTCCGTCAGGACGGGCATGAGCTTCAATCGTGGAGTGTGGTGCGTTACAGAAGGGAGTTGGCAGACGGCGACCGGTTCGTCATGTGGATTACGGGGTCCAAAGGCGGTCTCATCGGCCGCGGTCGATTCACCGGGCCTCCGACACAGCAGGCATCCTCACCGGACGAGTACTGGCAGGAGGATCCAGGGCAACGCTGGTACGCCCCACTCGTCATGGATGAGTGGCTCGACGAGCCGGTCCCTCGAAGCGAGTTCACCGAGGATCCACGGTTCCTGGGAACCTCGCCATTTCGGATGCTCTTCGCCGGAAATCCCCACCGCCTGAGCGATGACCAGTGGGAAGCCTTCAACAAAGCGTTCGAGCAGCGACGTACTCCTGGATCGCCCAATTGGGAGCTGCGGCCCGGTGACACGATCCCGCGCGGGGACCTCCACGGCCTCTACGGAGGCAGCCGAGTCGGGGACATCAGCACATGCACGGAGTCCGGGAACGTTCTCCTCTTCGCCAGCCCACACACCAATCACAGACGGGGTTGCCCTAACGGGTGGGCGGAGGACGGGACCTTCCACTACATCGGTGAAGGCTCGGACGGCGATCAAGACTTCGCGAGCACGAACAACACGGCGATCCGTGACCACACGCAAGAGGGCCTGGCGCTGCGCCTCTTCGACGGAGACGGCGATGTGGTCCGCTACGTCGGGGAGTTCGCCGTGGATCCCTCGGCTCCGTACGACTACGCAGACGTCCCGAAGCTCGGCGGCGGATCGACCCGACGGGTCATCCGATTCCATCTCCTGCCAGTAGGTATCGCTTCGCAACCGGCCAGCGTGCCCGTGGGCTGTGAGTACCGAGTCGCGGACGACACTGTCGAGCCGGCCGCCGCCGGCCCCAGCCCAGTGAACGCAGACCTCGCCACGAGGAACCTCAAGGCGCACCGAAGACTGCAGAACGATCTGGCGGCTGCTGCCAGGGAGCGGGGCATGACGGTCCTCTCACCCAGCGCAGCTGATCCGGACTTCGATCTCGCCTGGCGCAGAGGAGACGATGACCTCGTCGTATGTGAGGTCAAGTCTCTGACGAGAACCAATGAGGCGCGACAGCTGCGCCTTGGCGTGGGGCAGCTTCTCGATTACTACGATCTGCTTCGGACTCGAACCGCGAATGTGCGGGCGGTCCTCTGGGTGGAGCACGAACCCAGCGATTCTCGTTGGCTCGGGATATGTCACCGAGCGGGGATCGAGCTCGCTTGGCCAGGCCGAGAGGGTGACATCCTCGTATAGGAGGCGGCGGTTCATGGTCGCCCGAGGGTCTCCAAGTTGGCCGAAACCACGGCGAGATGGTGTGAGGTCGCGCAGGCTCGCCACTCTGTACCACCACCGGCCTTGGGCCGTCGTCGATCAGCGCAGTCGAGGAGCCGGGCGTCTCCCCACGAGGTCTGCGCACCAGTCGATGGCCAGTAGGGAGAGGCGACGAGATCTTGACTCAGGGTGAAGAAGTCATCGTTGCCGGAGCGGATCCTCGGGTAGACGAAGACCTGCCAGTCACCTCTGGTCGTGTAGCGCATGTTCGGGTCTGGCGTCCCCTTGGACTTCACGGGCATGCGCGGGTGCGTGACGCCGAAGTCCCCGAAATCCGGCGGCTCGCCATCCCATCGGTTGATCACCTGCTGCCACAGCTGTGCATCCAACCGTGGCACAGGTGTCGCCTGGCCACGGGGGAAGCCGCTGAGATTGACGGGGAACGCGCCTGCAGCGACACACTTCTCTCGCCAACGCCACGGGGAAAGCAACCTCAATGCTTCCAGAAGGCACACCATGGCGCTATCCCGACCGGGGATGGACCGTACGGGTCCGGCATCTATGAGGAGGTCGATCTCCTCGGGCTCCACCTTTAATCTCCGTAGCAGCGCTCGGATTTGCCCTTCGTCCGGGACGGGGTCGCTTGAGTCCGCGGCCACCGTGATGCGAAGACACGCCCCGCCCTGGTGCCCCGCCACCGCGCTCGCCGCCTCGGCCATCACGTCGTCGGTATCGGTGCACCGAACGACCGGACACATGGTGACGCCCCTGAGACCAAGCGACTCGCTCGCTCGGGCCATCGGACCGCCAATGTCGCCTTGTAGTACCTGAACCACTGGTAGGGCACCACAGTCAACGGTGAGGACCATGCCATTCGGCACGGCGTCCATGGCGTGGTCGCAGAAGGTCTCCAAGATGTCCCTGAGGTCCGGATCGGGGACGATCTCCATCACCGGACGGATGTGGGCTCGAAGCTCAGGCGTGGCGTGCTCAAGGGCCATGAACTCGCCCGCTTTGCCCTTGAGTATCGGTACGTATGCCACGGCCGCCCCCAGGCGCCGCTGCGCACGCCGAGCCAGTCGACATTTCGGGCGCTTCCGACAGCGTGACCCACCCATGCAGGTGTAGGTAGAGGCCGAATCAGCCAGTGGCTCATATTCTCGGTACGCCCATGACTCGGAAGCTACGCAAAGGGGCTGAGTGTCCAGCTCCGACGGTCGCTGGTATAGATCATGGGTATGCATATTTTCGGAGGAACGGTGGCGCAGGCCGCGGCAAGGGTGGCCAACCCTGACTTCATCAGAGAGTGCGTCCACCGCTACTCCACCGCTCATGGACGCTCCCCAGGCGAAGCCGAACTACGCAGCTGGGAGAAGAGCTGGCCGGCGCTGCTCCAGGTCTTGTCCACAGCGGGGTTGGGGGATCTCCACCTTTTGCTGGAGTATGAGCTCCCGGGCACCAGTCAGCGAATTGACGCCCTGCTTCTCGGCCGCCGCCCCGAGAGTGATGAGCTGGTCGCGCTGGTCGTCGAGCTCAAGCAGTGGACCTACGCCTCGCCGCACGAGGCGTGCCGAGGAATGCTCAAGGTCGGCGGCAGGGATGTTCTACACCCGGCCCGCCAAGTCGGCGGCTACGTGCGTTACCTCATCGACTGGGTGCCCTCCGAACTAAAGCTGGATGTCAGCGGCATCGCCTATCTCCACGCAGCGAGCCCGGATCTGATAAGCGGGCTGCGTGAGCACGGGGGCTCGGGCCCGAGCGCCGCCTATCCCGTACTGGGTGCCCATGACCTCCCCTTGGACACTGATCCAGATGTGCTGGCTGAACGCCTCCGGTGCACAGATCTACGCCCTGCGCCCCCGGAGCGGATCGATGAATTCCTGAAGGCTCGCCACCGCCCTTCCCCGCAGCTGCTCACCCGGTTCGCCAACGTCATCCATGGCAGTGAAACGTTCCGCCTCCTCGGGGAACAGGACAAGGCGCGTCAAGAGATCCTTCACGCCGTCGAGACCGCCCAACCAGGCCGTCGCGGACACATCGTCGTCGTCACGGGCGGCCCCGGCACGGGAAAGACAGCCATCGCGACACGGGTCCTCGCTGATCTGTGCCGCGCGTCCGACGCCAACCCACGCCTGTTCTCTCCCTCTGGGACTCTCACGCAGCAACTCAACCGCGCGGTCGGAGACTCTGCGAAGGGCCTGATCGCCACCTGGACCAGGGGCCAGCCCAGCGGACTGAAAAAGGACACAAGCATCGTCCTCCTCGACGAGGCACACCGCGCGCGCACCGACCTCGGACGGCGCAGCGCCCGTTTCCCCTACCCACAGCCGTTCACCCAGCTGATGGAACGCTGCGCCGTCTTCGTCCTCTTCCTCGATGAAGGCCAGATCGTCCGCCCTGGCGAGGGCACCACCGTGGACGAGCTGCGCCGAATGGCCAGCGACTACGGCTACGGTTTCGCCGAGGTCGGGCTCGACGCCCAGTTCCGATGCGGTGGCTCGCGGACCTATCTGGACTGGATCGATGCCCTTTTCGCGCCTGGGGCACACGCGCCACGCTGGTGTGGCAACGATTACGACGTCGCGTGCGCTGAAAATCCCGCCCAGCTCGAACAGTGGGTCCACGGTCACCTCCGCCACGAACACAGCGCGCGGGTCACGGCAGGATACTGCTGGTCCTGGCAGTCCCCTCCCGTCCCGCCGCTGCTACCAGAAGTCTCGATTCCTTGGCATGACGCCGCTGGAGAGCACGTGTGGGAGCGGCCGTGGAACGCCCGGGCCGATGGCGTCCTCGCGGGGGAAGGGGTCCCCGGACGCGCCTTCTGGGCCACGGACGGCGGAGGGCACCAGCAGGTCGGATGCGTCTACACCGCTCAGGGCATGGAGTACGACTACGGCGCAGTCATTCTGGGGGAGGACATCATCTGGACTGACCGCGGGTGGCAGGCACAGCCCGAAAAGAGCCACGACTCAGAGCTCAAGGGACTGAGCCCCGACGAATACCTGCGCTACGCACTGAACACGTACCGCGTCCTCGCAACACGAGGCACACGAGGCACACGCCTCTACTCCACGCATCCCGCGACCCAGGCATTCCTCCGGACCGTACTCCCAGGCCCCAGCGGTGATGAAGGCCACTGATCAGTCTCCAGAACTTTCTTGTCGCGATCAGGCCGACTACGTAAACTTTCGAAAGATCATCGGCCACGACAAGGCTTCCGGGTCCGACTCGGACATCGCCTTCCCGCCTACATGTGGAGCACATACGTGCCTTCTTCTTTCACCGACGGCAATACGGCAGCCAGGGTTCGGCACCGTCGGTCATCATCGTTCGCACAGCAGACAGGCCACAGGAGTGGCGCGGCGTCGCCGATTCGCCCCCTCCTCCGTTCCGCCTGATCCCACCTCTCGACCTCATGCCCGCGCCCGGGACTGCGGGGAAACGGTCCTCCCGCTGCGCCGGCCGGGCCCGAAAGGACTGCTGTGCTTTCCACGCCCATTCTCGTCACCGTGTGTGTCGCCTCGATGGCGGCGGTGATTTGTTGCGCCTTCGTCTGCACCACCTTCGGCAAGATCGCTGCCGCCGCGCTCCGGGGCAGCCGTTCGGCCGACCGCCCACAGATCATCCAGGCCCTGGGCACGGCCTTTCGTCATTTTCTGCGGCCGTGGTGGCGGCGCAGGTAGACCTTCCACCCAAGGGGCAGGGGGCGTATCGAGCACGCCCTCTGCCCACGATGGCGGAGAGAAGCATCGTGACAGAGCTACAGTTGATACCGATTTTCCTGCGGCCCGCCGGGCTTCCGGTTCTGACGGGCTCCCCCCGTACAGGATGTGAAGGACACGCCCCCACCCGCTCCAGCGATCGTGTGCTGTCTGGGGGCCCTTCTTGTTGATCCGTGAATCCGTTGCATCGGCCGCCGCCGAGATCCAGTCGGGAGCACTGTACTTCCATCTGGAGGACAAGTTCGTTCATGCGCACGGACATCGGCCCTCCTACGCCGAACGCCGATCGTGGGAACACTCTCTTCCCGCTCTGGTGAACGCGGTGATGGAGGCTGGTCTCGGCGAGGTCGAGGTGATGCTGGAGTACACGCTGCCGCTCACCAGCCAGCGTGCCGACGCCATACTCGCTGGCGTTCATCCGAAGACCGGTGAACCTTCCTACGTAGTCGTGGAACTGAAGCAGTGGACCGAGGCTCATCCGGACGAGGAAGCCCCACGCCTCTGCCACGTCGACGGAATGCGCTCCCGCGCGATGCTGAATCCCATCGAGCAGGTCCGGGCGTACTGCGACTACCTGGCCCGGTTCAACGGGGCTTTGGACAAGCGGGAACACCAGATTGTCGGCGTGGCCTATTTGCACAACGCCACGGAGTTCGGAGCCGGAGCGTTGGACATTGCCGGACAGAGCCCGCGCGGCCGGTTCTTCACCGGGGACAAGCGAGGCAAGTTCATCGAGTTTCTTCAGGCGCACCTCGCGCCGGAGTCCGGCGCTCTCTCCGCCGACGCCTTCCAGGCAGGGAAGAGCAAGCCGTCCACGCAGCTCGTCAATGTCGCAGCTCAGGAGATCCGCGATCGGGAGCAGTTCCGGCTGCTCGATGAGCAGCAGGTCGCATACGAACTCGTACTCAAAGCCGTTCGGAACTCGCGGCAGGCCGACAACAAGGAAGTCCTTGTCGTCACCGGTGGGCCAGGGAGCGGGAAGAGCGTCATCGCACTGTCTCTTCTCGGAGAGCTGTACCGGCAGGGTCGGTCCGCGTTGCATGCCACCGGTTCGGCTTCGTTCACCAAAACGATGCGGAAGGTCGCGGGGACTCGCAAGCGGGAGGTCCAAGATCTCTTCAAGTACTTCAACAGCTTCATGACCGCCGAACCCAACGGTCTCGACGTGCTGGTCTGCGACGAGGCTCACCGGATGCGCCAGACATCGGCCAACCGCTACACCCGAGCCGCCGACCGCACCGGCAAGCGCCAGGTTGAAGAGCTGATCGACGCGGCCCGCGTGCCGGTGTTCCTCCTCGACGAGCACCAGGTCGTACGCCCCGGCGAGATGGGCTCTCTGCACGAGATCGAAGAGGCGGCGGCGGCCAAGGGGCTACGGGTGACCACAGTGCCCCTTGACGGACAGTTCCGTTGCGGCGGCAGTGACGCCTATCTGCAGTGGGTGGTCCGGCTGCTCGGTCTGGAAGAGGGAGGCCCGACCGTCTGGGAGCCCGACTCCAAGATGGAACTCATGGTGGCGGAGAGCCCTGAGGCGATGGAGAACTTCCTCGAAGGTCAGCGCGCTCAGGGGTATGGCGCCCGCATGTCCGCCGGGTACTGCTGGAAGTGGACCACCAAGGTCGCACCGGGCCAGTCGCTCCCGGCGGATGTCGTCATCGGTGACTGGGCCCGGCCATGGAATGTCTACGGGGATCGAGCGGTGGCCGGTGCGCCTCCGGCCGCGCTGTGGGCCACGGACCCGGCCGGCTTCGGGCAGGTCGGCTGTGTCTATACCGCGCAGGGCTTCGAGTACGACTGGAGTGGCGTCATCATGGGGCCGGACCTCGTGTGGCGCGATGGCCGCTGGGTGGCCGACCATGCCGCGTCGAAGGACCCGGTGTTCAAGAAATCCACTCCGTATGAGGACGTGGACCGGCTGATCCGCAATACGTACAAGGTACTGCTCACCCGGGGCATGAAAGGCACCGTGATCTACTCCACGGACGCCGAGACACGTGCCAAGTTGCGCGAACTCGTCCAGGCCGAGGCCAGGACCCCGGAGCCGGTGGGCTGAGGTGGTCCGACCTGCTTCCGGGGCCCGCCGGGCTGCGGGCCGGCCTCATCGCGCCACGGTGATCCGTCCCTCCGCGTCCACGAACACGCCCTGTGCGCACAACTCGGCGACGTCCGCTTCCAATGCGGCACGGATGTCCTGGCCCAGGCGTCGCCAGCCGAAGAAGGATGGCCTCGCCTGTCCCCTGACTGTGTCGGACGACGCGATCACGGGGTGAGGGGACAGCGAAGGTCCGGCAGCCAGTGGTTGGGGGTGCAGGTCACCAGGGCCAGGGAGAGGAAAGACGTGCGGCCCAGGTAGAAGCCGAACGAGACGTCCGTGCCGTGGGTCAAGCGGGCGGTGGCTGTGGTGACCAGGCGGGCCAGGCGGGCGGTGTCGGCTTCCTGGTGGGAGAGGAAGCCGGGGGCGTGTTCGGTCAGTTCGCGGCCCAGCCAGGCCGCCGCGTCCTTGGGTTCTTCGAAGGTGGCGCGGATGAGGGTGCGGGACTTCAGCAGCCAGAGGGACGTTTCCAGCGGGGGGAGCTCCGAGCGGCGGAACGTTTCCAGGAGCGTGCGGTAGTGCTCCTCGTCCTCCGCCGTGACGGGCAGGCGGGGGCGGTCGGGCAGGCGGCGTCGGGCCTCCCGGTCGAACAGCTCCTTCTCGCCCAGCCACGAGTACGCGTGGATGTGCACGCGTCAGGGGTTCCCCCCGAGGGTCTCCCGGAAGGCCACTGATGGGGTGATGGGTGGGTGATTTGGGTGAGTGATCCCTTGGTGGTCGGCTGTCGCGTTACTCCGATATCTCGATCTTCGCCACCGAGTCGTAGAACGACAGATGGTCCTTGATCTCCGCCACCGTCTCGATCGGCTGCGGGTATGCCCACACCACGTCCGGCCGGGGCTCCGCCTCGTCGCCCGCCGCTCCGCGGTAGGTCCAGTACGCGGCCTCGCCCTTGAAGGGGCAGGTGGTGTGGGAATCAGTCGGTTCGAAGAGGGTCAGGTCCACGTCCTCCGGGGGGAGGTAGTAGCGGACCGGCAGACCGGTCTCGTGGACCAGCAGGGGGTGCGTCGACTCGGCGACGACACGGCCGTCGATCGTGACCGTGACGTGCTGGGAGCCGCGCTCCACATCGACGCGGTGTCCGCCGGTGCCGGTGGTCGGCGGGTGGGAAGCGGGGGTGGGCATCTCTTCCTTGCCTCCTCGGTGTGCGGGTGCATGCCGGTGCATGCGGGCGTTCAGCTGTGCGGGTCTGCGGTTCCGGGGCCCTCGGGCTCCCTCGGTTTCCCGGTGTGACAGACGTCATCTCTCCTGTCTGTCGCAACGCTCCCGGTGGCGGCGTCATTCCGCGTCGTGCGTCTCCCGGGGCCAGGCCCGGCCCTCCTGGCGTTCCACCTCGCGGTTGAAGCGGGTGAGGACGTCCTCCAAGCGGATCACATCCTCCGGGCTCCACGACTCCAGCAGCCGGGACAGGCCGGTCTGCCTGCACGTCCGCTCCGCCGCCATGCGGTCCGCGCCCTGCGAGGTGACGCGGAGCTTGCGGGCCAGGCCGCCGTCGGGGTCCGGAATGCGTTCGACGAGGCCGGCCCGGAGCAGGGCGCCGGTCTGGCGGTTGACCGTCGATACGTCCAGCTGGAGCGCGTCCGCCAGCTGGCCGATCGACATCGCGCCCTCCGCGTCCAGGCGGGAGAGGAGCAGATAGCCGGAGCGGTCCAGGCGGGCGGGGGTGGTGGCGCAGGGGTCGGGGCCGGGTTCGCCGCGAGACTCGGTTCCGGACTCGGTCCGGGACTCGGTCCGAGGTTCGGCGCGGGCGTCACCGCGAGACTCTGCGCGGGTCTCCTTGCGGAGGTCCGGGCCGGTGTCCCGCTTCGCGGTGGGCTGCTCGGACTCGGCGGTCTGGGGGTCCGTCGCCTGGCAGCCCTTCCGTTCGCGGGGTGTCAGGACTGAGCACCTGGCCACCAGCATCAGCTCGCGTTCCAGTCGCTCCAGCCGTCGATCGAGCACGATTCCTCCTCGCCTCCCCCGCGCCCATCAATGGAAGTGTGCACGATACACACCATGTGTAGGATGCACACCTCTCATCGTTTCTTATCGTTCCACTCATCGCTCGACTCTCGAAATCCCTTGGAGGCGGCATTCGCATGCCCCAGTCAGCCCCACCTCGCGCCGCGGAACATATGAGCGTCGCGCCGTCCGGCATGCCGCTCCCGCGGGAGGTCGGTGGTGGCTTCGTGGCGGTGCTCGCGTTCTGCGGTATCGCCGTATCCGTGATGCAGACGCTGGTCGTTCCGCTGGTCGCGGAGCTGCCCCAGCTGCTGCGCACCACCAGTTCCAATGCGTCCTGGGTGGTCACCGCCACCCTGCTCGCCGGTGCGGTCTCCACCCCCGTCATGGGGCGGCTCGGGGATATGTTCGGCAAGCGCCGGATGTTGATGGTCGCGCTGGCGCTGATGGTCATCGGCTCGCTGACCTGCGCCGTCACCTCGGATCTGGTGGTGATGGTGGTCGGCCGGGCCATCCAGGGCGGGGCCATGGGGGCCATCCCGCTCGGCATCAGCATCATGCGGGACGAGCTTCCGCCGCATAAGCTCGGCTCGGCCATGGCTCTGATGAGCTCGTCGCTGGGCATCGGCGGCGCGCTGGGGCTGCCCGCCGCCGCGTTCGTGGCGCAGCACACCAACTGGCACGCGCTCTTCTACGGGGCCGCGGGGCTGGGCGCGATATCGATAGCCCTGGTGCTCAGCGTCATCCCGGAGTCCTCCGTCCGTACCCCCAGCCGCTTCGACGCCATCGGCGCGCTCGGGCTGACGGCCGGTCTCGTCTGTCTGCTGCTGCCCATCACCAAGGGCGGCGACTGGGGCTGGACGAGCGGCACCACGCTCGGGCTGTTCGGCGCGGCCGTGGTGATCCTGCTGCTGTGGGGCGTCTTCGAGCTGCGCACCGCGGAGCCGCTGGTCGACCTGCGGACCACGGCACGGCGGCAGGTGCTGCTGACCAACCTCGCCTCGATCATGGTCGGCTTCTCGTTCTACGCGATGTCGCTGATCCTTCCGCAGCTGCTCCAGCTCCCGGAGGCCACGGGTTACGGCCTGGGCCAGTCGATGGTCATGGCGGGGCTCTACTTCGCCCCGATGGGCGTGGCCATGATGCTGGTCTCTCCGCTGTCCGCACGCATCAACGCCGCCCGCGGGCCGAAGGTCTCGCTGGTCATCGGGCTGATCGTGATCGGCGCGACATACGGTGCGGGCCTGGTGATGATCGACCACATCTGGCAGATCGTGGTGCTCTCCACCGCGCTCGGCATCGGTATCGGCATCGCGTACTCCGCCATGCCCACGCTCATCGTCAGCTCCGTTCCGGCCGCCGAGACGGGTGCGGCGAACGGGCTCAACACCCTGATGCGGTCCATCGGCATGTCCACCTCCAGCGCGGTGGTCGGGGTGATCCTGGCGCACCAGACCATCGACTTCGGCGGGGCGGCCCTGCCGAGCAAGGACGGATTCAAGATCTCCTTCCTGGTGGCGTGCGCTGCCTCGGTCGGCGGTCTGCTGATCGCCCTGTTCCTGCCCGCGCGGCGGCGCGCCGTGCGGGCCCCCATCGCCACCTCGGTTCCCGCGGCTCAGTCCGCTCCAGTGGCTGATTCCGCTCCTGCGGTCGACCTCGTTCCGGTTGGCGTCCCGGCCGCCGTTGCCGCCTCGCCTTCGGCGGCGGTGGCGACGGTCGAGGGGGGCGCGGGGGGCGCGGAGTACGCCGAGGTCGCGGACGACGTGCCCGTCCTCACCGGCAGCGCCATCCACGGCCGTGTCCTCGGCCCCGGCGACACCCCGCTCGCCGACGCCGCCATCACCCTCATCGACACCGGCGGCCGTCAGCTCGGCCGTACGGTCACCGGCCGCGACGGCCGGTACCATCTGCCCGCCCCCGACACCGCGAGCGTCGTCCTCATCGGTTCGGCCGCCGGATACCAGCCGCAGGCGGCCACGCTGCTGGTGTCGGACCTGCCGGTCGTCTGCGATCTGCGGCTGTCCGGCGGGGGCGGGCTGACCGGATCCGTACGGGCCGTGGGCGGCGAGCCGCTGGCCGGTGCGACCGCCACGGCCACCGGGCCCGACGGCGATGTGGCCGGGTCCGCGACCGCCGACGAGAAGGGCGAGTTCGCGCTGCCCGAGCTGGCCCCGGGGACGTACGCCCTGACCGTGGCCGCCGCCGGGCACCGGCCGTACGCCACCCAGGTGCGGCTCACCGCGGGTGAGCCGGTGCACGTGGACGCCGAACTGCGGGCCGCGGCCCGGGTCGGGGGCACCGTACGGGACCGGGGCGGCCGGCCGCTCGGGGATGCCCGGGTCTCGCTGCTGGACGCGTCCGGTGATGTGGTCGGGCAGGTCGTCACCGGTCCGGACGGGTCCTTCGGCTTCGAGGCCCTCACCGGCGATCACTACACGGTGGTGGCCAGCGGCTACGCCCCCGCGACCCGGCAGATCACGGTCGGCGGCGCGGCGGGGCCCGAGCGGCGGGATGTGGACTTCCTGCTGGGTCACGGCGAGGAGTGAGACGGAGTCTTTAGCTGCCGCGCACGCAGCGGTAGCACGCTCGTCGGAGGTTCGGAGCCATGGAGCAGCGCCCCCGGGCGCTGCTCCTTCTCATTCGTCCTCCTCGGGGAGGCTCTCCCACGCTTCGCCCTTGCGGTACAGCTCGAAGCCCTCCTCGTCCGCGATGGACTCCGCCTGGGAACGGCTGCGGAGGGAGATCTCATATGTGTGGCTGTCAACGGTCGCGTGAACGCCCGAGCCGTCGGTGACCGTCTCGATGGAATGCGTCTCGTAGATGACGCGTCCCGGCTCACACTTGCTCCAGACCACGTGCATGCTCACTGCCATCGGACCCACTCCCGCAGACGAGTCCCCTGGTTTCAGGGTCTCACCTGATCGCCTGGTCCACATGGCCTGAAGTGGCCCCTGTGGCGCCCGTGGCCCCTCTGTCGCCCGTGGCGCCCGTGGCTCCCGGCTCCCCCGTCCGGCCGGGAGCGGCGGCGGTCCCCCGTCTGCCGAAGAGCGCCACGTTCGCCAGGGCGAGCACCACCAGCGCGCCGCCGAACCACATCACGCCGGCGACCGCCATCCCGTCCGCCGCCCGGCCGCCGAGCAGCGCGCCCAGCGATATCGCCACGTTGAAGGCCCCGACGTACAGCGCCGACGCCGCCTCCCGTGCGTCCGGTGCCGCGTGCAGCACCCAGGTCTGGCAGGTCACCGACACCCCGCCGTACGCCAGGCCCCACACCAGCAGCAGCACGGCCGCCCCGGCCGTCGTGGCACCGGCGACCGGGATCAGCAGCTCGGCCGCCGCCAGCAGGGTGAAGATGACCATGAGGGTGCGGCGGGGGTCGCGGTGGGCGGTGGTGCCGGCCAGGAAGTTCCCGGCGATGCCCGCCACGCCGTACGCCAGCAGCAGGGTGCTGATCAGGCCCGTCCCGACCTCGGCCACGTCCTCGAGCACCGGGCGGACGTATGTGTACGCGCCGAAGTGGCCGGTGACCAGCAGCAGGGTGGTGATGAGGCCGATCCGCAGCCGGACGTTGCGGAACAGCGCCGGCACCTCGCGCAGCCGGATGGTCCCGGTCGCGGGCAGCGGCGGCAGGGTGACGGCCATGGCGGCGGCCACGGTCAGCGACAGGGCGGCCATGGCGGCGAACGCGACCCGCCAGTGGAGCAGATCGCCGATGAGCGTCCCGATCGGCACCCCGAGCACCGAGGCCACCGCGATACCGCTGAAGATCAGCGTGGTGGCGTGGCCCGCGGACCGCTCGGGGACCAGCCGCACCGCGAGCCCGCCCGCGATGGACCACACCCCGCCGATGCTCACCCCGAGCAGCACCCGGGCGGCCAGCAGCACGGCGAAGCCGGGCGCGAGCGCGGACAGCAGATTGGCGACGGCCAGCAGCCCCATCAGACCGCACAGCACCGGCCGCCGGTCGAAGCGGCCGACGGTGACGGTGAGCAGCGGGGCGGCGAGCGCGGCGACCAGACCGGGCACGGTCATGGTCAGCCCCGCCGTACCGTCCGAGACCCGGAGCGCGGAGCCCATCGAGGTGAGCAGGCCGACCGGCAGCATTTCGGTGGTGACCACGGAGAAGGTGCCGACCGCGACGGCGACGACGGCGAGCCAGGCCCTGAGCGGCGAGCGCACCGCGGGAGGTGACCCGGATGCGCCTGCCGGAGCGGTGGATTCCGTGCTATTGGCCATGTCCTAAGCGAACAGCTGTACCCCTGCGGGAACAACGCCCACGTTTTCAGCCATACATGAGCGAGGCTCATCAATACCGAGAGGGCGGCCACGCCGCTTCGCGGTTCCGCCCCGGTGCCGTGCCCGGTGCCGTGCCCCGGTGCCGTGCCCCGAAGCACGTGGCCGCCCCCTCCCGCCTCGGCGTATCGGCTACGGCACATCCCTGCGCATGCACACCCGTGGCCAGCGGGCCAGCCCATGACCGGCCTCGCAGCGCCGGATCTCGCGCAGGCCGGGGGTGAGCTCGGCCTCGGTCAGGGTCCGGAAGCCGCACCGTGCGGCGTAGTACGGGGCGTTCCAGGCCACGTCCACGAAGGTGGTCAGGGTGAGCGCGGGCACGCCGTCGTCGGCGGCCCGTGCCGCGATGTGGTCGATCAGGGCCCGTCCCACGCCTCGGCGGGCGCTGTCGGGGTGGACCGAGATCTGCTCGATATGGATGTTTCCGTCGACGGGGTCGGTGATCAGGTACGCCATCGCCCGGTCGGCCTCGTCCACCGCGACCCAGGCCCGTCCGGCCCGCTGGTAGCGGCTCAGCTCCTCCAGGCTCAGTGGCTCGTCATCGGCGACCTCGTCCATTCCGATGTCCCGGAAGCAGAGTCCGGCGGCGCGCTCTATGTCCTGGAGGACGGGGAGTTCTTCACTGGTGCTCGTTCGAATCCGCACCCCACCATCATCCTCCGGAACGGAGGAACAAAGGTGTGCCCCCCACCGCCGTGGAGGGCACCCTTCGGCCGTTCCTTCATATGAACGCATATGAACACCACCGGACCGAGGTCACCCCAATGACCTCGGCTTCTCCGCTGGTGATGATCAAGAACTTACCAAGGTCCGCCCCTGGGGGCGAGGTTGAGGGGGTGTCATATTCGTCGGCACACCCCGGCCCCTCCGTCCTTACGCCTCGACCGCCACGCCCTCACGTCTCGGCCGCCATGTCCTTACGCCTCGACCGCCAGGTCTTACGCCTCGACCGCCCGGGTCCTTACGCCTCCGCCTCGGCCGCCGCGCCCTCCGCGATCGCCTCCTCGACCTCGCCCGTGCGCTCCGCCTCCTCCGTCGCGAAGCGCCGTCGGTCCAGCTGCTCGGCCAGCTCCTCGTCCTGGTTCATCAGCTGGTCGAGGTTGCTGTCGCCCAGTTCCAGCACGCCCATGTCGACATACGCCCGCTGGAGCCGCTCGCCCCACAGCCCGATGTCCTTCACACAGGGCACGATCCGGCTGAACAGCAGCTTGCGGAACATATGCAGGAACGGCGACTGCTCGCAGTACTCCTCGGCCTCGGCCTTCGGGATGCCGAAGTTCTCCAGGACCTCCACCCCGCGCAGCCGGTCGCGCATCAAGTAGCAGCCCTCGATGACGAATTCCTCGCGTTCGCGCAGCTCCGCGTCGCTCAGCTGCCGGTAGTAGTCGCGCAGCGCCATCCGGCCGAAGGCGACATGGCGGGCCTCGTCCTGCATGACGTAGGCGAGGATCTGCTGGGGCAGCGGCTTGTCGGTGGTGTCGCGGATGAGGCCGAACGCGGCGAGCGCGAGGCCCTCGATGAGCACCTGCATGCCCAGATAGGCCATGTCCCAGCGGGAGTCGCGGAGGGTGTCGCCGAGGAGGGTCCGCAGATCGGTGTTGATGGGGTAGAACGTGCCCAGCTTGTCGTGCAGGAAGCGGCCGTAGAGCTCGGCGTGGCGGGCCTCGTCCATGGTCTGGGTCGCGGAGTAGAACTTCGCGTCGAGGTCGGGCGCGGACTCCACGATCCGGGCCGCGCACACCATCGCGCCCTGTTCGCCGTGGAGGAACTGGCTGAACTGCCAGGCGGCGACGTGATGCCGCAGCTCGCCCTTGTCCCGGTCGGTCATCCGGTCCCAGTGGCGGGTGCCGTGGAGGGCGAGGGACTCATCGGGGGTGCCCAGCGGATCGTACGGGTCCACATCCAGGCCCCAGTCGATCCGCTTGACCGCGTCCCACTGCTTGTCCTTGCCCTTCTGGTAGAGGGCGAGCAACCGGGCCCGGTGGTCGTCGTACTCCCAGCTGAATCGGGCGGCGCCGCCGGCGGGCACCTGCCACAGGGGGTCCCCGGGATCCATCGCGTAGAGCTCTTGCGTCGACACCGACGCCTCCTTCGCCTCGCTCCCCCGTGAACGGATGCGTACTCGGCAGGCTCACACGTCCTTTACCAGCGGTCAATAAGACCTCCCCAAGGGATTGACGCCCTTGCTGACACGGAGTCTCATAAACTGTATCCGCCGGTAACCCTTCCCACCGGCGTCTGTCCGAGCCATCAGTGAGGTGCCCTCAGCGATGACCACCACGACCGAACCGCCCGCGCTCCGGGACGCGCTCGGGCTGATCAAGGACCGCGAACGGGTCGCCGAGCGGCTGCTCCAGTCCTCCGCCAAGCACTCCTTCGACCCCGACACCGAACTGGACTGGGACGCGCCGTTCGAGCCCGGCAAGTGGTTCTGGCCACCGGAGCTGGTCTCGCTCTACGACACCCCCATGTGGCGCCGGATGTCCGAGGAGCAGCGGCTGCTGCTGTCCCAGCACGAGGCGGCGGCCCTCGCCTCGCTGGGCATATGGTTCGAGATCATCCTGATCCAACTGCTCACCCGGCATATCTACGACAAGCCCGCGACCAGCGCCCATGTGCGGTACGCGCTCACCGAGATCGCCGATGAGTGCCGCCACTCCAAGATGTTCGCGCGGCTGATCGCCAAGGGCGGCACCCCGGCGTATCCGGTCGCCCGGCTCCACCACAATCTGGGCCGGTTCTTCAAGACGGTCTCCACCACACCCGGTTCCTTCACCGCGACCCTCCTCGGCGAGGAGATCCTGGACTGGATGCAGCGGCTCACCTTCCCCGACGAGCGCGTTCAGCCGCTGGTGCGCGGGGTGACCCGGATCCATGTGGTCGAGGAGGCCCGCCATGTGCGGTACGCGCGCGAGGAACTGCGCCGCCAGATGCTGCGGGCGCCGCGCTGGGAGGCGGAGCTGACCCGGATCGGATCGGGCGAGTTCTCCCGTATCTTCTCGCAGGCGTTCATCAACCCCAAGGTCTACACGGACGTGGGGCTCGACCGGCGCGCGGCCGTCGCTCAAGTGCGGGCCAGCGCCCACCGGCGCGAGGTGATGCGCAGCGGCGCCCGCAAGCTGACCGAATTCCTCGACGACGTCGGGGTGATGCGGGGCGTGGGCCGCCGACTGTGGAAGAGCTCGGGGCTGCTGGCCTGAGCGCCCCGCCGGAGCCCCGCCGTCGCTCATCAGGGAGGGCATCGGGCCGGGGCCCGAGGGGGTATTCGGTCCGAATCGAAGGGGGCATCCGCTTCGTCACCATGGCCGGTTACGCTGCCAGACATGACGACAGGCAGCGGCACCGCTTCGGCGCCCCCGGAGGCGACACCCCCGGCGGCGGCGAGCGCCGCCGCCCGCCCGGCGGCGGAACCCCCGCCCGCCGCACGCCCTCCGGGCACCGCGGGCCCACCGGCCGCGCGGCGGGGGAGCTACCGCAGGCTGAGCGTCGAGGCGCGGCGCGCCGAACTCCTCACCGCCGCCCTCGGCCTCTTCGCCCATCGCGTGCCCGAGGATGTGTCGCTGGACGATGTGGCCGCGGCCGCCGGCGCCTCCCGGCCGCTGGTCTACCGCTACTTCCCGGGCGGTAAGCAGCAGTTGTACGAGGCGGCGCTGCGCAGCGCCGCCGATGAGCTGGAACGGTGCTTCGAGGAGCCCAGAAGCGGTCCGCTCAGCGGCCGGCTGAGCCGGGTGCTGGACCGCTATCTGGCCTTCGTGGACGAGCATGACGCGGGGTTCAGCGCGCTGTTGCAGAGCGGCAGCGTGGTCGAGACCTCGCGGACGAACGCGATCGTCGACGAGGTGCGGCGGACGGCGGCCGAGGAGATCCTGCTCCATCTGGCGGTCAAGGAGCCCGGTGTACGGCTGCGGATGATGGTCCGCACCTGGATCACGGCCGTCGAGGCGGCCTCGTTGATCTGGCTGGACGAGGAGAAGCAGCCGCCGGTGGAGGAGCTGCGCGACTGGCTCGTGGACCACTTCGTCGCGCTGCTGACCGCCACCGCGACCACGGATCCGCAGGCGGCGCGGGTGATCCGGGCAGCGCTCGTGATCGAGCCCGCCGAGGGCCCGGTCGGGCGACTGGCCCGCCGCGTGGTGCCCGCTCTGGGCGAGGCGTCGCATCTGCTGTGACGGGTGCGGCCGATGAGCGCTGTGACGGGTGCGGCCGGTGAGATGTGCGGGCGTGAGGTGTGGCGGCTGTGCGGCGTACGGCCGGTGACCGACGTGGCGCGGGCGATGCTGTGAGACTGGTGCGGTGAGAAGCGAGGAGACGCCCTTCGTGGGCGGGCCGATGGACGGCCGGGTGCTGCGGGTGCTGGTCGGCCCCACGGGCCAGCCGCCGAAGACCTACGAGGTGCCGGTGGAGGACGAGGCGGGCGGACCGCCGACGGTGTACGTCTACCGCCGCGTTCCCGCCGCGACGTCCAAGCGGCTGGGCCTGATCCGGGGCTGGGCCTACGCATACGACCCGGAGGGAAAGCCGGGCGGCGGGCTGAAGTGGCCGTGGTCCAAGCCGAGCTGATGGTCCAAGCCGGGCCCACGGCCCGCCGGACGAGTGACCGTATTCGTCCGACTCGCCCACAATTCTCCTGAAGATACGAACGTCATGCCACGATCCCTGCTGAGCTGGACGCCGAACAGAGGCGTCACGGAACCGGAGGTGATCACGTGTCAGGACGGATCGTGGGCTCGGTCTGCGCGGCGGCGATCACCGCGGCCGCAGCCCTCGTACCCGCCGTTCCGGCGGCCACGGCGTCGGCCGCCCCCTCCCGCCCCGCCGACCGGTCCGTCTCCCAGCTGCTGACGCAGCTCAAGACGCTGTACCGGAAGGCCGAGGAGGCGACGGAGGCGTACAACGGGACCGAGGAGAAGCTGCGCAAGCAGCGCACCAGGACCAGGGAACTCGCCGCCGAGCTCGTCCAGGCCCGTACGCGGCTCGCCGACAGCCACGACGACGCGGGGCGGCTGGCCCGGCAGCAGTACCAGGGCCACAGCGCGCTCTCCTCCTACGGCTTTCTGCTGACCCTGCTCACCCCCCATCCGGAGGACGCCGCCGACGAGGCGCGTGAGCTGGAGCGGGCGGCCGGTCGCGAGGCGGCCCTGATCCAGCGGCTGACCAGGGGCGAGCGACGCGCCGACACCGTCGCCACCCGGGCCAGGAGCGCGCTGGACAAACAGCTGTCGCTGGCGGTGAAGCGAAAGAAACAGCAGGACAAGGTGAAGAAGCAGCTGCGCTCCATCGAGAAGCTGCTCGCCGAGCTGAGCACCCGGCAGATCGCCCAGGTGGCGCAGCGCGAGCGCGAGGAGACCGCGAAGGCGCAGCGCAAACTGCTCGCCTCCGGAGCGCTCGGCACCGCGAACGGCGCCTCACCGGGCGCCGCGCCCCCGTCCCCCACCCCGGGCAACGGCGCGGGCACCGGCGCCACCAAGCCCCCCGGCGGCGGCCGGGACACCCCGGCGGCGGGCACCCCCGCCCCGATGGCCACCGTCACCGCGCCCCGCCCCCGCCCGTCCGCCGCCGGCCCCAAAACGGCATCCGCGGAGGCCGGGAAGCGGGCGCTCGCCTACGCCCTGGACCAGATCGGCAAGCCGTACGTCTGGGGCGCCGAGGGGCCGAACTCCTTCGACTGCTCGGGGCTGACCTCCTCCGCATGGGCGTACGCCGGGCGGGTCATCCCGCGCACCAGCCAGGAGCAGTGGCGCCAGCTGCCCCGGGTGCCGCTCGACAAGCTGCGCCCCGGCGATCTGGTGATCTACTACAAGGGGGCCAGCCATGTGGCGATGTACGCGGGCGACGGCCAGGTGGTCCAGGCACCGCGCCCCGGCCAGCGGGTGAAGCTCTCCCCGCTCGCCTCCAATCCGCTGCACGGCGCGGTGCGCCCGGGTCGGGCCGTGGTGCCCAAGCGCTGACGGCCCCGGGGCCGACCGGAGTCAGCGGACGGACCGGATGGCCTCGGCCCCGCCGTCGATCCCCGCCCCGTCGTCGGCCTCGGCCCCGGTCTCGGCCCCGTCGTCGGCCTCGGCTTCGCTCTCGGCTTCGGCCGCTGCCGCGGCGGCCGCCGCCTCGGCCTCTTCCCTGACCTCGTCCAGATAGGCGGCCGTCTTCTCCGGCTCGTAGAAGAAGTGCTCGAAGTCGGAGGGGTCGTCGAAGCCGTTGGCGATGCGGTGGGCGACGGCGGGGAAGGTGGTCCCCGCCGCCAGGAGGTTCACGATGTGCTCGGGCGGCGGGGCCAGCATGGTGTTGGTCCACTTGGTGACGTGCCGCGCGCTCTGCCAGTAGCGGTCGAAGGTCGTCCGCATCCACTCCTCGTCGAACGGCCGGTCGCCGTGCTCGACGATGCTCGCCAGATAGGTGGCGGCGCATTTGGCCGCGGAGTTGGAGCCCTGGCCGGTGATCGGGTCGTTGGCGACCACCACATCGGCGACGCCCAGGACCAGCCCGCCGCCCGGCAGCCGCCCGATCGGGTGGCGTACGGTCGGCGCGTACCGCCCGGACAGGGTGCCGCCCGCATCGGTCAGCTCGACCTTGGTGGCGCGCGCGTACTCCCAGGGCGTGAACCACTCCATGAGCTCCAGGACGCGCTCCAGATGCTCCGAGGGGTCGGTGATGCCCCGGAAGACATCGACCGGGCCGCCCGGGACGCCCTCCCAGAAGAGGATGTCGGCGCGGCCGGTGGTGGTGAGCGCGGGCATCACGAAGAGTTCGCCGACGCCGGGCACGAGATTGCAGCGCACCGCGTCGAAGTCGGGGTGCTCGGGGCGCGGGCCGAGGCCGTGCACATAGGCGACCGCGAGGGCGCGCCGCGGGGTGTCGTACGGGGAGCGGGCGGCGTCCCGGTCGAAGAGCGAGACCAGTTCGCCCTTGCCCGCGGCCACCAGCGCCAGGTCGTACTTCCGGTCGAGGACGTCCAGGTCGGAGACGGCGGCGCCATGGATGACCACCTGGCCGCCGCGCTGTTCGAACGTCTCCATCCAGCCGGCCATCTTGATCCGCTGGTCGACGTTCTGGGCATGGCCGTGGAGCCGGCCGACCCAGTCGACGACCCGCGGATGGCCCCCGGGAGTCGGCGGCCCGGCGACGGAGAGCCCAAGGCCCTCGACCCGCGGCGCCAGCTCGTCCCAGAAGTTGAGCGCCAGATCGCGCTCATGGCCCAGCGCGGTGCGGAACATGCACTGGGTGGACATCACCCGGCCGCCGCGGATCTCATCAGCCGTCCGGTTGGACATCAGCGTGATCTCGTAGCCCTTGGACTGGAGGCCGAGAGCGAGTTGGAGACCGGACTGGCCGGCGCCCACGATGAGTATCTTCCGCATGGCTGTCGACTCTCCCTCAGGCTCGGGCCAAAAGCGGGAACGGGCCATTCCATTCCGCGGGAGGAGCCGAGGTTACGTCACTCGGGTGACACGGCAACAGCGTGCCTCACCAGCGACAGCAGCGCGTCCACGACCGAGATCCGGCGCCGGGCGTCCATCATCACCACGGGCACCGAGGAGGCCACCGAGAGCGCGTCACGCACGTCCTCGGGCTGGTAGACCGGGGTCCCCTCGAAGTGGTTGACCGCCACCACATACGGCAGACCGAGGCTTTCGAAGTAGTCCAGCGCCGGGAAGCTCTCGTCCAGGCGCCGGGTGTCGACCATCACCACGGCGCCGATGGCCCCGCGCATCAGGTCGTCCCACATGAACCAGAAGCGCTGCTGACCGGGGGTGCCGAAGAGATACAGGACCAGATCGTTCTCCAGCGTGATCCGGCCGAAGTCCATCGCGACGGTGGTGGTCAGCTTCTCGGGCGTCGCCTCGAGATCGTCCACACTCTCGCTGGCCCGCGTCATCAGCGCCTCGGTCTGGAGCGGAGTGATCTCCGAAACCGCGCCGACGAAGGTCGTCTTGCCGACCCCGAAGCCTCCCGCTATCACTATCTTGGTGGCGATCGGAGCGCGGGAGCGGTCCGTCTGCCACCTCTGGAGCACCTCCTCGGCCCCGGGTATCCCGGCCCGGGGTATCTCCGACGTCGCCGGCGGTGTCGCCGTCATCGTCTCAGAGCCTGCGAAGTCCACTGAGCACCCTTTCGAGCAACGCGCGTTCCGGCTGGCCGGGGCCCCGCCCGGTGCCGTAGACGCGGATCTTTCCCTGGTCGGCCAGGTCGCTGAGCAGGACGCGCACCACACCGAGTGGGATCTTGAGCATCGCGGAGACCTCCGCGACGGAACGCATCCTGCTGCACAGTTCGATGATCGCCCGGATCTCCGGCAGCATCCGGGTGTTCAACCCGCTGGGGGCCAGGTCGAGCCGTCCGTCCGGAGCCTCCAGCGCCGCCACGAAGGTCTCCACCAGCAGCACATGGCCGGAGCGGGTGCGACCACCGGTGAGCGAGTACGGACGTACGCGAGCGGGTTTACGGGCGGGTCGACCGGACCCGGCGGTCGTCACTGCGCGTGCTCCAGCGACCTGCGTAGTTCATTGCGGAGTTCGGGGGTGAGCACATGTCCGGCCCGGCCCACGAACAACGCCATGTGATAGGCGACGACGGTCATGTCGCAGTCGGGGGTGGCGTGCACCCCCAGCAGCGAACCGTCGCTGATCGACATGACGAACAGACTTCCCTCGTCCATCGCCACCATCGTCTGCTTGACACTGCCGCCGTCCATCAGCTTCGCCGCGCCGAGCGTGAGGCTTCCGAGCCCCGAGACGATCGTCGCGAGATCCGCACTGGACCCCTTGGGGCCGTCCTGCGCCACCGGATCGGCCGCCGCGGTCGCGGCGTGGTGCCGTGCGTCGGAGGAGAGCAGCATCAGCCCGTCGGTCGAGACGACCACAACCGAGCGGACGCCCGGCACCTCCTCGACGAGGTTCGACAGCAACCAGTGCAGATTACGGGCCTCGCGACTCAACCCGTAGGTACTACTGGGCGCATTCACCCGCGTGCCTCCTCAACCGTGCCACCCTCGATCTGCGCCCCCGTTTGCCCTGCTGATTCCCCGCGCCGCCGTACGGGCTCGCCGCGGGCGGCGATCTCGGCGGCGGCGTCGCGGTGTCCCTCACGGGCGCCGCGCTGGAAGCCGCCGAGTCGGCGCCGCAGCTCATCCGCGCTCACCGAACCGGTCCGCTCCCGTGGATCGGGCTCCCGGACCGCCAGGTTCCGCGGTGTGCGCTTGGGAAGCCCCTTGTCGGTGCGCGCCGCCTCGTCCGCCGGGCGGGCGTGCTGGTCGGGGCCGATGGCGTACGGATCGGCGGACGGCTCACCGCCGCCTGCCCGCGCACCACCCGTCCCCGCAACGCCGCCGGGCGTCGAGGGGACGCTGTCCTCCGGGCCGTCATGCGACGCGGGGGCGCCGTCCGTCAGCCCGCCGCGCGATGCCGGACCGCCATGGGCCGGGCCCCAGGCGGCCGCGCCGACCGGGCGTATGCCATGACCGCCGAAATACCACTCGCGGTCCGCGGGGTCGTCGAGGTCCGCGCGGTCCGCGGCGTCCTCACGTCCGTCGCGACCGTCGCGGTCCTGACGGCTCTCGCGGCTTTCACGGACCGTGCGGCCGCTCGCGCGGCCCGTGCGGCTCTCACGGTCGGCGCGATCCGTACGGTCCGGGCGGCCATCGCGGTCCTCGGGGTCCCCATAGCCCTCGCGCAGGCGCCGGGGGGTCAGCTCCATCGTCTGCTCGACGGCCGGGACCTCGGGCTCCCCGTCCTGAGGCGCCGGGGCCTGGTCGTCCGCGCCATGCCGTGCGCCGTCCCGCTCGTCGGCCTGGGTCAGCTTGGGGACGCGCTTGGGCAGGGCGGGCAGCGCACCGGCGTCTTCCGCGGCCGGATGGCCGCGCGGCGGTGTGGGATCCATGGGGTAGTCGCGGCCCGTGTCCACGGTCCGCCCCCACCCCTCGCCGGAGACGGCCCATGAGGAGGCGGTCCGCTCCGGATCCGCGGCCGTCCCGACGGGCGTGGCCGCGTCGGCGGGCGCGGGGTCCGGGCGGGGCCCGAGCTCAGGGCCGGGCCGCGGCTCGTCCTCGGGCTCCGGCTCGGCGGCCCGGGGCGCCGGACCCCGCTCCGCGAACGCCGAGAGCGCCGCGAGCAGCTCCGCGGGCGGCGCGGCGGGCGCGATCGGCTCCGCTTGCGGCGCGGCGGGCGCGACCGGCTCGGCCGGCGGCTCGGCACCGGCCCCCGCCGCACCGTTCGGCGGCGCACCCTCCTGGTCGGGCGAGACCGAACGGGTCTGCCCCGGAAGCGTGTTGGAGTTCGCCTCGGCCTCGGAGCCCGGGAAGCCCAGGAAGGACGCCGATCCGGTGCCGGCGAACGTCGCGCCCACGCCCACCGGCGGGGCGGGCGGCAGCCCGGCACCGGGCGGACCGGAGGGGAGGATCTTCGTCGGGAGGACGACCACGGCCGCCACCCCGCCCGGCTGCTGCTCACGCAGCTGCACCCGGATGCCGTGGCGCGCGGCGAGCCGGGTCACCACGTAGAGCCCGAGGCCCAGCGGGTCCTCCGGCTGGGGACCCTGGCAGTACTCGGGCACCGGGTCGGCGAGCCGGTTGTTCAGCTCCACGAAGCGCTCGGGCGTCATCCCGATGCCCTCGTCCTGGACGGAGAGCATGACCTCACCGGTCTCCAGGAGCCAGCCGGAGACCTGGACCGAGGCGTCCGGCGGTGAAAACGATGTCGCGTTCTCCAGGAGCTCGGCGATCAGGTGGCTGACGCTGTCCGCGGCGAACCCGGCGACCTGGGCATGCGGCGGCAGCGCCTGGATCTGCACCCGGTCGTAGCGCTCGACCTCGCTGATCGAGGCGCGCAGCACATCCAGCAGCGGCACCGGCCCCGGATGGGTGGCCTTGTTCTCGGAGCCCGCGATGACCAGGAGGTTCTCGCCGTAGCGGCGCATCCCGGTGGCCAGGTGGTCGAGCTGGAAGAGCGTTTCGAGGCGGTCGGGGTCCTGCTCCCGCTCCTCCAGGGACTCGATGATGGCGAGCTGCCGCTCGATCAGGCCGAGCGAGCGCAGCGCGAGGCTGACGAAGCTGCCGTGGACCCGGGCCCGCAGCCCCTCCAGCCGGGTGGCGACCGCGTCCCGCTCGGCGCGCAGCCCGTCCCGCTCATCGGCCAGCCGCTGCCGCTCGCCGACCAGCCGGGTGCGCTCGGTCTCGAGCTCGGTGACCCGCTCGTACGCCTGCGCGGCCTTGGCGTGCAGCTCGTTGACGGCCCGTACGGCGTCCGCGAACTCGTCGTCGCGGCCCGTGAAGGCCACCGGCTCCTCGGCCGGCGGATCGGCCGCGACCCGCCGGGCGCCGAGCCGCAGCGCGGCCAGCGGCCGGGTCATCGAGCGGGCGCTGTGCACTCCGGCGCCGAGGGCGACCAGCAGGGCGGCGCCGACGATGCCGATGCGCAGCTCGAGGGCGGTGACCTCGTCGTCCCGCAACCGGGCGAGCTGGGCGGCCTCACCGGAGGCCAGCGAGGACTGGGCGCCGCGCATCCGGTCGATCCTGGCGTTCAGCCCGGCCTCGACGCGGTCCTCGTTGAGGAAGAAGTCATTGCCCGCGAAGTGGTCCTGGTCGGTGAGCCGGTCGAGGTAGTGCTCGGCGTTGGTGACCTCGGTGCCGTTGACGGTGCGGTCGTATGCCTCGCGCATGGCGGCCGGGGCGAGTTGCTCGAAGTCGGCCAGCGCGGACTGCTCGCGGACGTTGGTCCGCTGGGCGGCGGAGACCAGCGTGGACTGGCCGCCGCCCGCGTCGAGCGCGGCCAGCAGCAGCCCGCGGGTGGCGGACGCCTCCTCCACCGCACGGCCGAGCGGGGCCAGCGCGGCGGTGGCGGCGGTCTCGGAGTCGGCCGGGAGCCGGTGGGCGAGGGTGTCGGTGACCCCGTTCAGCGCCTGGACGGTCCGGGTGTACGAGGTGAAGACGTCGAGGGCCGAGCCCTTGCCGGTCAGCGCCTCCTGCCGCAGTTCGGGAAGGGCGTCCAGGAGCCGCCGGACCGAGGCCGGGACCTGCCGGCGCACCTCCCGGATCCGCAGGTCGACACGGGCGCGGGTCTCCTCGGAGACCCCGCCGCCGGAGGCGGTGGAGCGCCCGTCGGCGACGAACCGGGTCATGGCGTCGCGCTCGTCGGCGAGGGCGTGGGCGAGGGTCACCGCGCCGCGGTTGGTCTCCGCGAGGTCGACGAGCCGCTGGGCGTCGGTGGTGTCATCGAGGGCGAGCAGAACGGCGGGGGTTCCGGCCCCGAGGACGGCGACGGAGACGAGGACGACGGACGTGGTGAGCCGACGGCGGACGCGTGTGGTGTTCCGTCGTGGCGTCATCTCGTCCTGGCGTGGCTCGTCTACCGCATCGCGCGTGGTGCCCCGAAGCCGTTTCTTCCGCACCGGTGCTCACAATCCATTCTCGCCCGACCGCTGATGTTGGACCAGAGGTGACGACGGATCAACAATTGTGTTTCCCCACCCCTGGTAGGGATTCCGACCCTTTCAGGACGGGTCTGGGGCGGGTACACATCACCCACCCGGCCACCCGAACGAGTGAACCGCATTGCGTAGTTGACCACCAACTTCGACGCGCGGCCATACCCTCCCGTCAACCTTGTGCGGATTGGTAAAGACCTCCATGCCCTGACAAGATGCCCACCCGCAGCTTCCCAGAAGCACCAATTTCCGCCCCAATCAGACAGCCGGGAAACCGGCGCGGCATTTGGTACGGACCAATCCCGCCGCGGCCCCCGCGCCAAGGTTGATCGTCGACGGTCCGGCAGACTGATGGAATGCGCATCGAACTCGCGACCGCCCCCGGCGATCAGCAATACCCCAATGAGGACTACGCCTCAGTAGCCCTCCCGGCCTCGGGGAGCGGCGGTGCGCTGGTGGTACTGGACGGGGTGACTCCGCCCGAGGGCGACGACGGATGTGTGCACAGCGTGAGCTGGTTCACCGCGCGGCTCGGCGGATCGCTGCTCGAACTGTCCGGTTCGCGACGGGATATGCCTCTGACACAGTGCCTCGCCGAGGCGATCGGGCGAACCGCCGCATTCCACAGTTCAACGTGTGACCTTTCTCACCCCCTCACCCCACAGGCAACCGTCGTCATGGCGCGCTGGGACGACGAGCGCATCGAGCATCTGGTCCTCTCCGACTCGGTGTTGCTCATCGAGCTGCTCCACGACGGAGTGACCCCGGTGCTGGACGACCGCATCGACCGGCTGCGCGCCGAGGGCCGGCGGCTCGCCCCGCTGCGCAACGCGGAGGACGGCTTCTTCACCGCCGCCGCCGACCCCGGCGTCGCCGGCAAGGCGGTCACCGGGGAGTTCCCGCGCGGCGAGGTGCGGGCGCTGGCGGCGCTCACCGACGGGGCGTCGCGCTGGGTGGAGAAGTTCGGCGAGGGCGACTGGAGCGAATGCTTCGCGCTGCTGCGCAAGGAGGGCCCGCAGGCGCTGATCGACCGGGTTCGGGCGGCCGAGCACGCCGATCCGGACGGTACGGCCTTTCCGCGGGGCAAGACCCACGACGACGCCGCCGTGGTCTTCGTGGAGCCCTGACCGGGCCGGATGCCGCGCCCTCCGGGGCCGGGTAGCGCGGTTGCCACATCCGCGTCGCCGGATGCGCGGGGGTCGCGGATCCTGGCGGGTATGAGCGCCCTACTCCTGCGCCGCGCGCGCCGCCTGACCGGGGTCGTCGGCCTCCTGCTCCGCGTTCAACCGGTGCAGCAGCCTGGCGAGTTCGGCCACCTCGCTGCGCTCCCACGCGGCGAGCCGACGGGCGTAGCGCGCCCGCCGGGCGACCCGCACGGCGCGGAAGCGGCTGCGGCCCTCCTCGGTCAACTCCACCAGGAAGGCCCGGCCGTCGGCCGGATCGGGCGTCCGCGTCACCAGGCCGAGCCCTTCGATGGCGCGCAGCTGACGGCTCATCGTGGCCTTTCCGACGCCCACGAAGGCCGCGAGGTCGGTGGCGCGCTGCGGACCGGCGTCCTCCAGCCGCATCAGCAGTCCGTAGGCGGCGGATTCGAGCTCGGGGTGGACCTCCCGGGCCAATTCCCCCGAGGCGGCGCGGGCCCTGCGGAGGAAAACCGCCAATTCGCGCTCCAGAGCGAGGAATGCGTGGTCCACACCAATGCCGCCCGCGGTGCCGCCCTCACCCCGCCCAGGGGACAGTCCCCCATTGTTGTGCACGTCAGAGCCCTCTCCGGGTTTTCACTTGGTGAAAGTTTCTATCATGCGCAGCAGTTACCGCAGCTCCACCAGTATTTCGCAGGATTAGACCAACGGCATCACACCTTCCCCCTTCCGTCCGCCTATCTACGCCCGTAGCGTCGATCCTGACATGGTCATTCCAATCGGACGTCCCTCTCCCCCACCGAGGCTTCGGAGGTAACGCCATGCCCGCGCACAGACCTGGTTCGACCCGAGGCGCCATCAGCGCGCTGATCGGTGTTCTCGCCGCTCTACTCGCCATGACCGTCGCACTGCCCGGCTCGGCGTTCGCCGCCCAGGGCGAGGGTGACAAGGCCATCCCCCACCCCGAGCAGGACTGGGCGGGTTCACAAATACTCAAGCACGAGGGCGGATCCACGACCGGTGAACAGCCGCTGGGGCTGCTCGCCACCGTCGAAGGCGTGGACGTCAGCAGCCACCAGGGCAATGTCAACTGGGCGACGCTGTGGAGCAGCGGTGTCCGGTTCGCCTATGTCAAGGCGACCGAGGGCACCAGCTACACCAATCCGAACTTCACCCAGCAGTACAACGGCTCGTACAACGTCGGCATGATCCGTGGCTCGTACCACTTCGCCCTGCCGAACAACTCGACTGGCGCCGCACAGGCCAACTACTTCGTCGACCACGGCGGCGGCTGGTCCAAGGACGGCAAGACGCTGCCCGGCGCGCTCGACATGGAGTACAACCCCTACGGCGCGACCTGCTACGGGCTGAGCGCCAGTGCGATGGTCAACTGGATCAAGTCCTTCAGCAGCACCTACAAGTCGCGCACCGGTCGCGATCCGGTGATCTACACCTCCACCAGCTGGTGGAAGACCTGCACGGGCAACTCCGCCGCCTTCGGCGGCATCAACCCGCTGTGGATTCCGCGCTACGGCTCGTCCGTGGGTGAGCTTCCGGCCGGCTGGGGCTTCCACACCATCTGGCAGTACACCTCCACCGGCCCGACGGTCGGCGATCACAACAAGTTCAACGGCGCCATGGACCGGCTTCAGGCGCTCGCCAACGGCTGAGCCCCGCTGAGCCGAGCTCCGGCTGAGCCGAATGCCGGCTGAGCCCGCTGAGCTCCGGTCGGGCCCCGCGGCTCGTCACTCCCCACATCCGGCGGTCCCGCCCTCCGGCGTACGGACAGGTCTGTCTGTACACCGGAGGGCGTCGGCGGGTCAGTCGCGGGGGAACTCGTCGGTCTTGAGCGGCAGGTCGACGGCGGTGTTCGTCAGGTCGAGATCCTGGCCGAAGTGAATCGACAGCTCACTGAGGTAGTCGCCCTCCTTGGGCTCGGTGAACAGGTGGCATTTGCCGGTGTAGGGGTCCGCGATCAGGTAGATGGGAACCCCGGCCTCCGCGTAGGCCGCCTTCTTCGGGCCGTAGTCGTTCGCCGCCGTGCCTTTCGAGATCACCTCGGCAACGAACTCAACGTCCTGATAGCGCCACAAGCCCTTGGCATCCATAGCCGCACCCTTGGCGACCAGGGTCACATCGGTCGCGAAGCCGTTGAGGTGGCCCGGGTAGTCGATACGGACATCCGACTTGATCCGCGTGCGCGGGAATTGCGCACGTAGCTGGTCGTAGATGTCGGCGATGATGTCCCAGTGGGTGTTCGTCTGCGGCGACATGAAGATGTGTCCCTCGACAATCTCGACCTTGAATCCCTCGGGGACGGGCATCTTCTCGAGCCACTCGAACATCGCGTCCAAGGTCCGCTCGTCGCTGCTGTCGGCCATCTCGATCCTGTCAGTGTCGATCCGGTCAATCTCCATGACGGTCACCGTGCCGCTCCTCCCCGCCGCACACCGAACGTATGCGACCGGTTAGTCCAACGATACGCACGGCCGAGAGGTCACGCGTGGCCCGGAACCCCGTTCGACACGGGGCCCCGGGCCACGGCGCCACCGGCAGCGTCCGTCACGCCGCTGCCGGAACCTCGGGGGCGGCGGCCGTCGAGGCGGGTTCGAGGGCCAGCTCCAGGACCCTGCGGACGTCCGAGACCGGGTGGACGTCCAGCTTGTCCAGCACCTCGGCGGGGACGTCGTCCAGGTCGGGCTCATTGCGCTTGGGGATGATCACGGTGGTCACCCCGGCCCGGTGCGCCGCCAGCAGCTTCTGCTTGACGCCGCCGATGGGCAGCACCCGCCCGGTCAGGGACACCTCGCCCGTCATCGCCACGTCCGGGCGCACCTGGCGGCCGGAGAGCAGCGAGGCCAGGGCGGTGGTCATGGTGACACCCGCGCTCGGGCCGTCCTTGGGGACCGCGCCCGCCGGGACGTGGAGGTGGACACCGCGCTCCTTCAGGTCGCCGACCGGCAGCTCCAGCTCCGCGCCGTGGGAGCGCAGGAAGGAGAGCGCGATCCGGGCGGACTCCTTCATGACGTCGCCGAGCTGACCGGTGAGGTTCAGCCCCGCGCCGCCCGTCTCCGGGTCGGCCAGCGACGCCTCCACGAACAGCACGTCACCGCCCGCGCCCGTGACCGCGAGCCCGGTCGCCACGCCGGGGACGGCGGTGCGGCGCTCGGCCGGGTCCTGGGCGGACTCGGGGGTGTGGTGCGGCCGGCCGATCAGCGGGCGCAGCTCCGCCACGTCGACGGTGAAGGGGAGTTCGCGCTCGCCGAGCTCGTGCTGGGCCGCGACCTTGCGCAACAGCCGGGCGATGGACCGCTCCAGGGTCCGTACGCCCGCCTCGCGGGTGTACTCGCCCGCCAGCTTGCGCAGCGCCTCGTCCGCCACGGTGACCTCGCCCGGCTCCAGACCGGCCCGCTCCAGCTGGCGGGGCAGCAGGTGGTCACGGGCGATGGTGACCTTCTCGTCCTCGGTGTAGCCGTCCAGGCGCACCAGCTCCATCCGGTCCAGGAGCGCCTCGGGGATGGCCTCCAGGACGTTGGCGGTGGCGAGGAAGACCACATCGCTCAGGTCGAGCTCGACCTCCAGGTAGTGGTCGCGGAAGGTGTGGTTCTGCGCCGGGTCCAGGACCTCGAGCAGGGCCGCGGCCGGGTCGCCGCGGAAGTCGGAGCCCACCTTGTCGATCTCGTCGAGGAGGACGACGGGGTTCATGGAGCCCGCCTCCTTGATGGCCCGGACGACCCGGCCGGGCAGCGCGCCCACGTAGGTGCGCCGGTGGCCGCGGATCTCCGCCTCGTCGCGGACGCCGCCGAGCGCGACCCGGACGAACTTCCGCCCCATCGCGCGGGCGACGCTCTCGCCCAGGCTGGTCTTGCCGACGCCGGGCGGGCCCACCAGGGCGAGCACCGCGCCGCCGCGGCGGCCGCCGACGATGCCGAGGCCCCGGTCGGCACGGCGCTTGCGCACCGCCAGGTACTCGGTGATCCGCTCCTTGACGTCCTCCAGGCCCGCGTGGTCGGCGTCGAGCACGGCCTTGGCGCCCCGGATGTCGTAGGCGTCCTCGGTGCGCTCGTTCCAGGGCAGCTCCAGGACGGTGTCCAGCCAGGTGCGGATCCAGCTGCCCTCGGGGCTCTGGTCGCTGGTCCGCTCCAGCTTGTCGACCTCCTTCAGGGCCGCCTCGCGGACCTTCTCGGGCAGATCGGCCGCCTCCACCCGGGCGCGGTAGTCGTCGGACTCGCCCTCAGAGTCGCCGTTCAGCTCCGCGAGCTCCTTACGGACCGCTTCGAGCTGGCGCCGCAGCAGGAACTCGCGCTGCTGCTTGTCGACGCCCTCCTGGACGTCCTTGGCGATCGACTCGGCCACGTCCTGCTCGGCGATGTGGTCGCTGAGCCAGGTAACGGCCAGCTTCAGCCGGGCCACGGGGTCCGTGGTCTCCAGCAGTTCGACGCGCTGGGCCACGCTCAGGAACGGCGAGTAGCCGGAGTTGTCGGCGAGCTGTGAGACATCGTCGATCTGCTGCACCCGGTCCACGACCTGCCAGGCGCCGCGCTTGCGCAGCCAGCTGGTGGCCAGCGCCTTGTACTCCTTGATCAATTCGGTGACGGCGCCGGGAAGCGGATCGGGCACGATCTCCTCGACCGTGGTCCCCTCCACCCACAGCGCCGCCCCGGGTCCGGTGGTCCCGGCCCCGATGCGGACACGGCGCACACCGCGGATCAGCGCGCCCGGGTCGCCATCGGAGAGCCGGCCCACCTGTTCGACGGTGCCGAGCGTGCCGATGCCGGCGTAGGTGCCGTCGACGCGCGGCACCAGCAGCACCTTCGGCTTGCCTCCTCCGCTCCCACTGGAGCGGGCGGCGGCCTGGGCGGCCTCCACCGCGGCGCGCACCTCGGTATCGGAAAGGTCCAGCGGCACCACCATGCCGGGCAGCACGACCTCGTCATCGAGAGGCAGCACAGGCAGGGTGAGCGGTGTGGACAGCGAAGCCATGATCTCCCTTCGGCAGGCAAGTTGAGTCAGAAGGACTCAATAAGTCAATGCCCACTCAATGCGCGAAGGGGCCTCAGGTGTTCCCGGAGGCTCGTTCGCTGTGAGCGAAGCGGCGTCCGGCGCCGTCGCCGCCGTTCGAGGAGGGCCGCCACCTGGCGTTTCGCCGGATGTACGGCCAGCAGACGACGCCGATCAGCAGGGCGAAGGCATGGCCCCACCCGGTGAGCGGATCGATGTCCACGAGGCTTCCGGCGGCGAGCGCGAGGCCGATCCCGCCGAGCAGCGCCCACCGCCGCCGGGGCGGCAGCAGCCCGGCGAGCGCGGCGGCGCAGGCGATCAGCCCGTAGCTGACCCCGTAGTCGAGGCGCCGCAGCGAACTGGCCGGGAGATGTCCGACGGCCACGGATGCGGCCACCGGGAGCTCGGTGAGCAGCGTCGCCAGCACATGGCCGAGCAGGAACACCCCGGCGGTGCGCATCGCGCCGACGCGCCGCTCCAGCGCGCCGAGCACCAGGGGGAAGGCGAGCAGATACGGCGAGGTGATCCCGCCCACCGCCCACAACGCGCTGACCAGCAGTGTCAGCAGCGGCCGCTGGGAGAGGTGGGCCACATCGGTGCTGGAGCCCACGAGCAGATCGCGCACCGTGCCGGGGTCGCCGAGATGGGTGTAGAGCCCGGTGCCGAGCAGGACGAGCGTGTAGCCGAGGGTGAGCGGCACGGCGATGAGCGCATGCGAGAGCCGCCGCAGCCGCGCCGCCATGGCCGCCGTACGGCGCCCGCGCCCCGCCCCAGCGGCCGGCGGCACCCGCGGTGTGCCGGCCCCGATGGCCACGGGCCCGGCACAGCTCGCCACCAGCCGCCAACCGGCCGCGCGGGCGCACGGAACCGCCAGGGCGGCGCCCCGGGCCTCGTCCGGGTCGCCCCCGTCCGCCGCCCGCGCGCCCGGGACGGCCGTCCCCCGTATCGATGTCGTCAACGTCCGCGCCCCTTCCTCACTCCCGCCTCCGCTCCCCCTGCCCCGCGCATTTCCGCCACGCCCGAACAACAACCCGGGTGCCGTGAGTCATCTCACCTCCCCCCGAGCTGTGACGTGGACGACGCCAGGCCCCGCCCGCCGGGCCACCGTGGAATCGGTTGGACCGGTGGGCGGGGCGGCGCGAGGATGGCGGCGTCAGAACCATCCGGGAGGACCCCACCCCTATGCAGCCGCAGCCGATGTACGACCTCCACCCCGCCGACGACGACCGGCCGGTGATCGTCGACCGCCGGGAGGGCCCGTACGGCGAGGTGGTGCTGCGGCGGCGCGGTGGCGGGCCGTCGGGCGAGGCCGTCTTCGAGATCATCGCCAATGGGTGCTTCCTCATGGACACCTCCGACGGCCGCTCCGAGCGGCTGCTCATCCGCACCGCCCTCGACGCGCTGCCCGCCGACCGTCCCTCTCCCGCACTGCTCATCGGCGGGCTCGGCGTGGGGTTTTCGCTGGTCGAGGCGGCGGCGGAGCCCCGGTGGGGGCGGATCGCGGTGGTCGAGCGGGAGGCGGCGGTGATCGACTGGCACCTCGACGGCCCCCTGGCGGCCGTATCCGCCGGGGCGCTGGCCGATCCGCGCACCGAGATCCTCCACACCGACCTGGTCGAGTGGCTGCGGACCGGCCCGGAGACCTATGACGCGCTGTGCCTGGACATCGACAACGGCCCCGACTGGACCGTCACCGAGGGCAACGACGGCCTCTACTCCCCCACCGGGCTCGCCGCCTGCGCGGCGCGCCTCGCACCGGGCGGAGTGCTGGCCGTCTGGTCGGCGCAGCCGTCGCCCGCGTTCGAGCGATCTCTCCGGAATGCCGGGTTCACGCGGGTGCGTACGGAAGAGGTCACCGTTGCCCGGGGTGTTCCCGACGTCGTGCATCTCGCGGTTCGGGGCGCGTAGCAAAGCCGCGTACGCTGGCTTTACGCTTGCTTGCCTACCAAACGCGGCTGAGCGATGACCAGGCGCGAGCCGCGGGTTTCACCGGAAGACGCAGGGGCGGGCGTATGGAGCAGACTCACAACGGTCACAACGGGACCGCCACGACCACCCCTGGCGCACAGCGCCGGGTCCTCGTCGTCGAGGACGATCCGACCATAGTGGACGCCATCGCGGCCCGGCTGCGTGCCGAGGGGTTCCAGGTCCAGACGGCGGGAGACGGTCCGGCGGCGGTCGACACGGCCGAGGCGTGGCAGCCCGATCTGCTGGTTCTCGACGTGATGCTGCCCGGCTTCGACGGTCTCGAGGTCTGCCGCAGAGTACAGGCCCGGCGGCCGGTGCCCGTGCTGATGCTGACCGCGCGCGACGACGAGACCGACATGCTGGTGGGGCTCGGGGTCGGCGCCGACGACTACATGACCAAGCCGTTCTCCATGCGCGAGCTGGCCGCCCGGGTGCATGTGCTGCTCCGGCGGGTCGAGCGGGCGGCGCTGGCCGCGCACACCCCGCGCAGCGGGATCCTGCGCCTGGGCGAGCTGGAGATCGACCACGCCCAGCGGCGGGTGCGGGTGCGCGGCTCGGATGTGCACCTCACCCCGACCGAGTTCGATCTGCTGGTCTGTCTGGCGAACACCCCGCGTGCGGTGCTCTCCCGTGAGCAGCTGCTGGCCGAGGTGTGGGACTGGGCGGACGCCTCGGGCACCCGCACCGTGGACAGCCACATCAAGGCGCTGCGCCGGAAGATCGGCGCGGAACGGATCCGTACGGTGCACGGCGTCGGCTACGCCCTGGAGACCCCGGCGGCATGAAGAGGGCCCTCTGGGCACGCAGGGTCACCGAGCTCTGGGCCCGCCGGGCCCCCAAGGGCTGGGCGCGCAAGGGCTGGACGCGCAAGGACTGGGCACGGAAGGCCGCCCGCCGGGCGCCCGGACGCTGGGCCCGCCGGGCTCCCGGGGGCTGGGCGCGCAGGGTCCCCAAGGTCTGCCGGATGCCCGGGGACCCCAAGGGGCGCCGGGCGTGGTCCCGCGCCACCTGGGCCCGGATCTGGGAGGCGCTGCGCCCCTTCGACCCGTACCGCTCGGTCAAGGCGGCGCTGGGGGCGCTGGTCGTCGGCTCGGTGATCATCACCACGCTGCTGGTCTTCGCGGCGATGCACTCCGACACCGAGCTGCGCGTCATCACCATCTTCTCGATCATCGCCTCGCTGCTGATCACCCAGTTCGTGGCGAACGGGCTGACCGCCCCGCTGGACGAGATGACCGCCGTCACCCGGGCGATGGCGAACGGCGACTACACCCGGCGGGTGCGGGCGGCGCAGCGCCGGGACGAGTTCGGCGACCTGGCGTCCGCGTTCAACCGGATGGCGGCCGACCTGGAGGCGGTGGACACCCACCGCAAGGAGCTGGTGGCCAACGTCTCGCATGAGCTGCGCACCCCGATCGCGGCGCTGCGCGCGGTGCTGGAGAACGTGGTGGACGGGGTGTCGGACGCCGATCCGGAGACCATGCGGGTCGCACTGAAGCAGACCCAGCGCCTGGGCCGCCTGGTGGATCAGCTGCTCGACCTCTCCCGGCTCGACAACGGGGTGGTGCCGCTGCACGCGCGGCGGTTCGAGGTCTGGCCGTATCTGGCCGGGATCCTCAAGGAGGCCGGCATGGCCAAGGGCGCGGAGTCCCATTCGGGCGCGCACACCCGTAAGGACGTCCATCTCAACCTGGACGTCTCCCCGCCCGAGCTGACCGCCCACGCCGATGCCGAGCGGCTGCACCAGGTGATGGCGAACCTGATCGACAACGCGGTGAAGCACAGCCCGGCGCACGGCCGGGTGACCGTGCGCGCTCGGCGCGGCGAGGGCCCGGAGAGCCTGGAGCTGGAGGTGCTGGACGAGGGCCCCGGCATCCCCGAGGCGGAGCGGCACCGCGTCTTCGAGCGGTTCAACCGGGGCGGGCTCTCCCCGGACGGCTCGGCGGACGGCCGGCGGCGGCCGGGCCCGGCCAGCGACGGCGGCACCGGCCTGGGACTGGCGATCGCGCGCTGGGCGGTGGATCTGCACGGCGGGCGGATAGGGGTGGCGGAGTCCCCGCGCGGCTGCCGGATCAAGGTCAGCATCCCCGGACCGGCACCGGAACCCAAACCAGGCACCCCCTGAGATCAAAGCTGAAGTAAAATCGAACCTGTCGCGCACATACGAGCGGCAGGGGTGCACGTCTGCTGCTCCGCGCCCGAGGAAACACACGAAACCCCGTGTGTTTCCCGGTCGGACATGCGCTGAAACCCGCCAATCAATGTGACTTGCACGACGATGACCAGTGCGACCTGCACGTAAGGGTCCAGAAGGCGTAGCCTTTATTCCCGCTGTCCACCACCTTAGGAAGCGGAAGAGGGCGGTTGCCGCCGTGTCGCCACAGTCCCCCAACACCTCGAGCGTCTCGACCGAAGAACAGGACGGGCAGGGAAGTAACCCTGCCGCTGCCTTCGGCCCCAATGAGTGGCTCGTCGACGAGATCTACCAGCAGTACCTCCAGGACCCGAACTCGGTCGACCGAGCCTGGTGGGACTTCTTCGCCGACTACAAGCCGGGTCAGGACACCGGCTCCGCGGTGGCCGCGCCACCACAGGCAGTAGCCGCGAGCGCCTCCCCGGCGGCCCCGGCCAAGCCCGCCGCGGCCCAGCCGGCGGAGGCCAAGCCCGCCGTCCCGGCCGCCAAGCCCGCGGCCGCGGCTCCGGCTGCCCCGAAGCCCGCGGCGGCGCAGCCCGCGGCCCCCGCCGCGAAGGCCGCCCCGGCCGCCCCCGCGGCTCCGGCCAAGCCCGCCCCGGTCAAGCCGACCCCGGCCGAGCCGACGGTCTCCAAGAAGGAGCCCGCCGCGCCCGCCGCCGGGCCCGAGTTCGTCACGCTGCGCGGTCCCTCCGCCGCAGTGGCGAAGAACATGAACGCGTCGCTGGAGCTGCCGACGGCCACCTCGGTGCGCGCCGTCCCGGTCAAGCTGCTGTTCGACAACCGCATCGTCATCAACAACCACCTCAAGCGCGCCCGCGGCGGCAAGGTGTCCTTCACGCACCTGATCGGCTACGCCATGGTGCAGGCGCTGAAGGCGATGCCCTCGATGAACCACTCGTTCGCCGAGAAGGACGGCAAGCCGACCCTGGTCAAGCCCGAGCACATCAACCTCGGCCTCGCCATCGACCTGGTCAAGCCCAACGGCGACCGCCAGCTCGTGGTGGCGGCGATCAAGAAGGCCGAGACCCTCAACTTCTTCGAGTTCTGGCAGGCGTACGAGGACATCGTCCGCCGCGCCCGCGCCGGCAAGCTCACGATGGATGACTTCACCGGCGTCACGGCCTCCCTGACCAACCCCGGCGGCATCGGCACCGTCCACTCGGTGCCGCGGCTGATGCCCGGCCAGGGCCTGATCGTCGGCGTCGGCGCCATGGAGTACCCGGCCGAGTTCCAGGGCACCTCCCAGGACACCCTGAACAAGCTGGGCATCTCCAAGGTCATGACGCTGACCAGCACCTATGACCACCGGGTGATCCAGGGCGCCGCCTCCGGCGAGTTCCTGCGGATCATGAGCCAGCTGCTGCTCGGCGAGAACGACTTCTTCGACGAGATCTTCAAGGCGCTGCGCATCCCGTACGAGCCGGTCCGCTGGCTCAAGGACATCGACGTCAGCCACGACGACGATGTCACCAAGGCGGCGCGGGTCTTCGACCTGATCCACTCCTACCGGGTCCGCGGCCATGTCATGGCCGACACCGACCCGCTGGAGTACCGCCAGCGCAAGCACCCCGACCTGGACATCATCGAGCACGGGCTCACCCTGTGGGACCTGGAGCGCGAGTTCGCGGTCGGCGGCTTCGCGGGCAAGACCATGATGAAGCTGCGCGACATCCTGGGCGTGCTGCGCGACTCGTACTGCCGCACCACCGGCATCGAGTTCATGCACATCCAGGACCCCAAGCAGCGCAAGTGGATCCAGGACCGCGTCGAGCGCAGCCATGACAAGCCGGAGCGCGAGGAGCAGCTGCGCATCCTGCGCCGGCTGAACGCGGCCGAGGCGTTCGAGACCTTCCTCCAGACCAAGTACGTCGGCCAGAAGCGGTTCTCCCTGGAGGGCGGCGAGTCCGTCATTCCGCTGCTGGACGCGGTGCTGGACGCGGCCGCCGAGTCGCGCCTGGACGAGGTCGTCGTCGGCATGGCCCACCGCGGCCGGCTCAACGTCCTCGCCAACATCGTCGGCAAGTCGTACGCGCAGATCTTCCGCGAGTTCGAGGGCAACCTCGACCCGAAGTCCATGCACGGCTCCGGCGACGTCAAGTACCACCTGGGCGCCGACGGCACCTTCACCGGCCTGGACGGCGAGCAGATCAAGGTCTCGCTGACCGCGAACCCCTCCCACCTGGAGGCCGTGGACCCGGTCCTGGAGGGCGTCGTCCGCGCCAAGCAGGACATCATCGGCAAGGCCGGCACCGACTTCACGGTGCTGCCCGTCGCCCTCCACGGCGACGCGGCCTTCGCGGGCCAGGGCGTGGTCGCCGAGACGCTGAACATGTCGCAGCTGCGCGGCTACCGCACCGGCGGCACCGTGCACATCGTGATCAACAACCAGGTCGGCTTCACCGCCGCCCCGGCCGCGTCCCGCTCCTCGATGTACGCCACGGATGTCGCGCGGATGATCGAGGCGCCGATCTTCCACGTCAACGGCGACGACCCGGAGGCCGTCGTGCGCGTCGCGCGGCTCGCCTTCGAGTTCCGCCAGGCGTTCAACAAGGACGTGGTCATCGACCTGATCTGCTACCGCCGCCGCGGCCACAACGAGACCGACAACCCCGGTTTCACCCAGCCGCTGATGTACGACCTGATCGACAAGAAGCGCTCGGTGCGCAAGCTCTACACCGAGTCGCTGATCGGGCGCGGCGACATCACGCTGGAAGAGGCCGAGCAGGCGCTCCAGGACTTCCAGGGCCAGCTGGAGAAGGTCTTCACCGAGGTCCGCGACGCGGTCTCGGCCCCGGCCCCGGCCCATGTCCCCGAGCCGCAGCCGGAGTTCCCGGTCACCGTCCAGACGGCCGTCTCCCAGGAGGTCGTCAAGCGGATCGCCGAGTCCCAGGTCAACATCCCCGACCGGATCACCGTCCACCCGCGGCTGTACCCGCAGCTCCAGCGGCGCGCGGCGATGATCGAGGACGACTCGATCGACTGGGGCATGGGCGAGACCCTCGCCATCGGCTCGCTGCTGATGGAGGGCACCCCGGTCCGGCTCGCCGGCCAGGACTCCCGCCGCGGCACCTTCGGCCAGCGCCACGCGGTGCTGGTGGACCGCGAGACCGGTGACGACTACACCCCGCTGCTGTACCTCACCGAGGACCAGGGGCGGTACAACGTCTACGACTCGCTGCTGAGCGAGTACGCGGCGATGGGCTTCGAGTACGGCTACTCGCTGGCCCGCCCGGACGCGCTGGTCATGTGGGAGGCGCAGTTCGGTGACTTCGTCAACGGCGCGCAGACCATCGTCGACGAGTTCATCTCCTCGGCCGAGCAGAAGTGGGGCCAGACCTCCGGAGTCACCCTGCTGCTGCCGCACGGCTACGAGGGCCAGGGCCCGGACCACTCCTCGGCCCGTATCGAGCGCTTCCTCCAGCTGTGCGCGCAGAACAACATGACGGTCGCCGCGCCCACGCTGCCGTCGAACTACTTCCACCTGCTGCGCTGGCAGGTCCACAACCCGCACCACAAGCCGCTGGTCGTCTTCACCCCGAAGTCGATGCTGCGTCTGAAGGCCGCGGCGTCGAGCACCGAGGAGTTCCTGAGCGGCTCGTTCCGCCCGGTGATCGGTGACGAGACGGCCGACCCGGCCGCGGTGCGCAAGGTGGTCTTCTGCTCCGGCAAGGTCTACTACGACCTGGCCGCGGAGCGGGACAAGCGCGGTGCGCACGACACGGCGATCATCCGCCTGGAGCGGCTGTACCCGCTGCCGGGCGCGGAGCTCCAGGCCGAGATCGCCAAGTACTCGGGCGTCCAGAAGTTCGTCTGGGCGCAGGAGGAACCGGCCAACCAGGGTGCCTGGCCGTTCGTCGCGCTCAACCTGATCGACCACCTGGAGCTGTCGGTCGGCGCGGATGTCCCCGCCGCCGAGCGGCTGGTCCGGGTCTCCCGCCCGCACTCGTCCTCGCCCGCGGTGGGGTCGAACAAGCGGCACCAGTCGGAGCAGGGGGCGCTGGTGAGCGAGGTCTTCGAGATCTGATTCGCCCCGTCCGTCCCGGAAGGCCAGGTCCCCTGAGGGGCCTGGCCTTCCGGCCGTTCGGCCGCGTCAGACCGGCAGCGGCTCGAAGTCCCAGACCGGGCGGATGCGCTTGCGGGCCGCCGCGGTCTCGGGGTGATTCGGTCCTAAGACGGCGGCCAGACCGCCGAGGGCCACCTCCTCGATCACGTCCGCCTCGTCGCGCCCGCCGCGGATCATCCGCAGGTCCGCGGCCAGACCGATATGGGCCAACAGGGCCAGCGGATGCCGCTCGCCCAGCGCCTCGGCGGCGTGCAGCCCGGTTTCGCGGCTCAGCGCGCAGGCGTCCTGGTGCCGCCCCGTCGCGTGGTACGTGGCGGCGGTGTTGAGCGCGATCCCCAGTGTCCAGGGGTGGTGCTCGCCGACGGCGGCGGTCATGTCCATGAGCGCGGTGTCCAGAAGCCGTACCGCGAAGTCCGTACGCAGCGTGAGCGCGTGGTTCGCGCGCGCCCCGATGGTGTAGGGATGCCGCTCCCCCAGGGCGGCCCGGTAGCGGTTCGCGGTCTCCAGTGCGGCCTCCCCGGCCCGGGTCAGGTGGCCCTCGCGCCGGAGGGCGCGGGTGACCCCGGTCGCGATCATGAGCGTCGTGGGTGCGCCCTCGCCCAGTAGGTCCGCCGCGCGTCGCAACAGGCCGTGGATGTCGTCGACGTCGCCGTGTCCGCCGCACAGCCACACGTGGTACTCGGCGGCCAGGCTCAGCGGATGCCCGGCGCCCAGCACCGCGACGTGCCGATCGACGCTGGGCACCTGAAGCTCCAGGGCATCCCGGTGACGGCCGGAGAGCCGCAGGTCGTACGCGTGCTCCGTCTCGCAGGCCAGCGTCACCAGCGCCGTCGGGCCCAGCTGGGCCCGCGCGCTGTCCAGCACCTGCCGGGACAGCTCCGCGGCCTCGGTGTAGGAGCCGAGCATGCGCAGTGAGCGGGACAGGCCGCGCTGGGCGTTCCGCGCCTCCGCACCGTCCTCCGGGCGGCTCGCGGCGCACAGATCACGCTGTCGGCAGGCCAGCTGGTGTGCCTCGGCGTAGCGGGCCAGGCCCCGGAGGTCCGCGGCCAGCCTGGCCATGGCGACGCATCGGCCCGGTGCGTCGGTCTCGGTCAGGCTCTCCAGGACCGACCGGTCCAGCGCCTCCGCCGCGGCGTAGTCCCCGGTCTCGCGCAGCAGCGCGGCACGACGGGTGGCCAGCTCCGGGTGGCTGCCCGTCGCCCGTTCCGCGATGTGCTCACCCGTCGCGTAGTCGCCGCTCAGCGTCAGATAGGTGAGGAATCCGACGACCAGCTCGCGCGACACGGGATCCGGTGAGTCCAGCGCGCCCGAGGGCTCCAGGTTCGGCACGAGCCGGGCGTAGCTCGGCCAGGCGGCGGGGTCGTCCGGGGTGCCGGGGTCCGCTTGCCGCAGCGCCAGGCGGACGACCCGGGCGTACGACTCGCGCTCGGCGCCGGCGATCGACGCCCGTACGGCCTGCTGGAGTGCGCGGGGCAGGCACAGCGCAGCGGATTCCAGACGCGCCACCGAATACTGCGCGAGCGCGCCGACCGTCGCATGCCACCGCAGGTCGTCGTCGAGCAACTCGGCCAGCGGGACGGACAGCTCGCGCAGCGGCACGGCCCGCAGCAGGTCCAGCGGGACGGGCCCGGGCGCGAAGTGGGCGCACAGCCGGAGCAGGTCGATGGCGGCCGGCACGGTCTCCCTGAGCTGGTTGAGCTGGATGCTCAGCGCCACCGGGTACGACAGCGGATACGCGGCCGCCAGCTTGAGGCCCAGGTCCTCGGTCCTGCCCTCGCGCAGCGCCTCGACGTAGTCGCCGACCGGCACGATCGACTCGCCGAGCCAGCCGGCCGTCTGATCGAGTAACAGCGGATGGTCCTCCACCGCCTCCGCGAGCAGCGCCGCCGCGTCGCCGTCGAGGCCGGGCGCGCGGCGGCGGACGAGGGCGACGCTCTCCTCGCGGCGCAGCGGCGGCACATCCAGCAGTTCGGCGTAGTGGGTGCCCCACGCCCGGTTCCGCGAGGTGATCAGCACATGGCCGGGCCCGGACGGCAGCAGGTCCGCGACCGCGTCGGGGTCGTCCGCCCCGTCCAGGACGATCAGCCAGCGGGCGTACGGCCGCCCGCGGCGCAGAGCGTCGTGCACCGCCCGGACGCGCTCCCCGAACCCGCCGCCGCTCAGGCCCAGGGCGGGGGCGAGTTCAGCGAGGCGCTCGCGCGCGGCGGTGCGGCCGTCCGCGCGGACCCACCACACGATGTCGTACTCGGGCCCGAACCGGTGCGCGTACTCGGCCGCGAGCTGTGTCTTGCCGATACCGGGCGGGCCGAGCAGGGCGCATACGGCGGTGTCGGCCGGTGCGGCGGTCAGCCGCTTCCGCAGCGCGGCCAGCGGCTCCGCGCGCCCGGTGAGATGGGGGTTGCGCCGCGGCACACCGTCCCAGACGGCGGGCAGCGCGGACGGGAAGCGCGGCCCCCGCCGCGCGGGCCCGTCGAATCGGGTCAGCAGCCGGCTCCTGGCCTCGGCCTCGCTCACGCCCCGCAGCTCCAGCGCCTCGACCTCGCCGACGAAGGGCAGCGGGACGTCGTCGACCAGGGCGGCCAGCACACCCTCGCGGCGCAGCTCGCGCATCGCCGCGTCCCAGTCGATGCCCGCGTGCCGCCCCGCGGCGCGGAAGTGCTCGCTGACGACCAGGACGTGCGGGCCGTTGTCGGGGTGGAGGTCGCGTACGGACGCGGGGGAGGAGGGTTCCCAGAGCCACAGCGCGACCCGCGGCCCCCACGCCTCCAGGGTCCGGCCCAGCCACTCCGCCCAGGAGCGGTCCGCCGCCACATAGCTGATGTCGACGGGAGCCGGGCCGTCCGGCGCCCGCTCCTCGAACGGCGTGGCGCGGCGCTCGCGCGACCCACCGGCGACGGGGCGCGGCCCGTCCGGGTCGTCATGGCGCCAGAGGTAGGCACCGGTGCCCCGGGCGCGCAGTTCGGCGAGTTCCGAGGCCAGCCGCAGGGCCCGCTCCTCGGCGGCGATGGCCTGCTCCTCGGCGAGCCACAGCCGGTGCGAGACCGGGTCCTCGGCGGCGGCCTTCGCCCCGGCCGCCTCCTCCTCGGTCTGGAGCTGGTGTTCCAGCGCCTCGCACCGGCGCTCGGCGTCCAGCGCCTGCCGCCGGGCCTGGGTCAACGCGTCCTGAAGGCGGGCGACTTCTTCCCGCAGCCGGTCCCGTTCGGCCGTCAGGTCCTCGCGCTCCTGCCGAAGGCGGTCCAGCTCCGCGCTCCGGGCCTCGCGGTCGGCCGCCGCGACCGCGATCCGCCGTTGCTCGACCTCCATCTCCGCGATGCGCTGTTTCCGTACCAGCAACGCCTCCGAGAGCGCGTCCGCGCGCACCTCGGCCTGCTGGCGCTGCCGGTCGGCGTCGGCGAGCTGGTCGCGCAGCCGCTGAAGCTCCCAGCCGACCTTGTTGGTGGCCTGCAACGCCCGCCGTTGCAGGGTGTGCACATGGGCCATCACCTCGGTCGAGGAGGGCCGTCCGGTGGCCTTGGCGGCATGGGTGAGGAGCTGGTCCACGAACTCGGCGGGCGGCACCACGGTCCCGTTGAGATAGCGCGAGACGGTCCCCGCGTCGTAGTGCAGCCGTACGGCGAAGACCCGCAGCGACACCCCGACCGCGCCGAACAGCTCCCGCAGGCTCTCGGCCAGCGCCCGGCACTCGGGTCTCACCTGCTCGGGGATCGGCTTCAGATCCCCGATCCGCCGCGCCGCCCCCGGCTCCGGCACCAGCTCCCCGCCGACGGGTCCGTCCTCCATGGTCGCCCCTCCCCCGTTGCGGCCGCCCTGCAACGCGTGCGGGCTGCCGCAACGCCCCAGAGCCCGCACATCGTGAAACGTACCCCCGGCGCCTTCGCCGGTTTCACGAAAGCCGGTTTCACGAAAGAGGTCACGATGCCGAACCGCCGCCGCCCCGCCCTCCTGACCCTCACCGCCGCCGTGCTCTCCGGCGCCGTACGCGCGCTAGTGTCCTGGCTGCTCAGCAGGACGACGGAGTGATCGCGGCCCGGTCACCGGAGGCGACGGCGAGCCGCTCGGCGAGTTCGTCGCGCACCCGGGCGAGGGTGGCGATCCGCTCGTCCAGCACGCTCAGGCGGCGGCGCCCGACGTTCAGCCCGGCCTCGGAGGGCGGGCTGTTCGGCAGATCGCCGTCCAGGCAGGCGCTGAAGTGCTCGACGTCCTCCAGCGTGAGCCCGGCGTCCAGCAGATAGCGGATGTTGACCACGCGCCGGATGGCCCGCTCGTCGTAGATCCGGTAGCCGTTGACCGCGCGGGCCGAGCTCAGCAGCCCGCGCTCCTCGTAGAAGCGCAGGGCCCTGGTGGTGGCACCGGTGGCCTTCGCCAACTCCCCTATCCGCATACGGCGACACTACCCATGGATCGACGGAAGCTCGGCGCACTCGCGGTGGAGCGCACTTCCGGCGGAGCGCTCAGCCGACCAGCGCCCCGCCGTCCACGGGCAGCACGACACCGGTGGTGTAGCCCGCCTCGGCCCTGGCGAGCTGGGCGATCCAGAAGGCGACCTCCTCCGCCCGGCCGACCCGCCGCAGCGGCACATGCTCGATCAGCGTCGTCCGCAGGGCCTCGATCTGCTCGGCGTCGAGCCCCTGGTGCTGTCCGATCGGGGTGGCGATGGGGCCGGGGGCCACCCCGACCACGCGCACCCCGCTCGGGGCGAATTGCACCGCCCAGCTCCGCGTCAGCGTGTCCAGCGCGGCCTTCAGCGCCGCGTACAGCTCTCCACCGGTGAACGGCCAGCCGCGCTGGCCGATCGCCGTACTGACGTTGATCACGACCCCGGCGGTCTCGCTCAGATGCGGAAGGGCGGCGTGGGTGAGGTGGACCGGGGCTAGCAGGTTGACGGCGAGCATCTCCTCCGCGGCCTCCCGCTCGGCGTCCCCGAGCGGCGTCTGCCGGACCACGGCGGCGTTGTTGACCAGCACATCGATCCGGCCGAACGCCTCCCGCGCGGTGTTCACGATCAGCTCGGCGGCGCCGGGGGCCGAGACGTCGGTCGCGAGCTGCTGGATGCCCGGTGCCTCGGCGGCCGTCTCGGCGAGTCTGTCGGCCGTACGGCCCACCACCAGCACCTCGGCGCCCTGCTCGGCGAAGGTCCGCGCCGTGGCCCGCCCGATCCCCGTGCCCCCACCGGTGACGATCACCGCTTTGCCGTGGAAGTGTGCGGCTGTCATGTCTGTCATGCCGATGAACCGTAAACATTGACGCATGCGTCAACGTCAACCCCGGCGGGCCCTCGGGTCGCTCACCGGGTCGTACGGCCGCATATCCTGGGCTGGCACATCCACACCACCCCCTCCGGAGCGACCCTTGTACTTCACCGATCGCGGTATCGAGGAACTGGAGCAGCGGCGCGGCGACGAGGAGTTCACCTTCGAGTGGCTCGCCCAGCAACTGCGGACGTTCGTCGACCTGAACCCGGACTTCGAGGTCCCGGTGGAGCGGCTGGCGACCTGGCTGGCCCGGCTCGACGAGGAAGACGACGACATCTGACGGCTGAGGGCGGCCCCGGGTAAGGGCGGCCCCGGCCGAGGGCGCGAGTCCCCGGGCGGGGACGTCCGGGCGCCGCGGCCCCGGTGGCCGCCCCTCAGGCCACCACCGGACCGCGCCCCGGCGCCCCCGCCTCGTGGTCCAGCCGGGGGTCGGACACCAGCACCGCCTGCTGGAGCCGCTGGAGCTTCGCCGAGGGCTCGAGACCCAGCTCCTCCGTCATCGCCGTCCGCAGCCGCTGATAGACCGTCAGGGCACGGGTGCGCTGACCGGAGCGGTGGAGGGCGAGCATGTACTGCCCGTGCAGGCCCTCGTGGAAGCGGTGCTCCACGACCAGCGAGGCGAGGTCGCTGAGCACCTCCAGATGGCTGCCGAGCCGCAGCCGGGTCTCGATACCGCGCTCGGTGACCGTGAGCCGCGACTGCTCGAGCCGGGCGACCTCCGCCTGGAGCGGCCGGCCGTGCGGGGTGACGTCGACCAGGGCCGGGCCCTGCCAGAGGGCCAGCGCCCGCCGGAAGGAGGTGTCGGCCGTCCGCTCGTCGCCGACCTCCAGCGCGCATTCGCCCTCGGCGACGAGGTCGCGGTACTCATGGACGTCGAGCTCACCGGGCTCCACCACCATGGCGTAGCCACCGGGCCGGGTCTGGAGCACATCCCGGGTGACGGTGGCCGAGGGGATCCCCAGCATCTCGGCGAGCAGCTTGCGCAGATGCAGGATGTACGTCTGGAGCGTGGTCAGCCCGGTGCGCGGCGGCTGATCGCCCCAGAGCTCGGCCATCAGCGACTGCACCGGCACCATCCGGCCGGCGTTGAGCAGCAGCAGCGACAGGACCTTGCGCGGCTTCATCGCGCTGGGCACCCCGGAGCGGGCGCCGAGGCCGAGTGTCAGCGGTCCGAGCACGCTCACCCGCATGGGTGGCACCTCTCTTCGGGCTTCATGGGCGGTACGCGCGGACGAGCAGGTCGGCGGCGCTCTCATAGATGGCGGCGGCCTCGTCGTCGGCGAGCGGGCGCGTACCGTACATCGACTGGTAGAGGCCCTGCTGGACGACCAGGGCCACGAACTGGTGGGCGGCGGCGGCCGGATCCGGCACGCTCAGCTCGCCGCGGCTGCTGCGCCGGCCGAGCATCTCGGCGAGATACTTCACCAGCTGCTGGGGCTCGCCCTCCGCGCACGCGGGGCGCAGCGACGGGTGGCGGGCGACCTCGGCGATGACCAGGCGGCGCAGCGCGGAGGCCCGTTCGTCGAGGAGCACGGCGAGCACCCGGTGGCCGAAGGCGATCAGCGCGGCGCGGGCGTCGCCGCCGTCGTACGCCTCGGCGTTCGCGGCGCCGTCCGGGCCGAGGACGTACGGGGAACCGGCGGCGAAACCGGCCGCCACCCGCTCCCGCTCCTCCTCGACGGCGGCGATGAACAGCCGTTCCTTGTCGCCGAAGTGGTTGTAGACGGTCTGCTTGGACACGCGGGCCTCGTCCGCGATGACATCCACACTGGCCCGGTTGTATCCCTCGCGCAGGAAGACGGCCACGGCCGCCTCCAAGATCGCCTGCCGCTTGGCGGGCTGGGGGCCCGCGGGTCGTCCCGCGGCGCTGCGCCGGGGACCGCTGTCCGTCCGCAACGGCCCAACCTCCTCGCTCCGAGCCGGTCTTGCCCTCGATGGACTTGTGAGTCTAGCCTTCGTTTACCGCAGTGGACTAGCCCGTCCAGTCCATTTAATTCATCAAAGGAGAGCTCGATGAGCGCACCGGAGAACAGCGGGGCCCTGAGCCCTCTCACCCTGGCGCCGGAGGCGCAGCGGCAGCTGTTCCTGGAGGCCCGGACGGCCAACACCTTCACCGACGAGCCGGTCACGGAGGAGCAGGTCCGCGCGATCCACGAGTTGGTCAAGTACGCGCCCACCTCGATGAACCAGCAGCCGCTGCGGGCGGTCCTGGTGCGCTCGGCGGAGGCGCGCGCCCGGCTGGTGGCGCATATGACGGGGCGGAACCAGGAGAAGACCGCCAAGGCGCCGCTGGTGGCGGTGCTCGCCGCGGACCTGGACTTCCATGAGGAGCTGCCGCGGCTGGTGCCGTTCATGGAGAACCCGCAGGCGTTCTTCGCCGACCCGGACGTCCGGGAGGGATCGGCGCGGTTCAACACGGCGCTCCAGGTGGGCTACTTCATCCTGGGCGTGCGCGCCGCGGGGCTCGCCGCCGGGCCCATGATCGGCTTCGACCACGCGGCAGTCTCCAAGGAGTTCTTCGAGGACGGTCGGCACACGGCGGTCTGTGTGGTCAACATCGGCAAGCCGGGCCCCGACGCCTGGATGGGGCGGCTGCCGCGCCTGGAGTACGACGAGGTCTTCCGTACGGTCTGAGACCTCGGCCCATAAGACGTCTCCGCCCGCTTCCCGCGCTTCTCGGGCGCGGGAAGCGGGCAGGCCGTCATGGAGGCTCTCGATCAGCCCTCGCTCAGCTCTCGATCAGCTCATGGAACGCCACGGTGTCGAAGATGTCCTCCATCCTCGCCGCCTTGCCGTCGCGCATCGTCCACGAGTGGACGAAGTCCAGGGTCACGGTCGTCCCACGGCGCGAGGTCACCTCACGGGTGCCGAACACCACGATCCGGTCGCCCTGTTCGATGAACTCCTTCGGCTCGAGCCGCATCCCGCCCAGCACGGTGGGCACATGGGCCAGGAACTCCTTGATCCCCGCATGGCCCAGCTTGGTGCCGCCGAGCCCGTACTTGGCCATCCCCTCCGGATGCACCCACTCCACATCGGGGTGCATACCGGACAGGATCCCCTCGATGTCGCGGTCGCGGAAACCCGCGTAGGAGGCGCGGATGGCCTCGATGTTCGGTGATGCCATGGTGTTCGCCACTCCTCGGACGGCGGTGTGCCGCGGCTAGGACGGAAGGTGCTCGGGGTGGAGCGCCTGGAGCGTGCGCCGTACGCCCTCGCGCCACGGCACCCGGCAGGGGCCGGTGATCTCGCGCCGCCTCGTGGGGTCGAAGTGATAGGTCTCGCGGGTCACCTCGCTGGGCACGAGCCGGGCCCGTACCCCGGTGAGCTCCTCCAGATGGCGCACGCAGTCGGTGATCCCGACCGCCTCGTCCCCGCCCCAGTTGACCAGCGTGGCCGGAGTCGAGGCGGCCTGCCACAGATGGGGGACATGGGCGATCAGATCGTCGGTATGGAGGAGCGAGCACCAGTTCTGGCCCTCCATGGGCACCGGTATCGGCTCGCCCGCGAGCATCCGCTTGAAGTAGAGCATCGGCACCCCGCCGTAACCGCCGGGGCCGTAGGCGATGTTGAGCCGGGCGATGGTCGTCGGCAGGCCCAGCACCTGGGCGAACGCCCGTACCGCGCCCTCCGCGGCGATCTTGCCCACCGGATAGGCGGGCAGCCAGTCGGCCACTCCGTCGACGGGGTCGTCCTCGGAGTACGCGTGGTCGAGGGTCTGCCGTTTGTAGAGCGCCCCGGTGGAGACGAAGAGAAACGCCTCGGCGCTCCGGCAGTGGGTCATCAGCCGGCCGGTGGCCACCGAGTTGACCTCGATGGCCGCGTTGACGTCGCCGTCCTCGCCGCGGCGCACCGCAGAGTGGAAGACATGGGTGAAGTCGTCCGGCAGCCCCTCGTACGCCGCCGGGCCCTGGTCGTTCATGTCCCAGTGGAATGTGGTGATCCCCTGGTCGGTCAGCTCCTTTTCGACACCGGGAGTGCCGAACCGGCCCAGGCACCACACCTCGTTGCGACCGGCGAGCGCCTCGGCCACCGGCCGGGCCACCTGCCCGGTGGCCCCGGTGACCAGGATCTTCTTGCCTTCCACCCTGCTCTTCTCCCTTTGCCTGGCCATCATGGGTCCTTGTGCCCGGCCCGCGGGGGCCCGCGTGCCTGGCCCTGCCGGGCCTGTGTCCGGCCCTGCCGGGCGGCCTATGCCCGGCTCGTGGTCCGGGCCTGGTCGGCGTCGCCCAGCGCACGGTCGAGTTCCCTGCGCAGCACCGCCTGGAAGGCCGCGACATGGCGCGGGCCCATCAGGGTGTAGTGCTCACCGGGGACGTCCAGATACCGGTTGGGCTCGGTGGTGAACTCGTCCCACCTGCGCAACTCGTTCGCCAGCCAGTCCTCCTTGGTGCCGCGCAGCGGGATCGCGTAGAAGACGGTCATGGAACGGGTGGTGCCGCCGGGGTGGTAGTCGCGGCCCAGCGTGGTCAGCCCGTGGGCCAGCTCCGCCCAGGCGGTGAACTTCCCGAGATCCAGGTCGAGTTCGTCCAGCCGGCCCCGCGGGGCGATCCGCAGCAGATGCGCGAGCTGCTCCTCGCGGGGCAGCGGGCGCAGCTCGGCGGGGAGGTCGAGCGACTGCTTCTTGTTGATCAGGTCGAGGAAGAAGGCGAGGTTGGTCGCGGTCTCGATGAAGTCGAGCTCGTCCATGCGGTACTTGATGTGCGGCGGGAGGTTGAAGCTGCCCGCGAAGTCGACCCGCTCGCCCTGGGCCTCGAGCGCCTTGGCGATCTCGAAGGCCACGGCGCCGCCGTAGGAGTATCCGGCGATGGCGTAGGGGCCGTGCGGCTGGCGGGCGCGGATGGCCTCCACATAGCACTCCACCATCTCCTCGAAGCTGGTGAAGGGCTTCTCGCCCTCGTTGAAGCCACGGGCGCGCAGCGCGTAGAACGGCCGGTCGCCGACGAAGTACTTGGCGAGGTTGACGAAGACCAGGACCTCGCCGACGCCGGGGTGGACACAGAACAGCGGGGTCTTCTCGCCGCCGGTCTGGAGCGGTACGACCGGGTCGTACTCGGCCGCGTGGTGCGTGCCGCCGCCCGCGATCCGGGCGGCGAGCTGCCGTACCGACGGCGCCGTGAGCACCGTGATGACCGGCAGGTCCGCGACCCCGAGGCGCCGGTGGACCTGGCGCCGCAGCCGCAGGATGTCCAGCGAGGTGCCGCCGAGGTCGAAGAAGCCGGCGGTGGCGCTGATCCGCTCGGGGACGGTGTCGAACATCTCGGCGTAGATCTCCGCCAGGACCCGCTCGGTCTCGCCCTCGGGCGGGGTGTGGCCGCCGAGGCGGCGGGTGGTCAGCTCCGCGACCCGCTCGATGACATCGTCGTAGCCGCCGGACTCCAGGCGCTGGCGCATCCTGCGGCGCAGCGTCTTGCCGAGGCTGGTCTTGGGGAAGGCGTCCCTGGGCAGCGGCAGGATGAGGAAGGGTCTGAAGCCCCAGTGGATCACGACGGTCGAGCGCACCGCGGTGATCATGCGGTACAGCCCGGCCTCGTCGTCGTCCGCGGGCTCCGGGCTGACGGCGATGACCAGCTGCTCGGTGTCGCTGCCGGGGCGGCGGGTCGGGAACGCCGCGACATAGCCGCTCACGACGTCGTCCAGCTGCTCCAGGGCGGCCTCTATCTCATGGCTGAAGTAGTTGACGCCATTGACGATGACGCTGTCCTTGCTGCGCCCGACGAGGGTCAGCCGGCCCTCGTCGATCCGGCCCAGGTCGCCGCTGCGGAACCAGCCGTCGGGGGTGAAGGCTTCCTCGGTGGCCTCCGCGTTGTTGTAGTAGCCGGTCGTGATCATCGGCCCGCTGAGCTGGAGCTCGCCGATCTCGCCCGCGGGTAGCGCCCGGTGGTCGTCGTCGGCGACCCGGATCCGCAGCCCCTCGACGGGGGTGCCGAGGTTGGCGAACTCCTCGCCCACGTCGGTGACCGGGAACGCGCGGTTGTAGATGCTGCCCGCGCAGGTCTCGGTCATCCCGAAGGCGGGCCAGAGCGCGCCCTCCCGCAGACCGTACGGAGCGTAATGGGCGAGGAATGCCTCGCCGGTCGCCACGACATTCGCCTCTCCGCCGCTGACGATATGGCGCAGCGTGCTGAGATCGAGCCCTTCACCGCCCGCCGATATCTCCTCCGCGATCTCCTGCACGGAGGAATTCAGCGGACCGAGGAGGAAGTTCGGCGTAAAGGTCATCGTGACCTTGTGACGGGAAATGATACGGAGGAACCGCAGCGGCTCCTCAAGAATGACCGAGGCTTCCGCATGCAATTGTTCGGCGCCCACGTACAGCGGCAGCATATGCGCTTCCAAAAGCGCGGCCACATGGTCGTAGGAAATCCAATTGAAGGTGGTGTCGGCGGCGGTGAGCCGCTGTTTCCCCGCCTTTCCTGCCATGGACGCCAGGATATTTCCATGGGTGAGCATGACCGCCTTGGAATTCCCGGTGGAGCCGGAGGTCAGCACCAGCAGGGCGAGGTCCTCCGGGGCCGCGGAGTGCACGGCGGGTTCCCGGTCGCGTTCGGCACCGGAGGGGCCCCCGGCCTCCCGCAGCTCCTCCACGGCGGCCACCGCGAGCCCGGGAACCTCCGGCAGCTCGGCCCGCGTCGTCTCGGTGGTGACCAGCAGGGGGCCGTCCAACAGCCCGTTGACATGGGCGAGTTGGGCCGCCCAGCGGGCCGGGTCGCCGGTGATCGGCACCATCGGGCAGGGCACGAAGCCGCCCAGCAGACAGGCCCAGAGGACCGTCAGGAATTCCGGCTGGCGGTCCAGCAGGAGGGCCACCTTGTCCCGCGGCCGCAATCCGCGGTCCCGGAGTGCGGAGAGAAGCCCGAGGGCCGATTCCAGAAGTTCCGGATAGGACTGCCGCACGGATTCACTCGCCGTGGGCCCGGTCAGATAGCGCACCCCCGAATGGGCGTGGTCACGGGCGGCCCGCAAGAGCAACCGGGCAACCGAGGGCGGCTCCGCGCCTTCTTCTGGTACCGAGGTTTTCCAGGGTTGTGACGTCATTCCCCCCACGGCCCCTCTTCCTTCCCGATTCCGAGGCCACGAAGGTAACAGCCTCAAACATATGTCTCCATGACGCTCTACCAGGGCTCTAGCGAAGCTCTAGCGGAAATTCCCACGGTGGATCACTTTCTTGAAGAAGGGCGATTCGGCCCGCCGGGAAACGATGACTGTGCCATGCATCTGTCGCCGCGTCCGCCACCCGCTCACGTGATTGTGCGCAGGTGCGCGGGGGTGTGGAAGCGGATCCATCACCGACCGCGGCTCCGGGATCCCGGTCCCCGGCACCCCGCCCGGGGTCCGGACCGGGCTTGACTCCGCGCTGCCGCGATATATCGTGTTGAGCAGGAGACACGATATGTTGCGTCCAGATGGCGGACGCACGTCCGGTCAAGGGCGGCGCGCGCACATCCGGTCAGGGGCGCACCGTCCAGCCAGGGGAGGCCAGGGATGTCAGCCGGATCACAGTGGTCGATCACCGCGCCACAGAAGCTCACCTTCGACGACCCGGTGTCCACTCTCGACGTACGCATCGTGGGCGGCACGGTCAATGTGGTCGGCGCGGCCCCCGGCCCCGCCCGCCTCGAGGTCTCGGAGATCGACGGCCCACCGCTGAAGGTCAGCCATACCGACGGCACCCTGAGCGTCGGCTACGACGACCTGTCCTGGAAGGGCTTCCGCAAGTGGCTCGGGCAGTGGAACCGCACCGCCCATGTGACCCTCACCGTGCCCGCCGGCACCAGCTCCACGATCGGCGTCGTCGGGGGCTCCGCCGTGGTCTCCGGGCTGACCGGCCGTGCCGAACTGCGCGGTGTCTCCGGCGACTTCACCCTGCTCGGGCTGACCGGGCCGGTCCAGGCCGACACCGTCTCCGGCCGGGTCGAGGCACAGGCCGTCACCGGCGATCTGCGGTTCCACTCCGTCTCCGGCGACCTCACCGTCGTCGAGGGCTCGGGGCCCCTGGTACGGGCCGAGTCGGTCAGCGGGGACATGGTGCTCGACCTGGCCCCCGCCCCGCGGTGCTCCGACATCCGCCTCACCACCGTCTCCGGCGAGATCGCCATCCGGCTGCCGCACCCCGCCGACGCCGAGGTGGAGGCCAACACGGCCAGCGGCTCGGTCTCCAACGGCTTCGAGGACCTGCGGGTCAGCGGTCAGTGGGGAGCCAAGAGGATCACCGGCCGGCTCGGCGCGGGAAATGGCAGTCTCAAGGCCACCACCGTCTCGGGCGCCATCGCGCTGCTGCGCCGTCCACCGTCCGAGGAGGACACGGACACCACCGACGGCACCCAGGGAAAGGTCCTCTGATGCCCCCCGTATTCGCCCACGGCCGACTGCGTCTGTATCTGCTCAAGCTGCTCGACGAGGCGCCGCGCCACGGCTACGAGGTCATCCGCCTGCTGGAGGAGCGGTTCCAGGGGCTGTACGCGCCCTCGGCCGGCACCGTCTATCCGCGGCTGGCCAAGCTGGAGGCCGAGGGCCTGGTCACCCACACCACCGAGGGCGGCCGCAAGGTCTACTCCATCACCGACGCCGGGCGCGCCGAACTGGCCGACCGCGGCGGTGAACTGGCCGATCTGGAGCTGGAGATCCGCGAGTCGGTCGCCGAACTCGCCGCCGAGATCCGCGAGGACGTCCGCGGCTCCGCGAGCGATCTGCGGCGGGAGATGCGGGAGGCGGCCCAGCGGGCCCGTACCTCCGGCGGCGCCCAGGACAAGGGCGGCGCCCAGGACAAGCAGGACAAGCACGGCCCGTGGGAGGGGCAGTGGGGCGACAAGGAGACCTGGCGGCAGGCGAAGGAGGAGATGCGGCGCGCGCGGGAGGAGTGGAAGGAGCAGGCGCGCCGGGCGAAGGAGGAGAGCCGGCGGGCCCGGCAGGACGCCCAGCGCGCCCGTAAGCAGGCCAAGGACGCGCAGGACTTCGCACGCGAGGAGGTCCAGCGGATAGCCCGGCGGGTTCAGGAGCAGACGCAGGATCACATCCGGGCGGGCGACTGGCAGCGGGCGGTACGCGAGGGCCTGGCCGAGGTGTCGCGCGGTATGAGCCGGATCTCCCGGCAGGGCACCTCGCGCTCGGACTGGGGCTGGGACGATGTGATGGGCGGGCCGGAGGTCACGGTCGAGCGGGTGGACATGACCAAGCCGGAGGGCGGCCACGAGGAGCGGAAGCCGGCCGGAGACAGCGGCGCGGCCGGGGTACGGGAGCCCGAGTGGGCCAGGGACTTCACCCCCTCGGGCGCCCCCGCCCGCGATCTGGAGCGGCTGCTCGACCGGCTCCGCGACGACATCCGCGACGCGGCCCGCGACCACGGGGTGACCGACGCCCAGCTGGCCGAGGCGCACCGTCAGCTGGGGGCGACGGCAGCGCGGATCACCGCGCTGCTGCGGGGCGAACGCGGCTAGGCGCTTAGCTGGGTGCCCCGACCTGCCGTCGATCGTCCGGGGCCCGGTCGTCCGCTTGACCTCAACCGCGGTTGAAGTTCCAGGATCGGGGTCGGAGGGGCGCGCCACGGGGGCGCCCCTCCGACCCCGATCCCCTTGTCCGCACCGCATTCTCCCGACCGCGAGGAGACCGCCATGTCCGCCCTGACCAGCTCCGGTCCGCTGCCCGACCTCACCCGGCCCGATGTGGGCGCCGCGCTCTTCAGCACCTGGAGCGTGGGCACACCGGAACGGCAGCGGGCCGCGGTCGACGCCATCGCCGCCGCCTGGGACGGCCGCCCCTGGCCGGCACCCGAGCTGCTCTCGTACAACGTCTACGCGGGTACGGACGGCGATACGCTGATGCACCACTCCCAGTGGGCCGACGAGGCCGCGTACCACGCCTTCGTCCGGACCCACCGCCAGGAGCGCAACGACGCGATCGACAGCGCGGTCCCGGGCATCGAGCGGCTCGGCCTCTCCTCCTACCGCCACTACCGCGGCTTCCAGGCACCGGCCGCCCAGGGCGGCGCCCAGGACCCCGGGCTGATCGTCGTGGTCGAGATCGACTTCGACGAGCCCGCTCCCGGGCTCCGCCGGTCCTGGGTCGACCTGGTCATCGAAGCGCTGGAGAGCGAGCCCGACCAGGGCCTGCTCACCGCCGACTTCCATCTGATCGTCGACGGCGAGCGCCATCTGCGCACCGACCGCGCCCGGGTGCTCAACTACGCCCGCTGGACCGGTGCGGAGGCGTATGAGGCGGCCCTGGCGGCGGATGGGCCGCGCGGCGGCTCATCCGCCTGGGACCGGGTGCGCGACTTCCCCGGACGAGTGGGCGCCTCGGCCCGCTCCTATCGCTTCCGGCGGAGCTTCGTACGGCCGTTGGAGGCACCGCCGAATTCCGCGAATTCGCCGGAGCGCGAGGCCCGGTAGAACGCCGTACGGGTTTCGCACTACGCCCCCGGCATATGCCCGACACGGTCTCCGTCCTCTCGACGCGGACCGCGTCCGCGGGACGTAAGCGGACGGCATCCACGGGACGAAATCGAATTCCCTCGCGAATCCCCGGCCCGCATTGTGGCCGGGGACACCGACGGGATATTTCAGACCGTCAGCACGACCTTGCCGAACAGATCGCCGCCCGCCATCTTCTCGAACCCCTCCCGGGCCCGGTCCAGCGGCAGCACCGAGTCGATCACCGGCCGTACACCGCGCGCGGCGCAGAAGCTCAGCAGGTCCTCCAGCTCGTCCTTCCCGCCCATCGTGGAGCCGACGACCTTCAGCTCCAGGAAGAAGATCCGGTTGAGCTCGGTGGCCTTGGGGTCGGGGCCGCTGGTGGCGCCCGAAATCACCAGGGTGCCGCCCGGCTTGAGGGACTTCACCGAATGCGACCAGGTCGCGGCGCCCACCGTCTCGATCACGGCGTCCACCCGGCGCGGCAGCCGCTCCCCCGGTGCGTACGCGCCCTCGGCGCCCAGCTCGACGGCGCGGGCCCGCTTGGCCTCGTCACGGCTGGTGGCCAGCACCCGAAGGCCGGCCGCCGCGCCCAGCACGATCGCGGCGGTGGCCACACCGCCGCCGGCGCCCTGGACCAGCACGCTGTCGCCGGGGCGCACCCCCGCGTTGGTGAACAGCATCCGGTAGGCGGTCAGCCAGGCCGTGGGCAGGCAGGCGGCCTCCTCGAAGGAGAGCTCCTTGGGCTTGGGCAGCAGATTCCAGCTGGGGACGGTCACCTTCTCGGCGAAGGTGCCCTGGTAACGCTCGGTGAGGATGGAGCGGGGCTCCTTGGGACCGACACCGTGTCCGCTCTGGCCGATGACGGAGTGGACGACGACCTCGTTGCCGTCCTCGTCGACCCCGGCCGCGTCACAGCCGAGGATCATCGGAAGCGACTCCTCACCGAGGCCCACACCGCGCAGCGACCACAGATCGTGGTGGTTGAGCGAGGCGGCCCTGACGTTCACGGTGGTCCAGCCGGGCCGTGTCTCCGGCTCGGGGCGCTCCCCCAGTTCAAGGCCGCTCAGCGGCTGGTCACGGTCGATACGTGCGGCATAGGCAGCGAACATGATCCCGACCATAGGCCGCGTGCGGACCCCGCGGAACCTCGCCACGATGTGACCCCGCTCGCCCACCGGACACCGCCCGGCACGCGCCGGGCCGCCCCTCCGGCCGGAGGGGCGGCCCGTGCTCGCACCTGGGACCTGGCGGGGCGTCAGCGGCGGGCGACGCCCTCCGCGCGGGCGGCCGCGGCGACGGCCGCGGTCACGGCGGGGGCGACCCGGTCGTCGAACGGCGAGGGGATGACCTTGTCCGCGCTCAGCTCATCGGCCACCACCGCGGCCAGCGCCTCGGCGGCCGCGAGCTTCATGCCCTCGGTGATCCGGGAGGCCCGGACCTGGAGGGCGCCCGCGAAGATGCCGGGGAAGGCGAGGACGTTGTTGATCTGGTTCGGGAAGTCGCTGCGCCCGGTGGCGACCACGGCCGCGTAGCGGTGGGCGACATCCGGGTGGATCTCCGGGTTGGGGTTGGCCATCGCGAAGATGAAGGCGCCCGGCGCCATCTTCGACACCGCGTCCTCCGGCACCGTGCCGCCGCTGACGCCGATGAAGACGTCGGCGCCGTCCAGCGCGGCCTCCAGCGATCCGGTGAGCTGGGCCTTGTTGGTGAACCCGGCCACCTCGCGCTTGACGTCGGTGAGGTCCTCGCGGTCCTGGGAGACGACGCCCTTGCGGTCGCACACGGCCACATCGCCGATGCCCGCCTCGGTGAGGATCCGGGCGATGGCCACACCGGCGGCGCCCGCACCGGAGATCACGGCGCGCAGCTGGCCCAGCGCGCGGTCCGTCAGCTTGGCGGCGTTGCGCAGCGCGGCGAGGGTGACCACCGCCGTGCCGTGCTGGTCGTCATGGAAGATCGGGATGTCGACGCGCTCCTGGAGCTTGCGCTCGATCTCGAAGCAGCGGGGCGCGGAGATGTCCTCCAGATTGACGCCGCCGAACGAGGGCGCGAAGCGGGCGACGGTCTCCACGATCTCGTCCACGTCCCGGCAGTCGAGCGCGATCGGCACCGCGTCCACGCCGCCGAACTGCTTGAAGAGGATCGCCTTGCCCTCCATGACCGGGAGGGACGCCTCCGGACCGATGTCCCCGAGCCCCAGCACCGCGCTGCCGTCCGTCACCACGGCCACGACCTGGGACTTCCAGGTGTAGTCATGGACGAGCTCGGGCTTCTCGGCGATAGCGCTGCACACCTTGGCCACACCGGGCGTGTACGCGAGGGACAGATCGTCCCGGTCGCGCACCGGCACCGTCGCCTGGACGGCCATTTTGCCGCCGCGGTGCAGGGCGAAGGCCGGATCGAAGGGCTCGCCGTCGGTCACGCCTTCGGCTCCTTCGCCGCTGCCGGTTGTGCTGTCGCTGCGAGGATCGACCATCTCCGCTGCCACTGTTTTGACCCCTTTGTCGTTTTTCTATCGAGGGTATCCGCCCCAGGTTCGGAGCGGGCGGGCACCGCGTCGTCCCATTCAGCGGAAGACCACCGCATGGGGGTGGGTACGAACGCCGGGCGCGTCGCACACGCGCCCTGAGCCCCGGGTGAGGGGTGTAGCCGTCTGTTCTACCCGAAGCGTGCGTCGAGGGACGAACGAGTTCTGGTGCCATGACGCCGGAAAACCAGGCATTACACCTGAAGGCGGGCGAATCTCTGGTGAAAGTCCATGTCACCGTCACGCGCTGTTCTCCGCGTGATCATGAGCCCGCTCCGCGGTTCCGGCCGCCGCTGTCCGGCCGGTGCCGCTGTCCGGTAGTGCACCACGGGGATCGCCCGTTATCCGATTTTGACATGGCCAGAGGCCCGTACGAGCCCGTCCGATGGCAAGATGCCCCAATCACACGAGATCGCGACACCCACAAACGTGTTCCCGGGATCTCACCCCCCTCACCCTGCCGGAGGAACCAGCATGACCGCCAGCTTCACGCCCCGTGGGGCCACCCCGAAGTCCCGGATGGCCTCCATCGGCGCGGTAGCGGTGGCAGGTGCCTTGCTGCTGACGGGCTGCGGCGACCAGACCAACAAGACCACCGGCGGGTCCAACACCAACTCCGCCCCGCTCTTCAACCAGCTGCCCAAGGAGATCCAGAGCGCCAAGGTGATCAAGGTGGGCTCGGACATCAACTACCCGCCGGTCGAGTTCAAGAAGAACGGCCAGGTCATGGGGATCGACCCGGACATCGCCGACGCCCTCGGCAAGCAGCTCGGGGTGAAGTTCGAGTTCAACAACGGCACCTTCGACACCCTGCTCTCCGGCCTGCGCTCCAAGCGCTACGACATCGCCATGTCGGCCATGACCGACAACAAGGGCCGCCAGGAGGGCGTCGACCCGGACACCGGCAAGAAGGCCGGCGAGGGCGTCGACTTCGTCGACTACTTCACCGCGGGTGTCTCGATCTACACCAAGAAGGGCGACACCAAGGGCATCAAGACGTGGGACGACCTGTGCGGCAAGAAGATCGTCGTGCAGCGCGGCACCGTCTCCCACGACCTGGCCAAGTCCCAGTCGGCGACCTGCCTGAAGAACAAGAAGGGCAAGATCTCGATCGAGGCGTTCGGCAATGACACCGAGGCCCAGACCCGGCTGCGCGGCGGCGGCGCCGTCGCCGGCTCCAGCGACTTCCCGGTGGCGGCGTACGCGGTGAAGACCTCCGGCGGCGGCAAGGACTTCGAGCTCGTGGGCGACCAGGTGGAGGCGGCCCCGTACGGCATCGCCGTCGCCAAGAAGAACACCCAGCTGCGCGACGCCCTCAAGCAGGCACTCGCCCTGATCATCGCGAATGGCGAATACGACAAGATCATCGCGAAGTGGGGCGTCAAGGACGGCGCGGTCACCAAGGCCGTCATCAACGGCGGCAAGTGATCCGGCCCTCCCCCGTCCGCGCGCTCGCGCTGAAAGGCACCATCCGTGACCACTAAGATCGAAAAGGCGGGCCCGGTCGGCACCCCGCCGCCCGCGCCGGAGAACATCAAGGCCATCCCGGTGCGGCACTACGGCCGCTGGGTCGCCGCGGTCATCACCATCGCCCTGCTCGCCCTCCTGATCTCCGCCTTCGCCCGCGGCGATGTCAACTGGGGCGCCATTCCGGACTACTTCTTCGACGGTGAGGTCCTCAAGGGCGTCCGCAACACCGTCTGGATCACCATCCTGTCGATGGTGCTCGGCGTGGCCCTCGGCATCGTCCTCGCGGTGATGCGGCTGTCGAAGAACCCGGTGACCGCCTCCATCGCCTGGGGCTACATCTGGTTCTTCCGCGGCACCCCGGTCTACGTACAGCTGCTGGTCTGGTTCAATCTCGGCCTGGTGTTCGACTACATCAACATCATGCCGATCTACAAGGACGAGTGGTCGGACTTCATGACCCCGTTCCTGGCCGCCCTGCTGGGTCTGGGCCTGAACGAGGCCGCGTACATGGCCGAGATCTGCCGGGCCGGCATCCAGTCGGTCGACGAGGGCCAGTCCGAGGCCGCCCAGGCACTCGGGATGAGCCACGCCAAGACGCTGCGCCGGGTGGTGCTTCCGCAGGCGATGCGGGTGATCGTGCCGCCCACCGGCAATGAGTTCATCAACATGCTCAAGACCACCTCACTGGTGATCGCGGTGCAGTACTGGGATCTGCTCCAGGCCACCTCCGAGGTCGGCCAGAACTCCGGCGCCACGGCGGAGATGCTCTTCCTGGCGGCCGCCTGGTACCTGATCCTCACCTCCGTCCTGAGCGTGGGCCAGTACTACCTGGAGCGGTACTACGCACGCGGCTCGAGCCGTAGCCTCCCGGCCACCCCGCTCCAGCGGGTCCGGGCCAATCTGCTCTCCTTCAGCAACCGCTCCGGAGGTGTCGGCGCATGACCGCCATGGTGAAGGCCGAAGGCGTCCACAAGTCCTTCGGCCCGGTCCAGGTCCTCAAGGGCATCGACCTCGAGGTCGCCCCGCGCGAGGTGTTCTGCCTGATCGGCCCGTCCGGCTCCGGCAAGTCCACCTTCCTGCGCTGCATCAACCACCTGGAGAAGATCAACTCCGGGCGGCTGTACGTGGACGGCGACCTGGTCGGCTACCGCCAGAAGGGCGACAAGCTCTACGAGCTCAAGGACCGCGAGGTCGCCGAGAAGCGGCGCGACATCGGCATGGTCTTCCAGCGCTTCAACCTCTTCCCGCATATGACGGCGCTGGAGAACGTGATCGAGGCGCCGGTGCAGGTCAAGCGGGAGACCAAGGCGGTGGCGCGCGAGCGCGCGCTGCGGCTGCTGGACCGGGTGGGCCTCGGCGACAAGGCGGGCAACTACCCCTCCCAGCTCTCCGGCGGCCAGCAGCAGCGGGTGGCGATCGCGCGGGCGCTGGCGATGGAGCCGAAGCTGATGCTCTTCGACGAGCCCACCTCGGCGCTCGACCCGGAGCTGGTCGGCGAGGTGCTCGATGTGATGCGCGGGCTCGCCGAGGAGGGCATGACGATGATCGTCGTCACGCATGAGATGGGCTTCGCCCGCGAGGTCGGGGACTCGGTCGTCTTCATGGACGACGGCGTGGTGGTGGAGTCCGGGCAGCCCCGGGAGGTGCTGACCAATCCGCGGCACGAGCGGACGAAGTCGTTCCTGTCCAAGGTGCTCTAGCACTCCGCCGGAAGTGCCCTGACCTGCCGTCGATCGTCCACGGCAGCGTCCTGGCCGGTCGCGCCCGCGCGGCGGAGCCGCACCTCGACACGGCCCCGCGCCCCTTCGGGGCGCCACCGAACCGCGGCCGACTTACGCCGATCCGCCGAGGCAATCCGCCGAGGCTCGGCACATGCGCGAGGGCGGTACGGGCATCGGCCCGTACCGCCCTCGCGCACTCCGCCCGGGGTCACTTCAGCCCGAGCACCATCGCGTCCGAGGGCGAGCACCATACGGCCCGCGCCTCGCCGAAGCCGCCCTCGCGCAGCGCCTCGGCATGCCAGGCGACGGACTGCGTCTCACCGTCCGCGTGGTCGCCGTTGGCCGGATTGCCAAAGATCGTGAACCGCTCGGCCACCGGCCCCGCCAGCGCCTCGTCCCGTGCGGCGTCCTGCCACCACTCCACCCAGTCCTGGACGCCCTCGGCCCTGGCCCGGGCCTGCCGCCGCTTCTGGTACGCGTGGTCGGCGGCGTTGAGCCGGGGCGTGGCCGGATCGGGCATATGGTCCGCGTTGAGGAACACCCCGCCCTCCCGTACGACGCCCGCGATCTGCCCGTACAGCACCCGCAGCTCGTCCGAGCGCAGCCAGTGGAGCGCCGTGGCGGTCAGGACGGCGTCGTACGCGGCGTGCGGCAGCCGCCCGGTCCAGCCGGGGTCACGCAGATCGGCGGTCACGAACTCCACGCGCGGCTCGGCCTCGAAATGGCCGCGGGCGATCGTCAGCAGCGCGGGGTCCAGGTCGACACCGGTGCTGGTGGCGCCAGGGAACCGGCGCAGCGCCCGGTCCGAGATACTGCCCGTGCCACACGCGAGGTCCAGGATCCTCGGCTCCGGGCCGACGACGGCCTCGACCGCGTCGAGCATCACCCGGAACCGTTCCTCACGATCGGGGAGGTACCACTCCTGCTGCCGGTCCCAGCTCCGCTGCCACGCCTGCCAGTCCGCCACGGCGACGGTGTCCGTCATCGTGCCCCTCCAAGCCATGCGTCGTCGACATGTCGTCGACATGCGTCGTCGTCAGTCGTCATCGGGCGCAGCCGCCCGTAATACCCTCGTAGGCAGAACGCCTCTTACGTGACTCTAGACCGACCGTCGTAAGGACCACAAGTGGAACTGGCTTATTACTCGGATCTCGCCGTGCGCCTGGTCAACAGCGAGGAGCCAAGCCGCGGCACGGACACCCTGACCTCGGTGGAAGCCGTGCGGGCGCTCTTCGGGGAGAGCCAGCAGGCGGCCCGGCGGACCACGGACGCCGATGTCACCCGGCTGAGGTCGGTCAGGGCCCGGCTGCGCGCCGTCTTCGAGGCGGCGGCGGGCGGTGACGAGGTGCTGGCGGTGGACCTGCTGAACGCGCTGCTCATCGAGTTCCCGGTGAGCCCGCAGATCTCCGGCCATGAGACCCGCGACGAGGACGGCCGCCCCGACTGGCATATGCACATCGCGGACTACGCCGCCAACGCGGGCGCCGGTTACGCCGCGACCGCTTCCATGGGCCTGGCCTTCCACCTCACCGAGCTGGGCGCCGACCGGCTGGGCATCTGCGAGGCATCACCCTGCCGCAACGCCTATCTCGACACATCGACAAATCGATCCCGGCGCTACTGCTCCGACCGCTGTGCGACCCGCGCCAATGTGGCCGCCTACCGTGCGCGCAAACGCCTGGACGCCGAGCGGTCGGCCGCCGAGCGCAGCCGCCGCCAGGACCACGGGCCCACCGGCCTCACCGCGGACACCGCCCAGGAGACCAGCCCGGCCATGGACCGCTGACCCCCGCGCCCGGCGCCCCGCCGCGGCCGCAGCCGGACCCAGGCCCGGGCCACCACCAGTTCATCCGGTACGACGCCGAACTCCCGGCTGTCGTTCTCCACATACGGGTTGTCACCCTTGACCCACCAGCCGCCCTCGCGCCGCTCCACCGCGCGCTTGACGATCAGCAGGTCCTGCCGGAACGGATGACGCAGCACCACCACGTCCCCCGGCCGCACCGGCGCCCCGTAACGCACCACCAACTGGTCACCGGGGTACAGCGTCGGCTGCATCGACGGGTTGTACACCTCCGCGAGCCCGATCCGCAGCAGTCCGCGCCGGTCGCGGTCCCGCTCCTGCCCGCGATCGCCCAGCTGCTCCCGCATCACGGCACCTCCGGTCCTCACCCTGCACCCATCACGATCCCAGGCATCCCGGCCTGGCACTGGACTTTTGACCTAAGCCCCCCGGGGCACCCGAGAAAAGCCTTCCCCCACGGAGTAATCTCGCACCTGAGAAGACGATCACGAATGGAAGGACAGCTCTATGCTCTCCCGCCTGTTCGCCCCCAAGGTTCAGGTCAGCGCCCACTGCGATCTGCCCTGCGGCGTGTACGACCCGGCCCAGGCCCGTATCGAAGCCGAGTCCGTCAAGGCCATCCAGGAGAAGTACCAGGCCAACGAGGACCCGCACTTCCGCGCCCGGGCCACCACCATCAAGGAGGAGCGCGCGGAGCTCGCCAAGCACCACATCTCGGTGCTGTGGAGCGACTACTTCAAGCCCCCGCACTTCGAGAAGTACCCCGAGCTGCACCAGCTGGTCAACGACACCCTCAAGGCCCTGAGCGCGGCCAAGGGCTCGACCGACCCGGCCACGGGGCAGAAGGCTCTGGACTACATCGCCCAGGTCGACAAGATCTTCTGGGAGACCAAGAAGGGCTGACCCCGCCCTTCCATAGCACCACGAGACCGCACCCGAGCCGCCCCGAGTGGCCCGGGTGCGGTCTTCTTTGCGCGGAACGCCGTTGATGGGGGCGGGGGTTGAAGCCCCTCCCTCACCCCGGCGGACAGATGCCCGCCACGACCAGACCGAGGAGACGGTCGGCCTCGGCGGCGGGGTCCGGGTGGTGTTCGGCGGCCAGGGCGATGCCGGCGATCAGGGTGACCAGGTCGGTCGCGGTCACACCGGGCCGCACCGCGCCGGCTCGCATGGCTCGCCGTAGCAGCGGGTCGCCCGCCTCGGCGAGCGGGTCCACACAGGGGTTGGCGTGCTCCGGGGCGAGGTCGCCGTTGCGCAGCATCGCGGTGGCCATGCCCTGTACGGAGGTGGAGTAGGCGGTGAGCGCGCCCAGCCACTCCAGCAGTGCGGCCCGTACGTCCTCCGCCCCGGCGAGTTCGCGGGCGCGGGCGGCCAGGGCCTCGATGCGCTCGCGGAAGACCGCTTCCAGCAGGGCCGCCCGGGTGGGGAAGTGACGGCGCACGGTGGCCGAGCCGACTCCGGCGGTGCGGGCGATCTGCTCCAGGGAGGCGTCGGCGCCGTGCGCGGCGACCTCCTCCTCGGCCACGGCGAGGATGCGCGCGTAGTTGCGCCTGGCGTCCGCGCGCTGGGCGGCGGGCATGGCGTCACCTCCGGGTTTGCTAAGTGGCGGGGTCCTCCGTATCGTACCGAGGCATAAGTGGCGGGGCCCGCCGTTTAGCTTTCACAGTCGACTTGTCGATGAGTCGATACCCTTCTGCCCGAGGAGCAGCATGCCTTCGCAATCCCCGACCTCCGCCCCGTCCGCCCCCGTTCTGGTCACCGGCGCCACCGGCCAGCAGGGCGGCGCCACCGCCCGCGCCCTGCTCTCGGCGGGCGTTCCCGTACGGGCCCTGGTCCGCGACCCGGCCACCGAGCGGGCCCGGGCCGTGGCGGCGCTCGGCGCCGAGCTGGTCAAGGGCGACCTTCTCGACCTCGACTCGGTGCGGCGGGCCGCCGAGGGAGCGCGCGCCGTCTTCTCGATCCAGATGCCCGATCTGAACGACCTCCAGGGCGACTCCGAGTGGGTCCAGGGGCGCAACCTGATCGACGCGGCACGGGACGCGGGAGTCCCGCAGTTCGTGCACACCTCCGTCTCCGGCGCCGGACAGCACCAGACCGCTCCCGGCTGGGCCGAGGGCCGCTGGGCGGCCATGGAGCAGTACTTCACGACCAAGTCCGGCCTCCAGGACCGGGTCCGGGAGGCTGGCTTCCGCCAATGGACGCTCCTCAAGCCCGCCTTCTTCATGGAGAACTTCCTCTCCCTGCTGCCGAACGGCCCCGAGGGCGGCCTGGCCACCATCCTCGAGCCCGGCACCGCGCTCTCCCTCATCGCCGTCTCCGACATCGGCACGTCGGCCGCCGCGGCCTTCGCCGACCCCGAGCGGTTCCACGAGGTCGAGCTGGAGCTGGCGGGCGACCATATGACGATGACCCGGGTCGCCGAGGTCCTCTCCGAGGTCACCGGCGTCGAGCTGACCGCCCCGTCGATGACCGCCGACGAGGCGCTCGCCGCCGGGATGCCGCAGTGGGGCCTCGGGCATGTGTGGCTGAACGCGGTCGACCAGCCCGCCCGCCCCGCGTTCGCCCAGGCCCTCGGCATCCCGCTCACCGGCTTCGCCGAGTGGGCCGGGCGGCATCTGGGGCCCGCGGCGGCCCGGCCCGCCTGATCCGCCCGATCTGCCTGCCCCGCTCGGGCCGTCCGGCCCACCCGCCGCCCTGAGCGGCCTCGATGAAGTCCGGTGCGGTTCGGGTGCGCCCCGAAGGGGCGCGGGGGGGCGCGGGGCTGTGTCGATATGCGGCTCCGCGGCGCGGGCGCGACCAGCCATGACACAGCCGCGGATGAACGACCGCACCGCGCGGCACTTCCCGCGGAGCGCTTAGCGGCGCCCGCTCCGGCCCCGGCCCTGGTTGATGCCGGGACCGGAGTGGACCAGGCTGGAAGAGAGCCCTGGTGACGGACCCGGTGCCGTCCCGGAGGGATGGGCGAGCATGAAGGGCCATGACGGCGGCTCCGCGCGGGAGCGGGGCGGCTTCGACGAAGTGGATACGGCGAGGGCCACGCTCGGCGATGACGGGACGCTGACCAGCTGGAACGAAGGTGCCCGCCGGTTGCTCGGATATCGGCCCGCGGAGGTCGTGGGGCGCCCCGCCGCCGAGCTGCTGGCCGATCCGGGCCGTACGTGGGCCGCCGAGGCCCACCATGCCCGCACCCGGCTGACCCGCTGGCACGGGACGGTGCTGCTGCGCCACCGCGACGGCCATGAGGTCCCGGTGCCGCTGCTGGCCCACCGCAGGCGGCCGGAGGGCGACTGGCTGCTGGTGAGCGCGGTGCCCCGGGCGGAGCGGCCCCCCGACTCCTGGAACGACGCGCTGATGCGGTGGGCCTACACCCAGTCGCCCTGCCCGATGGCGATCTACGACACCGATCTGCGGCTGCGCACGGTGAACGCCCAGATGGCCGACGTGATCGGCCTCCCGGAGGCGGAGATCCGCGGGCTGCGGCTGTCGGAGGTCGGGGGCAGGCTCCGGAGCGAGCGGCTCGAAGCGGTGATGCACCAGGTGCTGACCACCGGTGAGCCGCGCGAGGTGGAGACGTATCCGCGCACCGGCGGCGAGGGCGAGGAGCACGCCTGGTCGGCCCGGTTCGCCCCGCTGACGGCCAGCGACGGCCAGGTGTACGCGGTCTGCATGGCCGCGCACGACATCACCGATCAGTATCTGGCCCGCCAGCGGCTGCTGTTGCTGAGCACGGCCGGCGACCGGATCGGCAGCACCCTCGACATCGACCGCACCGCGCAGGAGCTCGCCGACGTCTGCGTACCGCGGCTGGGCGACTACGTCTCCATCGACCTGCTGGACCGGCTGACCCGGGACGAGGAGCTGCCGTCCGGGCCGCTCAGCGGTCCGGTGGTGCTGCGCCGCGCCGCCCAGCAGTCGGTCTTCGGGGGATGCCCGGAGTCCGTGGTGCCGCTGGGGAGGGTGGACTCCTACCCGGAGATCTCGCCGATGGTCGAATGCCTGGTGGCGGAGCGGCCGCTGATCTACGCGGCCACCGACCCCGCGATCGTCAAGTGGGGCGCGCTGAAGCCCGCCCGCGCCCGTACGATCCGGCGGTTCGGCGTTCACTCGATCATGTCGGTGCCGATCCGGGCGCGCGGGACGACGCTGGGGGTGGCGGTGTTCGCCCGCCACCACACCCCTGAGCCGTTCACCCACGACGATGTGGTGCTGGCCGAGGAGATCACCACCCGGGCCGCCGTCTGTGTGGACAACGCCCGCCGCTTCACCCGGGAGCGCGATACCGCCCTGGCCCTTCAGCGCAGCCTGCTGCCGCGGACCCTCCCCCAGCCCCCGGCCGTCGAGGTCGCCTCCCGCTATCTGCCCGCGGGCCCTTACGCGGGGGCGGGCGGCGACTGGTTCGACGTCATCCCGCTCTCCGGGGCACGGGTCGCGCTGGTGGTGGGCGATGTGGTCGGCCACGGCATCCAGGCGTCGGCCACCATGGGCCGGCTGCGCACGGCGGTCCGCACCCTCGCCGACGTCGATCTGCCACCGGACGAGCTGCTCACCCACCTCGACGACCTGGTGATCCATCTGGCCGCGGAGACCGGGGCCGAGGAGGCCACCGGGGATGTCGGGGCCACCTGTCTGTACGCGGTCTACGACCCGGTCTCGCACCACTGCTCGCTGGCCGCGGCCGGGCATCCCGCACCGGCGCTGGCCAGGCCCGACGGCGGTGTGGAGTTCCTCCCGGTGCCGACCGGACCGCCGCTGGGGGTCGGCGGGCTGCCCTTCGAGACGATGGAGACCGAGCTGCCCGAGGACGCCGTGCTCGCCCTCTACACCAACGGGCTGATGGGCGAATGGGACCGCGATGTGGACGAGGGACGTCTGCTGCTGGCCGGCGCGCTGGCCCACCCCGGCCGGTCCCTGGACCGCACCTGCGACTCCGTACTGCGGACGCTCCTCCCCGGCGAGGGCGCGCTCGACGACGTCGCGCTGCTGCTGGCCCGCACCCGCACCCTGGGCGCGGCGCACGTGGCCACCTGGGACGTGCCCGCCGACCCGGCATGGGTGGCCCGGTCCCGCCGGAACGTCACGGAGCGGCTGACCGAATGGGGGCTCGCCGAGGCCGTCTTCACCACCGAGCTGGTGGTCAGCGAGCTGATCACCAACGCCATCCGGCACGCCGTCCCGCCCATCCAGCTGCGGCTGATCCATGACCACTCGCTGATCTGCGAGGTCTCCGACTCCTCCAGCACCGCTCCCCATATGCGCCGCGCCCGTACCTTCGACGAGGGTGGCCGCGGGCTGCTGCTGGTCGCGCGGCTCAGCCAGCGCTGGGGGAGCCGGCAGACCGCCGAGGGCAAGACGATCTGGTCGGAGCAGACGCTTCCGGTCGGGCTGTCCGCCGGGCTGTCCGCCGGGCTGCCGGACCTGGGCTGAACGGCCCGGCCGGGACAGCGCGAGGGGGCCGGTCGGCCGGGGTCAGAAGCGCCAGCGCGTCTGGCCGTACTCACCCTTGCGGAAGCCGAACGCCGTGGCCGGGGCGACCCGGTGGACCAGGGCCTCATGGCCATCGTGGTGGAAGGCGCCGTCGGCCACCTGGAAGGTCCACTCCGCGCCGTACTTCGCCACGTACGCCGCCGCGATCCGCCGGAGCGTGGCGTCGTCCCGCACCGGCTCGGCCTCGCCCTCCACCACCAGGTCCAGCCCCTCGTGCAGCACGCCCGCACCCGTGGTGAGGACGCAGCGCGGATTGTGGGCGAGGTTCCGGGCCTTCTGCTCGGCGGGGCCGGTGCAGAAGCAGAGCGCGCCGTCGAACCAGACGGCGATGAGCGGGGTGACGTGGGGGCGGCCGTCCCGGCGGACGGTGGACAGCCAGTACAGCTCCGCGGCCGCCAGCCGCTCCCGCCCCTCCGGCCATCCGGTGGCGGTGGCGTCCGGGCTGCTGAAACGGGCGTCCAGCGCGGTCTGCGGCTCGTGCTCGGTGCTCATCTGCTCACTCCTTGCCTGGCGGGGCGGTCCGGTGCGGTCCGGTGTTCCCGGACCGCGTTTCTTGGACCGCCCGGCGGAGCGAAAGTCATCGCCGTGCGGCGCGAAAGACCTCGCCCGGCGGAGTGAAGGACATCGCTCGCGGCCGCGCGTCACCGCCGTAAGGGGCCTACGAGACCTCGGCGGGCCCGGCCAGCCCCAGGACGTCGACCGCCTCCCGGGTCGGCGGCTCCTGTAGGCGCAGCAGCGGGCTCTCGTTGCGGACCAGCCACTGGCGGTACGCGGCGCTCGCCCAGGCGATCTCGAAGTACGCGTCAGCGAGGTCGCCGAAGAGCGCGTCGACCTCGAAGGGGGCGCCGGGCGCGGTGCCCGGGGCGGGGCCGTCGGCCGCGGTACGGGCCGCCGGGGCCGCCCGTGAGGCCAGGAAGAGCCGGACCGTCAGCGGATCCCCGTGCAGCGGACGGACCGCGACGCCCTGGCGGGACCGCGCGGTGGGCTGGCACGGGGTGACCACCTCACCCGAGGCGACCAGGTCGGCGGCGGTCAGATAGTCCCCGTACACCACTCTCGGATTGAGCCCCGCGGCGGCCAGGACCCGGCGAAGACCGGGCCCCTCGCCGTCCACGCTGGGGTCGACCATCCACTGGTCGGCGGCGAGGTCGTCGAGCCGTACCGCGGGCCGCGGGGCGGCCGGATGGGTTTCGGCCAGCGCCACGAACTGCGGCTCCCGCTCCACGAGGACGCGGCGCTCCACGCCCTCGGGCACCCGCAGCGGCGCGCCCTCGACCTCGTGGACGAAGGCCACGTCGAGCTGGTTGGCGGCGACCATCTGAAGCAGCGCGTTGGCGGAGACGTCGATGTGGATGGTGGTGTCCGCGTCGGGGTAGCGGGCGCGGAGCCTGCGCAGCCAGCCGACCACGGCCCGGCTGCCCGTGCTGCCGATGCGCAACCGGGCGTCGGCGGTCTGCCCCGCCTCCAGCCGGACCTCGCTGACCAAGGCGTTCATCTCGGCCACGATCGGCCGGGCGCGGCACAGCACGGACCGCCCCAGCGGGGTCGGCCTGCTGCCGGTGACCTCGCGCGAGAACAGCCGGCCGCCGATGGTGTTCTCGATGCGCCGGAGCTGGGTCGTCAAGGATGGCTGGGTCATGCCCAGTTGGCGCGCCGCCTTCCGTAGGCTGCCGGTGTCGGCGATGGCGCACAATGCACGGAGGTGCCTCACCTCGAGCTCCACGGCGGGAGCATAACTGCGCACTTGTCGGTCACACCAGACTCTGAAACCCCGCCAACCCATACCGGAATCGATCAATCAGTGGTCAACCACCGGTCAACGGGACGTCAAACGCCCACCGTCGGGCGGGATCCGAGAGCCCGCCGGGGGATATGCCCTCGTGCTATCACCAGTTGATATCTCCGCGCAGGGCCGGTTCTCCTCAAGACTCGGCGTCAGCCAAGAGTTCATCCCACGGCCCCGGCCGCCACCCCACACGGCGACCGGGGCCCGAGGACGATGAGGAGCCCCCCACATGTCACTCCCCAAGCTGGCGCTGTCCGCGACCATCGGCCTCGGCCTGGCGGCCTCCCTGTCCGCCATGCCCGCCTCCGCGGCCACGCCCGACCACTCCACGGCGCAGCGCGGCGCCGCGGCCGCCGCCTACACGGCGAGCGGCGAGGAGCGGGCCGACACCGACGCCTTCATCAAGGCCGTCATGAAGTCGGCGCTGGCCAAGCGGGCCGAGGCGCCCAGCGCGGCCGCCGCCGTCACCGTGACCTACAGCGCGAGCCAGGCCCCGACGTTCCAGTCGGTGATATCCCGCTCCACCCAGATCTGGAACTCCGCGGTGAGCAACGTGAAGCTCCAGGAGGGCAGCAACCCGGACTTCACCTACCGCGAGGGCAATGACCCCCGGGGCTCGTACGCGAGCACCGACGGCCACGGCAGCGGCTATGTCTTCCTGGACTACGCCCAGAACCAGCAGTACGACTCGACCCGGGTCACCGCCCACGAGACCGGCCATGTGCTGGGCCTGCCGGACCACTACGAGGGTCCGTGCAGCGAGCTGATGTCCGGCGGCGGCCCCGGCACGTCCTGCACCAACTCGCAGCCGAACCAGGCCGAGATCAGCCGCGTCAACCAGCTCTGGGCCAATGGCCTGGCCAAGCTCGAGAAGCAGCTGGCCAAGAGCCACTGAGTCCGCCGAACCCACTGATCCACCGATCCGCTGACTGGCTGATCGGCCGGATCAGGGCCTGACCGCCCGCACCTGGTTCCCGACGCCGGGTGCGGGCGCTCGGCGTGTGCGGGCGCCGCTGTCCGGCGCCCGCACCTGGCGACGCCCCCACCGGCCGGAGGTACCGTGTAGAGACACCAGGAGCATTTCGCACAAACCGGCCGGACTCCCTCCATTCGGGGCCCGGCCCAGGGAGTGAGCACCATGGAGACCCTGATCACCGTGGTCGTCATCCTCGCGCTGATCGCCGTGGGCGCCCTGCTGATCCACCGGACCAATGTCCAGAACGGCAATCGGATGTCCCCTGAGAGCCATGACAGCCTCCCGGCCGGCGGACGGCCCCGCCATCGCCCCTGGAGCCGCGGACGGCAGCACGGGGGCCATCAGACGCCCCCGCCCCAGGACCGCCGCACCTGAGCCCGGCAGCGGCCCTGCCCGGCCCCGCACAAGGGGGCCTCAGCCCTCGCGCTCCTCCTCGCGCAGCGCCTCCTCCAGCGTGGCGTTCGGATGGAGCACCTCCAGCATCCTCCCCGCCCGCAGGGTACGGAGGATCAACGCGTCGTCGCAGACCAGCCGCATCCGCCCGCCCCGCTCCAGAACACGCCGATGGGCCCGGCACAGCAGTCCCAGGCCCGAGCAGTCGAAGAAGGCGGTCGGCCGTAAGTCCACGATCACCGCGGGTCCATCCCCGGCCGTGGCCGCGTCCAGCGCCGGTCCCACGCTTCCCACCCCGGCGATGTCGATCTCGCCGTGGAGCTCCACGACGGTGTATGCGCCGACCCGGCGCGTACGGGCGCGCGGAGCGACGTCTTCCGCGGCGTCGGCGTCCTGGTCGGCCGGATCCCCGCTCATGGGCTCCCGCGCGGCGTCCTGGGCACCGCGATCCAGCGGCACCGGCGCATCACGCGGAGCGCCTTGCTGCGTCATCGCGATATCCCCTCGGAACGGCACACTGCCCCTCTCACCTTCGTCAGAATCCCGGAAGCGGGCAGGGTCGGGCATCGGGTGCGAATCCGCCGGGTCCTTGGGCGACGTCCCGCGAGCGTAAAGGGAGGACCCCCGGTTACATGGGCAGGGACGCAGTATTCCGCCGGTGAAGACCGCTCGTCCGAGTGAATTTCGGTTCTTACTATTGACACTTGGTCAGATACGGCCTAGGCGAAGCCGTCACCGCTCCCTCCGGCCACCGGATCCGCCACTCCCGCGATCGCCGGAGTCAGGTCCTCCAGTACCTCGAAGGCGTCCTCCAGCCGCACCATGCGCAGCAGCCGGACGAAGCGCGGATCGTCGATGACGAGCCGCAGCCGCCCGTCCCGCTCCAGCACGCGATTGCGCAAGCGGCACAGCAAGGACAATCCGGCACAGTCCAGGAAGGTGACCGGCCGTAGGTCCAGGATCAGATCCGGACAGCGTGCCTGAACGAGGGAATCGAGCCGCGCCACGATCCGCCCCGCGGCGAAGATGTCCAGCTCCCCCGCGATCTCGGCGACGGTGACACCGCCGAGTGCGTGGACTCGGACGCCGAAGGCGGGCCGATCATCGAACATGCAAGCCTCCTTGACCTGGTGGAGGCGCGCGGCACCGGAGCCCGCGGCCGCGCCGGTCAATCGCCGGGGTCCAGGCCGGCCCTTCATTAGGTGACATACCCATCTACCGGCTGACCAGTCAACGAACGGCGTGGCACGTGTCGTTGGCCTATTAAGGCCCCCGGACGCGAACCGTTACTCCCCGGTAAAGCAGAGGTCTTCTCATGTCCACCGTCAGCCGTGAGCATGCCACCCGGCAATCGCCTCGACGCGAAGGATATGACCGATGACAGCAGGACGCGTGCGATCACGGCGGCTCGGCATGACGACGGTGGTCGTCGCCCTCGCCATCGGCACCGGCGGAACGGCCACCACGGCGACCGCCGCCACGCCCGCCACCACGGCGGCCACGGCGGCGCCGTCGGGCGCCACCGCCGCCGAGGAGGTCGACTACGAGACCTGGCAGCGCGATGTTCGCGCCATCATCGACGAGCAGGCCCGCCCCTACGTCGAGGAGCGCACCGCCAACCCCTCGGGCGAGAAGCAGGCCATCGTCCTGGACATCGACAACACCTCGCTGGAGACCGACTTCGGCTTCAGCTACCCCCAGCCGGCCGTGGAGCCGGTCCTGAAGCTCGCCCAGTACGCGCACGACCGCGGCGTGGCCATCTTCTTCGTCACCGCGCGCCCCGGCATCATCTCCCTGCCGACCGAGTACAACCTGGAGAAGGTCGGCTACTCGGTCGCCGGTCTGTACGTACGCCACCTGCCGGACCTCTTCCAGGACGTGGCCGAGTACAAGACCGCCAAGCGGGCGGAGATCGAGAAGAACGGCTACACGATCATCGCCAACATCGGCAACAGCCCCACCGACATCAGCGGCGGCCACGCCGAAAAGTCCTTCAAGCTCCCGGACTACGACGGCCAGCTGTCCTGAGCCGCGGTCAGGTCAGCCCCTTCGCCATCGACCACGGACCACCGCCCTGGAAAGGCCGGGAACTCCAGATCTCGGCGCACAAGATTGGTGACTGACCCGAGCGCACGGCACGTCTGCTCCGCTCAAGACTGGACACACCGCAGACTGTGCGTCGAGATCTCCGCAAAGGGCGCGGATACGTCGATATTGGCGCGAAGGGGATGACCGATGACCGGCTCGCACGTACTGGCGCTCGGCCACTACCAGCCCGCGAAGGTGCTCGGCAACGACGACCTCGCGGCCCTCGTCGACACCAGCGACGAGTGGATCCGCAGCCGGGTGGGCATCCGCACCCGGCATCTCGCCCGCCCCGACGAGACGGTCGACGAGATGGCCGCGGCGGCGGCCGCCAAGGCGCTGGCCCACAGCGGTCTTGCCCCCTCCGACATCGACCTCGTGCTCGTCGCCACCTGCACGGCGATCGACCGCAGCCCCAATATGGCGGCCCGGGTCGCCGCCCGGCTCGGGCTGGCCCGCCCCGCCACCATGGATCTCAATGTGGTGTGCGCGGGCTTCACCCACGCCCTCGCCACCGCCGACCACACCATCCGGGCCGGGGCGGCCACCGCGGCCCTGGTGATCGGCGCGGAGAAGTTCAGCGAGGCCACCGACTGGACCGACCGCTCCACCTGCGTCCTGACCGGCGACGGCGCGGGCGCGGCCGTGGTGGTGGCCGCCGAGCAGCCGGGCATCGGACCGGTGGTGTGGGGCTCGGTCCCGGAGATGGGCGGCGCGGTCCGGATCGAGGGCACACCGCCGCGCTTCGCGCAGGAGGGCCAGACCGTCTACCGCTGGGCCACCACCCAGCTGCCGCCGATCGCGCGGGAGGTGTGCGCACGGGCCGGGATCACCCCGGAGGACCTGGCCGGTGTCGTGCTGCACCAGGCCAATCTGCGGATCATCGAGCCGGTCGCCCGCAAGCTGGGCGCGGTCAACGCGGTGATCGCCCGCGATGTGGTGGAGTCCGGCAACACCTCGGCGGCCAGCGTTCCGCTCGCCCTGTCCAAGCTGGTCGAGCGCGGGGAGGTGCCCTCCGGCGCCCCGGTGCTGCTCTTCGGCTTCGGCGGCAACCTGTCGTACGCGGGGCAGGTAATCCACTGCCCCTGAGGGCACCCCACCGCCGGGGGCGCTCCGCCGCTGGGGACACCCGGCCCCTGAGGGCACCCCGGCCTTGAGGGTGCCCCACCGCTGGGGCACCCCGCCGCCGGGGGCACCCCGGCCCTGATGGCGCCCTGGCCCTGAGTGCGCCCCACCGCTGGGGGCGCCCCGGCCCTGAAGGTGCCCCGCCGCTGAAGGCGCCCCGGCCCTGAGGGCATCCCGCCGCAGGGGGGGCTCCGCCCCTCAGGGCACCCCGCTGCCGGGGGCGCCCCGGCATTGAAGGCACCCCACCACCGGGGGCACCCCGCCCCTGAGGGCACCCCGCTGCCGGGGGCGCCCCGGCACTGAGGACGCCCCGCGGCTGAGGGTGCCCCGGCACTGGGGGTGCCCCGCCGCTGGGGTCACCCCACCCCTGAGGGTGCCCCGCCGCCGGCGGCGCTCCCGGCACTGAGGGCGCCCCGGCCTTGAAGGTGCCCCGCCCCTGAGGGCACCCCACCGCTGGGGTCACCCCACCGCAGGGGGCGCTCCGCCCCTCAGGGCACCCCGCTGCCGGGGGCGCCCCGGCATTGAAGGTGCCCCGGCCTTGAAGGTGCCCCACCGCTGGGGGCGCCCCGCCCCTGAGGGCACCCCGCTGCCGGGGGCGCCCCGGCACTGAGGGTGCCCCACCGCAGGGGGCGCTCCGCCCCTGAGGGCGCCCCGCCCCTGAGGGCGCCCCGTCGCTGAAGGCGCCCCCGCCCCGGCCGCCCCCGGCGGCTCCGCCGGGACGTCCGATTCGTTCAAGACCGGCCGCGGGCGCGCTGCCTACGCTGCCCGTATGACAGCACGATTCAACGCCATCGGTCTGGTCGTCGCCGACATGGCCGCTTCCCTCGCCTTCTACCGCCGCCTCGGCCTTGACATCCCCGCCGACGCCGACACCCAGCCCCACGCGGAGGCCGCCCTGCCCGGCGGGGTGCGGCTGATGTGGGACACCGTCGAGACGGCACGCTCCTTCGACCCGGAGTGGACCCCGCCGAGCGGCTCCCACCAGGTGTCGCTGGCCTTCGCCTGCGACGGCCCGGCCGATGTGGACAAGACGTACCAGGACCTCGTGGCGGCCGGGGTGCGCGGCACGATGGAGCCGTGGGACGCGCCCTGGGGCCAGCGCTACGCGGTCGTCCTCGACCCGGACGGCAACGGCATCGACCTCTTCGCCCCGCTGCCCTCCTGAGCCCCTACTCTCCTCCTGGACCCCGCAGCAGCCGCCCCAGCGGGACCCCCGTCAGCGCCCTGACCTCGCGGGCGAGATGGGCCTGGTCGGCGTAGCCCGCCGTGGCCGCGACCTCCGCGAAGGGGACACCGGCGCGCGCCAGGTCGAGGGCCTGGTTCAGCCGCAGCACCCGGCCCAGCGTCTTGGGGCCGTAGCCGAAGGCCGCGAGGGAGCGGCGGTGCAGCTGCCGCTCCCCCAGCCCCACGGCCGCGGCGATCCCGGCCACTCCCGTCCCGCGCGAAACCCCCGCGACGATCGCGGCGAGCAGCGGATCAGGCGGTTCCGCGGTCCGCAGCCGGTCCCCGGCGGCCTCCTCCAGCAGGCGGCTCGCGGCCGCCTGCCGCCCGGCCACCCGCTCGGTGGCGATCCGCTCGGCCAGCCGCCGGACCTCCGCGCCGGGCCAGAGCGCGGCCAACGGCACCCTCGTATCGCGGAGTTCATGCGCCGGTACGCCCAGCACGGCCGGGCCCGTACCAGGGGCGAACCGCAGCCCCACGGCGCGGCTGCCCGGCGGCCCGAGGGCCAGATGGGCACGGGTGTCCGGTCCGGCGACCAGCAGCTCGCCGTCCGGCCCCGACCCCGCCTCGCTCCAGATCAGATCCGTGCAGCCGTCCGGGAGCACCCGCTGCGGCCCGGCGCCGGCCGTACGGGTCCACACCACGGCGCCGCGGCCGATCAGCGCCCTCCGCTCGTGGTACTCGCTCAAGGGACCTCGCGCAGATACATCGCACCGCAGGAGTGGCAGAAGGGCCCCGCGTCACCCGTGGCCCACAGGTCGGCGGCCTGGGTCTCGGAATCCGGGTCCAGCTCCCGCCCGCACATCGCGGTCGTTCCGTTTCCGCGGACCATGTGCCAGATCTTGACCGGCGCGCCCGCGACCCGCCCGGAGCTGCCCTCCTCGTATTCGGCGCGCATCTCGTGCTGCATGGCGGTACACCTCCTGCTCACCACCACTACCCTCCATGCTCCCGCCATGCCGTGCCGGGCGCCACCCTCACCAAAGCGCCGCCCACGCCAAGGGGTAACCGCGGACCAGGTGGCAGAGGCTCCGCCCCTGGACCCGGAACCTGCGGCGAAGCCGCACACCGATGCTCAGCCCGTCGCACGCGACACGACCCGCCGGACGCCGCCTGGCCCACGGCCGGCGCGGGCGGAGCTTCCCCCTCCCCGCCCCTTCCCGACACCAGGGGCTCCGCCCCTGAACCCCGGAACCTGCGGCGGAACCCCACCACGCGGCGGAGCCGCACACCGATGCTCAGCCCGCCGCACGCGACACTCACCCGGGGCCTGGGGCGGAGCCCCAGTTTCGGGAAGGGGCGGGGAGGGGAACAGCCCGCCGCAGGCGGCACGACCCGCCGGGCGCCCTAAAAGACGGACCAGTCGGTCAGCGTGGTGAAGTGGTCCAGGGCCGCCAGCCCGGCCACCGAGTTGCCGCGGGCATCCAGGCCGGGGCTCCAGACGCACAGCGTGCAGCGGCCGGGAACCACCGCGACGATCCCGCCGCCGACACCGCTCTTGGCGGGCAGTCCGACCCGGTACGCGAAGTCGCCCGCCGCGTCATACGTACCACAGGTGAGCATGACCGCGTTGACCCGCTTCGCCTCGCTGCGCGACAGCAGCCGTGAGCCGTCCGAGCGCAGCCCGTGGCGGGCCAGAAAGCCGCCGGCCAGGGCGAGATCGCGGCAACTCATCTCGATCGAGCACTGCCAGAAGTAGTGCTCCAGGACGGTCGGCACGGGGTTGTCGAGATTGCCGTAGCTCGCCATGAAGTGGGCGAGGGCGGCATTACGGTCGCCATGGGCGGACTCGGAGGCGGCGACTTCCTGGTCGAAGGCAAGGTCCGGATTGCCGCTCTCGGCACGCAGGAAGTCCAGCATGGTGGTGCTGGCGTCGCCGGTAAGGGTGTGCAGCCGGTCGGTGACGACGAGTGCCCCGGCGTTGATGAACGGGTTGCGCGGGATGCCGTTCTCGTACTCCAGCTGCACCAGGGAGTTGAAGGGGTTGCCCGAGGGCTCCCGGCCGACCCGCCGCCACAGCTTCTCGCCGTCGCCGGCGAGGACGAGCCCGAGGCTGAACGCCTTGGAGATGGACTGCACCGAGAAGGGCCGCTCCCAGTCGCCGACCCCGGTCACCCGGCCGTCGACATCGGCGAGGGCGATCCCGAAGCGGTCCGCGTCCACCGAGGCGAGCGCCGGGATGTACTGGGCCACCCGGCCCCGGCCGATCTGCGGCTTCACATGGGCCGCGACCTCCTCCAGCACTGCCTGGTAGTCCATGGTGCGGTGTGTCTCCTGTAGCGGTCTCGGGTGGTGCGATCTCGGGTGGTGCGATGTCGAGCGGGTCGACCGGTCCGCACGATAACGCGCCCCCCCACCATTCATCACCCCATGTGTTTATGAGTGTGCGCCGGGTAAGCAAACGGGTGAACGAGGCGGGCCCCGACCGGGGCCCGCCGGACGACCAGAACGGAGGCGGCATGGCCTCACCCATGTCCGCGGGGGACTTCCTCGCGGCGCTGACGAACGAGGGCGTGCGGGTGACGCAGGTCGGGGACTGGCGGCACCACAACCGTAACCACAAGGGGCCGTGGGGCCCGGTGCACGGGGTGATGATCCACCACACGGTCACCTCCGGCACCCAGGAGACGGTGGAGATCTGCCGGGACGGGTTCGAGGCGCTGCCCGGCCCGCTGTGCCACGGCATGATCGCCAAGGACGGCGGGCTCCATCTGGTGGGCTACGGCCGCGCCAACCACGCCGGGCTCGGCGATGACGACGTCCTGCGGGCGGTGATCGCCGAGAAGGCCCTGCCGGCGGACAACGAGGCGAACACCGACGGCAACCGCGCCTTCTACGGCTTCGAATGCGAGAACCTCGGCGACGGCGAGGACCCGTGGCCCGAGGCCCAGCTGGACGCGATCGCGCGGGCGGCGGCGGCCGTGTGCCGCCATCACGGCTGGACCGAGCGCTCGGTGATCGGCCATCTCGAATGGCAGCCGGGCAAGGTGGATCCGCGCGGCTTCACCATGGCCGAGATGCGCGACCGGATCCACGAGCGGCTCAAGTAACGCCCTCGGCCGTCCCCGTCCCCGGCACCGGGGACGGTGGGCGGCACCGGAGGCGGCGGGCGGCGCCGGAGGGCCGCGGTCTCAGGACCCGTCGTCCGTGGCGCCCTCCCGGTAGAGCGCCGCCTCCTCCAGGTCCAGCCGGCGCAGCAGCGACCGCAGCATCTCCTCGTCGATCCGCCGGGCGTCCCTCAGGTCCACGAACACCTTCCGCTCGGCCTCGATCATCTCCCGGGCCAGTCTGCGATACGTGTCGTCCGCCGATTCGCCGGTCACCTCGTTGACCGCCCCGAGCCGCTCCCACACGGCGTTGCGGCGCTGCTCCAGTACGGTGCGCAGCCGGTCGGCGAGCGGCGAGGGCAGGGCGTTGCGCTCATCGGCGAGCAGTTCCGTCAGCCGCCGCTCGGCCGCCATCGACGCCGTGTTCTGCGCCTGCGCCTCGGCGAGCGTCTCGGACCGTGGATCGCGGCCCGGCAGCCCGAGCAGCCGGATCAGCGACGGCAGGGTGAGCCCATGGACCACCAGGGTGCCGATGACGGTCGTGAAGGTCAGGAAGAGGATCAGATTGCGGGCCGGGAAGGGCCCCCCGCCGTGCACGGTCTCCGGGATCGAGAAGGCGATGGCCAGCGAGACCACCCCGCGCATCCCGGCCCAGCCGACGACGACCGGCGCGGTCCAGTTGGTGCCGGGCTCGCGCTCACGGATGCCGGGGAAGAGCATCCGTGGCACGAAGGTCGACGGAAAGACCCAGACGTAGCGGGCGGCCACCACGGCCAGGAAGACCAGGGCCGCGTACCAGACGGACTCGCCCGCGCTGTACTCCCCCAGGCCGCCCACCACGACCCGCAGTTGCAGCCCGATCAGCGCGAACACCGCCGACTCCAGTACGAAGTCGATCATCCGCCAGACCGCCGCCTCCTGGAGCCGGGTGGCGAAGTCGACCTGCCAGGAGTGGTGCCCGAGGTAGAGCCCGACCACCACGACGGCCAGCACACCCGACGCCCCGAACTGCTCGGCGACGGCGTAGGCGACGAAGGGGATGAGCAGCGAGAGGGTGTTCTGGAGCAGCGCGTCCCGCAGCCGGGTGCGCAGCCAGTGCAGCGGCACCATCAGGATCAGACCGACCACGACACCGCCGACGGCCGCGAAGGCGAACTCCCGCAGCCCCTCGGTCCAGCTGACGCCCTCCCCCACGGCAGCGGCCAGCGCCACCCGGTAGGCGGTGATCGCGGTCGCGTCGTTGAACAGGGACTCGCCCTGGAGGAGCGTGGTGAGCCGGGCGGGCAGCCCGATCCGGCGGGCGATGGCGGTGGCGGCCACGGCGTCCGGCGGCGCGACCACCGCGCCCAGCACGAGGGCGGCGGTCAGCGGCAGCCCCGGGATCAGCAGATGGGCCACCGCGCCGACCGCGACCGTCGCGAAGAGCACATACCCGACGGAGAGCAGCGCGATCGGCCGCATATTGGCGCGCAGGTCCAGATAGGAGCTGTCCAGCGCGGCGCTGTGCAGCAGCGGCGGCAGCACCAGAGGCAGCACGATATGCGGGTCCAGCGTGTAGTCGGGGACCCCCGGGAGGTAGGAGACGACGAGCCCGACCGCGACCAGCAGCAGCGGCGCGGGCACCGGGGTGCGGCGGGCCGCGCCGGCGACCGCCGCGCTGCCCGCGACCAGCATCAACAACGGCAATACGTCCATCGTCCGGCCCTGTCTCCGTCGGCCGTCCCGACGGTCGTCCATGTGCTCCGCTCGCGCGGCGTTTTAGTCTGGCAATCATGAACGAGTGTCCGCATGTTCCCGCACTGCCCCGCCCCGAGCCGGAGGCGCGGGCCGACACCTGCCCCGAGTGCCTGGCGGTCGGCAGCCACCCCGTCCAGCTGCGGAAGTGCCTGGTGTGCGGCCATGTGGGCTGCTGCGACTCCTCGCCGTACCAGCACACCACCCGCCACTACGAGGAGACCGGGCACCCGGTGATGCGCAGCTTCGAGGAGGGTGAGGACTGGCGCTGGTGTTATGTGGATCAGCTCATCGTGTAGGGCCGGTTCCGCGGACGCCCCGGCTTGGCGTTTTCCGCGCAATGTCGGAGATCGGCCGCCGCGTTTGTCGGCGCGGCCCGCTAGCCTTCACCACATGATCCGATCCGCGAAGCCGTCCGACGTCCCGGCGATCCAGGCGATGATCCGAGAGCTGGCGGCCTACGAGCGGGCTCCGCGGGAGGCCAAGGCCACCGAGGAGCAGCTGCGCGAGGCGCTCTTCGGGGCGCATCCCGCGGTGTTCGCGCTGATCGCCGAGGAGGCCGGTGGCGCCGGAGAGCCCGCCCGGCCGGTGGGGTTCGCCCTGTGGTTCCGTAACTTCTCCACCTGGACAGGCACCCATGGCGTGTATCTGGAGGACCTGTACATCACCCCGCGGGCCCGCGGGGGCGGCCATGGCAAGGCGCTGCTCGCCGAGCTGGCCCGGATCTGCGTGGAGCGGGGATATGCCCGCTTCGAATGGTCGGTGCTCGATTGGAACGAGCCCGCGATCGGCTTCTACGCCGCGATCGGGGCGGAGCCGATGGATGAATGGACGGTGCGGAGGCTTTCGGGAGAGCCGCTGCGAGCGCTGGCCGCTCAGGCCATGGGCACCGCCCTGACCAGCGATTCCCTGAGTGAGGCGACATCTCTTTCGAATTGAGACCGCAAACCCTCTAGCCACGCTGCGTACTCATGTGCTTACTATGAGTGATATCGCGGCTTTGTGGGCCCGAGTTCACCCGTGATGGGGGCCGTGCTTCGTCCGGGCGACATCGAACCGCAGATCGCGATAGCGTCGCAGGCAAAGTACATACAGCGCCGGTCCCTCCACCCTCCACCATAAGGGTTCGGGGCCGACGCTCCAATCAGCTCAGCTCAATCAGCTTGTGTCACCTTGGAGGTGAGGGTGTCCCAGATCGCAGGCGAGCCCGGGACCCAGGACTTCGTGGAAGTCCGGCTGCCCGCTGCGGGTGCCTATCTGTCGGTGCTGCGTACGGCGACGGCCGGCCTCGCAGCCCGCTTGGACTTCACCCTCGACGAAATCGAGGATCTGCGTATCGCCGTTGACGAGGCATGCGCGATCCTGCTTCAGCAAGCCGTGTCCGGCTCCGTGCTGAGCTGCGTCTTCCGCTTGATTGACGACGCACTCCAGGTCACCGTCTCGGCTCCCACCACCGACGGCCGCGCCCCCGAGCGCGACACCTTCGCCTGGACGGTGCTCTCCGCACTGGCGGGCAAGGTGGATTCGACGGTGGCCGAGGACCAAACGGTCAGCATCAGCCTGTACAAGGAGCGCGGCGCCGGCCCCGGACAGCCGTGACGGAACAAGGGGGCTCCGTGAGCACTGCATCATCGCGGGGAGTGGGTACCCCGGCCATCCCGCACCCGCCGGCCCGGCCGCATCCCGCGGACTCGGAGGCGGCAGGAGACCGACCAGAGCGGGCGGACCACATGGACCAGCACGAGCAGGTGCATCAGCAGCACGATCCGCATGACCGGAGCGGCGCGCGGGCGATGTTCGCCGAGCTGCGACGGCTGCCGGAGGGCTCCGCGGAGCGGGCCGAGCTGCGCAACAACCTCGTGCGTATGCATTTGCCGCTGGTGGAGCATCTGGCCCGGCGCTTCCGCAACCGCGGTGAGCCGCTGGACGACCTCACCCAGGTCGCCACCATCGGGCTGATCAAGTCCGTGGACCGGTTCGACCCGGACCGCGGAGTGGAGTTCTCGACCTATGCGACGCCCACGGTCGTCGGCGAGATCAAGCGCCACTTCCGCGACAAGGGCTGGGCGGTGCGGGTGCCGCGCCGGTTGCAGGAGCTACGGCTGTCGCTGACCACGGCCACCGCGGAGCTCTCCCAGCGCCATGGCCGCGCCCCGACCGTCCATGAGCTGGCCCAGCATCTGTCCATCTCCGAGGAGGAGGTGCTGGAGGGTCTGGAGTCCGCGAATGCCTACAGCACCCTCTCCCTGGACGTCCCGGACACGGATGACGAGTCCCCCGCGGTCGCCGACACCCTCGGCGCGGAGGACGAGGCGCTGGAAGGCGTCGAGTACCGCGAATCGCTCAAACCGCTGCTGGAGGATCTGCCGCCGCGCGAGAAGAAGATCCTGCTGCTGCGGTTCTTCGGCAATATGACGCAGTCGCAGATCGCGCAGGAGGTGGGCATCTCCCAGATGCATGTCTCCCGGCTGCTGGCCCGCACGCTCGCGCAGTTGCGCGACAAGTTGCTGGTCGAGGAGTAGCGAGCGCTACGGGATGCCCGGTGGGCTGTTCCCCTCCCCGCCCCTTCCCGATACCAGGGGCTCCGCCCCCGGACCCCTGGGTCCGGGGGCGGAGCCCCACCACACGGCGAAACCGCACACCGATACCGCGGGAAGAGGCGGAACCCCGCCCCGCGCTCCGGCACGAACCCCAACCCGGGACCAAGGACAGCCCCGCCCAGATCCGGGGCCAAACCCCACCACACGGCGAAACCGCACACCGATACCGCGAGAAGGGGCGGAACCCCAGCCCGCGCTCCGGCACGAACCCCAGCCCGGGACCAAGGACAGCCCCACCCAGATCCGGGGGCGGAGCCCCATCACACGGCGGAACCGCATACCGATACTGCGGGAAGGGGCGGAACCCCGGTCTCGGGGTCTGGGGCGAAGCCCCGGTCTCGGGGTCTGGGGCGGAGCCCCGGTTTCGGGAAGGGGCGGGGAGGGGAACAGCCCGCCGCAGGCGGAAACCGGCTAGGCGTCGCGGGGGCCGATGCCGAGCGCCTCGGTCGCCGTCGGATTGACCAGCAGCGCCAGGACGGCGAGGGCCGCGATGGCGGTGGCCACTCCGGCGGCGAGCAGCCCGCCGCCGTTCTGCACCAGCGTCCAGGCCACCGGCAGCGCCATCAGCTGGGTGATCATCGCGGGGCCGCAGCTCCAGCGGCGCCGCAGCCACAGCCCGCGGGCCGCAAGCAGCGGCAGCAGGGCCAGTGCGAGCACGGTGACGCCGAGCATCTCCGCCTGCCGCGGGCTCTCCGGGTCTCCGGTCAGCCCCATGATCAGTACATAGATACCGAAGCCCAGCAGCACCACGCCCTCGGCGGCGGCCAGCGCCGCGGCGGCCGTCAGCCGGGCGGGGCGGGGCCCGGTGGGCGCGGCATCGGCGCTGGCGGTCGCCTTGGCGGCCCCGGCGTCCGGCCGGGCCGTGCCCTTCGGCTCCGTACCCTTCGGCTCCGCGCCCTTCTGTGCCGCGGCCTTCTGTGCCGCGGCCTGCCGCTCGGTCGCCTTCCGCGCCGTGGCCCTCTGCGCCTTCTTCGCGGTAGCGGACTTCTTACTGCTCACCCCAGCAGCCTAGCCGCCCCCGGGCCGCCAGGGCCCTACCCCCCTCCGGCCGGTCGGCCCGGATGGGTAGGCTGGCGCGCATGCGCGCACTCCTCGTGGTCAACCCGGCAGCAACCACCACCAGTGCCCGCACCCGTGATGTTCTCTTCCACGCGCTCGCCAGCGATCTGAAGCTGGATGTGGCGACCACGGAGTACCGGGGGCATGCGCGCGACCTGGCCCGGCGGGCGGTCGACGGCGGCACTCATGAACTGGTGGTGGCGTTCGGCGGCGACGGCACCGTCAACGAGGTCGTCAACGGACTGCTCCACCATGGCCCCGCGCCGCGTGAACTGCCCCGGCTCGCGGTCGTGCCGGGCGGCTCCACCAATGTCTTCGCCCGCGCGCTCGGGCTGCCCAACGACGCCGTCGAGGCGACCGGCGCCCTGTTGGACGCGCTGCGGGACGGCACCGAGCGCACCGTGGGCCTCGGGCTCGCGGCCGGCACCCCGGGCACCCGGGACGAGGCGGTCCCGGCCCGCTGGTTCACCTTCTGCGCCGGGCTCGGCTTCGACGCGAGCGTCATCGGCCGGGTGGAGCAGCAGCGCGAGCGCGGCAAGCGGTCCACCCACGCCCTCTATATACGGCAGATGGTGCGGCAGTTCATCGGGGAGCCGCACCGCCGGCAGGGCACCATCACCCTCGAGCGGCCGGGCGAGGACCCGATCGAGGAACTGGCGCTGTCCATAGTCTGCAACACCGCCCCGTGGACCTTTCTGGGCAACCGCCCGGTCTACGCGGCGCCCGAGGCGTCCTTCGACACCGCCCTCGACGTGCTGGGACTCGCCAAGCTGTCGGCGTCGGCGATGACCCGCTACGCCACCCAACTGCTCAGGTCGACGCCCGAACGCGGCCCTCGCGGCAAGCATGTGGTGGCGCTCCACGACCAGACGGACTTCACCTTGCAATCCCAGGCGCCACTGCCGTTCCAGATGGACGGTGACCATCTGGGACTGCGTACGAGCGTGACGTTCACAGGCGTACGCCGTGCACTGCGTGTGATTGTGTGAGTGAGAGCGCTAAAAGTCCTTCCAGTCGAACGTTTAGGCTGGGCTCCACCCACCGGAAGTACGGCTGTGACAGAGCCGACACCAAGGAATCAAAAAAAACTTTCCGGAAGGGGTTGTATCCGCCGCCGAGGTTTGCGAGTCTCTTCTTGGCGATCGGGACGGCCTCCAGAAGGCCCCCTTGAGAGCCCGAACCCCCTCCTCATTCCACAGGCCGCACCAGCCCCAACTGGTTCGGCGGCCCTACGCTTGCGGGGGGATTCGTGAAAGCGTTCACATTCACAAGCAACGAGCCCGCAATACGAGGAGATGGAGCAGCCATGGACTGGCGTCACAACGCCGTTTGTCGCGAGGAAGACCCCGAGCTGTTCTTCCCCATCGGCAACACCGGTCCCGCGCTGCTGCAGATCGAGGAAGCCAAGGCCGTCTGCCGCCGCTGCCCCGTAATGGAGCAGTGCCTGCAGTGGGCGCTTGAGTCCGGCCAGGACTCCGGCGTCTGGGGTGGAATGAGCGAAGACGAGCGCCGCGCCATGAAGCGCCGTGCCGCTCGCAACCGGGCACGCAACGCCAGCGCCTGAAGCCCGCACCCCGTGGCCCCCGAGCCGCAGCGCGTAGAACCCCCGATGCGCACAGCAAATTGAGCTTTGAGCCCCGGACCGGATGGGTCCGGGGCTCAGTGCTTTCCGATAACGAGTCGCTCTCGGACTCATCACGCGCTCAGTGCTTCTCGGCACGCACCGGGACGTCCAGCACCACACGGGTGCCGCGCTCCGGGGCGGGCACCATGTCGAACTTCCCGCCCAGCTCCCCCTCCACCAGGGTGCGGACGATCTGGAGCCCCAGGTTTCCGGCCCGCTGGGGGTCGAACCCCTCCGGCAGCCCGCGCCCGTCGTCCTGGACGACCACCACCAGCCGGCTCTCCTCACCGCTGCCACCGCGCACCGCCGAAACCTCGACCGTGCCCTGCTCCCCCGGTCCGAAGCCGTGCTCCAGCGCGTTCTGGAGCACCTCGGTGAGGACCATGGACAGCGGCGTGGCGACCTCGGCGTCGAGGATGCCGAAGCGTCCGGTGCGACGGCCGGTCACCTTGCCGGGCGATATCTCGGCCACCATGGCCAGCACCCGGTCGGCTATGTCGTCGAACTCGACCTGCTCATCGAGGTTCTGGGAGAGGGTCTCATGGACGATGGCGATCGAGCCGACCCTGCGCACCGCCTCGTCGAGCGCCTCCCGGCCCTGCACCGAGTCCATGCGGCGGGCCTGGAGCCGCAACAGGGCGGCCACCGTCTGGAGGTTGTTCTTCACCCGGTGGTGGATCTCCCGGATGGTGGCGTCCTTGGTGATCAATTCGCGCTCACGGCGGCGCAGTTCGGTGACGTCCCGCAGCAGGACGAGCGAGCCGATGTGCAGCCCCTTGGGCTTGAGCGGAATGGCCCGCAGCTGGATGACCCCGTCGCCGCCCTCGACCTCGAACTCCCGGGGCGCCCAGCCGCTGGCCAGTTTGACCAGCGCCTCGTCCACCGGGCCGCGCACCGGGGCCAGTTCGGCGGTGGTCCTGCCCAGGTGGTGGCCGACGAGATCGGCGGCCAGGCCCAGGCGGTGGTAGGCGGAGAGCGCGTTGGGGCTCGCGTACTGCACCACCCCGTCCGCGTCGAGCCGGATCAGCCCGTCGCCCGCGCGTGGTGAGGCGTCCATGTCGACCTGCTGGTTGGGGAACGGAAACGATCCGGCGGCGATCATCTGGGCGAGGTCGGACGCGCTCTGGAGATAGGTCAGCTCCAGTCGGCTGGGGGTCCGTACGGTCAGCAGATTGGTGTTCCGCGCGATCACGCCGAGGACCCGGCTCTCCCGCCGGACCGGGATGGACTCCACCCGGACCGGCACCTCCTCGCGCCACTCGGGGTCCCCCTCCCGGACGATCCGGCCCTCGTCCAGGGCGGCGTCGAGCATGGGGCGGCGACCGCGGGGCACGAGATGACCGACCATGTCGTCCTGGTAGGAGGTGGGCCCGGTGTTCGGCCGCATCTGCGCCACGGAGACGTACCGGGTGCCGTCGCTGGTGGGGACCCACAGCACGAGATCGGCGAACGAGAGGTCGGAGAGCAGCTGCCACTCCGAGACCAGCAGGTGCAGCCACTCGAGGTCGGAGTCGTCGAGGGCGGTGTGCTGGCGGACGAGGTCGTTCATGGAGGGCACATTGCGAGCCTACCCTCACCCGTGGATTAGCCTATTCGCGCATAAGCATGGACAGACAGCAGTGGTCTAGTCCAGAATATCGAGCACTGCGATCTTCCGTTCTCCCCGCACAGGAGGGCGGATAGAGGGGCCCGGAGCGCTCTGCCCTGACCGCCCGGGGCCCTCACGGTCGGCCGCTCGGCCGATGCAACTCCGGGCTGCGGTGCCGGGTGGGTTGAGGGTCCCGCCCTGGCGCCGCGGCCCGCGGGTCACACCCCGGCTCCCGCGCCTCCCGAAGGCCGCGGGAGCCGTTTTCGTATGCCGCACAGCGGGGCCCGAACGCCTCAGCGGGGCCCGCCGCGTATGTCAGCGGGCCCCCGCCATGCGTCTCAGCGCGTCTCCGTCACCTTCGCCAGGGCCCTCGGCGCGTCCGGGTCCTGGCCGCGCGCGATCGTCACCTCGTACGCCAGCATCTGGAGCGGCAGGATCTCCAGGATCGGCTGGACCTCCTCGGCGACCCCGTCCGTCGGCAGGGCGAACCCGGCCGAGGCCCGCTCCACCTCCGACGCGCTGCCGATGACGACGAGGTCGGCGCCGCGGCCGCGCAGCCGCTCCAGGACCGGCTGGAGCGCCTGGCCGCCCTTGCCCTCGGTGACGATGGCGATCACCGGCGAGATGTTGTCGACCATGGCGAGCGGACCGTGCAGCAGATCGGCGCCGGAGTAGGAGAGCGCCGGGATGTAGCTGGTCTCCATCAGCTTCAGGGCGGCTTCCTTGGCTGTCGGGTAGCCGTAGCCCCGGGAGGTGAGGACCATCCGCTCGGCGAAGCGGTAGCGCCCCGCGAGCTGCCGGACCTCGTCCTGGCGGTCGAGGATCTGCTGGGCGAGGTCGGGCAGCGCCTTGGCGGCCGCGCCGTCGCCGCCGCGCAGCCCCTCCACGAAGAGGTAGAGGGCGAGGAGTTCGGCGGTGTAGGTCTTGGTGGCGGGCAGCGCCTTCTCCGGCCCGGCCAGGACGTCGATATGGAATTCGGAGACGGCGGCGAGCGGCGAGTCGGCGTTGTTGGTCACCGCGAGGGTGATCGCCCCGGCCGCGCGGGCGGCCTCGGTGGAGGCGACCAGGTCCGGGGAGCCGCCGGACTGGCTGACGGTGATCACCAGCACATCGGTGAGGTCCGGCTGGGCGCCGTACGCGGTGGTGGTGGACATGGAGGTCAGTCCGCATGCCTTGCCGAGCAGCACTTCGAGCAGGTACTTGGCGTACAGCGCCGCGTTGTCCGAGGTGCCCCGGGCGGTGAGGAGGACGAAGCGCGGGTTGCGGGCGGCGATCCGCTCCGCGACCTCACGGATCCTCGGGGCGCCCTGGTCGAGGATGCGGCGCAGCACGGCGGGCTGCTCGGCCATCTCGCCGGACATGATCCGGCCCGGCTGGTCGCTGCGCTGGGCCGTCGTCGTGGCGGACATGCTGGGTGCCTCCAGGTGGCTCTGTGCCGGCTGAGCTGGGGAGCTGAGGGGTCAGTCCCCGGGTCGGTCACCGGCGCCGACGCCGGCGATCACCTCGGCGGCCGCCCGTCCACACACCCGGGCGGCGCCGTGGGTCGCGATGTGCGGCGCCCCGGCGGGCGGCGCCTGGGGCACCCCCATCTCCACGACGACCGTCCCCGGCCGGGCGGTGAGCAGGGCGTCCAGCGCGTCGGCCATCCAGGGGTGGCGGTGGACATCGCGGACCACTGCGACGATCCTACGGTCCGCCGCGGTGTCGAGCATATTTTCGATCAGGGCGGGGACGCCCCGGTCCTCGACGTCCTGTCGCCCATAGGTGGCGGTCCCGGTGCCGGGGCGCAGCAGGGCCAGTTCGCCGCCGACGCCCCAGGAGGTCTCCGCCCCGACGGCGATGTTGGCGTCCGGGGTGAAGGTGGCCACATAGGCGGGTCCGGTCACGGGCTCGTACGAGGCCCCGGCCGGGGTGATCCTGAGCGCTCGGCGCGCGGCGTCGAGCCCCACCCCCGCGGCGGGCTCGATGCCGTGCGCCGCGCGCGGTCCCGCGGAGTGCCGGGTCCACTCCCCCAGGGCGCGCACCCGCGCCGCCGCCTCGGCGAGCCGCGCCTCCGACAGGCGCCCCTCGCTGACGGCGGTGACCAGCGCGTCGCGCAGTCGCAGCACGGTGTCCTCGTCGGCGAGTCCGCCGCCCACGCAGATCGCGTCGGCGCCCGCGGCGATGGCCAGGACGCTGCCGTTCTCGATGCCGTAGGCGTCGGCGATGGCCCGCATCTCCATGCCGTCGGTGACGATCAGCCCCTCGAAGCCGAGTCCGCCGTCGGCCACGGGCCGGCGCAGCAGCCCGTGCAGCGCGGCGGGGCTGAGGGTGGCAGGCAGGTCGGAGTCGAGCGCGGGCAGCAGGATGTGCGCGCTCATCACGGCCTTGGTCCCGGCGGCGACGGCGGCGCGGAAGGGCACCAGTTCACGGTCGGTCAGGGTGTCGAGACCGGCGTCGATACGGGGCAGGGCGTGGTGGGAGTCGACGGCGGTGTCGCCGTGGCCGGGGAAGTGCTTGGTGCAGGCGGCGACTCCGGCGCTCTGGAGGCCCTCGATGTACGCGGCGGTGTGGCGGGCGACGAGGCCCGGCTCGGCGCCGAAGGAGCGCACGCCGATGACCGGGTTGTCGGGGTTGGAGTTGACGTCGGCGGAGGGCGCCCAGTTGAGGTTGACGCCGCATTCGGCGAGGCGGCGGCCCATCTCACGGGCGACGGCGCGGGTCAGCTCCGGGTCGTCGACGGCGCCGAGCGCGAGGTTGCCGGGGAAGGAGGAGCCGGTGCGCACCTCGAGCCGGGTGACATCGCCGCCCTCCTCGTCGATGGCCACCAGGACGTCGTCACGTTCGGCGCGCAGCTGGGCGGTGAGGGCGCCCAGCTGCTCGGGCGTGGCGATGTTCCGGCCGAACAGGCCGACGGAGGCGAGCCCCTCACCGAGCCGGCGCAGCACCCAGTCGGGGGCGGTGGTTCCGGTGAAGCCGGGCTGGAGAACGGTCAGAGCGTCGCGGGTGAGGGTGGCGGAGTCGTGTGCGAGGGTCGTCATAAACCGGGATCATCCCTTCACAGCGCCGGAAGTGAGCCCACCGACCGCCTTGCGTTGCAGAAACAGGAACAGAAGCAGGATCGGGATGGCGAACAGCGAAGCGGCCGCCATGGTGGCGCCCCAGTCGTCGCCGAAGGCGGTCTGGAACCTGGAGAGCCACAGCGGAAGCGTCTGGGCTTCCGGGTCCTTGTTCAGGATGAGGACGAGGGGGAATTCGTTCCAGGCCGTGATGAAGCCGAAGAGCGAGGTGGCCATCAGGCCGGGCGCCAGCAGCGGAAAGATCACCCGGATGAACGCCTGCGGACGGGTGCAGCCGTCCACCATCGCCGACTCCTCCAGCTCCTTGGGTATCGCGGCCACGTAGGAGCGGAGCGTGAGGATGGTGAAGGGCAGCACCATCACCATGTAGAAGAGGGTCAGCGGAAGCAGGCTGTTCAGCATGTCGCCGTCGCGCACCAGCATGTAGATGGCGATGACCAGGACTTCCCAGGGCGCCATCTGCGCGATCATGAAGGTCAGCAGAAAGCCGCGCCGCCCCTTGAACCGCATCCGGGCCAGGGCGAACGAGGCGAGCAGCGCGATCAGCAGGGAGAGGACGACCGCCGAGAGGGTGACGGTGAGGGAGTTGCCCACCAGGGTCCAGAAGTTCTCCGCGTTCACGGCCTTCTGGAAGTGTTCGAGGGTGGCTCCGGTCGGGAACCACACCGGGTCCTCGGAGATGATGTCCGAGTTCGGCTTGAGGGCCGTGGTGAACATCCAGTAGACGGGGAACGCGAAGCCGATGAAGAGCACGACGGCAGTCGCGTTGGGCCACAGCCGGGCGAGCGGCGAGCGCTTCACAGCTCGTCCTCCTCTTGCCTGAGCACGATCCGGAGGTAGTAGGAGGTCAGCGCCAGCAGGACCACGATGGTGAGCAGCGAGATCGCGGCGCCCATGCCGTAGTGCTGATTGCCCACACCCTCGACGAAGGCGTAGACGGGAAGGGTTTCGGTGAGCCTCTCCGGGCCGCCTTCGTTGATCGCGAAGACCTGGGTGAACGCCTTGAAGACCCAGATGACTTCGAGGAACGTCGTGGCCAGCAGGAACGGCTTGAGGAAGGGGAAGGTCACCGAGGCGAAGCTCTTCCAGGTGCCGGCGCCGTCGAGCGCGGCGGCCTCGTAGAGCTCACCGGGGATGGTGGTGGTCGCGGCGTAGAGGTTGATCGCCACGAAGGGGATCGACTGCCAGACGATCAGCAGAGTGATGACGAAGAAGGTGGAGAACTGGCCGCCGGTCCAGTTGTAGTGCGCCATGGAGTGCCAGCCGAGCGCGTCCAGGACCCAGTTGACCACGCCGAAGCGGGTGGCGAAGAGCCACTGGAAGACGGTGGTGGCGGCGATGGGCGGCATGGCCCAGGACAGCACGAGACCCACCGAGAGCAGCAGCCGCATCTTGCTGCCGAGGCGGGCCAGCAGCAGTCCGACGAGAGTGCCCAGCACCATGATCAGCACCACGTTGGCCGCGGTGAAGATCACCGACCGCAGGGTGACCCGCCAGAAGTCCTCGCTGGTCAGCGTCTCGCGGTAGTTGTCGACCCCGTTCCACTCGGTGAGGTGCTGGATCAGCTGCCGCATATTGAGGTTCTGGAACGACAGCAGGCCGTTCTTGATCAGCGGCCAGCCCAGCAGTACGGCGGTCACCGCCAGCGCGGGCACCAGCAGGAGGTACGGGGCGGCGCCGATCAGCCGTGCGCGCCCGTGGGCGCCCGGGCCCCGGCGGCGGGGGCCCGGCGGCGCCCCGCCCCGGCGGACCCCGGTCGCCGCCGGGCCGGGGTCCTGGCGTTCGGTCGCTACGGCCATCGTGCTCAACGCTCCTGGCTGAGGCGCTTGTTCAGCTCGTCCTCGACCGACTTGGCCGCCTCGGCGGGCGACTTACCGGTGAGCACGGCGGTCATATAGGTCTTGACGGGGTTCGGGGCGTTCTCCACCGCGGCCCATTCGGGGATCAGCGGGGTGGTGCCACCGGTCGCGGCGGCCGGGGCGGCCGCCTGCGCGGCGGGGTTGCCCTTGAGCTGCGTCTGGAGCGACTCCTTGTTGGGGATGACGCCGCCCTCCTTGGCGAGCTGTCCCTCGTAGGTGTCGTTCAGCGCGATCTTCAGGAACTCCTTGGCCAGTTCCTGCTTCTCGCTGCCCGCGGCGATCGCGAGGTTGGAGCCGCCGAGGAAGACGCCCTCCGGCTTGCCCTCGGTCTCACCCGGGATGGTGAAGTAGCCGATGTCCTTCTCGATCTTCGGGTTGGCCTTGATCGAGAGCGCGGCCTCCCAGCCCATGCCGATGAACGCGCCGGTCTTGCCCTTGGCGAAGACCTCGGCCTGCTGCGGGGTGGCCTCGTCCTTGTCCTTGGGGGCCTTGCTGAAGGACTGGTACTGCTTGTAGATGTCCATGGCCTTGCCGACCTTGGGGTCGGAGAGGTTGGAGACCCACTTGTCGCCGTTCTTCTTGACGAGGTCGGCACCGGTGCCGATGGTCAGCCCGTCGAAGAAGTACCAGTTCTGGCCCGGGAGGTAGATCGGTTCGGCGTCGGTCTTCTTCTGGATGGTGTCGAGATCCTTGAAGAACTCGGTACGGGTCTTGGGGGTGTCCTTGATCCCGGCCTCGGCCCAGATCTTCTTGTTGTAGAGGACGACCCGGTTGACCACGTACCACGGCGCCGCGTACTGCTTGCCGTCGTATACCGCGGAGTCGTTCATCGACTTCGACCAGTCGGCGCCGATCGACTTCTTCAGGTCATCGAGTTCGGCCAGGCCGCCGGTCTGCGCGTAGGCGGGGGTCTGGGTGTTGCCGATCTCCAGCACATCCGGCGGGTCGGACTCCGAGAGCGCCGTGGTCACCTTCTGCTGAATGCCGTTCCACTGCTGGATCTCCAGCTTCAGCTTGGCGCCCGTCTTCTTCTCGAAAGCGGCCTTGACATCCTTCGTCCAGCCGTCCGGCGTGGAGCCGTCCATCGCCCAGACGGTGAGCGTCTGCCCCTTGAAACCGTCCGCTCCGGCCTTGTCGCCATCGCCGTCGGACCCACAGGCCGCGACGGATACCAGCATTGCCGCGACACCCGTCGCCGCTATGAGCCCACGCTTCACAGCACTCTCCTCACAAGGCCGGATCAGGGGTTTAATGGTCCAGACCAGTGCCCAGAGCTTGGCCTAGACCTTTTGGGGTGTCAAGGGTGTATAAGAGTCATCGGAGGCTCCGTTACCGGACCGACACTTCCCGACATCCGGACCGACCGGCCGCCCGGAGCCGGGACCGTGCCACGATGTGAGGCGCTGGATTCATCAGGAGGCCGGTGACGGCGGCGGACGCCGGTGACGGCAGCGGACCAGGAGTCGGAGAGGGCGCGATGGAGACCGAGGGGGCAACGGCGGCAGCGGCGGCCACCACGACGGCCGAGAGCGACGGCAACGGCTCCGGTGGGGCGCGCACCGCGCGCGTCCCGAAGTACTACCGCCTCAAGCGCCATCTGCTGGAGATGACCGAGACGCTGCCACCCGGCACCCCGGTCCCCCCGGAGCGCACCCTGGCCGCGGAGTTCGACACCTCGCGCACCACCGTGCGCCAGGCGCTCCAGGAGCTGGTGGTCGAGGGTCGTCTGGAGCGGATCCAGGGCAAGGGCACCTTCGTGGCCAAGCCCAAGGTCTCCCAGGCGCTGCAACTCACCTCGTACACCGAGGACATGAAGGCCCAGGGCCTGGAGCCCACCTCCCAGCTGCTGGACATCGGCTATGTCACCGCCGACGACCGGCTCTCCGGGCTGCTGGACATCGCCGCCGGCGGCCGGGTGCTGCGCATCGAGCGGCTGCGGCTGGCCAGCGGTGAGCCGATGGCGATCGAGACCACCCATCTGTCCGCCAAGCGCTTCCCCGCGCTGCGCCGCAGCCTGGTCAAGTACACCTCCCTCTACACGGCGCTGGCCGAGGTGTACGACGTGCGGCTCGCCGAGGCCGAGGAGACCATCGAGACCTCGCTGGCCACTCCGCGCGAGGCGGGGCTGCTGGGCACCGATGTGGGGCTGCCGATGCTGTTGCTCTCGCGCCATTCGCGGGACGCGGCCGGGGAGCCGGTGGAGTGGGTGCGGTCGGTCTACCGCGGGGACCGCTACAAGTTCGTGGCCCGGCTCCAGCGGCCGAACGACTGAGCCGCGCGGCGGCTCCACCGGGCTCGGCTACCGCCGACCGCGGCACCACTGACCGGCTATCTTTCTCATACCGATATACGGACGGGTAGTGACTGCCGCCCGGCCCCGGGCTTAGATTTCCTGCGCATTACACAAATGATCAGCTGTGACCCAACTGATCAGCAGTGACGCAGGTGATGAGCCGAGGGGACTGGAGCCGCCACATGTCAGACACGTCCGCTTCACCCGGCAGGAGACCGGTTGTGACGCCCGCGCGCGTCGTGGCCGCTCTGTGCCTGATCGCACCCTTTGTCGGGATGCTCTGGATCGGCTCGTACGCCAAGGTCGAGCCGACCCTCATCGGGATCCCGTTCTTCTACTGGTACCAGATGCTCTGGGTGCCGGTTTCGGCCGCGCTGACCTCGGTCGCCTACATCCTGGTCCGCCGTGAGGAGCGGGCGCGCAAGGGGGGTGACTCCGCATGAAGGACGGTGTGAACGGCGTCGCGCTCGGCGTCTTCATCTTCTTCTTCCTGGCCGTCACGGTCATGGGGTTCCTGGCCGCGCGCTGGCGCGCCGCGGAGAACGCCAACAACCTCGACGAATGGGGGCTGGGCGGCCGCAGCTTCGGCACCTGGATCACCTGGTTCCTGCTCGGCGGCGACCTCTACACCGCGTACACCTTCGTCGCCGTCCCGGCCGCGATCTACGCGACGGGCGCGGCCGGTTTCTTCGCGGTCCCGTACACCATCCTGGTCTACCCGCTGATCTTCACCTTCCTGCCCAGGCTCTGGTCGGTGTCCCATAAGCACGGGTACGTCACCACCTCGGACTTCGTCCGCGGCCGCTTCGGCTCCAAGGGGCTCTCGCTGGCCGTCGCGATCACCGGCATCCTCGCCACCATGCCGTACATCGCCCTCCAGCTGGTGGGCATCCAGGCGGTGCTGGACGTGATGGGCGTCGGCGGCGGGGAGGACACCAACTGGTTCATCAAGGACCTGCCGCTGCTGATCGCCTTCGCGGTGCTCGCGGCGTACACCTACTCCTCGGGGCTGCGCGCGCCCGCGCTGATCGCCTTCGTCAAGGACACCCTGATCTACATCGTCATCGCGGTGGCGATCATCTACATCCCGATCAAACTGGGTGGCTTCGACGACATCTTCGCCAAGGCGGGCCACGCCCTCTCGCAGGTGAATCCGGCGACCGGCAAACCCAAGGGCGAGCTGGCGAGCGGCGAGAAGAACCAATGGGCCTACGCGACCCTCGCACTCGGCTCGGCGCTCGCGCTCTTCATGTATCCGCACTCGATCACCGCGACGCTCTCCAGCCGCAGCCGTGAGGTGATCCGCCGCAACACCACGATCCTGCCGCTGTATTCGCTGATGCTGGGGCTGCTGGCGCTGCTCGGCTTCATGGCCATCGCGGCCGGGGTGAAGGTCGACAACGGTCAGCTCGCCATTCCGCAGCTCTTCGAGGACATGTTCCCCGACTGGTTCGCGGGCGTCGCCTTCGCCGCGATCGGCATCGGCGCACTCGTCCCGGCGGCCATCATGTCGATCGCCGCGGCGAACCTCTTCACCCGCAACATCTACAAGGACTTCCTGCGCCCGGACGCCACACCGGAGCAGGAGACCAAGGTCTCCAAGCTGGTGTCGCTGCTGGTGAAGGTCGGCGCGCTGATCTTCGTGCTGGGCATGGACAAGACCGTCGCGATCAACTTCCAGCTGCTGGGCGGCATCTGGATCCTCCAGACCTTCCCGGCCATGGTCGGCGGCCTGTTCACCCGGTGGTTCCACCGCTGGGCGCTGATCGGCGGCTGGGCGGTCGGCATGATCTACGGCACGGTCGCGGCGTACGGCGTGGCCAGCCCCACCCAGAAGCACTTCGGCGGCAGCTCGAAGGAGATCCCGGGCATCGGCGAGATCGGCTACATCGGTCTCACCGCCTTCGTCCTCAACGTCGTGGTCACGGTCGTCCTGACGCTGGTGCTGCGGGCGGTCAAGGCCCCCGACGGCGTGGACGAGACCTCCCCCGCCGACTACACCGCGGACGCGGGAGACCCGGGCGTCCAGGCGGACCTCCCGCCCGCCACGGCGGGCGCCCCGGGCGGCCACTGACGCCTGGCGGCGGGCCGCGCGGATCGACGGTGAAACGGGCCGTCGGCTTCCCTCGCAGGGAGCCGGCGGCCCGTTCGCATCATCAACTCCTGTACAGTTGTCCAGGAGTTGGCGGCATCAGCACGCCGGCCTTGACGTGCGAAAAGGATGGCTCGGCGTGCGGATTCTGGCGGAAGTTCTGGTCGGTGCGGTCGCGGTGCTGCACGCGTACATCATGGTGCTGGAGATGGTCTTCTGGCAGCGGCCGCGCGGCCGGGCGGCCTTCGGCATGGATGAGGAGACGGCCCGCATCACGGCGCCGCTCGCCGCCAACCAGGGCCTGTACAACGGCTTTCTGGCGGCCGGTCTCATATGGGGCCTGATCGCGGCCGACCCGGTGGGCTTCCAGGCGCAGGTCTTCTTCCTCGTCTGTGTCGTGGTCGCCGGAGCCTACGGGGCGGCCAGCACATCGAACCGAAAGATCCTGTTCTCACAGCTCACTCCGGGCGCGCTCGCTCTGGCGGCTGTCATCATCGCCGGGTGACTGACGATCTGACGGCGGGCCAGGACCCGCGCACCGTACGGACCCGTGGGCGGCTGCGTGCCGCCCTGCTCGCCGAATGCGCCTCCCAGCCACTGGAAAAGGTGAGCGTCTCCGCGGTGGTCCGCCGCGCCGAGGTCGGCCGCGCCACGTTCTATCTGCACTACGAGGATCTCCAGGCGCTGGCCGTCGACGCGTGCGCGGAGGTGGTCCGGGACGCCGTGGAAGCGGTGCACGCCTTCGACGGCATCCCCGACCCCGAAGCGCCCCCGGCCGCGCTCGCGGAGTTCTTCACCTCGGTGACACCCCACGCCGACCTGTACCGGGGCCTGCTCCAGGCGGGCGGCAGCGGGCCCCTCGGAGAGCTGCTGCACCGCGAACTGCGGGCGCGCTCCGGGCTGGAGCGGGAACGCGCCGGATTGCGCCACTCCGACGCCGCGGACTCGGCCGTGGCCGCCACGTTCACGGGCCTGTTCGCCGACTGGCTCCACGGGCTGATCGACGCGGCGCCGGCCGCGCTCTCGCGGCAGGTCTGGCGATTGCTGATCTCCATCCACAGAACGTTCCCGTGACGGTGCCGCCGCGGGCTGTTCCCCTACCCGCCCCTGGTAGCGGGGAGGAGAAAGCATCGATATGCGGCTCCACCGCGTGGCTGGGGCTCCGCCCCTGGGCCCCGGGCCCGGGGCAGAACGCCGGGCCGGGGTCTGGGGCAGAGCCCCAGTTTCGGGAAGGGGCGGGGAGGGGAACAGCCCGCCGCAGGCATCAGGCGGCGATCTCGAAGGCGTCGCAGGGGTGGTGCGGTGCGAGTTCGAACCAGAGCAGCTTGCCGCTCCGCCCGAAGAGCTCATCGGCGAGGGCGTAGCCGCCCCAGTTGTCGGCGCAGATCCGGACGATGAGCAGGCCACGGCCGTACGTGGCCTCGGTGTTCGCGGCGGCTTCCGCGAGGGCGGACGAGCGGTCGAAGAGGGCCGGGGGCTTGTCGAAGGGCGGCGGGATGTCCGGATTGGTGTCCCACACACTGATCCGCAGCCGCCCCTCCTCCACGGCGCGGATACGCATTTCGGCCGGGCCGGTGGTGTGGCGGTAGGCATTGGTGACCATCTCGCTGGCCACGAGGGTCGCGGGGTCACTGAGCTCACGCATCTCATGCCGGGCAAGCACAGCACGGAGCGTAGTCCGGGCGATGGCCACGGCACGGGGGTCATGGGGCAGTCGGAGCGAGTACGACCAGGGGGTTTCCGGGGTGTCCGGTGTTTCCGGTGCGGGGGTGGGCATGAAGTCTCCGGTTTGTGCGAGGAGTTGGACTGTGTCCGGGCACACACCGTAGCGCTGTGCGCATAAGCTATTCGATGGCGGCGATAGAAGTGCTTGGAATGCCACCCGTGTGAGTGACGCGCCCGTTGCGCATGAGCAGAGAGAATCGGCGAATGCCTCAGAGAAGTGTTCCGACAGCACGCCAACTCCGCCTCGGCACCGAGCTGCGCAGGCTTCGGGAACGCGCCGGTTTGACGTCGACCGAGGCCGGGCGCCTGCTCGGCACCAATCAGACGGCCATCAGCAACATCGAGGCGAGCCGGTTCGGAGTCAGCGCGGAGCGGCTGCGAGCGCTGGCGCGGAATTACTCGTGCGGGGACGAAACCCTGATCGCGGCGCTCATCGACATGGCGGCACAGCGCAAGCGCGGCTGGTGGGAGGAGTACCGGGAGATCCTGCCGACCGGGTTGCTCGACCTGGCCGAGCTCGAACACCATGCCGTCTCACTGCGAACGGCGTACATCGCGCACATCCCCGGTCTGCTGCAAACGTCCGAGCATGCCCGGGAGGTCTTCCGGCAAGCCGTGCCTCCCTTGCCTCCTCCGGACGTGGAACATCGTGTCTCGCACCGCGTAAAGCGCCAGGCCATCCTCTACCGGGACAAACCGACGCCCTATACGGCGATTGTTCATGAGGCCGCCCTGCGGATGCGCTTCGGCGGATCGGAAACCGCACGAGCGCAGCTCCAGCACATCCTCGACATGAGCGAGCACGATCACGTCAAAGTGCTGGTGATCTCCTTCGATGCCGGGTCGTTCCCGGGCGCGGGGCAGTCCGTTTGCTACGCCACCGGGCCTGTCCCTCAACTGGACACGGTGCAACTCGATGCGGAGTATGGCTCCGAACTCCTTGATGCAGCGGCCCAGTTGGAGAAGTACCGCGTCGTGCTGGATCGTATGGAAGCGGTCGCTCTGCCAGAGAACCAATCCCGTGACTTCATCCGGAACATCGTCAGCACCCTGAAAGGTGAATAAGTTGTCCGCTCGCGACTGGCGCAAGTCCTCGTACAGCTCCGAAGGCAACGCTTGCCTTTACGTCTCCGCACTCGACAGCGCCACCATCCGGCTCCGCGAGAGCGACCAACCCGACACCATCCTCACCACCGACCCCACCGCCCTCAGCGCCCTCATACGCAGCGCCAAGGCAGGGCAGCTGGACCACATCAGCAAGGGATAGGGCGGAACCCATGCCCACCCACCGCTGGCGGAAGTCCTCGTACAGCGCTCAAGGGGCCAACTGCCTCTACGTCTCCGCGCCCGACGGCGCCACCATCCGGCTCCGCGAAAGCGACCAACCCGACACCATCCTCACCACCGACCCCACCGCCCTACGCGCCCTCATACGCAGCGCCAAGAAAGGGCAGCTGGACCACCTCGGCGAGGGGTGAGGGTCAGCGGTCGTCCGCGGCCGCGGCCTTCTCGGCCGCGGACCAGCCGACCAGGTCGTCCACGAAGCGCCGCATGAGCCGTTCCAGCTCGAGCAGGTCGCGGTCGCTCCACTGCTCGAACACCGGCTGGCTGAGGCGTCCGCGCGCGGCGTCGAGCGCGTCGATGACGCGGCGGCCCTCTTCGGTGAGAAGGGCTTCCTTGACGCGACGATCTTCCGCGCTGGGACGGCGTTCCACCAAACCCAGCTCCGCGAGCTTCGCGACCTGGCGGCTGACCGTCGTGTGATCACGGCCCGCTCGGTCGGCGAGCTCGACCACGCCGATCGGGGCGAACCGGTGGATGCCCACGATCAGCTGGAAGAGCGCCCGGTCGAGCTGGATACCCGCCTCGGCGATGAGGATCTCGTCCCGGTGCGGCTGGTTCATGATCGCGATCAGGTCGATGATCGACTCATGCAGCCGTCGCTGCGTGACCTGCCGCTGGCGTCGTGTGGCCATGGCCCCAGAGACTACCGCCACGGGGATGGGGCGCGGCCGGTGCGCATGGTCACCACGAGCCGACGGCTTCGAGGTGGGCCTCGACGGTGGGGAGGTCGGCGGTGTCGGCGACGGCCGCGATGTATCCGTCGGGCCGGACGAGCACCCACTGCCCGGCCGCCAGGCCGTACGCGTCACGGAAGTGGCCCCCGGTGTCGTTCAGATCGCCGCGCGGACCCGTGGTGTGGATGTGCAGGCCCTTGCGGGCGGTCGGGGCGGCGGTGCGGGCGACCTCGTGGCCCAGCAGGGTCCAGTGGGGGCCCTGGAAGAGGCTGAAGAGGCGGGTGTCGAGCCCTCCGGCACCGGTGACGGGGGCGTCGGGGGCGCGTTCCCCGGCAAGCGGGCCCTTGTCCCGGTGGGGAGTGGGGAGCGTGAGAGGCGAGTCCGCATAGCCGAGGTCGAGCTGGCTGACCTCACGGCCCCGGCTGGTGAAGCGCTCCTTCGCGGCCTCCAGCAGCCGCTCGGAGAGGCCGAGGACGGCCTCGGCGATCGGGCGGCGCTCCCGCTCGTAGCTGTCCAGGAGGGAGCGCGGGGCGCCGTCCAGGACCGCGGCGAGCTTCCAGCCGAGGTTGTACGCGTCCTGCACGCCGGTGTTCAGGCCCTGCCCACCCGTCGGCGGATGGACATGGGCGGCGTCACCGGTCAGGAGCACCCGGCCGATCCGATACGTGTCGGCCAGGCGGGCGTTCATCGAGAAGACGGAAGCCCAGGACACCTCGCGGACGACGATGTCGGTGCGGCCCGTGCGTTCGTGGAAGAGGGCGGTCAGGCCCGCCGCCGAGACGTCGATGTCCACGTCGAAGGGGACCGGCCCCACGTACTGGAACATGTCCGTGCCGTACAGCGGGCACAGTGACACCTGCGTGTCCGCGCCCTCCCCCCAGCGGTGCCAGGCGTCCGTCGAGACGCCGTCGACGCGTACGTCGGCGACGACGGCCCGCACGCCGAGCGTCTTGCCCGGGAAGCCGATGTCCAGGGACTTGCGGACGAAGCTCGATCCACCGTCGGCGCCTACGAGATAGGCGGCGCGCACGGTCCGCTCCCCGGACGGGGTGGCGATCCGCGCGGACACGCCGTCGTCGTCCTGGTCGATTCCGGTGAGCTCGTGGCCGTACAGCGGGGCGTGCCCCAGCTCGGCCAGGCGCTCGCGCAGACAGCGCTCGGTGAGGAACTGCGGGACCAGCAGCGGGATATGGTACGGCTCCGCCGGGGTCGGGCCGGACCTCTCGAAGGGCCGGTCGACCGGCCCCTCGTCGGTGTGGAAGCGCACCACGGGGTACTCCCCGCCGGAGGCCACGATCCGGTCGATGACCCCGAGGTCCTCGAAGACTTCCTGGCTGCGGGGCTGTATCCCCTTGCCGCGGGATCCCATGAACGGTCCGGCCGCCTTGTCGATCAGCAGGAAGCCCACATTTCTGCGGGCGAGGTCGATGGCGAGGGTCAGCCCCGCCGCGCCGGCGCCGCTGATGATCACTTCGGGTTCAGGGGTTCGGGGCATGGCTCCGCCTTCCATGGGTGTCGACCCTCCGGGGCACTCGTCCGCGCCAGAGGCATCTATCGTGTGCAGAATGCACACGATAGAGTGGTCGAGTCAAGCTATGGAGCGGACTCCAGCCCCCGTAGTCTGTGCTCAGCGCACATATTCATCCGACAGTGCGGCGGCCCGACCGTCCAGGACTCGCGAGCCCGCCACTACCGTGTCCCCCATGTCTGACGAGACCCTGTGGGACCACCCCTCCGATGAACCGGTCGAGCGGCACGGCGAGTTCACCCTGACCGTCGTGCACCCGCCGTTCCCCGGCCCGGACGGCGTGCTCGGGGCCCATGACGAGGCGCGGGCGCGGACGTTCGCCGAGGCGTTCGGCACCGTCCATCAGGTGCTGGACCAGCAAGGGACGATTCCGGTCACCGAATTCATCGACGTGGACACCCGCTCCGACCTGGAGGTGATCCGGGTCGGCTGCTGGGGCGGTGTCACCGAGATCAACGACCCGGCCCTGATCAGCCTGTCCGAGCGGTTCCCCGTCCAGGAGCAGGCCGAGGCGCTCGCCGACCGTCATCCCGACGCGGTCATCGTGGCCGCCGCGGAGATGGACCTCCCCGGCGCCGACTACGGAACCTGGAAGATCGTCCACCCGGATGGCGCCCGCATCTTCGCGGCCGGTTTCTCCGGTGAGGAGGACTGGGACGTCGAAGGTGAGGTGACCGCGGCGCTCGACGCCTTCGGGATCACCCCGGAGCGGGCCGCCGCCGTCGGGGTCGACCCCGCCCAGCCGCCGCGGAGCTTCGCGTGGGACGCCCTGGCGCGCCTTGCGCTCAAGGCCGTTTCGCCGACCGACCGGCGCGGCCTGATGGCCTCGGTCTTCCGGGTGCGGCACACCGAGGACGCCGTCGTGGCGATGGAAGACACCTGGTTCGAACGGTAACGATCCGGGAACCAGTCAGTTTTGACGCGGACACGCCGAGCAAAACCCCGGGGCAACACGCGCCCCAGCCACTAGCGTTGGGCCGCCGTCGGCGCGACCGACACCCGGACGCAGCCTCGGAGCCGCCTCACGCGCCGCGGTCTTGAACGGGGGCTCCAGGGGGAGGGCGCACGTTGAACAGCCTCATATCCCAACCCACTCATCCACGGCGCCTCTGGGCGCGCTTGGCGGTCGCCTTCACCGCGGCCAGTGCCGTCACGCTGGCCGGTCTGCCCGGCCTCCACACCGACGAGGCCGAGGCCAAGCCGCGTACACAGCGCTGTGACGAGAAGTACCTGGGCCAGAAGTTCGACCGCACTCCGGCGAACTCCGGCCCCCCGGACAACCTGGAGTACGACCCCTGGCCCAACGACGAGACGTACACCTACGACAACCCGGCCAAGGCATACGACGGCGTCCTGCCGCCGACGGAGAAACAGCTCGAGAAAGCGGGCACGGATTACCGCAAGTGGCAGCGGATCGCCAATAAGTCCGGCAAACCGGCGGACCGCGTCATGGAGATCTACGCCCGCTTCCAGGAGCAGCGCGACCGCGGCGGATACACGGACTTCAAGCGCTATCTGGACGTGAAGTACATCGGCAAGCCGGGCAACAACTACCGCGGCGAAGCCTTCATGGCCCGCATGGTCAAGAAATACAACATGATCGGCCCCGACTGGTGGTGCGAGGACCCCGTCGACTACACCGACGAGGACGGCAAGAAGAAGCGCCGCTGGGTCGACGCCCGCAACCGGCGGACCAATGTGCACGTCGAGGGCAAGTCCAACGGCGAGGTCAAGCAGGGCCAGATCGACGCCGATCGGCAGATCGCCAAGCAGAACGAGAAGGTCACCAACCGGTACCTGACCGGCGCGCGCACCGACCAGGGCACCAAGGACCGGGTCTCCCAGCTCAACAAGGACGTCCAGCAGTACCGCGGCACCACCCGCACGGTGGCCGGGATCAACGAGCGCCGCTCGAACGCGATCGAGCGCACCCGGAACCCGAACAACTACACGCGCTATGACCCGCGGTTCAACCCCGACCCGCGCAAGAACGGCATGCGCGGCCCGATCATCGACCAGGCCCTCCGGTCGGGGAAATCCCTGGAAGAGGCCCAGAAACTCCAGCGGATCTACAACAACAACAATTCCCGCGGCTATTTCATGCGCGGCCCCGGCGGCATCGACTTCTCCAGTCTCGAACTCAGCTACGTGGGCGCCCCGGTGAAGGGCAAGGGCTTCAACTATTCGATGAAGGCCGACTACGCCAAGAACCCCGACACCAACCCGGGTTACGGCGGGGACGCGAAGCTGACGATGTCCTCGGACGCCATGTTCACCTGGCTGGCGCTCACACCGGACAAGTTCTGGGTCAACCTCAACCCGGACCAGCCCGAGACGATCATGGACAGCAAGTTCGCGTCCACCGACGCCGGCCGTGTGCTGCTGGAGGCCGACCTCCGGCTCAAGCACGACTTCTTCAAGGCCATGGACCCCAAGACCGACACCGGCAAGGCCGCGTGGGACGGCCTGGTCAAGCGCAACGGCTGGCCGTGTCTGAACTCCGGCCGCAACTGGATCGAGCCCAAGACGGCCAAGGTCCGTGAGCAGGACGGCGGCGTCTACATCCTCGACGCGCCGCTGAAGCTCAAGTCGGAGTACATGGACATCAACACCCCGGGCCCCGGCGGCGGAAGGTCCTGCGCCGAAGACCTCACCAAGGCCGAGATCGAGCACAACGAGCGCGTCCTCAACAACACCGTGGTCCCGCTCGTCGAGAAGTGGATCAACACCGAGCCCCAGTACGCCGATCTGCGCCGGGTCTACAACGCCCGGGTGGCGGCCGAGTACATCCGCCGCAAGGACGCGGCGTCGCCGACGGACTTCCACGGCATCATCGACAGCAACGACGTCAAGCGGTGGCCGCTGCGCGCCCCCAACCAGGACTGGGACAAGCAGCAGGTCTTCGACAAGTACCGGAAGATCTTCACCGAGGGTGAGTTCAAGTACGAACTCACCAAGGGCCAGGAGGTCTGGGTGATCACCGTCGGCGGTGTGGACTTCTCCAAGGCACCCAGGCGGAACATCAACCGCAGCCAGTTCAACCTTGAGCACCGCGGTCTGGACAAGACCACCAAAACCTCCACCGGCGCCGAGACGACCTACCAGGACACCGAAACCGCCTATCTCGGGGGCACCTCCGGCAAGCTCCCCGACGGCGACGACCCCGATCCGACCCCGACACCCACACCGACCGACAAGCCCACGGACAAACCCACGGACAAACCGACCGACCAGCCGACCACTCCGGCGCCCGACCCGTCCACCCCGGGCGGCGGGGACGCCAGTCAGCCGCCCGCGACCAAGGACCCGGACGGGAACCTCGCCGGCACCGGCTCCAATACCCCGGTGGGCCTGATCGCGGGCATCGCCGCGGCGCTCGCGGCAGCCGGCGGAACGCTGGTGTGGTGGATGCGCCGCCGGAGGAGCACCGAGGACAGTTAGGCGGACTCGTTAGGGGTTCGTCCAGCTCGACGGCGACGCCGGTCACCGGGCTCTGTGGAACGAGACCCGGTGACCGGCGCTGGGTGCCGGATGCGCACGGCCGGACGTATCAGACGTAGAGGAACCCGCCGGGGACGGTGACGGTCCCGAAGGCGGTCACCAGGGTGACGGTCGCGCTACCGGGCACCCCGGGCGGGGTGGTGCCGGTGACCGTGGTGGCGGTGGCGGTCACACCGGTGGCGGGCACGCCGTTGAACAGCACCCCCAGCACACCACCGAGGTTGGTGCCGTTGACGGTGAACGCGGTGCCGCCGGCCGCGGGCCCGGTGGCGGGGGTGATGCTGGTGGGCACCGGAGCGGGCGGCGCGACGAAGTAGGTGAAGCCGCCGGGGACATTGGCGGAGCCGCCGGGGCCGGTGAGCGTGACGGTGACATGGCCGCCCGCGGGCGGGCCCGCCGGGGTGATGCCGATCAGGGTGGTCCCGGCGGGGTTGATGGTCAGGATGGTCGAGGGGGTTCCGCCGAAGGTGACGCTGGTGACACCGGTCAGATTGGTGCCCGTGATCACGTAGACGGTGCCGCCGGTGGTCGGGCCCACGGTCGGGGTGATGGCGACGGCGACGGGCGGGGGCGGGGCCACATAGGTGTACGGCTGGCTGTTGCTGGTGCCTGCGGTGGTGGTGACGAGGACCTGGACGGGTCCGGGCGCGTGCGGCGGGGCTATCACCACGATGACGTCGTTGGTGGGGTTCCCCGGCCAGCCGCCACCGGGCCAGCCGCCCCCTCCGGGCCAGCCACCGCCGCCGCCCCAGTCGCCCTCTCCGGACCAGCCGGGATTGCTCTGGCTGACGATCTGGGCGGGCACGCCGCCGAAGGTCACACTGATGACGTTGCGCAGGTTCTGCCCGGTCAGCTGGACGAGGTTGCCACCGCTGGTGGGGCCCGAGTTGGGCACCACGGACAGCAGCAACGGCGGCCCCGCGGTCGGTGAGGGCCAGTTGGCCGCGGTGGGGGCGGCGGTCGCTAAAGCGGTCGAGGTCATGGTCGATCCTCCCGGGGAAGGGTTCGGGTGATGTGCGCCGACGGCATGCCGATGTCGTGGGCGAGCCCATGTCGTGGGCAGGCCGCCGGTCAACGCCTCGTCGTCACCGCGCGGTCGCGGCACGTCGGCGGCGGTGGCACGGTGAGGAGAGCTGCCGGGCGGCCGGTCGGGGCGCGGGAGCGGTGCGTGAAGGAAGTCGGAGCCATGGGACGTAGGCCCGGCTCCTGACGTGGCCGATGAGGTATGGGACGGCCTCGGCGGCCACGTTTCCAGTTATCCACGCCCCTGCGTATCGCTCAAGGCCCTCAGGGCGTCCATCACTCGTTTGGCGCATCAGGGCGTGGCCGGCGGCGCGCTTGTATGACAAGCGCTCGGCTATTCGGGGGAACGCGCGACGGAGGTATGGCTTGCCGTTGCCCGCCATGCCTCTAATGAGTGATATCGGCACTGCCGACCCGCGCCTGACCACCTGGGGAGGGGGCGATCCGATGAGCCTCGCCGCGTTCCTTCTCGCCCTCGGCACCACCTGCCGGATCACCCGCTTCATCACCAAGGACACCCTGGCGGCCGGGTTCAGAACCTGGGTCGCCGACCGCTTCGGCGACGACTCCCGGGCCTCCTACCTGGTCAACTGCGGTTGGTGCACCAGCATCTGGGTCGCCGCCGCCATCGCCGTCTACGCCTCCTTGCTGCACACCACCGCGTGGTTCCTGCTGCCGGCCACCGCCCTGACGCTCTCCTACCTCGCGGGGCTCGCCTCGCGCTGGCTGGACTGACACCGACCCGAACACGACTCGCGACCCGATGGAAAGGAATGACGGCCATGGCCTGCAACTGCGGCGGAAGAGCGCCCCAATGGACGCCTCAACCCACTGTCGTCTATGAGTTGAAGCTGCCGGACGGCACGGTCCGGCGGTACGTCACCCATCAGGAAGCCGACGCCGCCAACAAGCGCGCGGGTTCCATCGGAGTGATCACCCCCGTCACCCAGTGACGGCGGAGATCCGCGCCCGACCCAGGCAGCCCGGCTGTCGGTGGTCTGCGGCAGACTGCGCGCATGGATATCACAATCAGGCACGCGCGGGACGAGGAACTGGACGGGATCGGGGAGCTCACCGCTCAGGCGTATCTCGGGGACGGGCTGCTGGACTTCGGGGACAGCGATCCGTATCTCGCCACGCTGCGCGATGCCCGGCGCCGGGCCGCCGATTCCGAGCTGCTGGTCGCGGCGGACGCGGCGAGTGACGAGGTGCTGGGGGCCGTGGCGTTCGCCGAGTACGGCGGGGCGTACGCGGAGCTGGCCCGGCCCGGCGAGGGCGAGTTCCGGATGCTGGCCGTGCGGCCCGAGTCGCGGCGGCGCGGGGCGGCCGAGGCGCTGGTGCGCGCGTGTCTGGACCGGGCGCGCGCGCTGGGGCTGAAGCGCATAGTGATCAGCAGCCAGCGCTCGATGACCGCCGCCCACCGGCTGTACGAGCGGCTGGGGTTCGTACGGGCCCCGGAGCGGGACTGGGCGCCGCTTGCCGGGACGGACCTCACCCTCTGGGCGTTCACCGTGGAGCTGTGACGACGAGCGCCGCACAGCCCCGGCCACGGCCGCCACCCGCCCCGGGCCACCGGCCACCGCGCGCCCCAGGTCACGGGCCGCCTCGGGAACGCATTAGCACATTCATACGAAACTCCGCACCTCCCGACACTAGATATGGGGGTGCGTGCGTCGGGCGGCACAAGATGTATGCTCGTCCTCGCTGTCGCCGCAGGGGAATCCGGTGGGAATCCGGAACTGTCCCGCAACGGTGTACGTGTGCGCTTATGCGGCGTACCCGTGAGTCCGAGCACCTGCCGACGGCCTTGCGTGAACACGTCCCCCGGCCTCGTGGGTTGGGCCGATGGACGCTGCGTGGTGTGCCCGGCGTACGAGGAGTGCGGCATCGGCATGCCCGTACGCGCCCATCGCACCACCCCTCGTGGCCCCAGCCCAGCGAGGGAGAGCACCTCAGTGACCATCGCGCCCGCAGATCCGGTTTCAGAGCAGGCGGTTTCTCAGGCAGCGGTCGACGCGCCCGGGACCGCCCTGCTACGGACGCTCACCGGACTCACCGCCGACCTGCCCGCCACCGACCCCGGTAAGGTCGCGGCCGCCGCCCTGCGCGGCCGCCATCCCGGCTCGGACGAGGCGGAGTTGCGCGGGCTGGCGACCGAGGCGGCGGCCGGGCTCATCGCCGAGGAGCCGGAGTACTCCCGGCTGGCCGCGCGGCTGCTGGCGCTCACCATCACCGAGGAGGCGGCCGGGCAGGGCGCGGTCTCCTTCTCCACCTCCGTCCAGGTGGGCCACCGCGAGGGCCTGCTCGCCGACTCCACCGCGGAGTTCGCCACCGCCCACGCCGGCCGGCTGGACGCGCTGGTGGAGCGGGCCCTGGCCGACGGCGCCGACAACCGCTTCGGCTACTTCGGGCTGCGCACCCTCTACAGCCGCTATCTGCTGCGCCACCCCATCACCCGGCAGGTGATCGAGACCCCGCAGCACTTCCTGCTGCGGGTGGCCTGCGGGCTCGCCGAGGACCTCTCGGCGCGGGCGCTGGAGGACGTGGCCGAGCTGTACCGGCTGACCAGCACGCTGTCGTACCTCCCCAGCTCCCCCACGCTGTTCAACTCCGGCACCCGGCATCCGCAGATGTCGTCCTGCTATCTGCTGGACTCGCCGCTGGACGAGCTGGACTCGATCTACAACCGCTACCACCAGGTGGCGCGGCTGTCGAAGCACGCGGGCGGCATCGGCCTTTCCTACTCCCGCATCCGGGCCCGCGGTTCGCTGATCCGGGGCACCAACGGGCACTCCAACGGCATCGTGCCGTTCCTGCGCACGCTCGACTCCTCGGTGGCCGCCGTCAACCAGGGCGGCCGGCGCAAGGGCGCGGCCTGTGTCTACCTGGAGACCTGGCACGCAGACCTCGAGGAGTTCCTGGAGCTCCGGGACAACACGGGCGAGGACGCCCGCCGCACCCACAACCTCAACATCGCCCACTGGATCCCGGACGAGTTCATGCGCCGGGTCGAGGCGGACGCCGACTGGTCGCTGTTCTCCCCGGTCGACGCGCCCGATCTGGTGGACCTGTGGGGCGAGGAGTTCGACGCCGCGTACCGCAGGGCCGAGGCCGAGGGACGGGCGGTCAAGCAGGTCCCGGCCCGCCAGCTGTACGCGCGGATGATGCGCACCCTCGCACAGACCGGCAACGGCTGGATGACGTTCAAGGACGCCGCCAACCGCACCGCCAACCAGACCGCCGAGCCCGGCAGGGTCGTCCACTCCTCGAATCTGTGCACCGAGATCCTGGAGGTGACCAACGACGGCGAGACCGCCGTGTGCAACCTCGGATCGGTCAACCTCGCCGCACACCTGGGCGAGGACGGGCAGCTGGACTGGGAGCGCCTGGACGCCACCGTCCGCACCGCCGTCACCTTCCTCGACCGCGTGGTGGACATCAACTTCTACCCCACGGAGGAGGCCGGGGCCTCCAACTCCCGCTGGCGCCCGGTGGGTCTGGGCCTCATGGGGCTCCAGGACGTCTTCTTCCGGCTGCGGCTGCCGTTCGACTCGCCCGAGGCCACGGCGCTCTCCACGCGGATCTCCGAGCGCATCATGCTCGCCGCGTACGAGGCGTCCTGCGAGCTCGCCGAGCGCCACGGCCCGCACCCCGCCTGGTCCGAGACCCGCACCGCACGCGGGGTGCTGCACCCGGACCACTACACGGACGCGGTGGCCACCTGGCCGGAGCGCTGGGAGGCGCTGCGCACCCGGATGGCGAAGTCCGGGATGCGGAACTCGCTGCTGCTGGCGATCGCGCCGACCGCGACCATCGCCTCCATCGCAGGCGTCTACGAGTGCATCGAGCCGCAGGTCTCCAACCTCTTCAAGCGCGAGACGCTGAGCGGGGAGTTCCTCCAGGTCAACTCCTATCTGGTGGACGACCTGAAGAAGCTGGGCGTCTGGGACGCGAAGACCCGTGAGGCGCTGCGCGAGTCCAACGGCTCGGTCCAGGACCTCTCCTGGGTGCCCGCGGACGTACGGGAGCTGTACCGCACCGCGTGGGAGATCCCGCAGCGCGCCCTGATCGACATGGCGGCGGCCCGCACCCCGTACCTCGACCAGAGCCAGTCGCTGAACCTCTTCATGGCCTCGCCGACCATCGGCAAGCTCAGCTCGATGTACGCGTACGCCTGGAAGCGCGGCATCAAGACCACGTACTACCTGCGCTCGCGGCCGGCCACCCGGATCGCCCAGAGCGCCCGCGGCGGCGCCACCGCCGCCACCACCCCTGCTCCCCTCCCCGTACAGCAGGCTCCGGCCGAGGCCGACGCGATCGCCTGCTCCCTGGAGAACCCCGAGTCCTGCGAGGCATGCCAGTAACCATGAGTGACACCAAGAACCTGCTCGACCCGGGCTTCGAACTGACCCTGCGGCCCATGCGGTACCCGCAGTTCTACGACCGCTACCGCGACGCGATCAAGAACACCTGGACCGTGGAGGAGGTCGACCTCCACTCCGACGTCGCCGACCTCGCCAAGCTCTCCCCCGGTGAGCAGCATCTGATCGGCCGACTGGTCGCCTTCTTCGCGACCGGCGACTCGATCGTGGCCAACAACCTGGTGCTGACGCTCTACAAGCACATCAACTCCCCCGAGGCGCGGCTGTATCTGTCGCGGCAGCTCTTCGAGGAGGCCGTGCACGTCCAGTTCTATCTGACCCTGCTGGACACCTACCTCCCCGATCCGGACGACCGCGCCGCGGCCTTCGCCGCCGTCGAGAACATCCCCTCCATCAGGGAGAAGGCGGAGTTCTGCTTCCGCTGGATGGACTCGGTGGAGAAGCTGGACCAGTTGGAGACCAGGGAGGACCGCCGCCGCTTCCTGCTCAACCTGATCTGCTTCGCGGCCTGTATCGAGGGGCTGTTCTTCTACGGCGCCTTCGCCTATGTGTACTGGTTCCGCTCGCGCGGGCTGCTGCACGGCCTGGCCACGGGCACCAACTGGGTGTTCCGCGATGAGTCGATGCACATGGAGTTCGCCTTCTCGGTCGTGGACACCGTCCGCCAGGAGGAGCCGGACCTCTTCGACGACGAGCTCCAGCGGCAGGTCACCGACATGCTGAAGGAGGCCGTCGAGGCAGAGCTCCAGTTCGCCCGCGATCTGTGCGGGGACGGGCTGCCGGGCATGAACACCGCGTCGATGCAGGAGTATCTCCAGTGCGTGGCCGACCAGCGCCTCCAGCGCCTCGGCTTCCCCGCGGTCTTCGGCTCGGAGAACCCGTTCTCCTTCATGGAGCTACAGAACGTCCAGGAGCTGACCAACTTCTTCGAGCGGCGCCCCTCGGCGTACCAGGTCGCGGTCGAGGGGTCGGTCGCCTTCGACGACGACTTCTGAGGCCGCCCGCCACGGCACAGGGCCGGGCCCCGAGGGGTCCGGCCCTGTGAGGTACCGCACACTCAGTCGTTGGGCACCGTCTCATTGGGCACCGTCTCATAGCGGGCGGTGCCCTCGGCCATCTGCTTCAGCACATCCTTACGGTCGCGCTTGGAGAGCCGGTCGATGTAGAGGTAGCCGTAGAGATGGTCCGTCTCGTGCTGAAGGCAGCGCGCGAAGTAGCCGGTGCCGCGCACCGCGATCGGCGCACCGTCGAGGTCCTGGCCGCGCACCACCGCGTAGTCGGGGCGGGCCAGCTCCGCGTAGGCCGTGGGGACCGACAGACAGCCCTCGTTGGAGTCGTCCAGGACCCGGCGCTCGGCGGGCAGCTCCTCCAGCACGGGGTTGCACACCGCGCCCACATGGCGCACGCCCTCGTCGTCCATGCAGTCGTAGACGAAGACCTTGAGGTCGACACCGATCTGGTTGGCGGCCAGGCCCACGCCCTCCGCCGCCCGCTGGCTGGCGAACATGTCGTCGACGAGCCGTGCCAGCCCGTCGTCGAACACGGTCACGTCCTGACACTCCTTGTGCAGGACCGGATGGCCGTACACGGTGATCGGGCGGGCGGTGCCGCGCTCGCGGTGGGCCCGCTCACGCTCCTCGCAGTCCTCCGTGTCCACGATGAACTCGTCGTCCACCCGCTGCTTCGTACCTTGCTGCGACATCGTCCGCCGTATGCCTTCCCTCAACCGTGATGCGTCGCCCTACAGGGTACGGGCACCACGCGACCGTGCGCGGTGCGCTTACGCGGCGTGACCGGCCCCCCAGCATCGCCATACGACTCCGCCGCACGCGGCGGCACAGATGGCGCGAAACGGCGATCGCCGCCAGAACACCAGGGGCTCCACCCCTGAACCGACGGAATCGGAATCCGGGACTCCGCAGCCCCGGCCCTTCGCTGCCTGGGGCGCAGCCCCGGAACAGGGCCAGGAGCGCAGCCCCGAACGGGACCTGGCGTGCAGCCCCAGCGGGGCCCGGGGCACAGCCCCGGAACAGGGCCAGGAGCGCAGCCCCGGGAACGGGACCTGGCGTGCAGCCCCGGCGGGGCTTGGGACGCAGCCCCGGAACAGGACCTGGAGCGCAGCCCCGGAACAGGACCTGGAGCGCAGCCCCGGCGGGGCCCGGGGCACAGCCCCGGAACAGGGCCAGGAGCGCAGCCCCGAACGGGACCTGGCGTGCAGCCCCGGAACGGGGCCAGGAGCGCAGCCCCGGCGGGGCCTGGGGCGCAGCCCCGGCGGGGCCTGGGGCGCAGCCCCGGCGGGGTCTGGGGCGCTGCCCCAGTTTCGGGAAGGGGCGGGGAGGGGAACAGCCCGCCGCAGGCGTCACGACCCGCCAGCCGCCAAGGCGGTCAGCAGACCTCCTCCAGATCCCGCCACTCACGGGTGTCCGGACTGTCCGCGACCCAGCCATCCAGCAGCCCCCGCACCAACCCGCCGGGCGCCGCGATCCCGCATTCGCGCTCAGGGACCCACAGCGAGCCAGAGCCCGCCATACGGTGGCCCAGCGGCCCGGGGTGGCCCGGCTCACTGTGGTCATGCGGGTCCAGATGCTCGCCCTCGCCCTCGTCGCTGGGCATCCTGCTCTCCGAGCAGGAACGACACAGCAGCCGCACCGACGAAGACCAGTCCTCGGCCGCGAAGCCCGCGTCCGCCGCCAGCCGCTCCAGGGCGTCCCGGTCGGCCTCGGTGGCCGCCTCCAGCAGCACCACCCAGGTCGGCACCGGGGACGGCGCCCACAGCTCGATCTCGTCGAAGACCGGGTACGCGGGGCCCGCGGAGGTCACCCGCTCACCGTGCGGTACGCCGTCGTGCAGCACCACCTCGCCCCAGCGCCGCCCGGACGACGGCAGCGGGATGGACAGCACCTCGATCCGGGCCGGATCCAGCCGACGGCCCCAGACGACCTCGGCCTCGCCCTCCGGGGACAGCCGCACCGCCGCGCTGCCCAGCTCCATGCCGAGCGGCTCCCCGGACGCGGACGCCTCTCCGGGCACCTTCAGCCCGTACGCCTGCCAGGCGCGGCGGGCCAGCGGCCAGTCCTGGAGCGCGGTGGCCGCGATCCCCACGTTCCACCAGTCCGGGGCGCCGGTCTCGCGGTCCAGCAGCGCGACCGCCCGCAGCCCCGCGGCGCGCGCCTGCTCCCAGTCGTGCCGGAACTTGTGCAGCAGCGCCAGGTTGAACCAGGACTCCGACAGCCACGGCTCCAGGTCGGCGGCGCGGGTCAGCAGCGCGCCCGCGTCCTCGTACCGGCCGTCGCCGATGAGCGTGAACGCACGGTCCGTGGCCTGCCGCCATGAGGCGGACGGCCGGTGCCGTACCTTGCCGAAGATCTTCACGATTCCCGCCTGCCGGTATCGAAGTCGTCCCGTACCAGATGCCTTCGCGGACGGCGTCGCCCTCCCTTGAAGACAACCTGCCACACATTCGTGGACATCTCAGCCCGACCCCTCACCCTGCGGCCGGGATGCGAAGCCCACCACACCTCCTTGCCACCGGCCATTCGGCCCGGCACCCCTCTCCTCGCATCCAACCATGCCCCTCCGGAGCCCCGCTCATTACCGGCGAGTTCTCAGTTCTCAGTTCTCACCGGCGCCGGCCGTACACCTGGCGCGACAGCACTGTGGCGAGCGCCTCGACCACTACCGGGTCGAAATCGCGCGCCGTGGCCAGCCGCAGCCGCTCCAGTGCGCACAGAGCGGCCACCCCGGCCACTCCCTCGGCCGCGGGACCGCTCACCAGTTCGGTGTACGCGTTCACCGCGCGCACGATACGCGCGGCGAGCGGCTGCTCGCGGTACGGGTCCGCCTGGCGCTCGACGATCAGTGCCACCTCGGCGGGTACCCCGGTCTGGCGCACCACAGCGCCACCGAGCAGGGCGATTCTGCGCTGCTCGGCGGCGGGCAGCGGCTCGGTGGCCCCCGCGGGCACCGGATCCAGCAGCGACAGCTGGCCGATGTCGTGCATCAGCGCCGCGTACTCCAGCACGGTCAGCCGGGGCTCGGAGAGGCCCAGCTCACGCCCCACCGCCCGGCCGAGCACGGCCACCTCACGGGCATGGCCCGTCGGGGTGTACCCGGCTATCTCGGTCGACCGGGCCAGGGACGCGATGGTCTGGCGGTAGGTGGCCCGTATCCCGGCGTAGCGGCGGTAGGAGTACTGGATCAGCAGCAGCGGCACCGCCAGGACCGGCACCGGCCACAACCCGGCCACGGACACGGTGAGCGCCATCACCACCGCGGTCGCGCAGACCGCCGACCCCACCCCGGGCAGCGGCCGCAGCTCGTCACGGAGCAGCGGCCCGTAAGGCCAGCCGGTACGGGCGCGGGCCAGGGCGGCGGCCAGGACCGCGTCACACAGGGCGGTCAGGGCCAGCAGGGCGAGCAAATAGCCCACGAGATACGGGCCGTGGCCGAACGAGGAGGCCAAGCCGCCGGTCCGGTGCAGCGGTTGGAAGCAGACGGCGGCGAACGCGACGGTCAGCACCCGGCGGACGGTGTGGCCGGGGTCGACCGGACAGCCGAGCCCCAGCGGCGCCACCAGCCCGGCCAGGGAGGCGGCCACGACGACGGTGACCACCTGGAGGACACCGTGCGTGGCGGACTCCCCGCCCAGCCGCCCGAGCAGGGCGTAGCCGAGCGCGCCCGCGGCCGCGACGGGCGCGGGCTCACCGCGCGGATCGGGCGCCCCGCCGCCACCCGGGAGCGCGGGCGGCGCCTCGACGCACCGGATCGCCTCCCCGACGGCGATGAGCGCCCCGAAGGCCAGCGCCACCTCCGGCTGCCGCACCCCATGCCACTCGGTCCACACCAGCGCGACAACGGCCAACGCCCCGGCCGCCCCGTACACGGCGACGACGGTAAGGGCGCCATGACGCTGCCGCGGCGGGCACTCTTGGTTGGGCCGGGGGGTGCGTATACGGGCGGTACGTATACCCCAGGCGCCCGCGCCCTGGGCGCCCGCGCGGAGTACCACGCCGGGCCCCTTACGGCGGGCACCCCGGCCCTTCTCTCGGACATCAGCACCCCAGCCCTCCCCCGTGACGGCCGCGGTGCGGCCCTCCTCGCGGGCGCCCATGCCGCTGTTCGGCTCGCGGTCAGCGGGCTCTTCAACGGCCTCATCGGTGGCCGAGGACCGGGGGTCCTCGGAAGTGGCCGTGGTCTCGTCCCGCTGGCGGCGGGTACGGCGGAGGGCGCGGGCATGTCGTTCGGCGATTCGGCCGAGGCCGCCGGGGAGGGCTTCCGATGGTCGGGGAGCGGACTCCGCCGGGGCGGGACGGCGCGCCTTGGACGGCCACCGGGCCGCGTTCTCGTCCCGGCCACAGGGACCGGGACAGGCCGGGCCGTCGGCCCCGCCTCCCCCGGAGGGGTCCAGGGCACCCGAGACGTCGGGGACCCCCAGCGGGGCGGGCTCTCCCCCGACCCCCGCGTCGCCCGGCGTGGCGGAGCCCGGACCCCCGACCGATCGAGAGTCCCCGGCCCTCACACCGCCGGGGATGTCCAAGGCGTCCAGGCCGTCCGGGGCGTCCAAGGCACCCGGCGGGACGGGCTCTCCCCCGACCCCCGCGTCGGCTGGACCGGCCGAGCCCCGCCGCACTCCCGGTCGGGGATCCCGGGCCGCCGCCTTCCCCGGACCGGCCGGGCCCGGACCCCCGACCGGTCGAGGGACCCGGTCGGGGCCTTCCGGGCCGGACGCGGCGGACTCCTGGGCGGGGCTCATGCCCCACCGCCGGGGGTGGGGCGGGGTTCGCCGGGGGCGTCCGGCGCGCCGGGGGCCGCCGCGCGCACGAGGGGCGGGGCGGGCTCTGCCGGGACGTTTCCGCGCTCCTCGGGGGCGTCCGCGGTGACCGCCGCATGCCAGCCGTGGCGGTCCAGGGCCCGCGTGAGCGCCCCCACCATCCGGGGGTCGAACTGCGACCCCGCACACCGCTTCAGCTCCTCCACGGCCGTGGGCACCGGCCGCGCCCTGCTGTACGTACGCGTGGAGGTCATCGCGTCGAAGGCGTCCGCCACCGCGACCACCCGGGCGAACTCCGGGATCTGCGCCCCGGCGAGCCCGTACGGATAGCCGCTGCCGTCCAGCCGCTCATGGTGGTGCAGGATCGCGGCCCGCGCCTCGCCCAGGAAGCCGATACCGCGCACCATCTCATCGCCGTATTCGGGGTGGAGCTCGATCACCCGGCGCTCGTCGGGGGTCAGCGGACCGTTTTTGCGCAGCAGGCGGGTCGGCACACCGAGCTTGCCCACGTCGTGGAGGATGCCCGCGATCCGCAGCGCCTCCAGCCGCTCACCGCTCATCCCCAGCTCGCGGGCGATCATCGCGGAGGCGCGGCCGACGCGCTCGCTGTGGCCCCGGGTGTAGCGGTCCTTGATGTCGACCGCCTGGACCAAGGCCCGGATGGTGGCCTGGTGGGCGGCGCTCTCACGGCGGTAGAGCACGAAGCCGCAGGCGCAGACGTACATGGGCAGCAGCACCAGCAGGGCGGCCGCCGGTCCGTAAGGGCTGCGCCACAGCACCGCCATGGCCAGCCCGGCGGGCCCGTGCACCAGGTACGGGGCGAGGGCGCCGGGCAGCCGGCCGCCCCAGGCGGCGCGCGGGGAGCGGCGCTCGGCGGTGACCAGCACCCCGCCCTCCAGGACGGTGGCGGTCAGGCCCAGCACGAGCGCGGCGGCCACGGCGGCCGCCAGGGCGTACGGAAAGCCGGGCGCATCGGACATCCGGTCGATGGGGGCCTGGGCGCCGGAGATCTGCTCGGCGGCCACCTGGGCGCCGTCACCGGAGGCCCACAGGGCGCTGAGCGTCCGGGGGCCGCCCAGGGCCGCGAAGGCGCAGGAGGCGGCCCAGACGGCCAGCGAGAGCCGTGCGGCGCGCCAGGCCCGCCGCATCCCGGCCGGGGGCCGCTCGACGCGGGCGAGCAGCGCACCGGGCACGGCGACCAGCGCCGCAGCGGCGGGCGGCAGCAGAAAAGCCCCGGCCAGAAGGACGGGGCTGCACCATTCGGGCCAGCGGGCCCGGACCCTGGAACCGGCCGCGTGCACCACGGCGAGCAGGGCGGTCGTGGCCCAGGGCACGGCCGCTCCAGGCCGTACGGCCGGGGCGGCGCAGAGCCCCCCGGCGAGCACGGCGCACAGGACATAGGCGCGCGCCCCGTGGGGAAGTGCCCGCACGGTGTCCTCCTCCCCATCCAGGTCCGAAGCGCCGCCCCTCGGGTGGGGCGGGTCAGGTGGTTGGGGAGCTTAGGCCGGGCCGGGGCGCATGGGATCGGAGGGACTGTCCGATTACACCCCTTCGAGTGATGATCTGATCACCGAGGGTGGGGGCGGGAACGCGCCGGACCCGCTGACGTTCGACGAACGGCCGATCGAGGGGCGATCCACCGGGCCACGGAGGCAGACACACCAGGGCCGGAGGCACAAGAGAAGTACAAGAGAGGCACAAGAGAAGCGCGAGAGACGCACAAGAGAAGCGCCGGAGGCACCGGAGACCCGGGGCCCGAAGGTCACTCCTGGGCGTTGCCCGGAGCGTTGGTCTCCGCGGTGACCTCCCGCTCGGGCACCGCATGCCCGGAGCGGATCAGCTCGATCCGCCCCATGACCTTCGACCGGAGGTCGGTGGGCACGTCGTCATGGCCGCAGCAGCGCTTCACGAGCTTCTTCACGGCCTTCTCGAGGCCGTACTTCTCCAGACAGGGCGAGCACTCGTCGAAGTGCACCTCGAACTTGGCGCAGTCGCCGTCCGGCATCTCGTGGTCGAGGAACTCGTAGAGGTGGTCGAGCACCTCGGAGCAGTCCGTCTCATGCGGCTCTCCGCAGCTCATGAGTCCGTGCCTTTCCGATCGTGCGACTCGTCCGCCGCGGCGCCCGCGCCCGCGGGAACCAGCCCGCGCCCACGGGCGTAGTCCTCCAGCAGACCGCGCAGCTGGCGGCGCCCACGGTGCAGCCGGGACATCACCGTACCGATGGGTGTACCCATGATGTCCGCGATCTCCTTGTAGGCAAAGCCCTCGACGTCCGCGAGATAGACCGCGATGCGGAACTCCTCGGGGATGGCCTGGAGGGCCTCCTTCACATCGGAGTCGGGCAGGTGGTCGAGGGCCTGCGACTCGGCCGACCGCAGACCGGTCGACATATGCGACTCGGCACGCGCCAGCTGCCAGTCCTCGATCTCCTCGGCCGCGCTGCGCTGGGGCTCCCGCTGCTTCTTGCGGTACGAGTTGATGAAGGTGTTGGTCAGGATGCGGTAGAGCCACGCCTTGAGGTTGGTGCCCTCGCGGAACTGGTGGAAGGACCCGTACGCCTTGGCGTACATCTCCTGCACGAGATCCTCGGCGTCGGCCGGGTTACGCGTCATCCGCAGCGCGGCCGAGTACATCTGGTCCAAGAAGGCAAGGGCGTCCCGCTCGAAGCGCGCGTTGCGCTCCGATGACGACTCCTGCGACCGCTCGACCGTTTCTCCCTCGGTAACGCCGTCGGTCCCTGCGTCGGTCCCAGTGACCTGACCCACCTCCTCCAGCTTCGGGTCGGGTCCGGATGTGGACCCGCTCGAATCGGAGAATAGACGACGATCCGGTGCGTCCGCCGCTCCGATCTTCATGGCCTGTGCCGCTTGCAGCTGGGACCAGTCCAGGTCAGCGGCGTATGGACGGGCCGGGCAAGCAAGCGAACCCATGCGGGGAACTTCCTTTCCTCGTGTTCCACGTATCAGTGCCTCTTACGCAGTGACAACCAACGTTTCCCATAACACGAAGCCCCTCCGCCGCATTCCCGACCCGCCCCACGGCCCCCCGGCGCCCCGCGCACCGACCGGTCAAGGGCCGCGCCCGTCCCGTACCTCGTGGAGATCAGCCCAGGGCGCGCGGCAGCCAGTCGGCGACGGCACCGGTGATCAGGGCGAGCGCCGCGGGCTCGTCGAGGTCCGCCGACTTCGGCAGGCCGAAGCCATGATCGCCGTACGCCACCTCGACCAGCTCCATGTCCGCGGGCAGCTCCGGGAACTCCTCCGGCCGCCCGAAGGGGTCCCGGCCGCCCTGGACGATCAGCGTCGGCACCCCGGTGGCCAGCAGCTCCCCGGCCCGGGACCGCTCCGGCTTGCCCGGTGGGTGCAGCGGGAAGGACAGCGCCAGTACGGCCTTCGCGCCCAGCTCACGGGCGGTCCGGCAGGCCACCCGCGCCCCGGCGCTGCGCCCGCCCGCCACGATCGGCAGCCCGGCCTTCTCCAGCGCGGGCCATACGGCACGCCATCCGGTGTCGAGGGTCGAGGGCGCGGGCGCGATCTTCTTGCCCGCCACCCGCCACGGCTGCTCGACCAGCGCGACGCTCACCCCGCGCCCGGGGAGCGCCGCGGCCAGCGCGCGCAGGTCCCGCGCCTCGATGCCCCCGCCGGCGCCGTGGCTCGCGGCGAGCAGGGTGTGGGGGCTGGGAGCGTGGTGCCAGGTGATCCGGGCGTCCCCGGCCGGGGTCGGCACCGTCTCGGCGGTCGCCTCGGGCGTTCCCTTCTCCTTGGCCGCCATCAGAACAGCGTGCCCTCTTCCGGGGCCTCGAGCTCATCGAGCAGCTCGGGGCCGTTGTTACGGACATCACTCACACCGGTCGCCACCGGGTACGCCCGCAGCAGCCCGGAGGGCGGCGGCGCCAGCAGCGGCAGCAGATCGTCGGGGTCGGTGCGGCCGGGGTCCAGCCAGGAGGCCCAGCGGTCCTCGGTGAGGACCAGCGGCATCCGCGGGTGGATCTCGGCGAGCGACCGCGGTCCCTCGTCCCGGCTCACGCCCCCGAACGGCTCCTTGTCCGCCTCGGTGGTGATCACCGTGCAGGTCACCCACCACGCCCGCGGATGCTCGTCCGGCAGCGTCCGGTCCCGCCAGAACTCGTACAGCCCGGCCATGGCCATCACCGCGCCGTCCACCGGGGTCACGAAGTACGGCTGCTTGCGGGGCCGCTTCCGCTTGCCCTTCTCCTCGAGCTGCCGCTCCCCCGACCCGGTGACCCACTCGTAGTAGCCGTCGGCGGGCAGGATGCAGCGCCGCGAGGCGAAGGGCCGCCGGTAGGACGGCTTCTCGTGCACGGTCTCGGCCCGTGCGTTGATCATCTTCGCGCCGCCCTCGGGGGACTTCGCCCAGGAGGGCACGAGACCCCACTTCAGCGCCCTCAGCTGGCGAACCGGGCGCGGCTCGGCGGCGTCCTTAAGAGGGCGTTCGAGCACCGCGTACACGTCCTTGGTGGGCGCGACGTTCCAATCGGGCGCCAGAGTCTCCTCCGGTTCCCACTTCTCCACTCCGAAGAGCCCGACGAGATCCTCCGGCCTCCGGCTCGCTGCGTATCGACCGCACATAGGTGCCACACTGCCACGACCCCTACCGAAGCGAGGAGCCGCCCGCACATGGACGCAACGAACGCCGCCGACCTTTGGGACCGGGTGACCGGCGCCCAGCCCGACCCCACCACCTGGCTGGTCGTCTCCACCGGCGTGATCGCGTTCGCGGTCGTGGTCTTCCGCACCGCCTGGCGAATAGCCCGTAACGCCATCACCATCGCCCACGAGGGCGGCCACGCCCTGGTCGCCCTGCTCAGCGGGCGGCGGCTGGACGGCATTCGGCTGCACTCGGACACCTCGGGGCTGACCGTCTCGCGCGGCAAGCCCACCGGCCTGGGCATGATCCTCACCGCGGCGTCCGGCTACACCGCCCCGTCGCTGCTGGGCCTCGGGGGCGCCTGGCTGCTGGCGGCGAACCACATCACCTTGCTGCTGTGGGGAACGACGGCGCTGCTGGTCGCGATGCTGGTCATGATCCGCAACGCCTATGGCGTCCTTACGGTCGTCATCAGCGGTGCCGCCTTCTTCCTCGTCTCCTGGCTGACCGGGCCGGACGTCCAGGCGGGGTTCGCGTATGCCGTGGTCTGGTTCCTCCTCCTGGGGGGCGTGCGTCCGGCCTTCGAGCTCCAGCGCAAGCGCCGTCACGGCGGCGCGTACGACTCCGACCCCGACCAGCTGGCGCGGCTGACGGGCATTCCGGCCGGCGCCTGGCTGCTGCTCTTCCATGTGGTCTCGCTGTGTTCGCTGCTGGCCGGGGGGCGCTGGCTGCTGGGGTTGTGACCCCGTACGAGCGCCCGGCGCGCTTCCATCGGTAGCCGTAGCAGCGCCGTGTTTCGACTGGGTTTCGCCACTTTCGATCAAGATTGGCACTCTGGGCGAACCACTAAAGTGAGACCCATGACCGGCATTGAGACCTCCCCGGGCGATCACACCGCCCTCTGGCCCGCTCCGACCGCCGACGGAGCGGTGGACGCGACCGTCACCGTGCCCGGATCCAAGTCGGTTACCAACCGCGGTCTGATCCTGGCCGCGCTCGCCGCCGAACCCGGCTGGCTGCGCCGCCCGCTCCGCTCCCGCGACACCCTCCTGATGGCCGCCGCGCTGCGCGCCATGGGCGTCGGCATCGAGGAGACGGTGTCCGACGGCGCCCTCGGCTCCAGCGGCCCCGCCGGCGGCGGAGAGGCATGGCGGGTCATCCCGGCGGGGCTGCACGGCCCGGCCACCATCGACGTCGGCAACGCCGGCACCGTGATGCGCTTCCTGCCCCCGGTCGCCGCCCTGGCCGACGGCCCCGTCCACTTCGACGGCGACCCCCGCTCCCATGAGCGCCCGCTGCACGGCGTGATCGACGCCCTGCGCGCCCTCGGCGCCCGTATCGACGACGACGGCCGCGGCGCGCTGCCGATGACCGTGCACGGCGGCGGGGCGCTGGACGGCGGCCCGGTCCGCATCGACGCCTCCTCGTCCTCCCAGTTCGTGAGCGCGCTGCTGCTGTCCGCGCCGCGCTTCAACCAGGGCGTCGAGGTGCGCCACATCGGCGCGGCGCTGCCCTCCCTGCCGCACATCCGGATGACCGTCGACATGCTGCGCGCGGCGGGCGCCCGGGTGGACACCGCGGAGGCGGGCGGCGAGCGGGGCGTCTGGCGGGTGGCGCCGAGCGCGCTGCTCGGCCGTGACCTGGTCGTCGAGCCGGATCTGTCCAACGCGGCGCCATTCCTGGCCGCCGCCCTGGTCACCGGCGGTCGGGTGACCATCCCCGACTGGCCGGAGCGCACCACCCAGCCCGGGGACGAACTGCGCCGGATCTTCACCGAGATGGGCGGTTCCTGCGAGCTCACCAAGACCGCTCTGACGTTCACCGGAACGGGCCGGATCACCGGGATCGACGCCGATCTGCACGAGGTCGGCGAGCTCACCCCGGTGATCGCGGCGGTCGCCGCGCTGGCCGACTCCGAGTCGGTGCTGCGCGGCATCGCGCATCTGCGGCTCCATGAGACCGACCGGCTGGCCGCACTCGCCAAGGAGATCAACGAGCTCGGCGGGGACGTCACCGAGACCGAGGACGGACTGCGGATCCGCCCTCGCCCGCTGCACGGCGGGATCTTCCACACCTACGAGGACCACCGGCTGGCCACCGCCGCCGCGGTGTTCGGCCTGGCCGTCGAGGGTGTGCAGGTCGAGAACGTGGCGACCACCGCCAAGACCCTCCCCGACTTCCCCGGTCTGTGGACCGGCATGCTCGACGCGACGACGACCTCGGCGCGGAGATCCTGAGAGCCTGGACTCATGCGCCGCTACGGCAAACACACCGACGAGGACGACGTTCGGATCCGCCCCAACCGCAAGGGCAACCGGCCGCGCACCAACATCCGTCCCAAGCACGAGGACGCCACCGAGGGCTTCGTGCTGACGGTCGACCGCGGTCGGCTCACGGTCCTGGTCGAGGACCGCACCGTCACCGCCATGAAGGCCCGCGAGCTCGGCCGTAAGGGCGTCGTGGTCGGCGACCGGGTCGCGGTCGTCGGGGATCTCTCCGGCGACAAGGACACGCTCGCCCGGGTCGTACGGGTCGAGGAGCGCTCCTCGACCCTGCGCCGGACCGCCGACGACGACGATCCGTACGAGCGGGTCGTGGTCGCCAACGCCGACCAGCTCGCGATCGTGACCGCCCTGGCCGACCCGGAGCCGCGCCCGCGCCTGATCGACCGGTGTCTGGTGGCCGCCTTCGACGCGGGTCTCGAACCGCTGCTCGTGCTCACCAAGTCCGATCTGGCGCCCGCCGGGGAGCTGCTGAAGACCTATGAGCCGCTCGGCGTCCCCTATGTCGTCACCAGCCGTGACGACCTGGCCGACGACGACGCCGCCGACCAGGTGCGGGAGCGGCTGACGGACCGGATCACCGTCTTCGTCGGCCATTCGGGCGTGGGCAAGACCACGCTGGTGAACGCGCTGGTCCCGGACCACCAGCGGGCCACCGGCCAGGTGAACGCGGTCACCGGCCGCGGCCGCCACACCACCACCTCCGCGCTCGCGCTGCCCCTGCCGGACACCAAGGGATGGGTGATCGACACCCCGGGCGTGCGGTCCTTCGGGCTGCACCACGTGGACCCGGCGCGGGTCATCCACGCCTTCCCGGACCTGGAGCCGGGCACCGAGGGCTGTCCGCGCGCTTGCAGCCACGACGAGCCGGACTGCGCGCTGGACCAGTGGGTGGCGGACGGCCACGCCGAACCCGCCCGGCTGTACTCCCTGCGGCGGCTGCTGGCCACCCGGGAGCGTCGGGAGGGCGACTAGGGAGCGTGTTTGCCGTCCGACCCAGGCGGTAAATGGATAATCGCATCAAGCAATCCGGGCGACCGGGCGGTCACCGGGCGACGGCAGCGGGCGGCGGCACGGGAGGGCATCTCTATGGCGTGGCTGCTGGTCGTGGTCGCCGGGCTACTCGAAACCGGCTTCGCCGTCTGTCTCAAGCTCTCGCACGGCTTCACCCGCCTCTGGCCGACGATCGCGTTCTGCGTATTCGCGCTCGGCAGCTTCGGGCTGCTGACGCTGTCCCTCAAGAAGCTCGACGTGGGGCCCGCGTACGCGGTGTGGACGGGGATCGGGGCCGCCGGGACCGCGATCTACGGCATGATCTTCCTCGGCGACCTCGTCTCCACGCTCAAGATCATCTCCATCTCCCTGGTGATCGTCGGCGTGATAGGGCTCCAGCTCTCCGGCTCGGCCCACTGAGGCCCATTGGCCCGTTGGCCCGTTGGCCCGTTGGCCCGCTGGCTCACCGAGACCCATCGGCCCACCGAGACCTACCGGCCCACTGGGCCTATCGGGCCGCCGAGCCCGTCGGCTCGCCGAAGCCAGCCAGCCCGTCGGCTCGCCGAAGCCCGTCTCGGCTCGGTGAGCCCCTTCGGCCCGCTGAGCTCCGGCCGGCCGGCCGGAGCCCGGCTCAGGCCAGCACGGTGCGCACCATACGGGCCACATCCGCCGCCGGGACGGGTGCCACCACGTACGACAGGGCCAGCCTGGCGACCGCCTCACAGGCCAGCGGCAGCTCGACCGCACCGGGCGGCCAGTCGCCCTCCAGCAGCCGCACCGCCCGGTCCCGGGCCTCGCCGAGCAGTTCGCCCGGCGCGGGCAGCGCCCCGGGTGGTGCCGTCCTTACGGTCGTCGGCAGCCGCTCGTTCCAGCAGCCCGTGAGCGCCGCCCGCACCAGCGGGTTCTCGGCCGCCGTACGGACCGTCCACACGGCCGCGGCGGCCAGCCGCTCCCCGGGGGCCGCCGCGCCGGACACCCCGGACAGCGCCCGCTCGATCCCGCGCAGATACGCGTCGGCCTCGCGCCGCACCAGAGCGCGGGCGAGGCCCTCCTTGCTGCCGAACTCGTTGTAGAGGGTCTGCCGGGAGACCCCGGCCGCCGCCGCGACCTCGGCCATCCTCACCCTCTGCCACGGACGGCTCCCGAGCGCGGTGAAGGCCGCGTCGAGTAAGGATTCGCGCGCTGCGGGCATCGTCGCCTCCAGAGCGGCTTCGTCGCCTCCCGGCCTGGCATGTGCCCGACAGAATTGACGGACCGCCAGATGAAGTCAAGAGCCCCGCGCGGGCCGCCCCGCACGGCCCAAATCCCCAGTCCATGCGGAGTCGTGTAGCTCCCCGTCTTTTCCTGTCGATACTGTTCGGCCATGCCCGACTACCACGATGACCTGCGTCTCGCCCATGTCCTCGCCGATGCCGCCGACGCGACCACCATGGAGCGGTTCAAGGCGCTCGACCTCAAGGTCGAGACAAAACCCGATATGACGCCGGTGAGCGAGGCCGACAAGGCGGCCGAGGAGCTGATCCGCAGCTCCCTCCAGCGCGCCCGGCCGCGCGACGCGGTGCTCGGCGAGGAGTTCGGCAGCGAGGGCACCGGTCCGCGGCGCTGGGTGGTCGACCCGATCGACGGCACCAAGAACTACGTACGCGGGGTCCCGGTCTGGGCCACCCTGATCGCCCTCATGGAACGCGGCCAGGGCGGCGACCGGCCGGTGGTCGGGGTGGTCTCCGCACCGGCCCTGGGACGGCGCTGGTGGGCCGCCGAGGGGCGGGGGGCGTACACCGGGCGCAGCCTGTCCTCCGCGAGCCGGCTGGCGGTCTCCAAGGTGAGCGGCCTCTCCGACGCCTCGTTCGCGTACTCCTCGATCAGCGGCTGGGAGGAGCGCGGCAGGCTGAACGGCTTCCTCGATCTGACGCGCGCCTGCTGGCGCACCCGTGGCTACGGCGACTTCTGGCCGTACATGATGGTCGCCGAGGGCTCGGTGGACATCTGCGCCGAACCGGAATTGTCGCTGTGGGACATGGCGGCGAACGCGGTGATCGTCCAGGAGGCGGGCGGCCGCTTCACCGGGCTCGACGGCGTACCGGGCCCGAACAGCGGCGACGCGGCGGCGTCCAATGGGCTGCTGCACGGGGCGCTGCTGGACTATCTGCGGCCCTGAGGGTCGCGAGGCAGCCGCCGGGTCCTTACGCGGCGAGAACCGGAGTGTGAACCGGAGCGCGGGGCGCGCTCCGCGGCAGGTCGGCCTCCGCGCGCCCTTGTTGCACTCACCGAGGCATGTGAACATGAGGATCCAGGACCTTGTGAACTTGTGAATCCGTTCTCTAATGGATTCACCAAGGAGGTGGCTCCATCCATGCCCATGCACGTCCGTGACGCCATGAGCTCGGTGGTCCTCACCATCGGCCCCGCACATACACTCCGCCAGGCCGCCCGGCTGATGTCCGCGCGCCGGGTCGGATCGGCCATCGTGCTCGATCCCGACACCAGCGGCCTGGGGATTCTCACCGAGCGCGACATCCTCAACTCCCTGGGCGCGGACCAGGACCCGGACCAGGAGACCGCACACGACCACACCACCGCCGATGTCGTCTTCGCCGCCCCCGGGTGGACGCTGGACGAGGCGGCCCGCGCGATGTCCCAGGGCGGCTTCCGCCATCTGATCGTCCTCGACGGGGGCGACCCCGTCGGGGTGGTGTCGGTGCGGGACATCATCCGCTGCTGGGCCCCGGCTCCACAGCCGGTACCGGCCTGAGCGTCAAGCGGAACCGCGCCCGGAACGCGAAGAGGCGCCCGGAACGCGAAGAGGCCGGCGCCCGTCGGCGTCCGGCCTCTTCGGTTGGTACGGCAAGCGTCCGTCAGCCGCGCAGGGCCTGGACCGCGGCCTCCAGCCGCTTGCCGTAGTCGGCGTCCGCCTTGCGGAAGTTCTCGATCGCCCGCTGTGCGATGTCATCGCGGGAGACCTTGGCGATGAACTGCGCCAGATTGTCGATCAGGCGCCCCTTCTCGTCGTCCGACATCAGCCGGTAGAGGTTGCCCGCCTGGACGAAGTCGTCGTCCTCGGCGTGCGAGGGGGCCTCGTGGTCGCCGGTCCGGCCGGACACCGGGGACGGCTGCCACAGCGGCCGGCCGGTCTCCGCCGGGCCGCCGAAGCTGTTGGGCTCGTAGTTCTTGGCGCCCGCGTGACGGCCGTCGTACAGGAAGCCGTCCCGGCCGTAGGTGCGCGCCTCGGCCGCGTGCGGACGGTTCACCGGCAGATGGTCGGCGTTGATGCCGACGCGGTAGCGGTGGGCGTCGCCGTACGCGAAGAGGCGGCCCTGGAGCATCTTGTCCGGGGACGGGCCGATGCCCGGCACGAAATGGGCCGGAGAGAAGATCGACTGCTCGACCTCGGCGAAGATGTTCCGCGGGTTGCGGTTGAGCTCCAGCTTGCCGATCTCGATCGGCGGGTAGTCCTCGTGCGGCCAGACCTTGGTCAGGTCGAACGGGTTGAAGCGGTAATTGGCCGCCTCGGCCGCCGGCATGATCTGCACCTGCACGGTCCAGGTCGGGAAGTCGCCGCGCTCGATGGCCTCGCGCAGATCGCGCTGGTGGCTGTCCGGGTCCGCACCGGCGGTCTCGGCCGCCTCGGCGGCGGTGAGGTTCTTGATCCCCTGGTCGGTCTTGAAGTGGTACTTCACCCAGAAGACCTCGCCCGCGGCGTTGTTCCACTGGTAGGTGTGCGAACCGTAGCCGTTCATATGGCGGTACGAGGCCGGGATGCCACGGTCACCGAACAGCCAGGTCACCTGGTGGGTGGCCTCGGGCGAGAGCCCCCAGAAGTCCCAGACGTTGTCCGCCTCCTGCGAGCCGGTGTACGGGTCGCGCTTCTGGGTGTGGATGAAGTCGGGGAACTTGATGGCGTCCTTGATGAAGAACACCGGGGTGTTGTTCCCGACGAGGTCGTAATTGCCGTCCTCGGTGTAGAACTTCAGCGCGAAGCCGCGCGGGTCGCGCACCGCGTCCGCCGAACCGAGGTTGCCGGCCACCGTCGAGAAGCGCAGGAACGTCTCGGTCTGCTTGCCGACCTCGGAGAGGAACGCCGCGCGGGTGTACTTCGACACGTCCGCGGTCAGGGTGAAGGTGCCGTACGCACCGGCGCCGCGGGCGTGCACGATCCGCTCCGGGATCCGCTCACGGTTGAAGTGGGCGAGCTTCTCGATCAGGTGCTGGTCCTGGATGAGGACCGGACCGCCGATGCCCGCCGTCTCGCTGTTCTGGTTGTCCGCCACCGGAGCCCCGGACTCCGTGGTCAGCGGACCAGTGATGTTGTCCTGGACCGTCACGTGCGCCTCCTGCGTAATCGCGTTCTGTCCCTTTGGTCTGGGGCTGGGCCTGATCCTACATTGGACAACGTCTAAGTCAAGAAGGCATGGAGAGTCATACCCGATCTGGTCAAGCACTCGTCCGCTGCTACCCTTGTCCTTATCTGACTGATAGGTGAATGGCATGAGTGACCTGCTGGAACGACTCCGGGGACGCGGCTGGAGGCTGACGGCGCAGCGGCGTGTCGTCGCCGAGGTCCTCGACGGCGACCACGTGCACTACACCGCCGACGAAGTCCACGCGCTGGCGGCCGAGCGACTGCCCGAGATCTCCCGCGCGACCGTGTACAACACCCTCGGCGAGCTCGTCACGCTCGGCGAGGTGATCGAGGTCACCACGGACGGCAGAGCCAAGCGCTACGACCCGAACGCCCATCACGCGCATCAGCATCTGGTGTGCGCGCGGTGCGGCACGATCCGCGATGTCCACCCCTCCGGCGACCCGCTCTCCGACCTGCCCGCGCAGGAGCGCTACGGCTTCGCGGTCTCCGCGGTCGAGGTGACGTACCGGGGGCTGTGCCCCGACTGTGCGGCCTGAGGAACGGCGCGATGAGCGGCTGAGACCGCGACGGACGAAAGGCCCGGATCCTTGAGGATCCGGGCCTTCGCCGTGGTAGCGGGGACAGGATTTGAACCTGCGACCTCTGGGTTATGAGCCCAGCGAGCTACCGAGCTGCTCCACCCCGCGTCGTTGTGAAACAATCTTAACCCGGGGTGGACAGCAGGAGCAAACCGACTACCGCCAGGCCCGCCCACCAGCGGGATTCCTGCCCCTGGAGCGCCCGGCGGTGGGCCGCCCGGCAAAGGGGCGCCTGCCCATGGGGCGGCCGCCGCTGGGACACCTGGCCGCTAGGCCGCACGCCAGGGGGACGTCCGCCGCTGGGACGCGTGCCGATGGGCCGCCTGCCGCCAGGCCACCCACCCGTGGGACGCCCGCCGCCAGCCCCAGCAGCACGCCCGCCAGCGGGCCGCCTGCCGCCAGGCCACCCGCCGGTGGCACGCCCACCGCTGGTACAGGCGCCAACGGGCCACCCGACGGGGCGCCTGGCCTCTTGGCTGCACGCCACTGAGCCATCCGCCGCCGGGACACCTACCGCCAGGCCACCCGCCATTAGCACACGCACCAGCGGGCCACTCGCCAACGGGCCACCCACCGCCAGGGAGCCCGCCGCCAGGCCACCCACCGCCGGGACACCCGCCAGTGGCACGCCCGCCGCCGACCACCGGGCCGGACCCCCGACCCGGGGGATCCGGGCCGGGGGATCCGGGCCAGGGGATCCGGGCCGGGGTCCCTACGCCGTGAGTTCCTGTTGGAGCGCGTCCCGGAGTCGGGCCGCCCGCTCGGCGACCTCCGCGGGACCCAGTTCGACCGCTCGCGCGCACCACCGTTGCCCCTCGGCGAGCGCCCCGCGCCGGGCCGCGAGCAGGGCGAGCCGCAGTGCGGCCCGGCCGTGGCCCGCCTCGGCGGCACGCGTCCACCACAGGGCGGCCTCCGGCTCGCTGCCCTCGCGGGCCAGCAGCAGCCCGAGGTTGAACGCGCCGTTGCTGCTGCCCGCCTCGGCCGCCGTGCGGTACCAGCGCGCGGCCTCGACCACATCGCCGCGCGCGGCCGCGAACATGCCCACCCGCACCTGGGACCGCCGGTGGCCCTGGCGCGCGGCGCGCTCGTACCACTCCTCGTACTCGGGGACGATGGGCCCGGAGCCGTCGTGGGGCGGCGGGGTCGGGAAGCGTGTCCCGGAGGAGCTGCCGAAGCCGGTGCCGGTCGCCGGGTCGCCGCCGACCGACGAGCGGTCCAGCAGCGCGGCCAGCCGGAAGGCGCCCTCCGCGCTGCCGCCGCCCGCGGCGCAGCGCAGATGGCGCTCGGCGCCCTGGAGGTCGCCGTCCCGCTGCAAGGCGAGGCCGATCTGGAGCGCCGCCTCGGTGTGCCCGGCGGCGGCGGCCCGCTCGTACCACTGCCGGGCGGCCCTACCCTCGCCCCGGCCCGCGTACAGGATCCCCAGGTTGAACGCGGCGTCGACGCTGCCCGCCTCGGCCGCCTTGGAGAACCACGGCTCGGCGCCCGCCGCGTCGCCGCGCTGAAGCAGCATCACGGCGACCGCGTTGGCGGCCTCGCGGTGGCCCGCGTAGGCGGCGCGGCGGTACCACTGCTCGGCCTGGGCGGTACGGCCCTGCTCGGCGCAGAGCAGCCCGAGGTTGTAGGCGCCGTTGATGTCCCCGGCGTCGAGCGCGGCGCGGTACCAGCGCTCGGCGGTCTGGGGCTCGCCCCGGTCGGCGTGGAGCGCGCCCAGCGCGTTGGCGGCGTTGCCGTCGCCGTCCTGGGCCGCCCGGTGCCACCAGACGGCGGCGCTGTCGGTGTCGCCCGCGTCGCGCAGCAGGAAGCCCAGCGCGCAGGCGGCACGGGCCTCGCCGTCCTTGGCCGACATCAGGTACCAGCGGCCGGCCTCCTTGGTCGCGCCGCGCTTCTCCAGCAGCGTGCCGAGGTGGAGGGCGGCGCGCCGGTGGCCGCGCGCGGCGGCCTGCCGGTACCACTGCTCGGCCTCCTCCCGGCCCGCGCCATCGGCGCCCCGGCGGCGCTCGGCCGTCGGCTCGTCCCCTTCGTCGCCGTGGTCGTCGAGGATGCGGGCGAGCCGGTACGCGGCCTCGCGGTGGCCGCGCTCAGCGGCCGTGCGGAACCAGCGCTCGGCACCGATGTCGCTGCGGTGCTCCAGCAGATCGCCCAGCGCGTACGCGCCCAGGGTGTGCCCGGACTCGGCGGACTGGCGCAGCCAGTACTCGGCGGCGGGCTCATCGCCCCGCTCACGGTGGTGGCGGCCCAGGGCGTGGGCCGCGGCGGGGGAGCCGGCGACGGCGGCTATCCGCCACCAGCCGGCGGCGTCGTCGGCGTAGCCGCGCTGATGCAGCAGAACGCCGAGGTTGTTGGCGGCGGCGCGATCGCCCGCCGCGGTGGCTCCCCGCAGATGCGGTTCGGCGCCGTCGAGGTCGCCGCGGCGCAGCAGCAGCGCGCCGAGTGCGCTCATCGCGGCGGTGTCACCGCCCTCGGCCGCACGGCGGTGCCGGGTCTCTTCCTCGGCATCGTCGTGCGTGTGCGCAAAACGCCCTGTCTCCAACAGACTGACCCTGTCCCCCATAAATCCCATCGTGGCATCACCCGCATCCGGCGTACACCTGGTATACCGCAGCCGACGAGGTCACTTCAGCGTTTTGTCGACATGCCCACAGAGAGACAACCCAAACGCTGGTATCCGCATTCCCCGAGTGGACGCTCCTGGAACGCACAACGAGGCCCGGATCCTTGCGGATCCGGGCCTCGTCCTTTAGTAGCGGGGACAGGATTTGAACCTGCGACCTCTGGGTTATGAGCCCAGCGAGCTACCGAGCTGCTCCACCCCGCGCCGTGGTGAAACCACCGTACCACGGCGCGTGGGGTCGGCCGGCCGGCCGTTCTCGCAGGTCGTCAGGGGTCAGCCGCCCTTCTTACCGGCGCCTTCACCGGCGCTCTGGCTCTGTGGCTGGTTCTGCTTCTGCCCCTGCTTGCTGTCGGCCGCCTTCTCCTCCGCCTTGGCGGCGCGGTTCAGAGCGTCCCTCAGGTCCTCCTGGGCCCTGCCGTACGCCTCCCAGTCCTGCGGCTGCTTCTGGAGCGCGTCCTGGGCGTCCTGATAGGCGTCCTGGGCGTCCTTGAGGGCCTCCTTCACCGTGGGGTTGGTGCTCGACGGCGGTTCTTGCTGACCGCCGTCGTTCGGTGGCCGCTCTTCGGACGACTCACCGAAGACGGCGTCCAGGGCCTCCCCCAGGGTGTCCTTGAAGACCGTCTCCTTGCCGTAGGAGACGCCCACCTTCTTCAGCAGCGGGTAGTTGGCGCTGCCACCGCGGGCGTAGACGGGCTCGATATAGAGGAAGCCGTTGTCCAGCGGCACGGTGAGCAGATTGCCGTACTCGATATCGGAGTCGGTGCCCCTGAGGTTACGGACGAACTCGGCGACCTCCGGATCACCGTTGAGCTCGCTCTGCACCTGCTGTGGACCGGGCACGTTGGAGGTGACCTTCAGCAGTCTTATCGTGCCGTAGTCCTTGCTGTTGGCATCCGCGTCGATCGACATGAACGCGCCCAGGTTGGGACGCCCGTTGGGGGTGAAGGTCGTCGTCAGCGAGAACGTCTGCGCCTTCTGGTCGGGCATCTTCATGCTGAGGTAGTACGGCGGCACCGCGTTCCCGTCCTTGTGGGTCGGGTCCTCGGGCACCTGCCAGGCGTCACTGCCGCTGTAGAACTGCTTGGGGTCCGTGACGTGGTAGCGGGTCAGCAGCTCGCGCTGGACCTTGAACAGGTCCTGCGGATACCGCAGATGCTCCATCAGCTCGCCGCTGATCTTGTCCTTGGGCTGCACGGTGCCCGGGAACGCCTTCTCCCAGGTCTTCAGGACCGGGTCCTTGGTGTCCCACTCGTAGAGCTTCACGGTGCCGTCATAGGCGTCCACGGTCGCCTTGACCGAGTTGCGGATGTAGTTGACCTTGTTCTGCTGCGCGACCACCGAACGGTCTCCGTCACTCAGCGAGTCGGCCGTGCTGTCGCCCAGGGTCGTCCGCGAGGCGTACGGATAGCCGTTGGTCGTGGTGTAGGCGTCGACGATCCACTTGATCCGGCCGCCCACCACCGCCGGATAGGCGTCACCGTCGATGGTCAGCCAGGGGGCGACCTTCTCGACGCGCTCCTTGGGCGTGCGGTTGTACAGGATCCGCGAACCGTCGCCGATCGCGCCCGAGTAGAGGATCTGGGGCTCGCCGAACGCCACCGCGTAGGCGGCGCGGTTGACCGGGTTGGAGAGACTGACCCCGCTCTTGCCCTTGTAGCTGGTGGTCCGCTCGCCGTTCTTCTCGTAGTCGAGCTCCTTCTGGGGCCCGCCGACTATCGAGTACTGGTCGGTCTTCTCGCCGTAGTAGACCTGCTGCCGGTAGGTGCCGACCCCGCCGCCCGAGGAGGACTTGGTGGGCAGCCCGGACTCGGTGAAGTCCGGCGAGCCCGCCGGGTCCGCGTTGGGATCGGGCGTGCTGCCCTTCGCCGCCACCATGCCGTAGCCATGGGTGTAGGTGAAGTGGTCGTTGATCCAGTTCCGCTTGGGGATGCCGCTGAGGTTCAGCTCGCGCACACCGACCACGGTGTCCTGCTCCTTGCCGTCGGCGCCCTTGTAGCGGTCGACGTCCAGCGTGGACGGGAACTGGTAGTACTTACGCTCCTGCTGGAGCTGCTGGAAGGTCGGCGAGATGACACTGGGGTCCATCAGCCGGTAACTGGCCGCCGTATTGGCGTCCTTGCGGAGCTTCTCGCCGCCGCTGTCGCTGTCGTTCTTACCGGAGTAGTCCGCCACCTTGGAGTCATCGATGCCGTACGACTGGCGCGTGGCCTCGATGTTCTTCTGGATGTACGGCGCCTCCTTGGCCTGCTCGTTCGGCTGGACCTGGAACTTCTGCACGATCGCCGGGTAGAGCCCGCCGATCAGGATCGCCGACAGCACCATCAGCCCGAAGCCGATGACCGGCAGCTGCCAGGTGCGGCGCCACAGCGTGGCGAAGAAGAGCACCGCGCAGATGGCCGCGATGAAGAACAGGATCGTCTTGGCGGGCAGATAGGCATTGGCGTCCACGTAGCGCAGACCCGTCCAGTTGCCCGTCGCCTTGAAGTCGCTGGACTTCACCGCGAGGCCGTAGCGATCCAGCCAGTACGCCACCGCCTTGAGCGCGACGAAGACGCCCAGCAGCACCGACAGATGGCCGGTGGCCGCGGCGGTCGCGCGGGCGCCGGGGCTGGTGACCCGCAGGCCGCCGTAGAGGTAGTGCACCAGGGCGGCGGCGATCAGCGAGAGCACCGTGGCCGCGAAGCCGAAGCTCAGCAGGAAGCGGTACCAGGGCAGATCGAAGGCGTAGAAGGCCACGTCCTTGTGGAACTGCGGGTCCTTCTGACCGAACGGCACGCCGTTGACCCACAGCAGCCAGATGCGCCACTGGCCGGCCGCCGAGGCGCCCGCGATCAGCCCGACCAGGGCGGTGACCGCGAGCAGCACCCACTTCTTGAACGGGGCGATGCCCATCCGGTAGCGGTCCAGGCTCTGCTGCTCCATGGACATCGCGCTGAGCGGCGGCCGCAGCCGGTGCGCCAGCCAGATGTTGATCCCGACGGCCGTGGCCATCAGCACGCCGAAGACGAAGAACAGCCCGATCTTCGTCTTCAAGGTGGTACTGAAGACAGAAGAGTAATGAAGAGAGCTATACCAGAGCCAATCCGTCCAAAACCCGGCAAACATGACAAAGAGCATGGCCAACACGGCCAGCACGCCCAGGGTCATGAGCAGGGTTCTGGCACGCCGGGACGGTCGGCCGACTCTCACCCGCGGCCCCGTCGGGCCTCCGCCGCGGTCCGGCATCTGGAAAGCCAAGGTGCGCACCTCGAAGTTCGCTGTCGATTGAGGGAACCCTGAAACCCAGGGCCCACCTGATGCAACTTACTCAGGCTTTACTCAGTTCCCGTTTCCGGGTCCGAACAGGGCACGATATGAACCATGTCCAACGCAACCCCCGGCACCGGCCCGCTGGCCGCGCATCCGCTGACCCGAGCCGTCCTCGAGATCGACGAGTACGCCGCAGGGCTCGGCTGGGACCAACCCGCCCGGCTCTTTGCCCTCGTCGACACCGCCCGGCTGCGCACCGAGGAGCCCGGCCTCGCCGCCCAGCTCGGCCTTGACGAGGACGGCGAGGAGATCGCCTCCCTGACCCCCATCGAGCAGGACGAGATGCCCTCCGGCGCCCCGCTGGACGAGTTCCTCGCCACCATCGCCTGGCCCGACGCCGTGACCGGCTGCGCCCTGACCGTGGAGCGGCAGATGCTGCCGCCGTCCGCCGAGGGCGCCGTGCCCGAGGGCCTGGACGACGCCGCACTGGCCAAATGGGTCGCCGACCACCCGGACCGCCAGGAGGTCCGGATGACCGTCGCCGTACTGCGGGACGGCGCGCGCGAGTCGGCCCTGCGGCTGCGCGAGAAGGACTCCGCCACCGAGGTGGTCACCGGGGCCGGTCTGGTGCCGGGCCTGGCGGACGCCCTCGCCGCCACCTTCGCCACCACCGACTGACGCCCGCCACGGGGGCGCCGCTCAGCCCGTCGTGCACTTCGGCAGACCGGCGGTGTCCCCCTTACGGATCTTCTCGAGCGCCGTGAGGGCGTCGTCGATCGTGTGCACCTTGACCAGCCGCAGCCCGCTCGGCACGTCCTTGGCGGCGGCCGCGCAGTTCTCCTTGGGCGTGAGGAAGTAGCGGGCGCCCGCGTCACGCGCGCCGATCGTCTTCATCTCGATCCCGCCGATCGGGCCGACCGTGCCCTTGTCGTCGATCGTGCCGGTGCCCGCGATGAACTTCCCGCCGGTGAGATCGCCGGGCGACAGCCGGTCCACGATCCCCAGCGCGAACATCAGACCCGCGCTGGGCCCGCCCACGTCCGCCAGCTTGATGTCGATCCGGAACGGGAAGGTGTAGTCGATCCCGGCCTGGATGCCCACGATGGCGCGCGAGGGGCCCTTGTCCGCCTTCGTGGTGGTGATGGTGACGCGCTCCTCGCCGGTGGGCTGCTTGCCACGCTTCTCCGCCGCGGCCACGTCCTTGGCCGGGACGACCGAGAAGACCACCTTCTGGCCCGGCTTGTGCTTGGTGACCAGCTTGGCCACGTCATCGGGCTCGCGCACCGCCGTGCCGTCCACCGACTTGATCACATCGCCCGCGTGCAGCCTGCCCTGGGCCGGGGCGCCCTTCTGGACGGCGCCGACGATCACATGCGCGGTGACCGGCTTCTTCAGCGCCCGCAACGCCGCGACCTTGGCCGACTCCTGGGACTGGGTGAACTCCTCCGCGTTCTGCTGGTCCACCTGGTCCGGGGTCTTGTCGTCCGGGTAGAGGGTGCTGTGCGGCACGACCACGTCATCGTGTGCCAGCCAGCCGTAGACGGCCTCCACGAGGTTCATCCGGTACTCGGAGCCGGTGACCCGGACCGTGGTCATGTTCAGATGGCCACCGGCGGTCTCACAGCTCTTACTGCCGGAGATCTGTAGCACGCACTCCCCGTTGTGCTCGCCCAGGGTGTTGTAGGTCGGCCCCGGCGACATCTCCGCGTACGGCACCGGGATCAGCACTCCGGCGCAGAGCAGCGCGATCAGCATCAGAAGGGAAGCGAGCATCGTCGCGGTGCGGCGTGGCATGGAACGACAGTACGGGACCCGTCCGTCAGTCCACCGTCGGGGCCGTCCGTACGAGGGGCGGCGCGGACGGGGAGCGCGGAGTCAGGCCGCGGCGTCCGAATCGGAGGGCCGGCGCTCCATCGCCTCGCGGAAGCGGGCATATCCGGCCAGCTCGGCTACATCTCCCCCGGACTTCCGTTTGCCGGCCCGGGCGGCTATGCCGGCGTATATCGCCGCGCCTATCGCCGCGAACAGTGGAATCAGCAACCAGAGAAGCGCACCCACAGCAGCCTCCCGACCCCTTGAAAAATCGCGACGAACAGCCGCGACTGACAGATGAGCAGATTAAACCTCTGCCAGGTCAACGCTTACGGCAGGGTGGGGGTTACGCAAGCGGAGTACACCCTTCCGTGCCCCCATGCGCATGCGCTTTCCCCCTACGCGCCCACCCATTCCTCATGCGCCCACCCGCCCTTCCGTCACCCCTCAACGAGGCGCTACGCGCCCACCCGCCCTCCCGTCACCCGACCACCACCCCTCAACGAGGCGCTACGCGCCCACCCGCCCTCCCGTCACCCGACCACCACCCCTCAACGAGGCGCTACGCGCCCACCCACTCTTCAGTACCGTCGGCGAAGGTCTGGTGCTTCCAGATCGGGACCTCGCGCTTGAGGTCGTCGATCAGCCGTCGGCAGGCGGCGAACGCCTCCGCGCGATGCGGGCAGGAGACGGCCACCACCACGGCCAGATCGCCGATCGCCAGATCGCCCACCCGGTGCACGGCGGCCAGCGCGCGCACCGGGAAGTCCGCCACGACCTTCTCGGCCACCCGGCGCAGCTCCGCCTCGGCGGTGGGGTGCGCGGAATAGCCGAGGGCGCCGACCTCCGCGCCTCCGTCGTGGTTGCGCACGGTACCCACGAACAGCGCCGTGCCGCCCGCCGCGGCATCGCCCACCGCCCCGAAGACCTCGTCCACGGACAGGGGCGTGTCACGGACGGCGAGCAGCCGGATGGGGTGGGCGGAGCCGAGTTCGCCGGGGTGATCGTACGAATGTGCCATGTGGTCCATCGTGCCGTACCGTCCCGCCCTCGTGGAAAGAATGGAGCAACCGGATACCGGATCCCGGAAAGTATCTTCCGGGAACGCCGGAAAGCGCCCGGGAGCGCCCGCCTCAGGCCCGGCGACGCGCCTTACGGGCGCGGCGCACGATCGCCGCGGTGCCCACCAGGGCCACGGTCGCACCCGCGGCGCCGAGCGTCGTGGCGTCCTTACGGCCGAGCCGCCGGCCCGCGACCGTATGGCGGCCGGAGACCTCCTCCAGCAGCTCCGCCAGGACCTCCTCATTGGTCCAGCTCGGCCGCCAGCCCGCCGCGTGCAGCCTGCTGCCGCTGACCGCCCAGGGATGCATCGTGTACGCGAGATCGCCGGCCGGGGACGGCGTCAGACCGAGCCGGTGCAGCCGGGAGGCGGCGCCCAGGGCCACCGCCGACGGCAGCTCCATGCGCCGGATGCCGGACAGCTCCTCGACCTCCTCCTGCTCCAGCCAGCCCTCGCAACCGACCGCCAGCTCACCCTCGACCTTCTCCAGGGCGGCGTACTCCAGCGCCCCGACCAGGTCCTCCACATGGCAGAACTGCCAGGTGGGACGGGATCCGGCGACGACCAGCAGCCGCGGTGACTCGAAGTAGCGGGTGAGCGCGGTGTCCGTGCCGCCGACCAGGACCGCCGGACGCACCACGGTCACATTCAGCCCCGGATGCGCCCGGGGCGCGCGCTCCCCGAGCCGCTCGATCTCCAGGAGGTCGCCGACGCCGGTGGCCTCGGCGGTCGCCCGCAGCTCCGCGTCCTCGGCGAGCGGCACGTCGTTGTCCGGGAGCGCCCCGTAGACCATCGCGGAGGTGCACAGCACCACCCGGCGCACCCCGGCCGCCGCGGCGGCCGTCAGGACGGTCTGGGTGCCGCGCACGTTGTAGGCGGTGCGGGCGGCGGTGTCGGTGCCCAGGTCCAGGTCGACGGCGAGGTGGACCACCACATCCGCGCCGCGCAGCTTGTCGGCGATGGCCGGATCGCGGACGTCCAGCACATGCCACTGCGCCTCGGTCACCTCACCGCGGCGTTCATCGATGGCCAGGACCTGCTTGACCTCTTCGGACTCCGCGAGCCGCTGCGTCAGCAGGGCACCTGGGCCCGAGGCGGCACCGGTCACCGCCACGACGGGCCGTCGTACGGTGCGGGCCGTATCGTTTCGCGCAGCGCGAACTTCTCGGTCTGGGGAACTCACCGGGCGTCTCCAGCGGTTGTCTTCAGTACGGAGCGCATGCACGCATACGTACCAGGTGACGTCCATCCTGCCGCAGGGCGGCGATCAGCGAAGCACCGAGCCCGGAAACCGGCGAGGTGTCTAGGCTGGGTGGTGATGTCGGGCATCCGCCACCGGCCCGGGGCCGGTGGCCCAACGAGCCGAGGAAACCCGTGAGTGACACCCCATTCGGATTCGGCCTTCCGCCGGAGGAGCCGGACGACGGCGACGACGGTAAGAAGAAGGGCGGCCAGGGCGGCGAGCAGGGCCCCGCGAATCCCTTCGGGTTCGGCGGCGGCCCCGGTGGCGCGGGCGGCGCGGAGAATCCGTTCGCCGCGATGTTCGGTTCACTGAATCCGGGCGACCTGGGCGCCGCGTTCCAGCAGCTCGGGCAGATGCTCTCCTACGAGGGCGGCCCGGTGAACTGGGACATGGCCAAGGACATCGCACGCCAGACGGTCGCGCGCGGCACCGCCGACGGCAGCAAGGACGAGAGCGTCGGCCCCGCCGACCGTGCCGCGGTCCAGGAGGCCGTGCGCCTCGCGGACCTGTGGCTGGACGGCGTCACCTCGCTGCCCTCGGGCTCCGGCAGCGCGGTGGCCTGGAGCCGCGCCGAGTGGGTCGAGGCCACCCTGCCGGTGTGGAAGGACCTGGTGGACCCGGTCGCCGAGCGGGTCGGTGCCGCCATGGGCGATGTGCTGCCCGAGGAGATGCAGGCCATGGCGGGCCCGCTGCTCGGGATGATGCGCTCGATGGGCGGCGCCATGTTCGGCACCCAGATCGGGCAGGCGCTGGGCGTGCTGGCCGGTGAGGTGGTCGGCTCGACCGACATCGGGCTGCCGCTGGGCCCGGCGGGCAAGGCGGCCCTGCTGCCGGTCAACATCGCGGCGCTCGGCTCCGGCCTCGGCGTGCCCAAGGAGGAGGTCCGGCTCTATCTGGCGCTGCGCGAGGCGGCCCATCAGCGGCTGTTCGCCCATGTGCCGTGGCTGCGCTCGCACCTCTTCGGCGCCGTCGAGGGGTACGCCCGCGGCATCAAGGTCGACACCGCCAAGCTGGAGGACGCGGTCGGTCAGCTCGACCCGACCCACCCCGAGCAGTTGCAGGAAGCGCTTCAGCAGGGCATGTTCCAGCCCGAGGACACCCCCGAGCAGAAGGCCGCGCTGGCGCGTCTGGAGACCGCTCTGGCGCTGGTGGAAGGCTGGGTGGACGCGGTGGTCCACGCCGCCGCCAAGCCGCATCTGCCGTCCGCCGACGCCCTGCGCGAGACGCTGCGGCGGCGCCGCGCGAGCGGCGGCCCCGCCGAGCAGACCTTCGCCACGCTGATCGGCCTGGAGCTGCGGCCGCGTCGGCTGCGGGACGCCTCCCGGCTGTGGGCCTCCCTGACCGACGCCCGCGGCCTGGAGGGGCGCGACGGGCTGTGGGCGCATCCGGACATGCTGCCGACGGCGCAGGACCTCGACGACCCGGACGGCTTCGTCCATCGCGAGCAGCTGGACTTCTCCGAGCTGGACAAGATGCTCGGCGAGGCGGCGGGCGGTGCGGACCGTAAGGACGGCCCCGACCGTCCCGACCTCCGTAAGGACCGCACGGACGGCGAGGGCGACGACCGGGGCGACGGCGAGAAGTGAACCATCTGCACCAGGACGCGGCGCGGGTGCTCACCGAGTGGCCCGCGCCCGATGCCGCCCAGGACCGGCTGCGGCTGCTGTACGGCGACCATCTCGCCGCGTATCCGGACGGTATGTGGAAGGCGTGCGGGGACGGCCACATCACGGCGAGCGCGCTGGTGATCGACCCGGAGCGGGAGCGCGTGCTGCTCACCCTGCACCGGAAGCTGCGGATGTGGCTCCAGATGGGCGGCCACTGCGAGCCGGGCGACACCACGCTCGCGGGCGCGGCGCTGCGCGAGGCCACCGAGGAGTCCGGGATCGAGGGGCTGACGCTGCTGCCGGACGGCCCGGTGCGGCTCGACCGGCACCACACCCCCTGCGCCTGGCATCTGGACGTCCAGTACGCGGTGGTGGCGCCCCGGGGCGCGGTGACGGCGATCAGCGACGAGTCACTGGATCTGCGCTGGTTCGGCTACGACGAGGTGGCGGACGTGGCCGATGAGTCGGTGCGGCTCCTGGTGACGCGCACGCGTGCGCTGCTCTGAGCCCTGAGCTCCGAACGCGGGGCAGAAGCCATACGGAGTGCGGGACGGCCGCGGGTCCGAGGGACCCGCGGCCGTCGCGTCGGTGGCCGGGGTGAGCCGGTGGCCGGGGTGAGGACTGGCCGGGGTGAGTCGGTGGCCGGGGTTGGGACTGGCCGGGTGAGCGTGGCCGCCGTCAGTTGCTGAAGATGTTGCCCTGGTTCTGACCGCGGGCGCCCTGCTGGCCCATGCCGAACTGCGCCGCCATGCCGCCCCCCGTCACCGCGTTCTGCGGCGGAAGCAGCTCGCTGGGCTGCACCAGGGCGTAGCCCTGGCCCAGGAAGCTGAGCTCCCAGCCCTCGCCGGTGTTGCCGCGCCGCCGCCAGACGCCCGAGGAGTGCGTCTGCGCCTGCATCTGGACCCGTAGCGAACTGGACCAGGCGACGATGGCGTCCGCGTCGGCGTTGACGTACTTGTCGGGGGTGACCTGGAGCATCAGCGGCTCCCCCGAGGTCATCAGCGCGACCTTGCCCTGGCCGGAGATGTTGAGGTTGTACTTGCCGGAGCCGGCGATCCCGTACTGGCTGTCCACCGCGATCGCCTCCCAGTGCAGCGTGGAGTCGAGCGCGAGCACATAGGAGCTGTCGACGGTCAGCCCGTCGTGATCCACGTCCATCACATGGATGTGCTGGGCGAGGTTGGCGAGGTAGACCGTGCCCTGCCCGGAGCAGCGCATCAGGTCCAGGCCCTCACCGGTGCGGCCCCGGGCGCTGCGCTGTCCCGGCGTCTGGTACTCGCCGTCGAACTCGATGAGCCCCTGATAGGCGACCATGCTGCCCTTACGGGCGAGCACATCCTCATGGCCGCTCAGGGCGACCCGCAGCAGCTGCGGATTCTGGAGCGCGTAGCGGTCCTGCGTCTGGGCCTCGGTGAAGGCGAAAAGCGGGCTCTGCATCTGGTGTCCCTCCCCCTCAGCCCCGCGCCCGGAGCCGGTCGGTGCTGTCCTCACTGGGCTGTACGACGACGAAGCCCTGCCCGGAGAAGCCGAGCTGATACGCCTCGCCGCTGCCCCTGCCGATCAGGGACGACGCCTTGAAGCTGCGCTTGCCCTTCACCTTGAGCCCGGAGGACCAGGCCACGAGCGCGTCCGGGTCCACATAGGTCTCGTCCTCGCCGCGGCCGCAGTCGACGACGATGGGGGTGCCGCGGGAGGTCAGGGCGACCCAGCCGGTGCCGGAGACGCCTACGTTGAACAGGCCCTGACCGGCGAACTTGGCGATGCCCTTGACGCGTTCGACGCCCCATTGGAGGTGCGCGTCGAAGGCGAGGAGATTGGTGCCGTTGACCGAGAGCGCGTCGCCGTTGAGGTTGATGCAGACGACGTTGGCCCCGTAGTCGGCGAGGTAGAGCAGTCCGTCGCCGCTGCACCGCATCAGCGGGGCGCCCTCACCGGTCAGCCACTGGGAGGCCATCTGCCGCACCGCGGGCGGATTGGGCTCGTACTGGACGAAGCCCTCGTAGGCCACCATCGAACCGGTGCGGGCGAAGAGGTCCTGGCCGCTCTGCATGGCGACCTTGAGCATGCTGGAGCCGTGGTTCTGCATACGGGCGGCCACCGGGGCGGGTGCGAAGCCCGAGATCATTTGCTGGTCCATGACGGGCTCCTTCAGACCTCGTAGGGCTGGACGACGATGAAGTTGCCGGGCGCGCCACGGAACTGGAGGTTCACGGTCTCCCCGCTATGGCCGGGGTAGGCGCTGCGGCGCAGCCGCACCTGGCTGGAGATGATCACCTGGGATCCGGCGGACCACGCCACGATGGCGTTGCTGTCGGCGAAGGTGGTCGGGGTGACGGGGAGGACGACCGGTGTGCCCTCGGTCTTCACCACGACGGTGCCGGTGCCCTGGAACTGCATGGTGAACAGCGCCCCACCGGGGATGCCATGGCCCTCGATCCGGCGCACCTCATGGTGCAGCGACTCATCGAAGGCGAGCACGTTCTCGGCGGAGACACAGATGGCGTCGCCCTGGAGCTCGATCGGGTGGAGTTCGGCGGCGTTCTCGGCGAGGAAGACCTGGCCCTGGCCGGTGCAGCGCATCAGCTGCATCTCCTGGCCGGTCGCGTTGCCGACGATCCGGCCGCGGAAACCGGCGCCCTTGTAGCTGAAGTCGACCTTGCCCTGGTAGAGCACCATCGTGCCCTGACGGGCGAGCACGGGCTGCCCGCCGACACCGAGGTCGACCCGCATCAGCCGGGGGTTCTGCGGCGTCCAGCGCTGACCGGTGGGCGCCTCGCGGTACTTGGCGAGCGCGGCCTGGAGCCCGGGCGCGCCACCGCCCTGGGGCACGCCCATGGCCTGCGGCTGACCGTAAGGAGCGGGCTGGCCCGGCTGACCGGGCTGTCCACCGGGCGGACCGGGCTGGCCGGGGTATGGCTGGGCGGGCGGCTGACCGTACGGCGCGGGGGCGGGCGGGGTCTGACCCGGCGCCTGGCCGAACGGGGGCTGATGGCCCGGGAACTGGCCCGGCGGTGCCGGGGGCGGCGGCATCTGGCCCGGGGGCGGCACCTGACCGGGCGGCGCGATGGGCGCGGCGATCGTCGGGGCGCCGTGCATCTGCGGGGTGCCGGGGGCTGGCGGCTGAACGCCATGCGGGGGTGTGCCCTGGGGCATTCCCTGCGGGGGCGTGCCCGGGGCGGGCATGCCCTGGGGTGGCATTCCCTGGGGCGGCATCCCCTGGGGTGGCGTTCCTTGGGGAGCGCCGAAGGCGGGAGCGGGCTGCGGTGCGGGCGGGGCCGGGGCGGGCTGCGGTGCGGCAGGCGCAGGGGCTCCGGCCGGGGGCGCGAAGCCCGGGGCGGCGGCCGCCTGGCCGGGCGGCGCGAAACCGGGCGCGGCGCCCTGGGCGGGCGCGGGGGCGGGCTCCTCCTCGGCCACCTCACCGCCGAAGTTCTTGAGGAGCGCCTCCAGTCCCCCGTCGAAGCCCTGCCCGACGGCGGCGAACCGCCAGACGTCCTTGAGGTAGAAGTCGCCCAGCATCACCGCACGTTCGGTGCTGAACTCCGAGCCGGTGAAGGAATACCGGGCCACCTCCTCGCCGCCCGCGACGATCCGGAGGTAGCCGGGGCCGACCTGCGACATCTGCCCGGCACCGTCGATGGTCGCGGTGAAGGAGAGCTTCTGGATGGTGGACGGGATGCGGTCGAGCGTGACGCGGAACGAATCCGTGTCACCGGCCTGCGGTCCGAGTTGCTGTATCGCTTCTTCAGGTGATTTCGGCTGGTTGAAGAAGATGAAGTAGCGATCGTCCGACAGCCGCTCGTCCGCGTCGAGGCCGAAGCAGCTGATGTCGAAGCTCAGCCCGGGCCCGGCGATCTGCACCCCGATGTACAGATCCCTCCCGGCCGTCAGATCACTGATCCTGGCCTTGTGGCCGCGTTGGAATTCCCTGGCCATACGTTAGGACCGTCCCCCATCCCGATACCGGTGTGTGCATTGCGCGTCAGGCTAGCCGCTGCCGCCGACTATGAGCGACGTCCGGGGGCCCGGGTGTGGTTCCAGTTACGTCCCGGGCCTGTTCCGTGACGTACCGGGCGTGGTCCTGTGACGTGCCGGGCGTGGTTCCGCGACGTGCCGCCCCTGGTCCGGTCCTGTGACGTCCCGGGCGCCGCTCCCTACGGCTGGTCGTCCCCGGGCCCGGAGAGGTGCGGCAACCGCCCGGCGGCGACCACCCCTTCGAGATAGCCCCGGGCGCGCTCGGTCCGCGGATACGCCTCCAGGAGCCGCCAGAAGCGTGGGCCATGACCCGGCACCAGCAGATGAGCGAGCTCATGGAGGAGCACATAGTCCACGACGTACTCCGGCATGCCCTGGAGCCGATGCGAGAGCCGGATGCTGCCCTCGGCGGGGGTGCACGACCCCCAGCGGGTGTTCTGGTTGGTGACCCAGCGAACGGAGGCGGGCCGGGCCCGACCGCCCAGGTACTGCTCGGAGAGCCACTCGGCGCGGGCGGCCAACTCCGCGTCGCCCAGCATCCGCTTGCTCTCCTGCGCTGCCAGCTTCTCCAGCATGACCCTCACCCAGCGCTGCTCCTCCGCCTCGGACATCCGGGCGGGGATGAGAACGACGGTGCGATCGCCCTCGCGATAGGCGGAGACCGTCCTGCGCCGCCGGGTGCTCCGGCGGACCTCGACCGGGTTCGCGTCCGAATCTCGACTCTTCGGGCTCGGGACGGTGCGCGGTGCGCTCGCGGCGCTGCGGGAGGGGGTCTCTCCCGTGGCGCGAGAGGACGGATCGGCGGACACGCCCTGACGTTACCCGCTGGCGGCCAGGGAAGTCCCACCCCGCCGTTGGTTGCGGATCGAACCACTCCACGGTGTGCACGGCTTGTATGACCGGTGTTCGTACGACTTATTCCACTGCCTGTGGACAACGCACTGCGGGCTCCGGGCGTCGGCCCGCATGCTGAAGGCGGTTCAACGGAAACGAACCGATGCAAATCCATGTGAAACGTCATGAACAGGTAAGCACGGACGCGAAGAGATACAGCACATCAACGGGGGGCGGCTATGCATCCGATGCTCAAGCCCGCGCTGCGGCGCGGCTGGCGGAGCCGGGACACGGTGCAGTTCGGGGTGGCCCGGGCGCATGCGGTGGTGATGGGGCCGGTGGACACGGCCACGGGCAGCTTTCTGGAGCTGCTGGACGGCACCCGCGGTCTGCCGCTGCTGCGGCAGGAGGCCCGGGCCATCGGGCTGCCGGAGGGGCGGGCCGACGCACTGGTGGACCGGCTGGCGGCGGCCGGTCTGCTGGACGAGCCGAAGGACGGCGGTGAGCCGGCCGCGGCCCTGGACCGGCTGCGGCCCGACGCTGGGGCGCTTTCGGTGCTGCACCCCGAGCCCGGGGCGGCTGCGCGGCTGCTCGCCGCGCGGCGGGCAATGCGGGTTCAGGTGCGGGGCGCCGGCCGGGTCGGGGCCGCGGTCGCGGCCGCCCTGTCGGGCTCGGGGGTCGGCCGGGTCGATGTGGTGGACGGGGGCTGTGTCGAGCCCTGGGACGTGGCGCCCGGCGGGCTGTCGGCCGAGCAGATCGGGGAGCGCCGGGATCTGGCCGCGCGCCGTGTGGTGCGACAGGCCGCGCCGGGTCCGCTCCCCCGCCGGTCGGCCCGGGAGCGGACCCCCGCCGAAGAGCGGACCTCCTCAGGAGAGACCGGTCTGGCGCTTGTGGTGATCGCCCCGCGTGACGGCCTCGCCGCGTACGCACCGGATCCGGAGCCGGCCCAGCCGCTGCTCGCCTCCGGCACACCCCATCTCTACGCGGGAGTCATCGAGGCCACGGGGGTGGTGGGGCCGCTGGTGGTGCCGGGCATCACACCCTGCGCGGGCTGCGCCGCGGCGGGCCGGGCCGAGCGGGAGCCCGCCTGGCCGCGGATGCTCGCGCAGTGGCGGTCCGGGCGCCGCCGGACCGCTCCGGCCTGTGACACGGCGCTGGCGATGGTGGTGGCGGGGCTCACAGCGGTGCAGGCGCTGGCCTTCCTCGACGGCCGGCCCTCGGGAGGCGCGGGTGTCCGGTGGGAGTTGGCGCTCCCCTCCCTCATCTGGGAGGCACGTCCGGTCGAAGCACATCCCGGATGCGGCTGCGGAGCCGCCGGGGAGGAGGATGCCGTATATGCCTCGGCCGCAGAGGCACCGCACGCGACAATGTCCCGGTGACCCACGTCCGCGGAGTGGGCACGGGGGCCCGGGAACCACCTTCCGGGATGGCACGGCTGTAGTTGGAGGGCGCATGACCGATCTGCCGCGCAAGGCGATCACCCGTACCGCCAAACTGGCGGCGCTGCCCTTGGGATTCGCGGGGCGCGCCACGTGGGGGCTCGGGAAGCGGATAGGGGGACGGCCGGCGGAGATCGTCGCCCGCGAGGTCCAGCAGCGCACCGCCGAGCAAATGTTCAAGGTCCTCGGAGAGCTCAAGGGCGGGGCCATGAAGCTCGGGCAGGCCATGTCGGTCTTCGAGTCGGCGCTGCCCGAGGAGATAGCCAAGCCCTACCGGGCGGCCCTCACCAAGCTCCAGGAAGCGGCCCCTCCGATGCCCACCCGTACGGTGCACGCGGCGCTGGAGGAGCGGTTGGGCCCGGACTGGCCGGAGCTGTTCCAGGAGTTCGAGGACAAACCGGCGGCGGCCGCCTCGATCGGGCAGGTGCACCGGGCGGTCTGGCACGACGGGCGCGAGGTAGCGGTCAAGATCCAGTACCCGGGCGCGGGCGAGGCGCTGCTCTCCGACCTCAGCCAACTGAGTCGGTTCGCCCGGGTGCTGGGGCCGCTGGTGCCGGGGCTGGACATCAAGCCGCTGATCGCGGAGTTGCGCGAGCGGGTCGCCGAGGAGCTGGACTACGCGCTGGAGGCGGCGTCCCAGCAGGCCCATGTGGAGGAGTACGCACAGGACACGGAGATCATGGTGCCCGAGGTGGTGCACCAGAGCGACCAGATACTGATCACCGAATGGCTGGAGGGGATACCGCTCTCCGAGGTGATAGCCGACGGCACACAGGAGCAGCGGGACCGCGCCGGGCAACTGCTGGCCCACTTTCTGTTCTCGGGGGTGTCCCGCACCGGGCTGCTGCACGCCGATCCGCATCCGGGGAACTTCCGGCTGCTGACCGGTGACTCCCCGGACGGACCGCCGGAGCGATGGAAGCTGGGGGTCCTTGACTTCGGATCGGTGAACCGGCTCCCGGGAGGGCTTCCGGAGCCCATCGGCATCGCGCTGCGCCTGGCCCTTGAGAGCGACGCCACGGGGGTCTATGAACTGATGCGCGGGGAGGGGTTCGTCAAGCCGACGATCGAGATCGACCCGGATGATCTGCTGGACTTCCTGCTGCCGATGATCGAACCGGCCCAGGTCGACGCGTTCGTCTTCGACCGGCAGTGGCTGCGCAGCCAGGCGGCACGGATGGCCGACCGTCATTCCCCCGTCTATGAGCTGGGCAATCAGCTGAATCTGCCGCCCTCCTATCTGCTGATTCACCGGGTGACCCTGAGCACCATCGGAGTGCTGTGCCAGCTGGGTACCACCGTGCGGATGCGGGAGGAGCTCGAGGCGTGGGTTCCCGGCTTCGCCGCGGACCCGGAGTCCGAGGACCGCGCCGAAGAAGCAAATACAGAAGAAGGCGCGGAAGAAGGCGTAGAAGAAGGCCCCGATGGACGCGTCGAGAAGGGCGTGAAGGAGGAGCCCGAGGCCGCGGAGACCTCGGCCTGAGCCCGCTCGCCGCCCGGCCGCACCGGCCAGATCGGCGGCGCATGCGGCACATGCGGCACTGGCAGCACCGGCCGGGCCGGTCACGTCGGCCGGACCGGTCACGCCGGTCACGCCAGTCACGCCAGTCACGCCAGTCACGCCAGTCACGCCAGTCACGCCTCCAACGCCGGGATTGGCGCCTCTGACGCCGGGATAGCGCTCGCCCCGAGCGCGGCTGCCTTGGGGTAACCGAAGGGCCGGTCCGATCGGACCGGCCCTCTGTGGTTGCGCGATGGGTCGGCGTATGACCCATCAGCGTGTGTTCGTGTCAGCCCCGCTTCTGGTCGGCGCCGCGCATGGTGGTCACCGCGTCACTGCATGACCGCCATGGCCAGGGCGCGGCGGGCGCGGAGCGAGGCACGCTCCGCGCGGCGCTGCATCCGGCGGGCGGCGGCGAGTCGAACGGCCTGGCGTTCGGACTCGGCCTCCTGGATCCGGTCGTGCATATGCGCACGAGCCAGGGCTTCTTGGATGAGTTGCATCTCTCGGTTCCTGTTCTGGCGCGATTCGGGCGCGCCGGAGGTATCGGGTGCGGGGGTGTCGGAGACCGGTGGGGTCATCGTCGGGACCTGCTTCATGGGGTCGTGCGTCGCTGGGCGATCGATGGTGCCGTGGGTGCTCATGCCGCGACCGGGTTCTTACGCGGGCGACCACGCGGCCGCTTGCGGGCCACCACCACGCCCTGGACGAAGAGCTCGCCACCCCAGACACCCCAGGGCTCCCGGCGGTCCTTGGCACCGGCGAGGCATGCCTCGCGCAGCGGGCAGGTCTCACACAGCGACTTTGCGTACTCGACGTCGGCCGGGGACTCGGCGAAGAAGACCTCCGGGTCGTACGAACGGCACGGAACGGCTACGCCCAGGTTCTCGATGGCCTCATCGAGTTCGGTGAGGGCGGTGAGCGGGGTCAAGGAGTCCTCCGAGGAGTCAGGCGGGCGGTTCAGGTCGGTCGATGCGGACGGGGCAGGTGCGTTGAGTTGCACGGGGTGTGTTCCTCGTCTCTTCGGTCCGGCTGGTGGCCGGGCTTGGCAAATCAAAAGGGCCGCGGATCCCGGTGTGGGTTCCGCGGCCCTGGAAGGTGCCGACCTGATCCTGGATCAGGCTGGATAACTCCAGGGTTCGAGCCTGCGGAAGGCCCACGTCTTGTGGTGCTGCTGCGTCATCCGGGATTCGGCACCATTGGCCGCAAAGGCATAGGCCATTGCCTGTGCCGCTGCTGCTACCGCAGGTGCCTGGATCGGTCGCTCGCTGAGACGTGCCTCATTGGCGCCGGGCATACCGGTGCCAGGGAGCTCAGAGCCGAGCAGGCATGTGGCGACGACCGACCGATCGGCCTTTTTGATGGTGTTGATGAAGGTGATCACTGGTCTTCGCCTCCTCTCGGCGTCTCAGGGACCGATCGAAACCAGTCCGGGTGTTCAGTACAACACGGAATCCTTGGCTCCTGGAAGGGCCGTTGTCTCCGTGCTCGGAAGGCTATGGGTATGGCCTCGGCGCGCGCAAACTATTTTTCCGTCGAGTTTTGCCAAGGGTCACCCGAATGGCTTCACCCGGCTTCGACGCCGCCCTCGCCATCGACTGCCGAGGGGAGTTCCCGGCCCGCGCACAGCGCGAGAACATCGGCCCCGAACCGGTCCAGCTTCCGCCGTCCGACACCGGAGATGCGGGTGAGCTCCGATTCGGTTCCCGGAACGGCCTCGGCGATCGCGAGCAATGTCTTGTCGGTGAACACGCAGTAGGCCGGCTGCCCCAGCAGCCCCGCCTGCTCGGCCCGCCAGTCGCGCAGCCGCTCATAGAGCGCCTCGTCCAGCTCGGACGGGCAGCCCTCGCAGCGCATCAGCTTCATCTCGCCCGCGTCGGTCAGCGCCCTGCCGCACACCCGGCAGTGGACCGGGCCGCGCCGCCTGCGCACCGCGCCGCCCCCGCCCGGGGCCGCCGCCCCGCGCTCGATCCCACCGCTCCCGCCCGGGGTGCGGGCGGCGCCCATGGCCTGGGAGCCGGGCCGCAGCCCGTTGAGAAAGCGGGTGGGGCGGCGGGAGGCCCGGCCTCCCGGAGCCCGCGAGAGCGCCCAGGACAGCGTCAGATGGCGACGGGCACGGGTGACCCCCACATAGAGCAGCCGGCGCTCCTCCTCGATCTGCTGCTCCGTCTTGGCGTAGGTGATCGGCATCATCCCCTCGGTGAGACCGACCAGGAAGACCGCGTCCCATTCGAGACCCTTGGCCGCGTGGAGTGAGGCGAGGGTCACACCCTCCACGGTCGGGGCGTGCTGTGCCGCCGCCCGCTCATCGAGCTCCGCCACCAGATCGGAGAGCGTGGCCCCGGGGCGGCTCGCCGCGAAGTCCTCCGCGAGCCGCACCAGGGCGGCCAGGGACTCCCAGCGGTCCCGCACCGCGCCCGATCCCGCCGGGGGCTCGGGCGTCCAGCCTCGGGTGCCCAGCACGGCCCGCACCTGGGACGGGATATCGACATCCGCCAGCGCCGGATCGGCGCTTCCCCCGCGGGCCGCGCCGCGCAGCAGCAGCCCCGCCTCGCGCACCTCGGGCCGCTCGAAGAACCGCTCGGCGCCGCGCAGCTGATAGGGCACCTGGGCATCGGCCAGCGCCTGCTCATAGAGCTCCGACTGGGCGTTGACCCGGTAGAGGACCGCGATCTGGCTCGCCGGGACGCCGCCGCCCCCCTGCTCGACCGGGGTGATCAGCTCACGGATCCGCCGGGCGGTGCCCTCGGCCTCGGCCGGCTCGTCCTGATAGGCGGCGTAGGCCGGGTCGGGGCCCGCCTCCCGCTGGGAGACCAGCTCCAGCCGGTGCTCGGCGGCCCGGCCGCGGGCCTGGGAGAGCAGCCCGTTGGCCAGGTGGACCACCTGGGGGGTGGAGCGGTAGTCCCGGATCAGCTTGACCATCGTGGCCCCGGGGTGGCGGGTGCGGAAGTTGAGCAGATGGTCGGGGGTGGCGCCGGTGAAGGAGTAGATGGTCTGGCTGGCGTCGCCCACCACGCACAGGCTGTCCCGGTCGCCCAGCCACAGCTCAAGCAGCCGCTGCTGGAGCGGGCTGACGTCCTGGTACTCGTCCACCACGAAGTGCTGGTACTGACGGCGCACCTGATCGGCGATGTCCGGCCGCTCCTGGAGCACACCGACCGTGAGGAGCAGCACATCCTCGAAGTCGATGACGCCGCGGTCGCGCTTCAGCTGCTCATAGGTGGCGTAGATCCGGCCGATCTCGGCGGTGTCGCGGGGCGCCTCCCGGCCGGACTTGGCGGCCAGGGCCGGATAGTCCTCGGGCACGGTCTGGGTGACCTTCGACCATTCGATCTCACCGGTCACGTCCCGCAGCTCATTGCGGTCCAGCCGGACCCGGCAGCGCGCGGCGGCCTCGGCCACGAGCTGCACCTTGCGCTCGACCAGCCGCGGCACCTCCCCGCCGACCGCCTTGGGCCAGAAGTACTGAAGCTGCCGCAGGGCCGCCGAGTGGAAGGTGCGCGCCTGCACCCCGCCCGCGCCGAGCTGCCGCAGCCGGCCGCGCATCTCCCCCGCCGCCCGGTTGGTGAAGGTGACCGCCAGCACACTGGCCGGCTGGAGTATGCCCGCGCGCACCCCATAGGCGATCCGGTGGGTGATGGCGCGGGTCTTGCCGGTGCCGGCCCCGGCAAGCACGCACACCGCGCCGTGCAGGGACGTCGCCACCTCGCGCTGCTCGGGGTCGAGCCCGTCGAGCACCGCGTCGGCGTCACGTGGCGTGGCCTCGTAGCCACCCGGTGTGGAGCCCTGCGGGAACAGAGTGGAGGACGTTGCTGCTGTCACCCCGCCATGCTGCCAGGTCCCCTGAGACGGCCGTGCCGGTTGTCCACAGCCGAGACCCTCCGGTCATATGAACGCATTGACTGACCGGGGGAAGGGGCCCGGGAATGACCGGGGGAAGGTGAGCGTTCACCTTCTGCCCACCCACCACGACCCCGAGGAGAGCGAAGACCGATGTCCGGCACTGTGACGATGTACAGCACCACCTGGTGCGGCTACTGCCGCCGCCTGAAGGGCCAGATGGACCGCGAGGGCATCACCTACACCGAGATCAACATCGAGCAGGACCCGGAGTCGGCCGCTTTCGTCGAGAAGGCGAACGGCGGCAACCAGACGGTGCCGACCGTTCTCTTCCCTGATGGATCGACCCTGACCAACCCGTCCCTTGCGCAGGTCAAGGCCAAGGTCGGGGTCTGAGTCAGCCTCGCGGCAGCGGCTCGCCGTACCAGAGCTCGATCAGCCGGGCCGCGATCGAGATACCGGACGGAGGCAGGACCTCCCCGGACTCGATCGCGGCCCGCAGCTCTTCCCGGGAGAACCAGCGCGCCTCGTGGATCTCCTCCCCGTCCACCTGGATCCGGGAGGACGTGGCCCGCGCCATGAAGCCGAGCATCAGGCTGGACGGGAACGGCCACGGCTGGCTGGCCACGTACTCGACCTCGCCGACCGCGACGCCCGCCTCCTCCGCCACCTCGCGGACCACGGCCTGCTCGATCGACTCGCCCGGCTCCACGAAGCCCGCCAGCGTCGAGAAGCGCCCCTCCGGCCAGTGCACCTGGCGCCCGAGCAGCGCGCGGTCCCGCTCGTCCTTCACCAGCATGATCACCGCGGGGTCGGTCCGCGGGTAGTGCTCGGCGCCGCACGCCGGGCAGCGGCGGATATGGCCCGCCGCCGCGATCACCGTGCGCTCACCGCAACGTGAGCAGAAGCGGTGCAGCCGCTGCCAGTTCTCCAGCGCGACCGCGTGCACCAGCAGCCCCGCGTCCCGCTGGGACAGCAGCGCGCCCGCCTCGCGCAGCCCGGCGGGGCGTGCCGACTGGTCCATCCGCCCCGGCAGGGAGTCCTTTTGCAGCGCGAAATAGCGCACACCCTCCTGGTCGATGCCCAGGAAGTAGCGGTGGTTCTCGGTGGGCGGGGCCTCGAAGGACGGGGTCATGACGAGTTCGGTGCGGCCGTCCGGGGTGTCGTCGACCAGTGCCTGGCCGCCGGAGACCACGAAGACACGCGTCGTCGGGTGACTCCAGGCCGCGGCCAGCCACGCCTCGTCCAAGCGGTGGTGCGCGGAGCGGTCGATACCGCCCGGGGCGCTGAGCGTGATCGGCCGGTCGGTGGCGTGGTCGGTCGAGGTGGTCACAGCTGCTTCCAACTTCCCCAGTGCAACGGGCGGTTTACGTACATAAGCGAGCTATTCCCGTCCATTCTCGGCGAGATCGGCCCACAGATGGGCGGCTGTCTCCGCACCCTTCATGAGCAGGCCGAGCTCGACCTTCTCGTTGGGCGCGTGCCAGCCGTCGGACGGCACCGAGATGCCCAGGAAGAGCACCGGAGCGCCGAGGACGTCCTGGAGATCGGCGGCGGGACCCGATCCGCCCTCGCGGGTGAAGCGGATCTTCTGGTCGAAGGCGCGCTCCATGGCCCGGACGACCGACTGGAGCGCGGGGTGGTCCAGCGGGGTCAGACAGGGGCGGGTGGCGCCCCAATAAGTGATCTCATGGCGGATACCGGCCGGGAGCAGGGCGGCGACCCAGTCCCGCACGGATGACTGGACCTTCTCCACGTCCTGGCCCGCCACCAGCCGGAAGGAGAGCTTCAGCTGGGCGGCCGAGGGCACGATGGTCTTTCCGCCCGGCCCCTGGTAGCCGCCGCCGATGCCATTGACCTCGGCGGTGGGACGGGCCCAGATCCGCTCCAGGGTGGAGTACCCCGCCTCGCCGAGCGTGGCCCGCGAATGCGCGGTCCGCAGCCAGCTTGCCTCGTCGAAGGGCAGCTCGGCGAAGAGCTCGCGCTCACGGTCGGTCAGCTCCACGACGCCGTCGTAGAAGCCCGGGATCGCCACCTTACGGTCGGCGTCGTGCAGGGCGGCGGCCAGCCGGGCGGCCTCGGTGGCCGGATTGGGGACCGCGCCGCCGAAGGAGCCGGAGTGGATGTCCTGGCCGGGGCCGTAGAGATCGATCTGGCAGTCGACGAGGCCCCGCATACCGGTGCAGACGGTCGGGGTGTCCTCCGACCACATCCCGGTGTCGGAGACGATCACGGTGTCGCAGACCAGTCGGTCGGCGTACGAGCGGATCAGCTCGGGGAAGTGCGGGGAGCCCGACTCCTCCTCGCCCTCGATCAGCAGCTTGAGGTTCACCGCGGGCGCGCCGCGGCCGGTGACGGCGAGATGCGCCCGTATCCCCAGGGTGTGGAAAAGGACCTGCCCCTTGTCGTCGGCGGCGCCGCGGGCATGGAGCCTGCCGTCCTCGATGACGGGCTCGAACGGGTCGGTGCGCCAGCCGTCCTCACGGGCGGCGGGCTGGACGTCGTGGTGACCGTAGACGAGCACCGTAAGGGCGTCGGGATCACCGGACGGCCATTCGGCGAACACGGCCGGAGCGCCCGGTGTGTCCCATATCTCAGTCACCGGGAAGCCCGTCGCGGCCAGGTGGTCCTTCAACCACTCGGCGCTGCGCCGGACGTCGTCGGTGCGGGCGGGGTCGGCGGATACGGACGGGATGCGCAGCCACTCGGAGAGTTCGGCGAGAAAGGCGGCGCCATGGCCGTCCACATAGGCGCGGACGGCGTTGTCCGTGTCCGGGGTGTTGCTCATGCATGTGAGCCTATCCGGCCCGCGAGGGGGCGAGGGCGGGGGCCTCCGGGGTGCTCATGTGCGCTCGCTCTCGGTGACGGTTCCGACGTCGATATGGTCATTTCCGGTCGCGTCCGCGTCGCCGAGGCCGACTCCGTCTCCGGTTCCGTCGCCGGTTCCATCTCCGGTTCCGTCTCCAGCTCCGTCTCCGGTTCCGCTTCCGCCTGCGTTCTCCGGCTCGTCGCCGTTCTCGCCGAGCAGGATGCGCTCGAGACCGGCCCGTCCGGGCAGCCCGGCGGGGCGGACCACCTCACCGCTGCGCACGTACACGAACGCCGCCGTGACGGCAGACAGGGGCAGCCCGTGCTGTTCGGCCCAGGCGAGGCGGTAGATGGCCAGCTGGAGCGGGTCGGCGTCCCGGGAACGGCCGGTCTTCCAGTCGACGATCTCGTAGCGGGGGCCGCCGTCGGGGCCCGTTCCCGGCTCGCGGTACACCGCGTCGATCCGGCCGCGGACCATGCGTCCCGCCAGGGTCAGCTGGACCGGCACCTCCACGCGGTAAGGGGTGCGGCGGGCGTACGGCGTGCGGGCGAACGCCTCCTTGAGCGCGGCCAGATCCCGCTCGTCGGCGATCTCCGCCTCGCCGTCCTCGCCGCCCGGCAGTTCGTCCGGGCCGAGGAAGGGCAGCGGCAGCGCCTCGAAGCGCGATTCGACCCAGGCGTGGAACCGGGTGCCCCGCCGCGCGGCGGGGCGCGGCGGCCTGGGCATGGGGCGGGCCAGCTCCCGCGCGAAGCCGTCCGGGTCGGCGGCGACGCGCAGCAGTTGGGAGGCGGTGAGCGTCCCCGGCAGAAGCACCTCGTGCACGGTCTCGCGGGCCCGGCGCAGCTCCCCCGCGAGCGCGTCCAGATCGCGGTCCCAGGAGCCGACCAGCCGGGCCTCCTCGGGCGCCATCTCGCCCTCGTCCGGCTCCCACGTGATATCCGGCACACCGGGGTCCGGTGCGCCGTGAGGATCGGGGCGCTGCGCGTCACCGTAGGGGCCCTCGCCCACGTCCTCATACGGGTCGTACGGGTCCCCGGCCGCCTCGCCTTCCCCGTACGGCCCCTCGTCCGCGTCTCCGTAAGGGCCCTCGTAAGGATCCTCCGGAGGCTCGGACCACTCCGGATCCTCCGCCTCCAGGCCCTCCAGGCCCTCGGGGCCCTCCGGGTCCTCGGGGCCCTCCGGGTCCTCCGGGGGTTCAAGCTCCTCCGGCGGCTCCAAGTCGTCCACGGGCATCGGGAACGGGTCCTCATCAGCCGGGGGTCGCCCCTCGTCACGCGCCGTCGGCCCCTCCCCCGCCGTCTCGATGCGCGCCAGATGGGCCAGCACCACATCGGCGGCGCGGCGCCGGTGGCCCAGCGCGGCCGGGTCCAGCGGGAGCGGCCAGGCCCGGTCGGCCGCCGACTCCCGCAGGGCCGGGTTCTCCGCGCCCTCCTCGGGTGGCTCGGCCCATGCCTCGATCTCGCCGTACCCCGCCTCGCAGTGCTCGCGCAGCGCGTCCAGGAAGGCCGACGGGCCGCGCGGCCGCTTCTGGGTGGGGCCCCACCAGTGGCCCGAGCCCAGCAGCAGCGAGCGCGGCCGGGTGAAGGTCACATAGCCCAGCCGCAGCTCCTCGGTCCGCTGATGCCCCTTCATGGCGTCCTTGAAGGCCGCGATCCCCTTGCTGTCCCAGGCGGTGACGTCCGGGAGGGTTCGCGCGTCCCCGCGCAGCTCATGGGGCAGGACCTTCGCGTTCGCCGTCCAGGACTCGCGGGACTGCTCGTTCGGGAACTGCTTGGCGACCAGCCCCGGCACCGCCACCACGTCCCACTCCAGCCCCTTGGACTTGTGGGCGGTGAGCACCTTGACCGTGTTCTCGCCGCCGGGGAGTGCGTTGTCGAGTCCCTTCTCGTACTGCGCGGCGGTGCGCAGAAAGCCGAGGAAGCCCTGGAGGGTGGCCTCGCCGTCCACGGCCGCGCCGCCGTCCCGGCCCGCGAAGGCGGCCGCAACGTCCAGGAAGTTGCCGAGCGTCTCGCGGCGGCGCGCGGCCAGGGCGTGCGGTGAGGCGGAGAGCTCGACCTCGAGGCCCGTGGTGGCCAGGACCCGGTGGAGCACGTCCATCAGCGGATCGGCCAGCGAGCGGCGCAGTTCGCGGAGTTCGGCCGCGAGACGGGCGAACCGGACCCGTGCCTCGGCGGAGAAGGGCAGCCCGTCGTCCGGGCCGCCGCCCGCCTCCAGGAAGGTGTCGAGTGCGTCGGCAAGGGAGATCACCTCGGAGGGGTCGGTGCCCTCCACGGCCTCGGCGAGCCGTCGGTCGGGATCGTCCTCCGCCCCGTCCGGCCCGCCGTGGGAGACCAGCATGCGGGCGCGGCGGCCGAGCAGCGCGAGGTCGCGGGGGCCGATCCGCCAGCGCGGCCCGGTGAGCAGACGGACCAGCGCGGCGTTGGCGCCCGGGTCATGGAGGACCTCGCAGACGGCCACCAGATCGGCGACCTCCGGCAGATGCAGCAGCCCCGACAGGCCCACCACCTCCACCGGAACGTCCCGTTCCACCAGGGCGCCCTGGATCTGCGCGAAGTCACCCGCCGTACGGCACAGGACCGCGATCTCACCGGGCGGGGTGCCGGTGCGTACCAGGTGGGCGATGGAGTCGGCGAGCCAGGCCAGCTCCTCGGCGTGGGTGGGCAGCAGCGCACAGCGCACCGCTCCGTCCCGCTCGGCGCCGGGCGCGGGGCGCAGCGCCTCGACGCCCTCGTGCATCGCGCGCAGCGGGGCGGCCAGCCCATTGGCGAGGTCCAGGAGGCGGCCGCCGCTGCGCCGGTTCTCGCTGAGCGCGAAGCGCCGCGCCGGGCTGTCGTCGGCGTGCCGGAAGTGCTCGGGGAAGTCGTCCAGGTTGGCCACGGAGGCGCCGCGCCAGCCGTAGATGGCCTGGCAGGGGTCGCCCACGGCGGTGACGGGGTGTCCGGTGCCGCCGCCGAAGAGACCGGACAGCAGCAGCCGCTGGGCGACGGAGGTGTCCTGGTACTCGTCGAGCAGGACGACCGCGAACTGCTCGCGCAGGATCCGGCCGACTTCCGGGTGGTCGAGCGCCAGGGTGGCCGCATGGGCGATCTGGTCGCCGAAGTCGAGCAGATCGCGGCGGCGCTTCTCCTCGCGGTACGCCTCGACCAGGCCCAGCAGCTCCTGGCGGGCGCGGGCGGCCTCGGGCACCTTGCGCAGCGCCTCGCTGGTCAGCCGCGTCCCCTCCAGCGTCCGCAGCAGCTCGGTGTCGTACGCGCGCAGCCGCCCCACGGGGACGAGGTGCTCGGCGAGTTCTGCGTCGAGCGCGAGCAGATCGGTGACCAGGTCGGAGAAGGGGCGGATGAGCGCCGGATACGGGCCGGGGGCGGAGCGCAGGACGCGCGCGGCGAGCTGGAAGCGGGTGGCGTCGGCGAGCAGCCGGGCGCTCGGCTCGAGGCCGACGCGCAGCCCGTGGTCCTTGAGCAGCTGTCCGGCGAAGGCGTGGTACGTGGAGATGGCGGGCTCGCCCGCGGCCTCCTCGGTGGCGCCCGGATCCGGGTCGGGGTCCACGATGCCCGCCGCGACGAGGGCCTTACGGACGCGCTCCGCCAGCTCTCCGGCGGCCTTGTTGGTGAAGGTGAGGCCGAGCACCCGGTCGGGCGCGACCTGCCCGGTGCCGACCAGCCAGACCACGCGGGCGGCCATCACCGTGGTCTTGCCGGAGCCCGCCCCGGCGACGATCACCTGCGGGGCGGGCCGTGCGGTGATGCACGCCATCTGCTCCGGGGTGAACGGGATCCCGAGGAGTTCCTTGAGCTCCTCGGGATCGGTGATGCGGGCTGACACTCCAGTGAGGCTATCGGTGCCCACCGACATGCCCCGCCACCCCGGTCAACGGCCGCCCCGGGATCCCGGCCTGATACACAAAGCCATCGGCCGGACGCCGCCGGGCCTCGACCTGGTGCACCCGGGCATCAGCCATACGGGCCCCGGCCCGATGCGCGAAGGCGTCAGCCATACGCCGCCGGGCCCCGGCGGCGTACGCGATCGCGTCAGTCGACCACATGGCGCCCTTCCGCGCGGGCGCTGCACGCGCCGCGGAAGGCGCAGCGCTCGCAGTGGTCGCCCGTGCTCGGGGTGAACCGCTCCTCCAGGACACGCCCGGCCGCGGTGGCGAGCAGCTGCCCCACCCACTCCCCGTCCGGCGGCTCCTGGGCCTGGACCTTGGGGACGTCGTCGCCGCCGTCCTTCTTGGCGGCGCCCTGCCGCAGCTGGACGAGCTCCGCGCCGCCCGGCTCGGGGCGCCCGCCGTCGAACAGGTCGTCCACGGCGCCCTCGCGCACCGCCAGCTGATAGACCGCCAGCTGAGGGTGGTGCTCGACATCGCCGCGGGTCACGGCCTGTTTGCCGGTCTTGAAGTCGACCACGTAGGCACGCCCGTCGTCATCCGTCTCGACGCGGTCCATACTGCCGCGGATGCGCACCTTATAGGCGTCGGCTTCGAGCGTGACGTCGAAGGGGTGCTCGGTGGCGACCGGGGTGCGGCCGCCCCGCTCCATCACATGCCAGTGCAGAAAGCGCTCCAGGGCCGCCCGTGCCTGCTCCTTCTCCTGCCGTGACTTCCAGGGGGCGTCGAAGGCCAGCGCGTCCCATACGGAGTCCAGGCGCTCCATGAGGACGGCGAGATCGGCCGGGGTACGGCCGGAGGCGACCTCGTCGGCCAGGACGTGCACCACGTTGCCGAAGCCCTGGGCGGCCGTCGAGGGCGCGTCCGCCTTCACCTCGCGCCCCAGGAACCACTGGAGCGAGCAGGTGTTGACGAGCTGGTCGAGCGCGCTGCCGGACAGCGCCACGGGCCGGTCCCGGTCGCGCAGCGGGGCCTCGCTGTGCGTCGGCTCGTACAGCCCCCACCAGCGGTAGGGGTGGGCGGCCGGAACCAGTGGGCGGCCCTCCTCGTCGCGCAGCGCCGCGAGCCGGGCCAGCCGCCGCGCGGCGGCGTCGCGCAGCGCCTCCGAGGCGTCCGGGTCGACGGTGGTGGCGCGCAACTCGGCGACGAGCGCGGCGACGGACAGCGGGCGGCGCGGGCGCTGGGTGACATCGGTGGGCGGGACGCCCAGTTCGGTGAGGAAGCGGGAGGGCTGGTCCCCGTCCTCCGAGGCGGCCTTGACGGCGGTGACCACGAGCCGCTCCTTGGCGCGCGTCGCCGCCACATAGAACAGCCGCCGCTCCTCGGCCAGCAGCGCGCCCGGCGGCAGCGGCTCGGCCAGCCCGTCCCGGCCGATCCGGTCGGCCTCCAGGAGCGAGCCGCGCCGCCGCAGATCGGGCCACAGCCCCTCCTGCACCCCCGCGACGACCACCAGCGCCCATTCGAGCCCCTTGGAGCGGTGGGCGGTCATCAGCCGTACGGCGTCGGGGCGGACCATCCGGCGGGAGAGGGTGTCGGCCGCTATGTCCTGGGCGTCGATCTCCTCCAGGAAGTTGAGGGCGCCACGGCCGCCGGTGCGCTCCTCCGCGCGGGCGGCGGTCTCGAACAGCGCGCACACCGCGTCCAGGTCGCGGTCCGCGTTGCGCCCTGCGGTGCCGCCGCGCTGGGCGGTCCGCTCCAGACGGCCGGGCCAGGGGGTGCCGTCCCACAGCTGCCACAGCGCCTGTTCCGCGGTGCCGCCCCGGGCCAGCTCCTCCCGGGCCGTGCGCAGCAGCCGCCCGAGGTTCTGGGCGCCGCGTGCGTACGCCGGGTCGTGGACGGCCAGCCGCTCGGGCTCGGCGAGCGCCTCGGCGAGCAGGACGTCGGAGGGGCGCGGCACCGCACGTCCCGCGGACCGCTCCTCCTCGCGCAGCGCGCGGCCCAGGCGGCGCAGATCGGCGGCGTCCATGCCGCCGAGGGGCGAGGCGAGCAGGGTCAGGGCGGTCTCGACGCCGAGGACCGCGGACAGCCCGCCGCTGTCCGGCAGCGCGGCCGTGGCGGCGGCCCGCAGCGCCGTCAGCAGGGGGGCCACGGCGGGTTCATGGCGCAGCGGGATGTCATCGCCGTCCACCTCGACGGGGACTCCGGCCGAGGTGAGCGCCCGGCGCACACCCGGGATCGAGCGCCCCCCGGCGCGCACCAGGACAGCCATCTCGCGCCAAGGCACCCCGTCCTCCAGATGGGCGCGGCGCAGGATGTCGGCCACATTGTCCAGCTCGGCGCCCGCGGTGGGGTATGTGTACGCCTCGACGCGGCCGCCGTCGCGGGCGGCCGCCAGCTCCCGATGCGCCCTTACGGCTCGCGCGGGCAGCCGGGTGAGCGGCATCCGGCCGGCGATCCGCCGGGTGGCCGCGAGCAGGGCGGCCCCCGAGCGGCGGGAGACGGTGAGCACCTCCATGCCGGCGGGCCGGCCGTCCGCCCGCGGGAAGTCCTCGCGGAAGCGGAGGATGCCGCCCACGTCGGCGCCGCGGAAGGCGTAGATGGACTGATCGGGGTCGCCGAAGGCGAGCAGGGTCCTGCCGCCGCCCGCGACCGCCCGCAGCAGCCGGGCCTGGGCCACGTCGGTGTCCTGGTACTCGTCGACGAAGACGGCGTCGTACCGCCCCGCCAGCTCGGCCGCGACCTCCGGCCGCCCGGCGAGCAGCACCGCGCGGTGCACCAGCTCCGCGTAGTCCAGCACCCCCTGGGCGTCCAGGACGTCCAGGTACTCGGCGAGGAAGCCGGCCGCGGCGGCCCAGTCGGGGCGCCCGGTGCGCCGGGCGAACTCCCCCAGCGACCGTGGGCCCAGGCCCAGCTCCCGGCTGCGGGCGAGCACCGCGCGCACCTCGTCGGCGAAGCCCCGGGTGGTCAGGCAGGCGCGCAGATCGTCGGGCCAGCGGACGAACGTACGGCCCTCGCTCGCCAGCTCTGCCTGACCGGCGAGCAGCTCCCTGACGACGACGTCCTGCTCCGGTCCGGAGAGCAGCCGCAGCGGATCGGCGAACAGATCGACGTCCTGGTGGGCGCGGACCAGGGCGTAGCAGTAGGAGTGGAACGTCGTGGCCTGCGGGGCGCTCGTGCCGCCCAGGCGCGCGGCCATGCGGTCGCGCAGTTCGACGGCCGCCTTACGGCTGAAGGTGAGCACCAGGAGCCGCTCGGGGTCCGCGCCCTCGCGCACCCGGCGGGCCACCGCCTCCACGAGCGTCGTCGTCTTGCCCGTACCGGGCCCGGCGAGCACCAGCAAAGGTCCGCCCCGGTGCTCAACCACAGCGCGCTGCCGTGCGTCCAGGACAGGAAGGGCGCCTGGCTCCGGCCGATGACGGAGCAGGCGGTAGACGCCCTGGGTCAGCTGCCGTGAGGACGGCTGCCGCGCCTGCCGCTGCCGCGGAAGGGACGAGGGGGAGGAGCTCACGTTGGATCGCCGGTCCTGGTGGGTTGGCTGGGTGCGGGACAGCCTCTCATGCGATGCGGGGCCGCACCCGTATGGCTGTGGATACCGCCGGTACGTCCATGGGCCCGCGCACCGTTACGGTCGCGGGCCCCTCGCATACCGGTCGGGCCGCGGACCCGCCACACCCACGTACCGCCCCGCGCCCACCACGCCCCGGCACGGCCGCACACCCGCATACGGCCACGCGCCCATCACGCCCCGGCACCGTGCGCCCCGGCCCGGCCGCACACCCGCCGCCGTCCCCCGGCACGGCCGCCGCGGCCCCGCCAGGCCACCGGCCGGGGTCCCGCTACCGCCCGTGGTCCTCCCCGCCCCCGTCCCACCGCGCCCTGGCCATGTCGATCCGCGGCACATGGCCCTCGGCCGACCGCGGCGCCTCGCGCAGCGGGGTGCCCTCCTCGCGGTAGTGGTCCAGGGCGCGCAGCTCATGGCCGGGCAGCAGCACACCGTCCGCGCGCACCACCCGCCACCACGGCACGGCGCCCCCGTAGAGCGCCATCGCCCGCCCCACCTGGCGCGGACCGCCCTCCTCCAGCCATTCGGCGACGTCCCCGTAGGTCATCACGCGGCCGGAGGGGATCAGCTCGGCCACCTCCAGCACCCGCTCGGCGTACTCGGGCAGCCCGCCGGAGCCGTCCCCGTCCCCATCCCCGTCGTGGTCGGGCTCCCTGTTCTCCCTGCTCTCCCGGCTCATCCGCCCCATCCTGCCGCACCCCGCCGACACCCGCGCCAAGCGCCCCACCGAGCGCCCCCCGAGCGCCGGCGGCGGGCCCGTTCCGGGCCGGGTCGCGGTTCGATCACGCATTGTGCGGGAATCCTCAGCACGGCGTACCATTCGGGGTTCACGTCCCCGAAATGCACCCTGATGCCCCCCTCCGCAGCCCGGGCATGCCACCATCTTCCGGGCGGTGACTGGTGATACGAGATCAAGAAGAGACGGCGAAGCAGCAGGGTGCGCAGCCTCCGGAGGAGGAGGCCCGCACCCCGAAGGCGTTGCCGCACTCCACGGCACCGTCCGGTGGCCGCCACGAAGCGCCGGACGTAGGGGATGACTGCGGGCCGGACGGACCGGAGGGCCATGTGGACCGGGTCTCCGGGGACGAGCCGCTGCTGCCCGCCCGCGTCCACCGCCCCTCCGATCTGCTGCGGATGCTGCTCGGAATCCTCGGCATGGCCGTCGTGCTGGCCATCGCCGCCTTCGCCCACGGCACCACGGCGGGTCTGGAGAAGGACATCGGGCACGGCGCCGACCAGGCGCCTCCGCTGCTGATCGACTTCGCGGGGCTCACGGCCGGGGTGGCCGTCCTCGTCCTGCCGGTGGCCTTCGCCTTCGAGCGGCTGGTCAAACGGGACGGGCTGCGGATCGCCGACGGCGTCCTGGCCGCGGTGCTGGCCCATGGGGTCTCCCTCGCCATGGACCTCTGGGTCGCCGACAGCGCCCCCGGCTCGATCCGCGAGGCGCTCACCCAGCCCGCGCCCGGCGGCACCTTCAGCGACCCCGTGCACGGCTATCTCGCCCCCGTCATCGCCTATATGACGGCCGTCGGCATGGCCCGGCGCCCGCGCTGGCGGGTGGCCATGTGGTGCGTGCTGCTGCTCGACGCCTTCGCGGTGCTCGTCGGCGGCTACACCACACCGTTCTCGATCATCCTTACGGTGCTGATCGGCTGGGCGGTGGCCTACGGCACGCTCTACGCCGTCGGCTCCCCCAATGTGCGCCCCACCGGCCAGCACCTGCTCGCCGGGCTGCGCCGCGTCGGCTTCAACCCGGTCAGCGCCATGCGCGCCGAGGAGCCCGAGGACGAGCACGGCGGCCACAGCGACCGGGGCCGCCGCTATCTGGTCACCCTGGAGGACGGCCCACCCCTGGACGTCACCGTGGTCGACCGGGAGCAGCAGGCCCAGGGCTTCTTCTACGGCGTCTGGCAGCGGCTGACCCTGCGGACGATCACCCCGCCCCGCAGCTTCCAGTCGCTGCGCCAGGCCCTGGAGCAGGAGGCACTGCTCGCCTACGCGGCCATCGCGGCCGGGGCCAACGCGCCCAAGCTGATCGCCACCTCCGAGCTGGGCCCGGACGCCGTGATGCTGGTCTACGAGCATGTGGGCGGCCGCCCGCTGCACGCCCTGCCGGACGAAGCGATCACCGACGAGCTGCTGGCCGGGGCCTGGAACCAGGTGCAGGCGCTCCAGTCGCGGCGCATCGCCCACCGGCGGCTGGACAGCGACGCCCTGCTGGTCGACCGCAACGGCACGGTCGTGCTGACCGATCTGCGCGGCGGTGAGATCGCGGCCGGTGACGTGGTGCTGCGGATGGACGTCGCACAGCTGCTCACCACCCTGGGGCTGCGCGTGGGCGCCGAACGCTCCGTGGCCGCCGCGGTGGAGGTCCTCGGCCCGGACGCGGTCGCCGGCAGCCTTCCGCTGCTCCAGCCCCTGGCGCTCGGCCGGGGCACCCGCGCGATCCTGCGCCAGCTCGCGCGCGAGCGCGCCCAGCGCCAGCGGGAGGCCGTCCTGGAGGCGTCACACGCCGCCAAGAAGGCCAAGGAGGCCGAGGCGAAGGAGGCCCTGGAGGCCGGGGCCGCGGAGACGGCCGCGAGCGACCGTAAGACCACCAAGGCCGAGAAGCAGGCGGAGAAGCGCGCCATCGAGGAGGCCCTGGAGGACGCCCGCGAGGAGGATCTGCTCTCCCAGATCCGGCAGCAGGTGCTGCTGGTGAGGCCGCAGGCGCCGATACAGCCCGAGCGGCTGGAGCGCATCAAGCCACGCACCCTGGTCAGCTTCTGCGCGGGCGCCTTCGCCGCGTACTTCCTGCTGTCCCAGTTCACCCATCTCAAGCTGGGCGCCCTGGTCGGCGAGGCCAACTGGATCTGGGTCATCTTCGCGCTCGTCTTCTCCGCGCTCACCTATCTGGCGGCGGCGCTGAGCCTGCTCGGCTTCGTCCCGGAGAAGGTGCCCCTGGGGCGGGCGGTGCTGGCGCAGGTCGCCGCCTCGTTCGTGAAGCTGGTGGCGCCCGCGGCGGTCGGCGGCGTGGCCCTCAACGCCCGCTTCCTCCAGCGCGCGGGAGTGCGGCCGGGGCTCGCGGTGGCCAGCGTGGGCGCCTCCCAGCTGTTCGGGCTCGCCAGCCATATCGTGCTCCTGCTGGCCTTCGGCTACATCACCGGCACCGAGCGCACCCCGGCGCTCTCGCCGTCCCGGACCGTGATCGCCGGACTGCTGACGGCCGCCGTCCTGGTGCTGGTGGTGACCGCCATCCCCGTCCTGCGGAAGTTCGTGTCCACCCGGGTGCGGTCGCTGTTCGCGGGCGTCGTCCCGCGCATGCTGGATGTGCTCCAGCGCCCCAAGAAGCTGCTCACCGGCATCGGCGGCGCCCTGCTGCTGACGGCCGCCAACGTGATGTGCCTGGACTCCGCGATCCGGGCGTTCGGCGGTGAGCTGAGCTACGCGAGCATCGCCGTCGTCTTCCTCGCGGGCAACGCCCTGGGGTCCGCGGCGCCCACCCCCGGCGGTGTGGGCGCGGTCGAGGCCGCCCTGATCGCGGGTCTGACCTTGGCCGGGCTGCCGTACGAGACCGCGGCGCCCGCGGTGCTGCTCTTCCGGCTGATGGTCTTCTGGCTGCCGGTGCTGCCCGGCTGGGTGGCCTTCACCCACCTCACCCGCAAAGGGGCGTTGTAGGGCCCGCCCGCGAAAAGCGCCGGGGCTCCCGGTCAAAGGGGCATCGCCCTCGAAGAGGCGCCGCAAGGGCCGTGACGGCCCCGCTGGAGCCCTCTCGCGGACACCGGCTCCCCGGGGCACCCCCTCACCCGTACGCCCCCGCTGTGCGCGCGTGGGGCGCCCGTGGCCCTCACGATGGCGGTACCCCCACCCATGGGAGAGTCGCCGTGTCCCGACCTCTGCGCATCGGCGCGCTGTCCGCCGCCCTGCTGCTGGCCGCCCTGGCCGCCGGATGCGGTGGCGACGGCGGACGGCCGGACACCTCGGCCCATCAGAAGCTGGACTGGTCCGCCTGCCCCGCCCCCTCCTCGAGCCAGGACGCGGGCGCCACCAAGGCCCCGGGCCGGGAGTGGGAGTGCGCGACGCTCCAGGCGCCGCTGGACTACCGCAAACCGCACGGCCGGACCATCGGCATCGCCATGATCCGCGCCAAGGCCACCGGGCCCGGCAAGCGCATCGGCTCGCTCATCTTCAACTTCGGCGGACCCGGCGGCTCCGGCGTGGCCACCCTCCCGGCCCTCGCCAGCAGCTACAAGCAACTGCGCACCCGCTACGACCTGGTCAGCTTCGACCCGCGCGGGGTCGGCCGCAGCAGCGGGGTGCGCTGCCTCGGGGACCGGCAGCTCGACGCCTACTACGCCGCCGACTCCTCCCCGGACGACAAAGCCGAGGTGAAGAGCCTGGTCCGCCGGGTCAAGACCTACGCCGCCGGATGTGAGAAGAACTCCGGCACGATCCTGCCGTACGTCGGCACCACCAACGCGGCCCGTGACATGGACCTCATGCGGCGCGTCCTCGGCGACCAGAAGATGCACTACTTCGGCGTCTCCTACGGCACCGAACTCGGCGGCGTCTACGCCCATCTGTATCCGAAGAACGTGGGCCGCGCCCTCTTCGACGGGGTCGTGGACCCCATGCAGACGCCCGAGCAGGGCGCGCTCGGCCAGGCCAAGGGGTTCCAGCGCGCCCTCGACGACTATATGAAGGCATGCAGGGGCAGCGCCGTCTACAGCTGCCCCACCCAGAACCGGATCCGCTCGCTGCTGAAGCGGCTCGACAGCCATCCGGTGCGCGGCTACGGCGGCCGGAAGCTGACCGAGTCCCTGGCCGACGGCGGCATCGCGCAGTCCCTGTACTCCCGGGACTACTGGCAGTACCTCACCCAGGGGATCGCCGCCGCCCAGCAGGGCGACGGCAGAATCCTGCTGGCCCTGGGCGACGCGATGAACGGACGCGGCCCGGACGGCCGCTACAGCACCCTCCAGTCCGCCCTTGCCGCCATCACCTGTGCCGACTTCAAGCAGCGCTATACGGTCGCGGACATCGAGCGGAAGCTGCCCACCTTCCGTAAGGTCTCCCCCGTCTTCGGCGACATGATGGCGTGGGGCCTGACCCAGTGCACCGACTGGCCGGTCCGCGGCGCCTGGACCACACCGGACGTCAGCGCCAAGGGCTCGGCCCCGATCCTGATCGTCGGCAACATCGGTGACCCGGCCACCCCGTACGAGGGCGCGGGGCGGATGGCGAAGGAGCTGGGCCCCGGGGTCGGGGTGGAGCTCACCTACAAGGGCGAGGGCCATGGGGCGTACGACAGCGGCAACGCATGCGTCCGAAACACCGTCAACGCCTATCTGCTCCGGGGGAAGGTGCCGCCGAAGGGCAAGGTCTGCACCTAGTCCGAGCCCGTGCCCGGACCCGCCGCGCCCCGGCCGGCCGCACGAATCGTGACGGCTTTGAGAAGGACCACAGGCGATTCTGTCCCCGCCTCCTCATAGGATCTCCGGATATGCCGAGTTCCACACGCACCATACGGACCAGGGCGCTGGTCTCCGTGACCGCCATGGTCACCCTCATCACCGTCGCGGGCTGCAACGACGACGGGGGAAACGAACAGGGCAAGGCGTCGTCCGAGCCCACGGCGTCGGCCCCGGCCGCGCCCTCCGGCTCCGGCCTGCCCACCTCGCTCACCGGGCAGAAGCTGGACTGGTCGTCCTGCTCCGCCCCGACCGCGATCCAGGGCACCGGCGAGAAGCCCGGAAGCCAGTGGGAGTGCGCCACTCTCAAGGCCCCGCTGGACTACTCGAAGCCCAAGGGCGAGACGATCGATCTGGCCATGATCCGCGCCAAGGCCGACGGGCCGGGCAAGCGCATCGGCTCGCTCATCTTCAACTTCGGCGGGCCCGGCGGCTCCGGTGTCTCCTCACTGCCCGGTTTCGCCGACGCCTACGACACCTTGCGCTCCCGCTATGACCTGGTGAGCTTCGATCCGCGCGGGGTCGGGGAGAGCGCCGGGGTGACCTGCCAGAGCGACAAGGAGATCGACGCCTCGGACTCCATCGACGGCACTCCGGACGACGACGCCGAGGTCAAGGCCGCGATGGCGGACGCCCGGGAGTTCATCAAGGGCTGCGAGAAGCGTTCGGGCAAGGTGCTCGCCCATGTGGACACCGTGAGCGCCGCGCGTGACATGGACCTCATGCGGGAGGTGCTCGGCGACGACAAGCTGTCGTACTTCGGTATCTCCTACGGCACCGAACTCGGCGGCGTCTACGCCCATCTGTATCCGAAGAACGTGGGCCGCGCGGTCCTGGACGCCGTGGTCGACCCCACCGAGGACCCCGAGCGGGGCTCCTACGGCCAGGCGAAGGGGTTCCAGCTGGCGCTCGACAACTATCTGAAGGACTGCGCCAAGAAGGGTTCCGCCTGTCCGACCGGTGACGACCCGGCGGCGGGCACCGACCGGATCGTCGCCCTTCTGAAGAAGCTCGACAAGAAGCCGCTGTCCACCGAGAGCGGCCGGAAGCTCACCCAGGACGCGGCGCTGGGCGGTATCGCCGCAGCGCTCTACGACAAGGAGAGCTGGAAGTACCTGACGCTCGGGCTCCAGGAGGCCATGCAGCTCGAGGAGGGCAATATGCTGCTCGCGATGGCCGATTCGATGTCCGGCCGCGACGAGGACGGCCACTACAGCAACATCAACGCCGCCAATGCCGCCATCAACTGCGTGGACGACAGGCAGCGTTACACCGTGACCGATGTGAAGGCCCAGCTGCCGCGGTTCCGCAAGGCGTCACCGGTCTTCGGCGAGTATCTGGCCTGGGGCATGCTCGGCTGCACCGGCTGGCCGGTGGACGGCACCACGGACACCCCGGACGTCAGCGCCGAGGGCTCGGCGCCGATCCTCGTGGTCGGCAACACCGGCGACCCGGCCACACCGTACGAGGGGGCCCGGAAGATGGTCCAGGAGCTGGGCAAGGGCGTGGGCGTCGAGGTCACCTACAAGGGGCAGGGCCATGGCGCGTACAACAGCGGCAACGCCTGTATGACCAAGGCCGTGAACGCCTATCTGCTGGACGGAAAGGTGCCCGCGAGCGGTACGACCTGCGGGTGAAGCCCTTACGGCCCTTACAGCCCTTACCGCAGGCACGAAGGGGGCCGGATCGCCGTCGGCGCGGCGATCCGGCCCCCTTGTGCGCGATGCGTCAGGAGATCAGTAGACCGGCTTGTCGGGCTCGATCTGGTTGACCCAGCCGAGCACGCCACCGCCCACATGGACGGCGTCGGCGAAGCCCGCGGACTTCAGCACGGCCAGGACTTCCGCCGACCGGACACCCGTCTTGCAATGCAAGACGATCTTCTTGTCCTGCGGAAGGTCCTGGAGGGCGCCGCCCATCAGGAACTCGTTCTTCGGGATCAGCCGGGCGCCGGGGATCGAGACGATCTCGTACTCGTTCGGCTCTCGGACATCGATGATGTCGATGTTCTCGCCGTCGTCGATCCACTCCTTGAGCTGCTTGGGAGTGATCGTCGAACCGGCCGCCGCCTCCTGGGCCTCCTCCGACACCACACCGCAGAACGCCTCGTAGTCGATCAGCTCGGTGACGGTCGGGTTCGGACCGCAGACCGCGCAGTTCGGGTCCTTGCGGACCTTGACCTGGCGGTAGGTCATCTCCAGGGCGTCGTAGATCATCAGACGGCCGACCAGCGGGTCCCCGGTGCCGGTGAGTACCTTGATGGCCTCGGTGACCTGGATGGAGCCGATGGAGGCGCACAGCACGCCCAGCACGCCGCCCTCGGCGCAGGACGGGACCATGCCGGGCGGCGGGGGCTCCGGGTACAGGCAGCGGTAGCAGGGGCCGTGCTCGGACCAGAAAACCGACGCCTGGCCGTCGAAGCGGTAGATCGAACCCCAGACGTACGGCTTGTTCAGCAGCACGCACGCGTCGTTGACCAGATAGCGGGTGGCGAAGTTGTCGGTGCCGTCGACGATCAGGTCGTACTGGGAGAAGATCTCCATCACGTTGTCCGCCTCGAGGCGGCCCTCGTGCAGCACGACATTGACGTACGGGTTGATGCCGAGCACCGAGTCCCGCGCGGACTCCGCCTTGGGGCGGCCGATGTCCGCCTGGCTGTGGATGATCTGGCGCTGCAAGTTGGACTCGTCGACCTCGTCGAACTCCACGATGCCGAGAGTGCCCACGCCGGCCGCGGCGAGGTACATCAGGGCCGGGGAGCCGAGGCCGCCCGCGCCCACACAGAGCACCTTGGCGTTCTTCAGCCGCTTCTGCCCGTCCATCCCGACATCGGGGATGATCAGATGGCGCGAGTACCTTCGGACCTCGTCGACGGTGAGCTCGGGAGCCGGCTCGACCAGGGGTGGCAGCGACACGGGGACTCCGTAAGGGGAGGGAGCAGACGGTTCACCCCCGCGTGAGCGGGGAGGTTTTCTTCTCGTAACACTGCCACGCCCCATCTCATTCCATGACACGTGGTCCGAGTCGCGAGACGATTTCGTCCCAGTAGCCGGGCAGGGCCTTCCAGGGGGCATCGGCGCAGGTCCGGCCCTCCGGATGGGCCGTACGGTCGGTGAAGTAGACCGTGCCCGCGCCCTGCCAGCGTGCGATCCTCAGCGCCTCCTCCAGATGGCGGCGGGGGACGCCGTGCACCTGGTGGCAGAACCGTTCGGGCGGATACCCCGCCGTCCACTCGGCCACCTGGGACCAACGGTAGTCGGCCCAGGCGCCCCGGAACGTCACGAGCTGATCGGCGAGCTCCATATAGCCCTCATGCGGGTGGATGCCCTGGCCGAGCACCAGATGGGCCCCGCCCAGCATGGCCCGCAGCGTGGCCGCCGTACGGCGGACCTCCGGCAGACCGGGGCGGTCCACCGGGCAGCGCTCCAGACAGAAGCCGTCCACCTGGTACCACTCCAGGAAGTGGCTCGCGTCACTGATCACCTCGCCGAAGGGGCGGGTGCCGCAGCGCAGGTCGAGATGGCCCAGCACCCGTACGCCCATGGCGCGCAGCTTCGCGGCCGCCGTAAGGCAGTGCGGATCCCTGCGCGAGCCGGGGCCGCGCGCGACATTGAGGACCGCCCAGTGCAGGGGCGCGCCGGGGCGGCTCAGCTCGGCCCACTCGGTGGGCGCGACCAGGGGGTGGGCGTAGCCGGGCACCCCGAAGCCCAGCCGGGCGGCGGTGGCCGGGACCTCGTGCGAACGGTCCGCGGGGATCAGATGCGACATGCCGCCTCCATCCAGATGTCGGCGAGCGACTCCTCCAGCGGAATCCTGGAGCGCCAGCCGAGCCGGTCGCGGGCGGTGCGCACATCGGCCTGCTGCCAGCTGCCGCAGCCGTCCGGATAGGGGTAGGTGATCGCGCTGCCCGCGCCTCCCGGGCCGCCGCCGTGCTCGCCGGCCGCCTGGGGGTGGGCGGGCGCATGGCCGTGGGCGGTGGCGTGGCCGTGGGCCGCGCCATGGGGGTGGGCGGGCGCCGGGACATGCACGCCGGCGGCCGCGACGTGATGCGGTCCCCCGCGCCCCGGCGGGCCGTCGATCTCGTGCAGGGCGCCGCCGAAGCCCGCGACCCTGGCGAGCACGGAGGCCGCCTCGCGGAGCCGTACGGCGCGGCCGCTGCCGATGTTGACCACGCCCTGCGCGGCCGACAGCGAGGCCGCGTGGACCGCCCGTGCCACGTCCCGTACGTCCACGAAGTCGCGCTGCACCCCGAGGCCGCTCAGCTTGAGCTCGCTCTCCCCGGACTGCATCGCGCGCCGCATCGCCTCCGCGAGCCGCCCCAGCGGCGAACCGGCCGGAGTGCCGGGCCCCACGGGCGAGAAGACCCGCAGCACCACCGCGTCAAGACCGGAGCCCAGCACCAGCTCGGTCGCGGCGAGCTTGCTCACGCCGTACGGGCCGCCGGGGCGCGGCACGGCGTCCTCTGCGGTCGACGAGCCGGGCTGCGAGGGCCCGTACTCGGAGGAGCAGCCGATCTGGACGAGGCGGGCGCCGCAGCCGCTGCGGCGCAGCGACTCGCAGACGGTCGCCACGGCGACGGTGTTGTGCCGGGTGAGCTCGCGCGCCCCGCCACGGGTCGCCCCGGCGCAGTTGATCACGACGCCGGGGTGGACCGCGTTGAGGAAGCGGGTCAGCGCGCCGGGGCTGCCGTTGGAGAGGTCGAACCGCACATCCGCGTCGTCGCCGCGGCCGAGCGCGGTGAGCTGGACGGCGGGGTCGGCGAGCAGGTGTTCGGCGACATAGCGGCCGAGAAATCCGCCGGATCCGAGCAACAGGACTCTCATCGGCCGCGCCTCCCCGTACCGGCGCGCTGATCGGTCATGTCGCAGCTCATGTGGTTGCTCCTCGGACTCATTGAGGGGATTGGAAGGGAAGGGACGGGGGGTGGCGGGTTCGGTGGGCGCCTTACGGGGCGCGGTTCGCAGCGGTGCGGGTGATACGGGTGGCACTGGCGGTGCGAGGGGTGCGCGCACCGGGGGCGCCATGGGCGGAGGCCCGGCACAGGACGCCGAACGCGTGGATCAGCAGCGCGAGCGCCGCGGCGCCACAGGCGGCCACCGGGACGGCGGCCGAGCCCTGGGCGGCGGTCAGCCGTGCCACGGGCGCGCCGAGCGGCGCGGCGCCCGGCAGCCGGGCGGCCGCGGCCATCGCCAGGGCCGCGGCCTGGACCGCGCAGGCCACGGCGACACCGCTGAGCGCGGCCCGGTGGAAGCCGTGGACGGCGAGCAGCCGGGCGAGGAGCAGCAGCCCGCAGAGCGCCACGACGGCCGCCTCGGCCGTCGACAGGGGCGCGGCGGCGGGAGGCGATCCGGGCACCGTGAGCCGGGCGGCGGGCACCAGGGCCGCAAGACCGCACAGGTAGGCCGTCACCACGCCCGCGAACAGCGGGCGCACCCCCGCCGCGAACTCATCGAGGCCACGGCCGGCCGCCAGCCTGCGGCGCGCCCTTACGGCGAACCAGCGGGCGCACCACGCGGCGGGCGCGACGGCCAGGGCGACGAGGACGGCGGCCTCGGCCGCAGGCGCCGCTTCGTAGGGAGAGCGTCCGTCCAGGAGCCCGGTGAGCAGCCAGTCCCCGGCGGCGGCGTAGCCGAGCAGCCAGCACGTGCACAGGGCGTGCGCGATACGGCCGCCGCGTCCGCTCCCATGGACGCTCAGGGGGCCGCGGCGCAGGCACAGCCACAGGGCGATGACCGTCAGGAAGGCGCCGCCCGCGCCCACGGCGAGGCCGATGGTGGCGTCCTTACCGACGTTACCGGCGTTACCGACGGCATCGACATGGAGCACGGCGAAGGCGGTCGCCACGCACAGGGCGCCCGGCAGCAGCCACAGCGCCCCGAGAACCATGCGCACGCCCAGCGCGCGCCCCGGCGCGGGGGCGGCCGGGGGCTCGGGCTCCTCGGCGCGCTCCACCCGGGCGTACAGCTCCTCGGCGAGCGAGAAGACATCGCGGTGCCGGAAGCGCGCGGCGGTGCGGTCCGTCACACCGTGGGCCTCCAGCCCGGCGGCGATCTCCAGCGGATCGACCGCGCGGGCGCACAGGTCGTGGTGCCGGTGCATCAGCGCCCGCACCGGATCGGCGGGCCCCCGACGGCCCTTCCCGGCGCCGGTGCGCGGAGACGCCTCGTCCGGCCGCCGGGACACCGGCACCCGGGCCCCGGAAAGGGCGCCGGACAGGGCGCCGGGGCCGCGATCGGAATCGGAGGAGGCCGGGTCGAACGGGCCGTTCCACCGGGGAGGCGTGGTCATGCGCCCTCCTCGGACGGCCGCGGGCCCACGCCCAGCGGCTCGGGCGCCGGTGGGCTGGCCCAGGTGGGGGTGTGCTCCGGGGCGGGGCGGGCGGCGGCCGGGCCGGGCAGCCAGTGGCCGAAGCCGTCGCCGTCGCGGCCCGCGGTCCAGCGCCCCGGCACATGGGCCTCGGCGGGGCGGGCGAACGGCAGCGGCCCGCCGCCCGCACCGACCTCCTCGCGCCGCACCGGGCAGTGCGACATCAGCTCCAGATAGATCCCGCGGAAGGCCGCGACGTTCTGCTCGACGGTGAACAGCTCCAGCGCACGGGCGCGCGCGGCGGCGCCCAGGCGCGCACAGCGCTCGGCGTCGCTCAGCAACGCCAGGCACGCGTCCGCGAGCGCCCGGGGGTTGCGCGGGGGCACCACGAGTCCGGTGCCGCCGATGACCTCGCACACCGCGCCCACATCCGTGGACACCGTGGCCCGTCCGCAGAACATCGCCTCGACCAGCCCGACCGGAAAGCCCTCGACCACGCTGGACAGCACCACGACGCCGCCCGCCCCATAGGCGTCGGCCAGGGCCGGCACCTCGGGGTCGCCGAGCCGCTCGAAGGAGACCGGGTTGTCACCGGTGGAGTGGGCGTCCGCGGCCTCGTCGGGGAAGAGATGGTCGGCCAGCGCCCGGCAGTGGGCCGGATAGCCGTCGGCCTCCGGGTCCTCACCACGCCGGGTCTCGATGATCCTCAGCCGTGCGTCCGGCTGCCACCTGCGCACCTCGGCAAAGGCGTGCAGCAGGGCGATGACGTCCTTGGGGGGCTCGATCCGGCCCACCCACACCAGTGTCCGGTCGTCGCCGGGCTGGGCCGCGCCCCGCTCGCCGACCTCGGCGAAGCGGGCGGCGTCCATGCCCGGGTAGACGGTGCGCAGCCGCTCCCGCTCGGCGCCGCACCGCTCCTGCCAGCGGCGCGTATGGGTGTTGCCGGGGGTGATCAGATCCGCGCGGGCGTACGCCTCGGCGGCCAGCAGGCCGTGGAACGCGGCCAGCAGGGTCCGTACCGGCCCGGGGAGCGGCCGCCCGCCCGCCGCGCCGGCCGCGCCCGCCAGATAGCACTCGCGCAGCCGTACGCCGTACTCGGTGAGCAGCAGCGGGGTGCCGAAGCGGCGCTTGGCCAGCAGTCCGGGGAGCACGGCCGCGCCACCGGTGGCGGCGTGGCACAGATCCACCCCGGACAGCCCCGGGTCGCCGCCGGCCCCGTCGCCGTACCAGTCGAGCGACAGCGGGCGCAGGGCGCGCTCCAGCGCCTCGGTGACGGTCAGCAGATCGGCGACCCGCGCCCGCTGGGCGCCGTGCGGCGCGCCCAGGGTGCGGCACGCCCGCTCCAGCGTCCTTACGGCGTCCTCGGAGCGGAGCGCGGCGGACAGCCCGCCGTACTCCCCCGCCAGATCGGCGAGGCCGTGGAGAGCATTGGCGAAACGGTCCGCCTGGACCGTGGTGCGTCCGGGCGCGCCGGAGCCATGGGGCGCGCCGGAACCGTAAGGCGCGCTGATCGCCTCGGCCAGCTCCCCGAAGTGCTCGGCGAACCGCCGCCGCTGCCGCCGGCCGCCCCGCCCGCCCGCCCGGCGCTCCGGCTCCCCCCACAGCGGCGCGGTGCGCACCCAGCCGACGTTGCGCGGCAGATCGCCCCAGCCGCCGGCCTCCTGGCCGGGGTCGCGACCGAGCGCGTACACCTCGAACTCATGCTGGGCGAGCCCGCGCACCAGCCGGTCGCACCACACCCGGGCATCACCCGTCGCATACGGATACCCACCCTCCGTAAGCAGTCCCACGCGCATGGGCGCACCCCCGATCTCCCAAACGGGCCGTTGCTCCTGCCGCCGTCACCGGCGGCGGCCGCCGTCAGGCAGCGGGAGCACGTTATGCGCGCAGGGCCATGGTGCGACGGACGGTTGTCCGTGGCACCACCGGAAGGGGTGAACGCACGTGACCTATCGGGAATTCAGGCGTTGCGAGGCGCTATACGGGCCGGAGCGCGGCCGTCAGCCCTTCGGAAACGGCCAGGCGTTGGGGCGGCAGGTGGCGCCGTCCGTCGACAGGAACTTGGTCTGCTGCATCATCACCGGCGCGAGCGCGCCCTGTTGGGAGCAGATCTCGTGGTTGTGGCCGAGACGGTGGCCGACCTCGTGGTTGATGAGCATCTGACGGTACGAGTGCATCTTGTCGTCGCCGAAGGTCTTGGCGCCCTGTGCCCACCGATAGGCGTTGATCATGACGCGCTCGGTCGACGCCGAGTCGCAGGAGACGTTGTCCTCGGTGGTGTCGAGGCCGGACTTGGCGCACCACGTCGCCGTGGTCCCGGGGCTCGCGAGCGTGATGACGAAGTCCGCATGCCCGGACGAGACCCGCTCGAAGGTGCGAACGCCGCCGTGGCCCCAACTGCGGTCGTCGTTGAGCGTCTTGTGCACGGCCTCCGCGAACAGCTCGCCGTCGAGCGGCAGGTCCCTCTCCACATCGACGCGATAGCGCAGCAGCTGGCCCCGGCCAGGAGCCTTGTCGTGCCCGCCGACGGTCCGGAAGGCGCCGGATCCGCGCAGCTTGGCGTCGAGCGGATACAGGGCCGCCATCTTCGCGTCGTAGGTGACGGGCGCCGGGGAGCCCGCCGGGCGGGCCGGCGCGCGGCCGTCGTCGGCGCGGGACGCGGTGTCGCCACCGCTCTCCGAGCCGCCCCGGGACTGCGTCTTACCGCCGCTCTGCGGTCCGCTCGCGACCTGTCCGGCCACCACGACGGCCAGCACGGTGGTCACGGCCGCGGCGGCGACCCCGGTGAACGTGCGCCCCTTACCGCCCTTGGCCGCACCGCGCGCTCCCTTGCCCGAGGGCTCACTCCCGTCGTCGTCCGGCCCACCGCCGCCGTCGCCGCCCGAGCCGCCGCCGATCCCGCCGGAGGGGGCGGCCGCCGTCCGCGTACGGCGCTGCGGGGGGACTCCGCCCGGCGCCCCCGCGGCGAACACGTCATCGCCGTCGCAGTCCAGGGCGTCGAAGGTGTCGAACGCCTCGATGTACTCCTTGCGCGGACCGGGCATCAGACCGGCCGCGCCGCCCGTGCCGCCCGTGGTCGGGCGCTGCGGCGGGTTCATGGTGCGCATGCCGTAAGGGGGCCGCGGACCGCCCGGACCCCCGGGCCCCACGGGGCCTCTGGGCCCGCCGGAACCGGCGCCGCGGCCGCCGACCGCGCCCCAGCCGCCGCCCGCCTCGCGCTGCTCGGGGTGGCCGCCTCTGGTGCGCGCCGCGGGCCCGCCCGCTCCGTACGGCAGTCTGGGCACGCCCTGCGGCGGTGTCACTCCGGGGTCCGGGGCTCCCGGCCCCGGTACGCCGCGCCGACGGCGCCCCGTACCCGGTCCGTCCTCGTCGGCCATGGGGGGCGCGCCGGGTGCGATGTGCTCGACGAACTCGGGGCCCGGGCCGTGCCCTTGACCGGAGCCCGCCGCGACGGACCGGCGATCCCGGCCCTCCTGGCTGCCACGTGCGCTGTGTTTACCCACGCGCCGCACCGCTCCCGTCCACGCCGGACACCGGTGCGGCCCCCCGCGCCTCCCGGCTCTCCCGGTCATCTCGTTCGTCAACGTCATCGAGCAGCTCGCGCATCCCGCGCGCCACTGTTTCCGGATACTCCATCATCGCGACGTGCCCGGCGTCCAACAGTGTCAACAGGCGCGAGTCGCGGAAGGTTGCGTTCGCCCGCCGCGCCATCCTGAAGGACACCAGCTGGTCCCGGCCGCCGTAGACGAGCAGCGTCGGGGCGAGCACCCGCTCGGCCTGACGCCACAGGGAGTGCTGACCGCCCAGGGTGTAGGAGTCGACGACACCGCGTGCCGAGCGACTGAGCGCGTCCCAGAAGTACGGGAGGGCGAGCCGGCGCTCGAACTCCTCGACCGCGTAGGCGAAGTCCTCCTGGCTGACCAGGGACGGATTGCCGAAGGTGAGCAGCATCACCTCGCGGGTGCGCCGCTCCGCGTCCCAGTCCCTGGTCATGCGGGTGAACAGCCGGGTCACCCCGGGCACCGCGAGCAGACCGGTCGGCACCGCGCTGCGCTGCGGGCGCAGCTCGGGCAGCGCGGGCGAGACGAGCGTGAGGGTGCGCACCAGATCGGGCCGCACCGCCGCGACGCGCGTGCTGATCGAGCCGCCCATCGAATTGCCGACCAGATGGACGGGCCCGCGGGCCCGCGCGTCGAGGTAGCGGATCACGGCGCGGGCATGGCCGGTGATGGAGTAGTCGCCGTCGTCCGGCGGCGGGGAGTCGCCGAAGCCGGGGAGGTCGAGCGCCTCGCCCTCCACCCGGTCGGCGAGCAGCTCCATCAGCGCCGACCAGTTCTGCGAGGAGCCGCCGAGGCCGTGGACGAAGAGCGCGGGCGGCAGTCCGGAGGCGGACGGCGGACGGCAGCGCACGGTCATCGTGAGCCCCGGAAGGGAGGCGGTCCGCAGCTTCTCGCCCGCTCCGACCCGCACGGACCTCGCGGGCGGGACCGCCGCGACGATGCGGGCTTCCGGCGGCTCGGTCGAAGACATGCGGCAATGTTACGAGACGATCACGCGCACGACCGTGTGTTCGCGCTCACAGACCACGTAGCGTCCGAAAGTGACCTCTCCTAGGCTCGTAAGTCACAGGGGCGATCACCTTGCCACTGGGCAGCCGCCACGGGGTAGCCGTCAGTGGGAAGCCACCACTGGCGAGCCGCCGGTGCGAAGCGCCACAGGGAACAGGGAAGGGGAGTACATGTCCATCGACCCATCCGACCCCGACACCTTCGAGGACTCCGTCGAGAACACCGACGAGACGACCGTGTACGACGTCGAGGCGCCCGAGGCGGACGCCGTCGAGCAGCATCTCGAAGTGGTCCCCCGCCGCGACGAACGGCCCAGGGCGGACGAGCTCATGGAAGCCAACGAGGCCGACCGGGCGGAACAGGCCCGGGTCGTCGAGGAGAACGAGGAGGACTACCGGTGACCAGCGTCATTTGTGGCCTTTTCATAGTGTCCGGTCCGTGAAATTCTCCGCACGAACAGCGCGCCGCACTGTTACCCAAAAGTACGATGGCGGACGCGATGGACATCGTGCACAGGGATTCATTCATTGGGAGGCGGCGTGACAGCCATCGAGCAGACCGAGGCGCGCCCACGGGGTACGCGCCTGCCGCGCCGAGCCCGACGTAATCAGCTCCTGGGAGCCGCACAGGAGGTCTTCGTCGCACAGGGCTACCACGCGGCCGCGATGGATGACATCGCCGAGCGCGCCGGGGTCAGCAAGCCGGTGCTCTACCAGCACTTCCCGGGCAAGCTGGAGCTGTATCTGGCCCTTCTCGACCAGCACTGCGAGGCTCTGCTCCAGGCGGTGCGCACCGCGCTCGCGTCGACCACCGAGAACAAGCAGCGCGTCGCGGCGACCATGGAGGCGTACTTCGCCTATGTCGAGGAGGAGGGCGGCGCCTTCCGGCTCGTCTTCGAATCCGATCTGACCAACGAGCCCGCGGTGCGCGAGCGCGTGGACCGCGTCTCGCTCCAGTGCGCCGAGGCGATCAGCGAGGTCATCGCCGAGGACACCGGGCTGTCCACCGATGAATCGATGCTGCTGGCCGTGGGCCTCGGCGGGGTCTCCCAGGTGGTCGCGCGCTACTGGCTCTCCAGCGAGAGCGGCGTCCCGCGGGACACCGCCGTGCAGTTGCTCACCTCGCTGGCCTGGCGCGGTATCGCGGGCTTCCCGCTGCACGGGTCCGAGGGCGGCCACTGAGCACACGTCCCGGCGGCGCGGAGCGGCGAGCTGCCGTGTTCGCTGCGGGCGTGCGCCCGCGGCCCCGGGGGATGTCCGGGCGCGACTAATGTGTGCTGGGTACAGCGCGGATGGCCGCGCTACCCCAATTGACCGTCGGAGGGACAAGGCCGTGGAGGTCAAGATCGGCGTGCAGCACGCGCCCCGCGAGATCACCTTGGAGAGCGGGCAGTCTGCCGAGGAGGTCGAGCGCCTGGTGGCCGAGGCGCTCGGCGGCAAGGCTCAGGTGCTGACACTGGAGGACGACCACGGCCGCAAGGTCCTGGTCCCGGCCGACCGGCTCGCCTACATCGAGATCGGCGAGCCGACCGCCCGCAAGGTCGGTTTCGGCGCGGCCTGAGGGTTTGCGGCCTGAGGGTTTACCGACGGCGGCGGGGTTCGGTGGAGCACTCCACCGAACCCCGCCGCCGTTTGCGCGCGCTCACGCGCCCCCCGCTCGCCGGGCGCCACAGACCGCCCCCGCCGAAAGGGTTGCCTCCGGTTGGGCACGGGTAGGACGGGCTCGACCGGCACGTGATCACGTATCGGTCCCGGTCCGCTCACGGGAAGGACGCGCCAATGCTGTTCTGGGAAGCGCTCGCCTCGGTACTGATCGGTCTCGTCATCGCGTACGGGGCGCTCCACCGGCTCCCCCGAAGGCTGCCCGCGCGGCCGCTCGTCCTGTCCACCGGCCCCGCGGCCGCGCTGCTGGGCGCTCTGCTGACCCATACGGTGCTGGGCTCGGGGCATACGGCGGCGGTGCTGTTCGTGGCGCTGGGCTTCTCGGCTGCGCTGCTGTCGCTGCTCATCCGTCCTGCCAGGACGCGCCGCGGGCGTTCGGTCCCGGCGTAAGACCTGTCCAGCCGGGCTCCGGAGCACCGCCGGCCGCCGGAGCCCCCCGTTCCGTTCCCTCGCCGTCCGGTACCGGCCGTGGCCGTCCAGGACTGGCCGTGCGGGCCTAGGCGGATCGGCGGAAGTCGGCTGCGGTTCGGTGGCGCCCCGAAGGGGCGCGGGGCTGTATCGATATGCGGCTCCGCCGAGGCGCGCGACCAGCCACGACGGCGCCGCAGACGATCGACGGCAGGTCGGGGCACTTCCAGCTGAGCGCTCAGGCGGCGAGCCCCAGGGCGGCCATCCGCTTGGTGTGGGCCTCGGTGATCCGGGAGAACATCCGGCCCACCTCCGCCAGGTCGAACCCGTCGGCCACCCCGCCGACCAGCATCGTGGAGAGCGCGTCGCGGTCCGCGACCACCCGCTGGGCCTGCGACAGCGCCTCGCCCATCAGCCGCCGCGCCCACAGCGCCAGCCGCCCGCCGACCCGCGGATCGGCCTCGATCGCGGCACGCACCTTCTCGATCGCGAACGAGGCGTGTCCGGTGTCGTCGAGCACCTGGAGCACCAGATCGCGGGTGTCGGAATCCAGCCGGGCCGCGACCTCGCGGTAGAAGTCGCTGGCGATCGAGTCGCCCACGTACGCCTTGACCAGGCCCTCGAGCCAGTCGGACGGCGCGGTCTGGCGGTGGAACCCGTCCAGCGCCGCCGCGAACGGCTCCATGGCCGCCGTCGACTGCTCGCCGATCGCCGAGAGCCTGCCCCGGAGCCGCTCGAAGTGCTGGAACTCGGCGGACGCCATCTTCGCCAGCTCCGCCTTGTCCTCGAGCGTGGGCGCCAGCTTGGCGTCCTCCGCCAGCCGCTCGAAGGCGGCCAGCTCGCCATAGGCGAGGGCACCGAGCAGATCCACCACGGCGGCCCGGTACTGCGGATCGGCGGCCGCCGTGTCCCAGTCCTGGGCGGCGATCCCGGTGGGCTCCGGGGCCTTCTCCCCGCCGCCCTTCCCCGAAGCTGCGTGGTCCCCGGCGCGGTCCCCGGTGGTCGCGGCGGGCGTCTCAGCGGGCGTCTCAGGCGTGTCAGGCGTCTCCATGGAGCGCACAATAGCCCGCTCCGCGCCCCGGGGAAGGGCCTGGTCAGCCATGCCCCCGGATGCCCCGCATCGGACAGCCCGGTCACAGATGCGTACTTCCGGGGTACAGTGATAAATGCGCCCGTCGAGTATCGGCGGGTTGTTCCACGAATGCGGATGCCCGGTCGGTGGCCCGATCGGCTCCAAACCCGACCGCCCTCCGCGCGGCGCGCATCTGCGAATGCGCACGGCAGGAGGGACCCGCTCGCGGCGTGATCGCTCGAGCGAAGGCCGTGGTCCCGCGCCGAACCAGTCGTCCCCAGGCTGGTGCACCCGGGCGCCGTGCGACCCCCTTCGCCGCCTCCCGCCGCGCTCACAGAAGAGGCAAACATCCTGACCACCTTCCGAGAACTCGGGATCCTCCCCGAGACGGCCGAGGCCCTGGAAGCCGTCGGCATCACGTCCCCGTTTCCCATCCAGGAGATGACGCTCCCGGTCGCCCTCTCCGGCACCGACGTCATCGGCCAGGCCAAGACCGGCACCGGTAAGACGCTGGGTTTCGGCCTGCCCCTGCTGGAGCGCGTCATCGTCCCCGCGGACGTCGAGGCCGGCCGGGCCAAGCCCGAGCAGCTGTCCGACGCCCCGCAGGCGCTCGTGGTCGTCCCCACCCGCGAGCTGTGCCAGCAGGTGACCAACGACCTTCTGACCGCCGGTAAGGTCCGCGCCGTCCGCGTCGTGTCGATCTACGGCGGCCGCGCCTACGAACCGCAGGTCGAGGCCCTGAAGAAGGGTGTCGACGTGGTCGTCGGCACCCCGGGCCGGCTGCTGGACCTGGCGGGCCAGAAGAAGCTGCGGCTCTCCGCCGTCAAGGCGCTCGTCCTCGACGAGGCCGATGAGATGCTCGACCTGGGCTTCCTGCCCGACGTCGAGAAGATCATCCAGCTGCTGCCCGCCAAACGCCAGACGATGCTCTTCTCGGCCACCATGCCGGGCCAGGTCATCTCGCTGGCCCGGCGCTATATGTCGCAGCCCACGCACATCCGGGCCACCGCGCCGGACGACGAGGGCGCCACCGTGGCCAACATCACGCAGCATGTCTTCCGCGCCCACTCCCTGGACAAGCCGGAGGTCGTGGCGCGCGTGCTGCAAGCCGAGGGCCGCGGCCTCGTGATGATCTTCTGCCGTACGAAGCGGACCGCCGCCGATATCGCCGATCAGCTCGCGCGCCGTGGGTTCGCCTCCGGCGCGGTCCATGGCGACCTCGGCCAGGGGGCCCGCGAGCAGGCGCTGCGCGCCTTCCGCAACGGCAAGGTCGACGTGCTGGTGTGCACCGACGTCGCCGCGCGCGGCATCGACGTCGAGGGCGTCACGCATGTGATCAACTACCAGTCGCCCGAGGACGAGAAGACCTATCTGCACCGCATCGGCCGTACAGGCCGCGCGGGCGCCTCGGGCACCGCCATCACGCTCGTCGACTGGGACGACATCCCGCGCTGGCAGCTGATCAACAAGGCGCTGGACCTGACGTTCAACGAGCCGGAGGAGACGTACTCCACCTCCGAGCACCTCTACGAGCTGCTGAGCATCCCCGAGGGCACCACCGGTGTGCTGCCGCGTGCCGAGCGCACCCGGGCCGGACTCGCCGCCGAGGAGATCGAGGACCTGGGCGAGACCGGGGGCCGGGCCGGCCGCGGCCGCCGGGCCGCCGCCCCCGCCAAGGAGGAGCGCCCCGCGCGCAACCGCCGGGTGCGGCGCCGCACCCGTGGCGGTCTGACCCTGGACGGCGAGGGTGCCCCGGAGGGGGCGGCGGCGGCCGAGTCCGCCGCCGACACCGCCGAGGGCGCCGCCGAGCCCCGTAGGCCCCGCCGACGCCGCCGTACGCGCGGCGGTCTGGCGCCGGCCGCCCCCGAGGCGGCCACGGCCGCCGTCGACACGGCGGAGGCGGCCCAGCCGGAGGCGGAGGCGGCAGACGCCCCCGCCAAGCCGCGCCGCCGCCGCACCCGGGGCGCCACCAAGGCCGCCGAGGCGGCGACAGCGGCGGTCGAGACCGCCGAGGGCGCCACGGAGGAGTCCGCGAGCACCATCGAGGCGGCGGAGACGGCCGTGGCGACGGCGGAGGCTCCGGAAGCCGTGGAAACCGTGGAGGCCGTTGAGGCCCCCACGAAGCCGCGCCGCCGCACCCGCACCAAGGCAGCCGAGGCCACCGAGACCGTCGAGACGGCCGAAGGCACCACCGAGGCCGCTGACGCCGACGAAGCCGCCAAGCCGCGGCGCCGGACCCGCGCCAAGGCCGCCGAGGCGGCCCAGACCGCCGTGGAGACGGCCGAGGGCACGACGGAAGCCGCGGAGGCTCCCGCCAAGCCGCGGCGCCGGACCCGCGCCAAGGCGGCCGAGGCGGCCCAGACCGCCGTGGAAGCGGCCGAGGGCACGGCGGACGTGGTGAAGGCCGCCGGGACCGCCGAGGCGCTGCCGGAGGCCGTGGAGGCCCCCGCCAAGCCCCGCCGCCGCACCCGCGCCAAGGCAGCCGGGGCCACTGAGGCCATCGAGACGGCCGAAGGCACCACCGAGGCCGCCGATGCCGGTGAAGCCACCAAGCCCCGGCGCCGCACCCGCGCCACCGCCAAGGCCGACACCGCCGACGCACAGCCTGAGGCGGAGGCCGCCGAGGCCCCCGCCAAGCCGCGCCGCACTCGCGCCAAGGCGGCCAAGGCCGAACCCGAGGCTGAGGCCGGGACCGGGGCCGACGACGCCGCGCCCGCCAAGCCCCGGCGCCGGACCCGCGCCAAGGCGGCCGAGGCCGTCGAGGCCGCGGCCGAGGGCTGACACGGCACCGCGTGACAGCACACGCCCAGGGGCCCGCACCGCGACACCGTGGTGTGGGCCCCTGGGCGTTCACGTGCCGTTTCCCACGAGCTGTATAGCCTCATCCCCATGAGCAGGCCGCCCTTCCTCACACTGCCCGCGAGCGCCCGCGCGTACCGTCTCCGCACCGCGCGCGGGGAGTTCGCCGTCCATGACGCGCGGCCCGCTTCGGCGGCGCGCGGGACCGTCCTGCTGGTCCCGGGGTTCACCGGGAGCAAGGAGGACTTCATCGCGCTGCTGGAGCCGCTCGCCGCGGCCGGCTTCCGGGCCGTCGCCGTCGACGGGCGCGGGCAGCACGAGAGTCCTGGCCCCCGTAAGGAGGCCGCGTACGCCCGGAACGAGCTGGCCCTGGACCTGCTCGCACAGGCCACCGCCCTGAGCGCGGCGACCGAGGACCCCGTCCATCTGCTCGGGCATTCGCTCGGCGGGCTGATCTCACGGGCCGCCGTACTGCGCGACCCGGGGGCGTTCGCCTCACTGACGATCATGAGTTCCGGCCCGGCGGCCATCTCCTCCCCGCAGCGCGCCCGGATCAAGCTGCTGATCGACGCGCTCACCGTGATGGACATGGAGTCCGTATGGCAGGCGATGCGCGAGCTGGATCCGCCCGAGGCGGCCGACGAGGCGACACCGCCCGGGGTGGCGGAGTTCCTGCATCAGCGCTGGCTGGGGACCGTACCGGAGCAGCTGATCGTCACGGGGCGGCAGCTGTCGGAGGAGCCGGACCGGGTCGATGAGCTGGCGGCGCTGCGGCTGCGCACCCATGTGCTGTCCGGTGAGGCGGACTACGCCTGGCCGGTGCCGCTGATCGACGAGATGGCCGAACGGCTGGCCGCCCGCCGGACCGTGATCGAGGGCGCCGGGCACTCCCCCAACACCGAGCGGGCCCGCCCCACCGCCGACGCCCTGGTCTCCTTCTGGCGCGACGTGGGCTGAGCCCGAGAACGTCGCCGACGTCGCCGACGTCGCCGAGCCGGAGGCGGATCGGAAGGCGCTCAGTACTGCGCCTGGAGATGCTCCCAGAACCCGTCCCGCAGGGCGCGCCGCAGATCGGCGTGGGCGCGCAGCGAGAGCCGCAGCAGCCCCTCCGCGTCGATCAGCAGCTCCTGGTCCACGGAGCCGGGCAGATAGGGGTGGCCCGGCAGCAGGTCCGCGAGGGTCTCCCGACCGCGTGAGGACAGCCACTGGGCGGCGATCTGCGCCCCGACGAAGCGCACCTCGTCCCGGGTCGGGGCGGGCCCGCACAGCGGCGCGTCGCCGTTCGGCTCGTAGCCGGTGGCCCGCCGGGTGACATACGGCTTGCAGAAGTCGAGGTCGAAGGTGCGCTGGCTGTCGACCTCCCACAGCAGCGGCTCGGCCTGGTTGCGCCCGTCGAGGGCCTCGATGCCCCACAGGTGGACGCGGGCCCCGTAACCCTGGGCCGCCTCGACGGCGGAGACCAGGTCCTCGTCGCCGCCGATCAGCACGGCGTCGCCGATGGCGCGGTGGCGGGCGAGGGACTCCAGGTCGGAGCGGATGAGCGAGTCGACGCCCTTCTGCTGGTTGTTGGCGTTGAGGTTGCCGAGCCGGACCTTGACGTCGGGCAGCTCCGCGATGCTCTGCTGCTCCGCGGTGTGGATCCGGCGCCGGGCGCCGTCGAACCAGTAGACGCGCAGCAGCCTGCTGTCCGGGAAGATCGTGCGCGCCTTGTCGATGAACGCCTCGATGAGCCCCTCGGCGTCCAGCTCGAACGCGCGGCGGTCCTCCGTGCCCGCGACGAGGCGGCCGGCGGCCGCGTAGACATACCCCGCGTCAACGAAGATCGCGTGGGTCGAGGGTGTGGTCGCGACCTCGGCGAGCACCCGCTGAAGCAGCTCGTTGGTGCGCTCGATGCCCGCAGCGATCGAGGCGAGGTCTGGTTGGCCCGGAGGCGTGGCTTCACTCATACGCGGTTCATTCTCCGGGCGGCCTCATGAGGGGCACAACCGGACCCCACCCTCGCCGCCGGAAGGTATTTAGGCTGCGAAAAATTTTTATTAGCGTAGGGAATGTTTTCGGGGGACGCCCTCGTTGAACAGGTACAGGAGGGCGCGGCAGCGACGCTGCGCGGCTCCGTACACATCAAGTTCTCCTTCAGGAGGATCAGACGAAGGGAGAAGCCTTGCGCTTCGAGATCATGCGCCTTGACGATGTCGATGGCACCGCCATCGAGAGCACCGTCGTAGACGCCGCCTCCGTCAACCGGATCGTGCAGCAGGCCGCCGCTATCGGCCAGCGCATCTACATCCGCCCAGCCGACACCGTAGCCCGGTAGTGCCGTAAGGCCCTACAGCCGCACAGAGCGTCGAGCGCCCCCGTACGCGACGGTACGGGGGCGCTCGTGGCATGTCAGGCCGTGTGGGCCACCTGGATGACACCGTTGATGATCTGCTGCACCGCGATGGCGGAGAGCATCATCCCGGACAGCCGGGTGACCAGCACCACTCCGCCTTCCTTGATCACGCGAATGATCAGCAGGGAGTAGCGCATGGTGAGCCAGAGCACGCCGTGCATGGCCGCGATCGCGCACCACACCGCCACCTGATCACCGACCCCATGGGCGTGCTGGACGGCGAGGATCACCGAGACGATCGCGCCCGGCCCCGCCAGCAGCGGCATGCCGAGCGGCACGAGCGCGACATTGACGTCCTTGGTCTGGGTCGGCTCGTCGTTCTTACCGGTCAGCAGATCGAGCGCGATCAACAGGAGCAGCAGCCCGCCCGCGATCATCAGCGCGGGGACCGAGACATGGAGATAGTCGAGGATCTGCTGACCGCCGATGCCGAAGACGGCTATGACGCCGAAGGCGACGGCCGCCGCCTGGCCCGCCATCCTGCGCTGCACCTTGACCGGACGGCCCGAGGTCAGCCCGAGGAAGATGGGCGTGATGCCCGGCGGGTCCATGATCACGAAAAGGGTGAGAAAGAGGGATCCGAATACGGCGACGTCGAACACGGTGAATTGCCTTGCGAGGGAGGAGTACGAGGACGAGCGGGGGTGCCGTGCCGATGCGGCACGGGAACGCGGGGCAGGCGTGGGAAGGCGCCGGGACGGGAAGAGCGAGGAGGGACGGGGGTCCGCTCAGCCGCCCGTGCCCGGCACCGGGAAGGCCCCGGTCGCCCGGCGCACGATCTCTCCGTAGACCTCGGGATCGGTCGTGTACTCACCGAGCCGACACGCCTTACGGCTGCCGTGGTAGTCGCTGGAGCCGGTGGTGAGCAGACCGAGCTCGGCGGCGAGACCGCGCAGCCGCTTACGGGTGTCCTCGTCGTGGTCCATGTGGTCGACCTCGACGCCGTCCAGGCCCGCCGCCGCCAGCTCGCCGATCGCGCTCTCCGGGACGCACTGGCCCCGCTTGACGGCCAGCGGATGGGCGAAGACCGCGACCCCGCCGGCGCCCTTGACCAGCCGGATCGCCTCGAAGGGGTCCAGCTCGTGCTTCTCCACATGCGCGCGGCCGCCGTCGGCCAGCCAGTCCGGGGTGAAGGCGTCCGAAACGCTCTCCACGACACCCAGCTCGACCAGCGCGGTGGCGATATGCGGCCGCCCCACGGCGCCGTCCCCGGCGATCTCCGCCACCCGATCCCAGGTGATCGGCACATCCAGCTCACGCAGCTTGGCGACCATCGCCTGGGCCCGGGGCACCCGGTCGTCGCGCACCAGCTCGCGCTCGCGCGACAGCTCCGGCTCGACCGGGTCGAAGAGGTACGCCAGCATGTGCAGGCTGATCCCGTTCAGACGGCACGACAGCTCGGCGCCGGTGACCAGCGTCAGCCCGGCGGGCAGCGCCCGGGTCGCCTCCTCATAGCCGCCCACGGTGTCGTGGTCGGTGAGGGCGACGACGTCCAGACCCTCGGCGGCGGCGTTGCGCACCAGCTCGGCGGGGGTGTCCGTACCGTCCGACGCAGTGGAGTGGGTGTGCAGATCGATGCGCACGGCACGGACTCCAAGCTGCGTTCGGGATGGACCTAGGGGATGCCCCAGCATAACCACGCCCGGACAGGCCGGTGTCAGCGCCCCCGGGCCCTCGCATCAGCCACCGGCAGCGGCGGAACTTCCAGCGCCAGAACACCGGCGGCTGAGCTCCAACGGCGAAACGTCGGCAGCGCAAGGGCTCAGGGCGTGAGCAGCCTCGGTGAGAGCGCCCCGCAAGGCACCAGGTCGACCTCGGCGCCCGCGTCCCGCAGATCGGTGAGCACCATCTCGTCGTACATCAGCAGCCCGGTCTGCTCGGGCCAGACGACCGCCCACAGCCACAGCCCGCACGCCTCGCCCGCGAAGACCGCGCGGTCGTCCGGGGTGCCCTCGACATGCCACAGCGGGGTGGGCCGCCCGGCAGCCAGCACCTTGACATGCGGCGGCTTGTCCACCCGCATCCCCGGCCCCGGGTCGGGCCCCGGGATGCCCGCGAAGCGCGCGCCGAGCCCGACGCCCAGCTCCTCGGCGATCAGCAGCAGCTCCCCCACACCGCCCAGCGGCCCCGGGCCGGAGCAGGCAACCGCGGTGGCGCGGCCGCCGCTGCGGTCGTCCCCGGCGCAGGCCACCCCCGTGAACAGCCAGCCCACGGGCAGCGGCCACGGCATCCATACGGGCACCCGGGCGCGGTTGGTGACCACCACGAGTGCTTCGACGCTCGGCGGAACGACCGGCTGGAGGGGGTGCACCGTGCCATGCACTCCGCACTGCCAGGAGTCGGCGAAGAGACCGGGCGCTCGCACCCGGCCACCGCACTTCGGGCAACTGGGTTCGCCCCTCATAGGGCCCCACGGTCCTCCCCGGTCGTCGTCGCGTCAAGGACGATCACCCGTCCGGAGGTCACTTCCCGCAAGAGTTCCCCGCCCCCGCCCGGCTCGTACGGGCCCGGCGGGTCTTCCCCGCGGACCTACGGCTCTCAGCCCGTCAGCGGCACCCCGGAGCGCACCGGGTCGCGCAGATCCGCACCGTGCCGCAGCCAGCGGTCCTGGAGGGCGCCGGCGCCGTGCACCCGCTTCCACGCCGCCTCGTTCGCGGTCATCGGCAGCAGCGGCAGGAAGCGCACCGGTTCCATGGGCTCGAGCAGCTCCAAGTCCTCGACCAGACCGCCCGGTTCGGCGACCAGGACGGTGGTGTAGGGCGCCCCGGGCCACAGCGGCCCGCCGAGGTCCAGCGACGCGCCGGGGGTCACCACGACCCCCTCGACCTGGGGCGAGGCGGCCAGTACGGCGAGCGGCCGGAGCACCTCGTCAAGGACGGAGAGGTCGGGGCCGCGGCCGCCGGCCCGTACGGTCAGCACCAGCTCGGCGCGCGGCCCGTGCAGGGGGTCGGCGACGGTGGCGGTCGGGCTGGTCATCGGATGGTCCGACATGCCGAGGGTGGCGTAGCGGATCACATCGCCGTCGTCCCGGAATCGCAGCACTTCGATGCGGTCCGTACCGACGAAGGTGACGGCGGCGCGGGCGTCCGGCTCGCCCAGCGCGGTGATCAACCGGGCCTCGACCAGCTGAAGAACGTCTGACATGCGGTGAGCATAGATCGCGTATCGAACAGGCAAAGCGGGGCGGTAACGGTTCTGCCGACTGATAGCCTTAACCCTTGCCCAGGGAGTTACACGTCGTCCCTCACGGGGGACCGGCTGGAGGAGGTGGGGCTGCGGTGGATCCTAGTCGACCGTGCAGTACCGACAGTTCTCCCGTCGTTTCCCCTAGGTATGCGACCGCATGATCTGAAGCCTTCCGTACCCCGCCCACCGGCGGTGAAACACGCGAAGCCAACTCGCATCCAGGGCATCTGACGGTAGAGCGCCTTCGTACCGCTTTGTTCAAGTTCCATGAACTGCCGTCAGCGCCATCGCACGGAGCGCCGCCCGCTTTGCGGACGTACGGGCATCGGATGTCGTACGTCCACCTTCCGGGCGCAGCGCTGCGCCGCGCGCCCGCCGCTGACGGCCGGCCCGTGAAGGAGCCCGTCATGTCGATGATCCGTGACCTGCGCGCAGCCGTCCGCCCCGCCCTGCGCCGTTCCCGTACCGCCAGCGACTACGACGCCACGCGTGACCCGTCGGTCACCAGCGCCGTCGTCGACTGCGCGGTCTACCGGGACGGCAAGCGGGTCAGTGACCATGTGAGCCCGGCGAAGGCCATGGAGCGGGTCCGCCAGGAGGGCGGGTTCGCCTGGATCGGGCTGCACGAGCCCACCGAGCGCGAGTTCGCGGGGATCGCCCAGGAGTTCGGGCTGCACCCGCTGGCCGTCGAGGACGCCGTGCAGGCCCATCAGCGGCCCAAGCTGGAGCGGTACGACGAGACCCTCTTCACCGTCTTCAAGACCATCCACTACGTGGAGCACGCCGAACTCACCTCGACCAGCGAGGTGGTGGAGACCGGTGAGGTGATGTGCTTCACCGGCCGGAACTTCATCGTGACCGTGCGGCACGGCGGCCAGGGCTCGCTGCGCGCCCTGCGCCACCGGCTCCAGCAGGACCCGGAGCTGCTCGCCAAGGGCCCCTCCGCGGTGCTGCACGCCATCGCCGACCAGGTCGTGGACGGCTATCTGGCGGTCGCCGACGCGGTCCAGGACGACATCGACGAGGTCGAGATCGACGTCTTCTCGGCCGCGACGTCCCGGCGGGGCGGCGACGCGGGCCGGATCTACCAGCTCAAGCGCGAGGTCCTGGAGTTCAAGCGGGCCGTCTCACCGCTGCTGCGGCCGATGCAGCTGCTGAGCGAGCGTCCGATGCGGCTGGTGGACCCGGACATCCAGAAGTACTTCCGGGATGTCGCGGACCATCTGGCGCGGGTCAACGAGCAGGTGCTGGCCTTCGACGACCTGCTGAACTCGATCCTCCAGGCCAATCTGGCGCAGGCGACGGTCGCGCAGAACGAGGACATGCGGAAGATCACGTCCTGGGCGGCGATCTTCGCCGTGCCCACGATGATCGCGGGGATCTACGGCATGAACTTCGACTACATGCCGGAGCTGCGCTGGAAGTTCGGCTACCCGACCGTGCTCGTCGTCACCGTGGGCATCTGCTTCGCGATCCACCGCGGCTTCAAGCGCAACGGCTGGCTGTAAGGGGTCCTTGCACTATGGGCGCCCCCGCGGACGGACGGGCTCCTTACCGGGCGCGCGAAGGGCCCCTCACCGGGCGGGTTCGCCCGAGGGCGAGGGGTTCTTCCCGTCCGCCATGATGACCAGCGCGAGCCCGCCGAGGATCACCGCGAGCGCCGGATAGGCGGCCACGGGCGGCATCTGGCCCAGCCACAGGGCCGCGATCAGGGCCGCCCCCGGTGTCTCCAGCAGGATCGCGGTCGAGGTGACGGAGGGGCCGAGGCCCTTGACCACCCGGTTGATGAGGGTGTGCCCCAGCAGTTGCGCGGTGACCGTCAGCACGGCCAGCCGCAGCCAGGTGGTGCCGCCGTAGCCGCCGAGCTGCGCGCCCGCCACCAGGCAGGTCAGCAGCAGGAGCACGCTGGTGGTGGTGTAGCAGACGTAGGCGTACGCGGTGGTGCTCACCGAGCGGCGCACCTCCGCGCCGAGCAGGACGTAACCGGCCGCCGCCACCCCGCCCAGCAGCGCGAGCGCGTCGCCCAGCAGGGCGCGCGGCGACGCGGACAGATCGACCCCGGTGAGGATCACCACACCGAGGATCGCGAGCCCCATGCCCAGCCAGGCGAGCGTGGGCGAGCGGTGGCCGCGCAGCCGCAGCAGCAGCGCCGTCCAGATGGGGGTCGTGGTCACCAGCGCGGTCGAGGAGGCGACGGAGGTCATGTGCAGGCTCGGCAGCCAGGCCCCGAAGTGCACCGCGAGCAGCGCGCCCGCCCCGGCCGACAGCAGCGCGGTCCGGCGGCCCATCCCGCGCAGCTCGCCCCGGTGGCGCCACAGCGCGAGCGGGGTGAGCGCGCCCACCGCCATGGCGTTGCGCCAGAAGGCGATGGCGAGCGCGGGCGCCGCCGTCGCGGCGGCCAGCGGCGCGGAGAGCGAGACGCCCGCGATGGCGACCGTAAGGAGCGCGATGTCCACGGGGACGCCACCGTGGAGACGGCCACCGCCACCGGGTACGTCGGGGGTGGCGTTGCGGGCTGGGGTGCGGGCGGCACGGGCGGTGGGCACGCCGCCAGGGTAAGGCGCATGACCATACGACGGAACTGACATTTCACGGGCTGGGACGGTGTGTGACTGGCCTAGGCTGTCGGCATGACGCAGACGCCGATGGACCGTGCCCTTGTCGAGGAGGCGGCCAAGAAGTCCGCCCTCATCTGGGTCCAGGGCACCGAGGGCACCGCGCGCGCCCTGTGGCACATCTGGCACGAGGGCGCGGTCTGTCTCGTCGGGGACGGGCCCGGGGAGCAGCCGCTCCAGGGCCTCGGACTGGCCGACGGCGGAAGCGCCACGGTGACCGTGCGCAGCAAGGACAAGGGCGGGCGGCTGGTCAGCTGGCCCGCGCGGGTGGTCGAGCTGGCCCCGGGCGGCGAGGCGTGGACCGCGGCGGTCGACGAGCTCAAGGGCAAGCGGCTGAACGCGGCGGACGCCGACCGCATCCCGGAGCGCTGGGCGCGCGAATGCCGGGTGCTGCGGCTGGAGCCCACGGCCGGGGCGCTCGCCGAGCACCCCACCGGCTCCCTGGCGGCGGCCCCGCCGCCGTCCCCGGCGATCACGCGCCGCCCGATCCCGGCGGCGCTCCCCAAGCTGCTCGTCCGCCGCAGGAAGCGCGCCCGTGGCGCCCGTAAGGACGCGTCCTGACCATCTGAACGTTCGTAAGGACGCGTCCTGGCTGTCCGAACGCCCGTAGGGAGCGCCTCAGAGCTGCCCGATGCCCGTAAGGACGCGCCTCAGCCGTCCGGGCGCGTCCCCGAGGACGCGCCCTTCGGCCCCTTACGGACACCTCGCGGCTACGGCGTCTCCGGAATCTGCTGCCCGTAGTCGAGCACATGGCCCTTCTCCGGGGCGGTGATCTTGAAGCTGTCGTTCCAGTCCGCGAGCCGGATCACCCCCGCGCCGCCCGCCCGCTGGAGCCGCAGCGGATACGGCCGGCCCTCCAGGGAGACATCGAGCGCGCCGCCGTCCCCGGACGTGCCGGCGCTGATGCGGATCGTCCGTACGCCGTTCACCTGGCCGTGGTCCCCCGTGGTGATCTTGCCGTGCAGGCCGAGCAACCCGTCGAGCAGCAGCTTCATATCGGTGAAACCGCTGAGCCGCTGGTAGGAGGGGTCGCCGGAGGGGACCTTCACATACTTGTTGTCCAGCTTGCCGGCCGCGTGCTCCGCACCACCGCCTCCGCCGCTCTCGCCGTCGTGCGACCAGAAGCCCGCGTCGGCCTTGAGGTAGAGCTCCTTGCCGACCCGCAGCAGCTCGAAGCTGGAGCCCTTGGTGGAGACCTGGCCCGTGCCGCCGTCGGCGTTGAGCCGCATGTCCAGCTTGTAGGTGGCTCCCTTGGTGACGAGAGTGCCGGAGAGCCGCACCGAATTCGCGCTGACGGCCGCCTGACGGGCTCTGCTCTCGATCTTCGTGGCGGGGAGCTTTCCCACGCCGTTCGTCCCCGCGTCGGGGTCTTTCTCCCCGCCTCCGCCACACGCGGCGAGCGTGGCGGCCAACCCCGCGCACATCGCCGCAACGACCGCCCTGTTCCGGGTGCGCACGTCCGCTCTGCCTCCTGATGCCGGTGCAGTAGGGCAGCGTACCGGTGCCGTCCCGCCGTGTCCGCAGGGTGCCGTACCGCCCTCGCCCGGCGGCAGGGCAGGTGCGGGCACGTTAGCCTGAACCCGGTGAAGAGCGGATCATTACCTTGAATGCTCATAAAGCCCCACATACGAGGGGAGGCAGGGCATGCCGGCAGGCAACCCCCGGGTCTTCGTCTCGCATCTCGCGGGCGTCGCCGTCTTCGACCCCAACGGCGACCAAGTGGGGCGGGTGCGCGATGTCGTGGCGATGCTGCGGCTGGCCGGCCGCCCGCCGCGGCTGCTCGGCCTCGTGGTCGAGGTGATCGGCCGCCGCCGGATCTTCCTCCCCATGACCCGCGTGACCGGTGTGGAGTCCGGACAGGTCATCACCACCGGTGTGCTCAACATGCGCCGCTTCGAACAGCGCCCCACCGAGACCCTGGTCCTCGGCGAACTCCTGGACCGCACGGTGCGGCTGGTCGAGACCGGCGAGCCGGTGACGGTCCTGGACGTGGCGATGACCCAGCTGCCCCAGCGCCGGGAGTGGGAGATCGACAAGGTCTTCGTACGCCGCGGCAGGACCCGCGCACTGCGCCGCCGCGGCGAGGCGCTGACCGTGGACTGGTCGGCGGTCACCGGCTTCTCGCTGGAGGAGCAGGGGCAGGGCGCGGAGAACCTGCTGGCCACCTTCGAGCAGCTGCGCCCCGCCGACCTGGCCAATGTGCTGCACCATCTGTCCTCCAAGCGCCGGGGCGAGGTGGCGGCGGCCCTGGACGACGAGCGGCTCGCGGACGTCCTGGAGGAGCTGCCCGACGACGACCAGGTGGAGATCCTCGGCAAGCTCAAGGAGGAGCGCGCGGCGGACGTCCTGGAGGCCATGGACCCCGATGACGCGGCGGATCTGCTCTCCGAGCTCCCCGAGCCCGACAAGGAGCGGCTGCTGGCCCTGATGCGCCCGCGCGACGCGGCGGACATGCGGCGGCTGATGTCGTACGAGGAGGGGTCGGCGGGCGGTCTGATGACGACCGAGCCGATCGTGCTGCGCCCGGACGCCACCGTCGCGGACGCGCTCGCCCGGGTGCGCGACCAGGATCTGACCCCCGCGCTCGCCGCCCAGGTCTATGTGTGCCGCCCGCCCGACCAGACGCCCACCGGCCGCTATCTGGGCACCATCCACTTCCAACGGCTGCTGCGCGACGCGCCGTTCACCCTGGTCGGCGCGTCCGTGGACGCCGATCTGCCGACGCTGCCGCCGGACACCCCGCTGCCCGTCGTCGCCGGCCATCTGGCCACCTACAACCTGCTCGCGGCGCCCGTCGTGGACGAGACCGGCTCCCTGCTCGGCGCGGTGACGGTCGACGACGTCCTGGACCACCTGCTGCCGTCCGACTGGCGGGAGCGCGAACTGCACGCCGGGATGGCCCTGCCGGAGGCCGCGGATGGACGGTGAGCGCGGCCGTCTGGACCGGCCCAGGGAGCGGCGCCGCAGCCCGCTGCCGCGCTGGGACCCCGAGGCGTTCGGCAAGGCGTCGGAGCGGATCGCGCGGTTCCTGGGCACCGGGCGGTTCATCGCCTGGATGACGGTCTTCGTCGCCGTCTGGCTGACCTGGAACACCCTGGCACCGGCGCGGCTGCGGTTCGACCCCTTCCCGTTCATCTTCCTGACCCTGATGCTCTCGCTCCAGGCGTCCTACTCCGCCCCGCTGATCCTGCTGGCCCAGTACCGGCAGGCCGACCGCGACCGCGTCAACCTCGAACAGGACCGCAAGCAGAACGAACGGTCCATCGCCGACACCGAATTCCTCACCCGGGAGATCGCGGCGCTGCGGACGGGCCTGGGCGAGGTCGCCACCCGCGACTGGCTCCGCGACCAGCTGGCGGACCTGCGCCGGGAGCCGGACGGCGGACGGCCCGCCGCGCGGCCGGTCGGCCACGGCGAACTCCGGCCGGGTGAGGAACGCGACCGCTGACGGCCGTCCGCGCCCCACCCACGGCGCCGTACCATCTCCGTATGGCTACCGACACCCTCCCAGCGCCGAGCGAAGACGCGGTACGCGCCGCGCTCGCGACGGTCAACGACCCGGAGATCCACAAGCCGATCACCGACCTCGGCATGGTCAAATCCGTCGAGATCGCGGCGGATGGCTCGGTCGCCGTGGTGGTCTACCTCACGGTCTCCGGCTGTCCGATGCGGGACACGATCACCAGCAGTGTGCGGACGGCGGTCGCCGGGGTCGAGGGTGTGACCGGCGTCACGGTCGACCTCGAGGTGATGAGCGACGAGCAGCGGCGTGAGCTGGCCGCCTCGCTCCGCGGCGGCCAGGCCGAGCGCGAGGTGCCCTTCGCCAAGCCCGGCTCGCTGACCCGGGTCTACGCGGTGGCCTCCGGCAAGGGCGGGGTCGGCAAGTCCTCGGTGACGGTCAACCTGGCCGCCGCGATGGCCGCGGACGGGCTGAAGGTCGGCGTGGTGGACGCCGACATCTACGGCCACTCGGTGCCCCGCATGCTGGGCGCGGACGGCCGTCCCACCCAGGTCGAGAACATGATCATGCCGCCGTCGGCGAACGGTGTGAAGGTGATCTCGATCGGGATGTTCACCCCGGGGAACGCCCCGGTGGTCTGGCGCGGGCCGATGCTGCACCGCGCGCTCCAGCAGTTCCTGGCCGATGTCTACTGGGGCGACCTCGATGTGCTGCTGCTCGACCTCCCCCCGGGCACCGGAGATATCGCGATCTCCGTCGCCCAGCTGGTCCCCAACGCCGAGATCCTGGTGGTGACCACACCGCAGCAGGCCGCAGCCGAGGTCGCCGAGCGGGCCGGTGCGATCGCCGTCCAGACCCATCAGAAGATCGTCGGCGTGGTGGAGAACATGTCCGGGCTGCCCTGCCCGCACTGCGACGAGATGGTCGACGTCTTCGGCACCGGCGGTGGCCAGATGGTCGCCGACGGGCTCAGCCGGACCACCGGCACGACGGTGCCGGTGCTGGGCGCCATCCCGATCGACGTACGGCTGCGCGAGGGCGGCGACGAGGGGAAGCCGGTCGTGCTGACCGACCCCGACTCCCCGGCGGGCAGCGCGCTCAAGGCGATCGCGGGCAAGATCGGCGGACGTCAGCGCGGCCTGGCGGGCATGTCGCTGGGCGTCACCCCGCGCAACAAGTTCTGAGCGAGCTCGGCCACGGCCTATGGCTCGGGGGCGGTTTCCGCGGAAACCGCCCCCGAGCCATAGGCGTACGCACTACCCGTCGTAGCGGTTGATGTCCTTGACCACCGCGAAGCCCAGACCGTAGGCGCTCATCCCGCGCCCGTACGCGCCGATGTGCACGTCCTCGCCCGTCGTACCGGCCAGCACCCAGCCGTACTCCGACTCGCGGTAGTGGAAGTCGGTCGGCACCCCGTCCACCGGGAGCGACAGCTGCGACCAGCTCTCGCCCGCCAGGTCGTCCGCCAGCTCCCAGGCGATCGCGGTCTGCTGGTCCAGCCAGTCCTGGCGCAGCGCCCGCTCCATCCGGGTCGGCCAGGTGCACGACAACAGACCGGAGCCGGCCAGCCAGGCGGCCGAGGAGACCGAGGTGGCCTCCAGCTTGCCGGTGCCGTCGGCGCTGTCCCGCCCGGGGCGGCTGGCGACGGTGACGACCACCGTGAAGCGCTGCTGGTCCATGTCGGTCTCGACGCGCAGCGACGGCTCCTCGCCATGGCCGGTCGAGCCGTACTCGACGATGCCGTCGGCGGCCGCACCCACCTGCATCAGCCAGCGGGGGCCGGTGAACGCCTCGTCAAGCCCGTACCAGGGGAAGGCGGCCATCAGATAGCCGTCGACACTCCGCCGGGCGTCGGCGGGCAGCCCCTGCGCGGTCGCCGCCACCCCTCGTTCCCCTAGCCGACCCGTGGTCTCCATGTGCGCGCGGCCTCCTCGTTGCCCTGCGTCGTGGGCGGCCCGCCCCCCTCGGGCGACCCTCACCCCGGACAAAGGGAGGATAGCCATACGGGTCAACCAGGCCGGGCATACGGGGGGATCAAGTGGCGTCGGAGTCGAAAGGCGGACGCTCGTCGCGCTGCGGCTCCTCACGCTTGCGCAGCAGGTCAGGCGTGCCGGAGTCGCCCTTCGAGAGGGATGGCGGGGTGGTGCCGGAAGCCCCTGAAGAGCCCTGTTGCGGATCACTCTCCCGGCCGTGCACCGCGTCGGCGACCTCCGCCATCTCCTTGCGGAGGTCGAAGCCGTTACGGATCTCCTTCAGGCCGAGCTCATCGGAGTCCAGCACGTGCTTGCGCACGAACGTCTTGGGGTTGAGGTCCTCGAACTCGAAGTCCTTGAACTCCGGCCCCAGCTCGGAACGGATGTCCTCTTTGGCGCTGTCGGAGAACTCCCGGATCTTCCGGATGAAATGCGTCACATCCCGAATCACCTTCGGGAGCTTGTCCGGGCCGAAGACGAGCACCGCAAGGACAACGAGCGCGACAAGCTCGAGAGGTCCTATGTCCAACACCTTGCAGCTCCTCAAGACGTCTGGGGCCCCGGCCTGGGCCACTCAACACCGTACCTGGCGGCGGGGTCGGCAGGGGAGACGCCCGGCCAACAACGAGGGTCGGCGGCCTGAGTCGGCACCGCCCGAGTGGGCGGCGGATCAGCCGGTGACGACTCGAGCGGTGCACCGACTCAGCCACCGATCGGCCGCCGCCGGATCAGCCGCTGCCGGCCGAGCCCAGGGTCAGCTCCGCGGCGTGCTCCTTGCCGTCGCGCTCGACGGAGAGCCGGAGCCGGTCCCCGGGGCGGTGGCTGCGGATCTTCACGATCAGCTCCTGTCCGCTGTGCACCCGGACGCCATCCACCTCCGTGATCACATCACCTGGTTCGATCCCCGCCTTGTCCCCGGGGCCGCCCGAGGTGACCGGCGCGCCGCCGCCTGCGCCCTCGGTGTTCACCCGGGCGCCGTCGCCCGTATAGCCCATGTCGAGGGTGACGCCGATCACCGGATGGGTGGCCTTCCCTGTGTTGATCAGCTCCTCGGCGACCCGCTTGCCCTGGTTGATCGGGATGGCGAAGCCCAGGCCGATGCTGCCGCCCTGGCCGCCGCCGAGGCCCGAACCCTCGTCGGCCGCCCGGATCGCGCTGTTGATCCCGATGACCCGCCCCTTGCGGTCGACCAGGGGGCCACCGGAGTTACCCGGGTTGATCGGGGCGTCGGTCTGCAACGCGTCCACATAGCTGACGTCGCTGCCGTCCTCCTTCTCACCGCCCGCGGTGATGGGGCGCTCCTTGGCGCTGATGATCCCGGCGGTCACCGTGCCCGCCAGGTCGAAGGGGGCGCCGATGGCCACGACAGGGTCGCCGACGGCCACGGAGTCGGAGTTGCCCAGCGGCAGCGGGGTGAGCCCGGAGACGCGGTCGACCTTGATCACCGCCAGGTCGTATCCGGTGTCACGGCCGATGACCTTGGCGTCGGCGTCCTGGCCGCTGTTGAACGTCACCGATATGTCGCCGTCCGTGCCCGCGGGCTGGACGACGTGGTTGTTGGTGAGGATGTGGCCCCGCTTGTCGAGGACGAAGCCGGTGCCGGTGCCCTCCTCCGAGCTGCCGCGCACATGGATGGTCACCACACCGGGCAGCGAGCGGGCGGCGATCCCGGCGACGCTGCCCGGGGATCTGGCCTCCTTCTCCACCGGGGCCTGCGGGAGCTTCACATCGACGCCCCCGGAGACGCTGTCCCGCTCCACATAGGCGCCGATACCGCCGCCGACGCACCCCGCGACCAGGGCGATCAGCAGTACGGCGAGCCAGGCGCCACGGCGGGAGACCGTCTTCCGCTCGGCGGGCGGCGGGGCGGCCACGGTCCAGGGGTCGTAGCCACCCCACTGGGTGGTGGGGGCGGTCCGGGCGGCCATCGGGGGCTGGTGGCCCTGATGAGGCTCTCCGGTCACCGGAGGCACCTGTGTGCCGTGCGGCGGGGTCATCCCGGGGTGCGGCATCGGCGGGGGCGCGCTCTGCCCCGGTACGGGCCCCGCGGCGGGCCCTGCGACGGGCGGCAGGGTGGTGCCATGGGGCGGGGTCATCCCGGGCGCCTGGGGCGGAGCCTGGGCCATCCCGGACGTCTGAGGCGGAGCCTGGGCCATCCCGGGCGGGATATGCGTGCCCTGGGCGGGGGTCGCCACCGGGTGCTGAACGGGCGGGGCCGGGGCCCAGGGCCCGGGGTCGCCGTAGGGCGGAGTGCTGTACGGATCGGGCTCGTGCAACGGCCGGGGCGCCCGTTCCTCGGGGACGCGCTCCTCCATGGGGGCGTCCACCGGCTCCGGCGGCGCCTGGTCGGCGGCCGCCTCCGTACGCTTCTCGGCGGCCGGGCGGCTCCACCACTTCGGCTTCGGCCCAGGTGCCTTCGGCTCGTCCATGATCTCCCTTTATCGAAGGGCTCGGTTCTCCCCCGGCTACCGCGGGGAGGTGCCCCCGCCGGGGCGCTTCAGCCTCCCCCAGCTACCGCTGGGAGGTGCCCCCTGTCGACGGTCGACCGTGCTCGGGCCCTCGTTCCCGGGCCCTCCGCGCGCTCTCCCCTACGACGGCGACGCGCCCCTTCGGCTCGCCCCCAGCCACCGCTGGGAGGTGCCCCCGGCCGGACGACCCCAGCACCCGGGCCAGAACATCGCACCGTCCCGGGACATACGTCGCGCCTCCGGGTCGCGCTGCCCGGAGGCGATTCAATCAGGTCCGCCATCGCTTGCGCAGCGCGGACGAAAAGACCTTGTCATGATCGGCCAAGACCCGGGCGGCCGGTGAAGCCGCGCCGTCATCGCCGTGGCGCCCCTTCGCTACTTCGGGGGTGCGCTGATCCCGAAGTAGGGCGAGACGCCCGACGTGGGGCGGGACGGGACCGCCATCTGGGTCGGCGCGGGGGCCGGAGGCGTGGAGTTCGACGTCCGCAGCAGCTCCGTGACCGAGAGAATCGGCTGTATCAGCGGATTCAGCGCCGCCCCGACGGGCTGGCGCAGGGCCTGCGGATGCGGGGTGGCCGTCGGGGACTGGGCACCCGGGCGGGTGTCGGTGGTGGCCAGGAGGCCCACCTCCTGGCGGGTCCGCTCCCGGACGCCCGTGCTCACGGCGGATTCGGCGCCGACCGGGCGTGCCGCGGTGTCGGCGCCATCGGCTGAATTTCCCGGGGGGTCGACCGCCGCGTCCAGCGGAAGGGCCGCGCCGAGCGCGAAGGCCGCCAGCGAGACCGCTCCGGCCGCCGCGAAGGCGAACCTGCGGCGCGGGGCGGGGCGCTGCTCGACCTCATGGATCCTGAAGCCGCGCTGACGCGAGGCACGGGCCGACGCCGCCGGTGCGATCGCGGTGCCCGGGGGCACCGTGGGCACGAAGGCGAACGCCCGCTCCCGTCTCTCCTCCACCTCCCGGACGTCGCGCACCTCCCGGACGTCCCGCTGGCCGCCGCGCATATCGCGCGGGCCGAAGACACCGGGGCCCCCGAACGGGGAGCCGCCGCCCATACCGTCCTCGCCCGCGGCCGGAAGGCCCTGGAGACGGGCCAGAAAGCCCTCGGACGGCCCCGGGGGCGCCGTCTGGGCGAACACATTTTTCAGCCGGCGCTGAGCGTCGGCTTCCGCCTTGCACTTGCAGCAGGTGGCGATATGGGCGAGGACGCGCTCCCGCGCGTCATGCCCAAGCTCACCGTCGACCAGAGCCGCAAGGCGGTCGCCGAGATGCTGCTCGGCGGGGGACGGACCGCCTGATCGGGTCACGCGATTCCGACCTCCCCGCTCAGTCGGGGGGCCGCACTCGGCGCCACCGCGGCGACCTCTTGCTGCTGTCCGCTCCGCGCCGCGGGGGCGCGGTGCTGAAGCGCCTTGCGCAGATGGGAGCGGCCGCGGTGGATACGGCTGCGCACCGTGCCGAGCTTGACGCCCAGAGTGGCCGCGATCTCCTCGTACGAAAGCCCCTCGATGTCACAGAGCACCACGGCGGCGCGGAACTCCGGGGCGAGGGTGTCCAGCGCCTGCTGCACATCGGCGTCGAAGTGGGTGTCGTTGAAGTGCTGCTGGGGAGAGGGCTCGCGGCTGGGGAGCCGCTCCGCCGCGTCCTCGCCGAGAGCGTCGAAGCGGATGCGCTGCCGACGGCGGACCATGTCGAGGAAGAGATTGGTGGTGATGCGGTGCAGCCAGCCCTCGAACGTGCCCGGGGTGTACGTCGACAGCGAGCGGAAGACGCGGACGAACACTTCCTGGGTGAGGTCCTCGGCGTCGTGCTGGTTACCGGTGAGCCGATAGGCGAGGCGGTAGACCCGTGCGCTATGAGTGCTGACGATCTCCTCCCAGGTAGGAGGCGTCCACGCCGGGGCGTCCGCATCCGTGGCGAAGGTCGCGGTGGTGGCGGAATCGGCGGAGAGCGCACCTCCCGTGCCCTTTGGGCTACGGGGGCGAGAACGGTCAGCGGTGTTGGTCACGGATTTCGGCTCGCCCACTGACCTGCGAAAGCGCCTCAGCACTCCCCGGTCACCGGTCGCAGCCGCACCTCCCCTGTCGGCTCTGGTGGTGTCCAGTAGAGCCCCTACCATATCCACCTCGCCCGTTAGCTCCGGATAAGCATTTTTGACCTGCATTTGGTCGTGATCCATACAGTCCCCCCGGCTTCTTCAACGCCTGGTCCCATCTGCGGGTTCCCGAGCGCAGCGGATACAGTCACCGTTGCGCCAACTACGGGGACAGGAGAGGGTCATTACCGGCAACCGGCAGACGAGCTGGGCGTTCGCCGACGCGTTCGTCGCCGAGGACGAAGCCCTTCACTGGGCCCGTGACCGGGCTCGGGAGGCAGGGCTGCGCTCGGTGTCGGCGGGCACCGGCGCCGCGCTGCGGCTGCTCGCTGCCACCGCGGATGCCAAGGTCGTCGCCGAGATCGGCACCGGGACGGGCGTCTCCGGGATCCATCTGCTGCGGGGCATGCGCCCCGATGGCGTGCTGACCACCGTGGACACCGAACCGGAGATGCAGCAGTTCGCCAAGCAGGCGTTCCGCGCGGCCGGGTTCACCGGGAACCGGGCGCGCTTCATCCCCGGCCGCGCCCTCGATGTGCTGCCCCGGCTGGCCGACGGCGGATACGACCTGGTCTTCTGCGACGGCGACCGGCTGGAGTGCCTGGACTACCTCGCCGAATCGTTGCGTCTGCTACGGCCCGGTGGGCTGGTCTGCTTCGAGGGGGTCTTCGCCAACGGGCGGACCGTGGACTCCGCCGCACAGCCCACGGAGGTGCTGCGCGTGCGCGAGCTGCTGCGGACCGTCAGGGAGTCCACCGTGCTCCAGTCGTCCCTGCTGCCGGTCGGCGACGGTCTGCTCTGCGCGGTCAAGCGGGGCTGAGCGGTCGAGCCGGGCTGAGCGGCCAAGCAAGGCGAGTGGTCAAGCGAGGCCGAAACGTCCGGCCCGGCCGGTCCCCCGCCCTGGCACCTGCCCCCCTTTACGAGCGCCCGGCGCCGGGCCCCCTTACGAGCGCTGCCCCGGCGGTCGGTACCTGACGTACCGGCCGCCGGGGCAGCGCGCGGGTGATGGTGGGCCGCAAGCGTCAGCCGACGACTTTCTTCAGGGCGTCGCCGAGGGCGTCGGCCTCGTCCGGTGTCAGCTCGACGACGAGCCGACCGCCGCCTTCGAGCGGAACGCGCATGACGATGCCCCGCCCCTCCTTGGTCACCTCGAGCGGGCCGTCGCCCGTCCGCGGCTTCATGGCCGCCATGCTCGTTCCCCTTCCTGAAACCAGCTCATCGCAGCCGACAACCCAGGTGTCACCGGCATCGAACACGTTGCTTCCCCTTCATTATCCCGCATGGCACGACCCGATGACCAACATCGGTCGGCAACGCCTGTGCGAGGCGCTCCCCCAAAACCACCCAATTCGGGGAGGCGATCGCGGTAGCGTACGCCCGCCGTCACCGAACGAAGGGTCGGTTCTTTGACGCAGGTCACATGTCGGTCGGTCATGATCTCCGGCATGCTGTGCGCTGACCGCCGCGGCAGGCCCCTCCCGGGGCCCGCCCGCGCGGCCGCCGCCCGAGCCGCCCCGCCCGCAGCCCCGCCTCATCCCGGAGGACCGCCATGGCCGACACCGTGCTCTACGACCTCACCGAGGGTCTCGCGACGATCACACTCAATCGTTCCGACGCGATGAACGCCCTCAACATCGACACCAAGGTGGCGCTGCGCGACGCGCTGCTGGAGGCCGCGGAGGACCCGGCGGTGCGGGCCGTGCTGCTCATCGGCTCCGGACAGCGGGCCTTCTGCGTCGGCCAGGACCTCAAGGAGCACATCGGCCTGCTGGCCGCCGATCGCGAGGGCAGCGGCGAGGGCTCGACCATGAGCACGGTGGCGCTGCACTACAACCCGATCGTCACCGCGATCGCCGGGATGCCGAAGCCGGTGGTCGCAGCCGTGAACGGGGTCGCGGCGGGTGCCGGGGCGGGCTTCGCCTTCGCCGCCGACTACCGGATCGTCGCGGACACCGCCGCCTTCAACACCTCCTTCGCCGGGGTCGCGCTGACCGCCGACTCAGGGGTCTCCTGGACCCTTCAGCGGCTGATCGGATACGGCCGCGCGACGGACCTTCTGCTCTTCCCGCGCAATATCGGCGCCCAAGAGGCGCTCGAGCTGGGCATCGCCCACAAGGTGGTCCCGGCCGACGAGCTGGCCGACGAGGCGGCGGCGGTCGCCCGGCGACTGGCCGAGGGGCCCACCGCGGCCTATGCGGCGATCAAGGAGTCCCTGGCCTTCGCCGCGGGCCACACCCTCACCGAATCCCTGGCCATGGAGGACGAGCTCCAGCGCCGCGCGGGGGCGTCGGATGACCACGTCATCGCGGTGAACGCGTTCGTGAACAAGGAGAAGCCGAGGTTCATCGGCCGCTGAGCGATCTCCGTCCCGCCCCGGCGGCCGGGGCGGTCAGACCGCCTCGCGGATATGGCAGCCGGCCAGATGGTCGTTGACCAGGCCACATGCCTGCATCAGGGCGTACGCCGTGGTGGGGCCGACGAAGCGGAAGCCGCGCTTCTTGAGGTCGCGGCTGAGGGCCGTGGACTCCGGGGTGATCGCGGGGACATCGGCGGCGGTCCGCGGGACCGGGCGGCCGTCGGGTGCCGGGGCGTAGGACCAGATGAGCTCGTCCAGCTCGCCGGGGGCCAGCTCCCTGGCGGCGCGGGCGTTGGCGATCGTGGCGGCGATCTTGGCGCGGTTGCGGATGATGCCGGGGTCGGCGAGCAGCCGCGCCTCATCGGCCTCGGTGAACTCCGCGACCTTCTCGATCGAGAAGCCGGCGAAGGCGGCCCGGAACCCCTCCCGGCGGCGCAGGATGGTCAGCCAGGACAGCCCGGACTGGAACGCCTCCAGGCAGATCCGCTCATAGAGCGCGTCATCGCCGTGGACCGGGCGGCCCCACTCCGTGTCGTGATAGACGCGGTAGTCGGCCATGGTCTCGGCCTCCAGGCCCCAGGGACAGCGCGCCAGACCGTCCGGCCCCGGAACCACACCCGGCTCGCTCATGCGCCATGCCCTTCGTAGCCGCGCCCGTCAAAGCCGCGCCCCTCGTACCCACGCCCCTCGAAGCCGGGCCCTTCGAAGCCCGTGCCCTCGAAACCGCCGCCCTCGAAGCCGCGCCGCTCATGGCCGGGGCCCTCGAAGGCGCCGGGGCCCTCGAAGCCGCTCCGCCCGAAGCCATGGTCGTCCTCCGGGACCGAGAGCGGATCGGGGCCGGGCCCGGGGGAAGACAAGGGCTTCGGGCGCGCGCCCGCGAGCGCCGCCTCCAGGTCGGCGATCCGGGCGTCGCGCTCGGCGAGCTCGGCACCGAGGCGGCCCAGCACATCGTCGACGTCCGCCATCCGGTAGCCCCGCAGCGTCATGGGCAGCCGCAGCGCCTCCACATCGGCGCGCGCCAGCGGCCGGTCGGCGGGCAGCGGATCGTCCAGCCGGTCCGGGGGCGCCTCGGTGAGCGGGCCGTCACCGCCGCCGACGACGGCGAGCGTGACCCCGCCGACCACCACGACCAGCGCGATCAGCAAGAACAAGAACACGGTGATCGTCTCCCCGTCAGATGCATGGTTGAGTCTGTGTCCGTCGGCCTCGATAACTGTCTGTACCGATCGTGCCATGCCCCTCCGACAGTTATCGTCGCTGCCCGCAACCTGGAAGAAGACGTGAAGGAAGTTCGGATGCTGCGGCTGGGACGACGTGAGTTCGGCGAGAACGAGCGGGTGATCATGGCGATCGTGAACCGGACGCCGGATTCCTTCTACGACCAGGGTGCGACCTTCCGCGACGAGCCCGCACTGGCCCGCGTGGAGCAGGCGATCGCGGACGGCGCCGCGATCATCGACATCGGCGGCGTCAAGGCCGGACCGGGCGACGAGGTGAGCGCCGAGGAGGAGGCGCACCGCACGGTGGACTTCGTGGCCGAGGTGCGCAGACGCCATCCGGACGTGGTGATCAGCGTGGACACCTGGCGCCATGAGGTCGGCGAGGCGGTGTGCGCCGCGGGCGCGGATGTGCTGAACGACGCCTGGGGCGGGGTCGACCCCAAGCTGGCCGAGGTCGCCGCCCGCCACGGCGCCGGGCTGGTGTGCACCCACGCGGGCGGGGCCCGGCCGCGCACCCGTCCGCACCGGATCGGCTATGACGATGTGGTGGAGGACATTCTGCGGGTCACCCTGGAGCTCGCGGAGCGCGCCCTCGAACTGGGGGTGCGGCGCGACGGGATCATGATCGACCCGGGCCATGACTTCGGGAAGAACACCCGGCACTCGCTGGAGGCGACACGCCGCCTGGGCGAGCTCACGGAGACCGGCTGGCCGGTCCTGGTCTCGCTGTCCAACAAGGACTTCGTCGGCGAGAGCCTGGACCGCCCGGTCAAGGAGCGGCTGATCGGCACGCTCGCGACGACCGCCGTATCGGCCTGGCTGGGGGCGCGGGTCTACCGGGTGCATGAGGTGGCGGAGACCCGTCAGGTGCTGGACATGGTCTCGTCCATCGCGGGCCACCGGCCCCCGGCGGTCGCCCGCCGGGGGCTGGCCTGAGCGAAGCACTCCGAAGACCGGCTACACGATGCTCACCGTAAGAAGACCGGCCGCACCGTAAGGAGGCGCGGCCCCACGGTGAGGCGTGCGGTCAGGCGCCGGACTCCTTGGTCACCAGGTCGATGACCTCGTCGATGTCATCGGTCAGGTGGAACAGGTCCAGATCGTGCGGGGACGCCTTCCCCTCCGCGATGAGGGTGTTCTCGAGCCAGTCGACCAGGCCCTTCCAGTACGTCGTGCCGAAGAGGACGATCGGGAAGCGGGTGACCTTCTTGGTCTGGACGAGGGTGAGCGCCTCGAAGCACTCGTCGAGCGTGCCGAGCCCGCCGGGAAGCACCACAAATCCTTGCGCATACTTCACAAACATCGTTTTTCGCACAAAGAAGTAGCGAAAGTTGACGCCAATGTCGACGTACGGGTTGAGGCCCTGCTCGTACGGCAGCTCGATGCCCAGGCCGACCGAGACGCCGCCCGCCTCGCTCGCGCCGCGGTTGGCGGCCTCCATCGCGCCCGGACCGCCGCCGGTGATCACCCCGAACCCCGCCTCCGCGAGGGCCCGGCCGATCCGCACCCCCGCCTCGTACTCCGGGGACCCCTCGGGCGTACGGGCGGAGCCGAACACGCTGATCGCCCGGCCCAGCTCCGCCAGGGTGCCGAAGCCCTCGACGAACTCCGACTGGATGCGCATCACCCGGAACGGGTCCTCGTGCACCCAGTGCGTGGCCCCCTGGGTGTCCAGGAGGCGCTGATCGGTCGTCTCGGGTCGCATCTGGTGGCGGCGGCGCACGACCGGGCCCAGACGCTGCTCCCGCAGCGCTCGCTCTTCTTCGGCGTTGCCCACTGTGTGCTCCCTTCGCCAAGACCAAGATCTGGTCAAAGATCTGTGGTTCAGAGTAGGCCCCCTGGGCGGCATGGAACCGAAATCCCGGCCACGCTCACCCACCGAACCGCTGATCACGTGGGTTCAATGGACCGCTAGCACCGCTAGCGGGTCAGCCAGGCCCGCAGCCGCTCCTCGGCTTCCAGGACGGCGGCCACCGCCACATGCTCCTCGCGGGTGTGGGCCAGCTTCGGATCGCCGGGCCCGTAATTGACGGCGGGCACGCCGAGCGCCGAGAAACGGGCGACATCGGTCCAGGCGTCCTTGGGCGCCACCTCCACGCCGAGGGTCGCCACCAGGGCGACGGCGGAGGGGTGGGCGAGACCGGGCAGGGCGCCGGGCGCGCTGTCGGTGAGCTCGACCTCGAAGCCGGTGAAGACCTCGCGGACGTGGGCGAGCGCCTCCTCCTCGGAGCGGTCGGGGGCGAAGCGGAAGTTCACCGTCACCGTGCAGAAGTCCGGGATGACGTTGGTCGCGTGGCCGCCCTCGATCCGTACGGCGTTGAGGCCCTCGCGGTAGGTGAGCCCGTCGATCTCCGCCCGCCGGGGGACGTAACCGGCCAGCCGGTCCAGGATCGGCGCGGCCTTGTGGATGGCGTTCTCGCCGAGCCAGCTGCGCGCGGAGTGGGCGCGCCGCCCCTGGGTGGCCACCCGTACCCGCAGCGTGCCCTGGCAGCCGCCCTCGACCTTGCCGTCGGTGGGCTCGAGCAGCACGGCGAAGTCGCCGGCCAGCCACTCGGGGTGGTTCCTGGCCAGCCGTCCCAGCCCGTTGAGCTCGGCGGCGACCTCCTCGTGGTCGTAGAAGACGAAGGTGAGGTCGCGGTTGGGCTCGGGCACGGTGGCGGCCATGCGCAGCTGCACGGCGACGCCGGACTTCATGTCGGAGGTGCCGCAGCCCCACAGCACACCGTCGTCATCGAGACGGGAGGGCACATTGTCGGCGATCGGCACGGTGTCCAGATGGCCCGCCAGCACGACCCGCTCGTCCCGCCCGAGGTTCGTACGGGCGACGACCGCGTCCCCGTCCCGGTCGACGGTCAGCCGGGGCAGGGCCCGCAGGGCCTGCTCCACGGCGTCGGCGAGCGCCTTCTCCTCGCCGCTGACCGAGGGAAAGTCGACGAGCCGGGCGGTGAGCCGGGCCGCGTCCAGGGACAGGTCGAGTGCTGGATGTGCCATACCCGCGACCCTAGCCGGTCGGCCCGCGCACCCGGCCGCCCCGGCCTCGGCCGGGGTCCCGCGAACGTGGCGTTCCCCACCCCTCGCCCCTCATCCGGCGGGGGCGCGCGGGGCTCCAGTACCGTGTGGCGCGTGCCCCTGTCCGTCTTCTCCAACCGCGCGCGGCTGTTGCGGGCCGCGGTCGCCTGCTCCGTACTGCTGGGCCTGGCCGGGTATCTGGCCGCGCAGCTGGTGACGGGCGGCGTGGGACCGCCGCGCTGTGTCGTACGGGCCAACGGCGTCGAGGTGCGGCTGTCCCCCGAACAGACCGTGAACGCCGCCACGATCGAGGCCGTGGCCGCCTCCCGCGGGCTGCCGGAACGGGCCGTCACCATCGCGCTGGCCACCGCCCTCCAGGAGTCGGGGCTGCGCAACATCCGCCACGGCGACCGGGATTCACAGGGGCTGTTCCAGCAACGCCCCTCCCAGGGCTGGGGAAGCGTGCGGCAGATCCGCGATCCGGTCTACGCCGCCGGGAAGTTCTACGACGATCTGGTGCGGATGCCCGGCTATTCGCGGCTGCCGCTGACGGTGGCGGCGCAGCGCGTGCAGCGCAGCGGTTTCCCCCAGGCGTACGCGAAGCACGAGACCGAGGCGGTGGTGCTGACCGGCGTCCTCACCGGGCGCTCCGAGGCGGCGCTCGGCTGCCCGGGGCCGCCGGACGACGGCACGGCGGGCGATCCGGTGCGCGTACGGGCGGCGCTGAAGCGGGAGTTCGGCGGCGAGACGGAGGCCCGGCCCGCCCTGGCCGGGTTCGGCGGCGGCAGGCAGGCCGCCCCCGCGCCGCACGAAGTGCTGGTTCCGGTACCGAAGGCGACGGCCCCGGGGCGCGCGGGACAGCGCGGCTGGGAGATCGCACACTGGGCGGTGGCCCACTCGGACGAGTTGCGCATCGAACGTGTCTCTTACCGCGGGCGGGAATGGAACGCGCGTAATACAGGGGCCGGTTGGCGTCCGGCCAAGGGGATTTCCGGGGCGGAAGTGCGGATCACCACGATGCGATAGCGCATGGAATCACCGCAGTTCAGAGCGGCTGACGACCCTTTGAGTGGCACGTACGGCGGAATGGTCCGGGCGTATTACGCGCAGAAACGGATAATGCGACGCATTGCCAACTCTTTACCTTCGCGCACCGCAACCTTCGCGCGGTTCACGCGGTATTCACAGCGTCCGAATCACCGGACAGTGAGCCAATTGTCCCTCCGCCGAAGGAGCACCATGTCCCTCCCTCTCACCCGTCGGATCGCCCGGGCCGCACTGCTGGTCGCGGCGAGCGCGGCTCCCGTCGTCGGCGCCGCCGGCGCCGCGAGTGCGGCGGAGCCGGCCCAGCCGCAGCCCTCCAAGCTGGGGCTGTCCTCGCTGGACGCCGCCGCGGTCGGTGAGGTCGCCGACACCGCCACGCAGCAGGTCGGGAGCACGGCGGGTGACGTCAGCGGCAAGGCCGGCGGGACCGTCAAGGAGCTCCTGCCGGGCAGGGCCGCCCCCGCGAAGGAGGCACCGGCGAAGGCGGACCCGGCCAAGCCCGCCAAGCCCGCCAAGCCCGCCAAGCCCGCCAAGCCCGCCGGGCCCGCCAAGGGCGCGAAGGCCACCAAGTCCCACAAGGCCGCCAAGAGCGCCCCGGCCAGGGCCGCCCACGCCAAGGCCGCCCCCAGGGCCGCCGGTAAGAGCGAGAGCAGGGCCCTCGGGCACGGCAAGGGCAAGGGCGGCGCCCACGCCAAGGGCAAGGGCGGCGCCCACGCCAAGGGCAAGGGCAAGGCGGCCAAGGCCGCCAAACCGCAGACCGCCGCCCCGCAGTCCGCCGCGCCCAGCGCCCCGCAGAACTCGGACCTCCCGCTCAAGGACCTCCCGCTCAAGGGCCTGCCGCTGCTCGGCTGATTCCCTGCGGGACGAACACAGACAGGGGCCCGGGGAGTCTCCGCACTCCCCGGGCCCCTCATCCGTACTTCCGCTTCTCAGCCCGCCAGTCGGCCGACCGCCGCCGCCACGCGCTCGTCGGTGGCGGTGAACGCGACCCGGACGTGCCGCTCCCCCGCCGCGCCGTAGAACTCGCCCGGGGCGACCAGGATGCCCAGTTCGGCGAGGGCGCCCACGGTGTCCCAGCACGGCTCGTCCCGCGTCGCCCACAGGTACAGCGACGCCTCGCTGTGCTCGATACGGAAGCCGTGGCCCGCCAGCGCCGTCCGCAGCGCGGCCCGGCGGCGCTCGTAGCGCTCCCGCTGCTCCGCCACATGCTTGTCGTCGCCGAGCGCCGCGACCGTGGCCGCCTGCACCGGTGCGGGCACCATCATCCCGCCGTGCTTGCGGATCTTCAGCAGCTCGCCGAGCACCGCCTCGTCACCGGCGAGGAAGGCCGCCCGGTAGCCCGCCAGATTGGACCGCTTGGACAGCGAGTGGACCGCCACCAGCCCCTCGAAGGAGCCGCCGGAGATCTCCGGGTGGAGCACGGAGACCGGGTCCGCCTCCCAGCCCAGGTCCAGATAGCACTCGTCGCTGACCACCAGCACCCCGTGCGCACGGGCCCACGCGACCGCGGTGCGCAGCTCGTCCTTGCCCAGCACCTGCCCGGTCGGGTTGGACGGGGAGTTGAGCCACAGCAGCTTCAGCCCGGCCGGGTCCAGGTCGGTCCCCGCGGCTCCGGCCGCGAATGCCCGCGTGTCGTACGGCACCGGCTCGGCGCCCGCCAGCCGCGCGCCCACCTCGTACGTCGGGTAGGCGAGCCGCGGGAAGGCGACCCGGTCGCCGGGGCCCAGGCCCAGCTGCGTGGGCAGCGAGGCCACCAGCTCCTTGGAGCCGACCACCGGAAGCACCTGGGTGTGGGTCACCCCGGCCGCGCCCAGCCGCCGCTCCACCCAGCCGGTGAGGGCGTCGCGCAGCGCGGCCGTGCCCCAGACGGTCGGATAGCCGGGGCTGTCCGAGGCGTCGGCGAGCGCCGCGCGGATCAGCTCGGGAACCGGGTCGACTGGGGTGCCCACCGAGAGGTCGACGATGCCGTCGGGGTGGGCCTCGGCGGTCGCCTTGTACGGTTCGAGCCGGTCCCACGGGAAGACCGGGAGGCGGGCGGAGACGGGTGGCACGGGGTGGCTCGCTTTCTTCGGAACTGCCCGGACCGAAGGGCCCGGGGAAACCCGGTGGGTCCCGGAAATCCCATGGACCCCGGGGAACCCGGCGGATTCCGCGGAAGCCCACTGGATTCCGGAGAACCCGAGCGGATTCCACGGAACCCGGCGGTCCAGGGAACCCGGCGGATCGCGGGAAGCCGACTGGATTCCGGGAACCCACGGATGCGCCGCGAACGCCCGGGAAACAGCCCGGTCCCGCAGGCCACAGGCCATACGGGACCGCCGGCTGCTTCCGGGCCTGAGGCCGGGGCAGGGTTACTCGTCGTGCTCCTGCGGCGGAAGCGCGGCGATGAAGGGGTGGTCCCGCTCGATCAGGCCCAGCTTGCTCGCGCCGCCGGGCGAACCGAGCTCGTCGAAGAACTCCACGTTCGCCTTGTAGTAGTCCTTCCACTCCTCGGGAGTGTCATCCTCGTAGAAGATCGCCTCGACCGGGCAGACCGGCTCACAGGCCCCGCAGTCGACGCATTCGTCCGGGTGGATATACAAGGACCGCTGGCCCTCGTAGATACAGTCGACGGGGCACTCCTCGATGCACGCCTTGTCCTTCAGGTCGACACAAGGCTGCGCGATGACGTAGGTCACGCTGTCGTTCCTCCTCGTTAGGGCTGCTATCGCGCGGGAGCGCGGCGTCGTCGATGCCCGCACCTAGTATCTCCGTTCTTGGGCACCAGACGCACATGAGGGGCTGACTGAGCTGTGGATTTCACCACTGGCGGACGTCTTGAAGTCCGGATCACCCCGGATGACGTGGGGAAACGCGTCTCGGTCAGGTATCTGACCGGGGAGCCCGAGCCCGCCCCCGCCTTCACCGACGCGGTAGGGGTTCTCACATCGTGGACCGAGAGCACACTCTCGATCACCCGGCGCACCGGTGAGACGGTGCGGATCGCCGAGTCGTCCCTGGTGGCGGGCAAGGTGGTGCCCGCGGCACCGGCCCGCCGCCGCGGCCCCGCCGCGAGCGCGCCCGAGCTGGACCGGGTCGCCGCGCGTGCCTGGCCACCGGTGACCGGCGAGCCGCTGGGCGAGTGGACGTTGCGCGCCTCGGGCGGGTTCACCCGGCGCGCCAATTCCGTACTGCCCCTCGGCGACCCCGGGATGGCTCTCGACGAGGCGCTGCGTCAGGTGATCGAATGGTACGCGGCGCGCGGGCTGCCCGCATACATACAGGTCAGCACGGGCGCCGAGGGCGCCCAGGAGCTGCTCGCCGCGGAGCTGGAGACCCGCGGCTGGACACGGGAGGTCTCCGCGCGGATAAGCGTCGCGGCGCTCGCCCCCATCGGGGACCTGGACGCCGACACCTCGGCGGTGACGCTCTCCCGCCACCTCGACGACGCCTGGCTGGCCCGCTACCAGAGGTCGTCCGGCGAGCCCTCCCCCGAGGCGCGGACGGTGCTGTCGGGCGGCCCCTCGGTGTGGTTCGCGACCGTGGCGGAGCCGGAGGGCGGTGCCCCGGCCGCGATCGGGCGCTGTGTGGTGGACGGCCGCTGGGCCGGGTTCACCGCCGTGGAGGTGGCCCCGGAGCGGCGGCGCCAGGGCCTGGCCAAGGCCGTGATGACGGCGCTGGCCCGCAAGGCGCTGGACGAGGGCGCCTCGGCCGCGTATCTCCAGGTGGAGACGGACAATGACGGTGCGCACGCCCTGTACGAGGGTATGGGCTTCACCGTCCACCACAGCTACCACCACTGGCGCGCATCCGGGCAGGATTCGCGCTGAGCGGGGTACGAGGCGGCTATGCCACGGATGAACGACGTCTCCCGCCGCCGGCGGTTCGCCGACGCGGCCCGCGAAGAGCGCCCCGATCTGGCCCTGCTGTGCCTGCTGATGGGCATGGAAGCCGATCCCGGACTGGACGAGACCGGAATCGACGAGGCCCAGATCGAGCTTGACCGGCTGGCCGGTGAGCTCCCCTTCTCCCCAGGCGGCCCCGAGCACTGGGCCGCCGCGCTGGCCCGGCTCCTGGGCGGACGCCATGACTTCCGGGGCGGCCCGGCCGACTACCGGCGGCTGGAGTCCTCGCTCCTCCACCAGGTGCTACGGCGCCGCCGCGGGCTGCCGATCCTGCTGTCGGTGGTGTGGATGGAGGTGGCCCGGCGGGCGGGCGCGCCGGTGTACGGGGTGGGGCTGCCGGGCCACTTCGTGGTCGGCTTCGGCGATCCGTACGGCGCGAATGTGCTGGCCGATCCGTTCGAGGGCGGGCGGCCGCTGTCCGCCGAGGACGCGGCGACGCTGGTGACGGGGGCCACGGGCACCCCGCTCTCGCCGTCGATGCTGCGCCCGGCCGGGCCGCTGGACATCGTGGGGCGGATCCTCAACAACATCCGCGCCTGGGCGTCCGCCCGCCCCGAGCGCACCGACGTCCGGCTCTGGGCGGTCGAGCTGTCCCTGCTGCTGCCCGGTCACCCGGCCGAGCTGCGCTACGAGCGGGCGCAACTCCTCGTGGAGCGGGGCGACTTCATGACCGGCGCCAAGGAGCTGGAGGACTACGCGGAGGTCGTGGCGGCGGTGGAGCCCGACGCCGCCGAAACGGTGCGCCGCCAGGCCCGCGCCGCCCGCGCGATGCTGAACTAAGCGCTTAGCTGGAAGTGCCCCGACCTGCCGTCGATCGTCTGCGGCGCCGTTGTGGCTGGTCGCGCCCGCGCGGCGGAGCCGCAGATCGACACGGCCCCGCGCCCCTTCGGGGCGCCACCGAACCGCGGCCGACGTCCGCCGATCCACTGGGCTCCGCGTCGGCCACGGACCCCGCGGCCGTCCGGCCCGGCTAGAGCCAGCCCTTGTCGCGGGCGATGCGGACGGCCTCGGCCCGGTTGCGGGCCGCGGTCTTCTGGATGGCCGTGGAGAGGTAGTTGCGGACCGTGCCCGGCGACAGGTGCAGGGCGCGGGCCAGCTCGGCGTTGGTCGAGCCGTCCCCCGAGGCGCGCAGCACCTCGCGCTCCCGCTCGGTCAGCGGGCTGGCCCCGTCCACGAGCGCGGCGGCGGCCAGCGTGGGGTCGATGACCCGCTCCCCGCGCAGCACCCGCCGTATCGCGTCGGCGAGCTGGGCCGCCGGGGCATCCTTGACCAGGAAGGCGTCGGCGCCTGACTCCATGGCGCGGCGCAGATAGCCGGGGCGGCCGAAGGTGGTCAGGATCACGATCCGGATCCCGGGCTCGGCCCGGTGCAGTGCGGCGGCGGCCTCGATCCCGCTCAGGCCGGGCATCTCGATGTCCAGCAGCGCCACATCGGGGCGATGCGTCCGGGCGGCGTCCACGACCTCGTCGCCGCGGGCCACCTGCGCGATGACCTCGATCTCGTCCTCGAGCCCGAGAAGCGCGGCCAGCGCCTCCCGCACCATGGACTGGTCCTCGGCCAGCAGTACCCGGATCACGCCTCGCAGCGTATCCGCTCATCCGTCCGGCCCTTACGGCGCACACCGGCTGCTGGACCGCCCGCCCCCTACGGCGCCGCCTGCGAGGGCAGCTCCGCGCGGGCGCCACGGGAGAGCGGGACCAGGGCCCGGAGGGTGAAGCCGCCGCGCTCGCCGGGGCCGGTCTCCAGGCGGCCGTCGGCCAGCTGGAGCCGCTCGGCCAGCCCGGTGAGCCCGTTGCCGTGCGGGCCGGTCGCGCCGCGGCCGTCGTCGGTGACGGTCAGACACAGCTCGCCGCCCGTCTCGTCGAGCGTCACCGCGCAGCGGCGCGCCCCGCTGTGCCGCACCACATTGGTGACCGCCTCGCGCAGCGCCCAGGCCAGCGCCCCCTCCTGGTCGGGCGGCAGATCGGGGTGGTGAGTTCCGGCCCGGCTCAGATCGGCGGCGATCCCCGCGGCGGCGAGGGCCGTACGGGCCCCTGCGACCTCGGCCTCCAGGGTGGGGCGGCGAAAGCCGCTGACCGCCTCCCGGACGTCCACCAGCGCCTGCCGGCTGACCCGCTCGATATCGGCGACCTGCCGCGCCGCCTGCTCGGGCTTGCCGGGCAGCATCCGGCCCGCCAGCTCGCTCTTGAGCGTGATCAGGGAGAGCGAATGGCCCAGCAGATCGTGCAGATCGCGGGCGAGCCGCAGCCGCTCCTCGTTGGCGGCGAGCTGGGCCACGGTGGCACGGGCGGCGCGCAGCGCCCGGGTGGTGCGGACCATCTGCCGCACCCCGGTCATCGCGAAGCCGCCGAGCAGCGAGGGGACGATCAGGGCGGACACCAGCCCGTGCGAACCGCGCACCAGCACCCCGACGGCCACCATGCACACGGTGTTCAGCGGAATCGCCCACCGCGAGAGCCGCAGCGGCAGCACCGCCCCGAAGGCGACGGACACATAGACGCAGAGCACCAGCCAGTCGCCGCCCATGGTGAGGGTGAGCACGACGGCGAGCGCGCAGATCGTGCCCAGTGCCCCGAAGACCGTGCGCCGGCTCAGCGCCCGCCCGGTGTGCCGGAAGATCAGCACCAGATAGACGGTGACGAAGGCCAGCAGGCCAAGGGCGCCGCACACGGTGGCCGGGACGGTGTGGTGGCCGTCGGCCAGATCGCTGACCGGCGCGCCCATATAGGCCATCCAGATCCCGATCCACATCAGCTTGATCAGGGCCTGCCGGCGGTTCTCGGGGCTCTGGCCGATGGTGACCAGCTGGTCGTTCTCCTCGTCGTAGGCGGTCGCGTCGGCCCACCAGGTCAGCGGGCGGCGGCCACGGGGGCGGTGCTCCGGATCGCCGTCGGTCCACTCGGCCTGGTCAGCCATGGTTCTTCGCTCCTCGGTCCACGCCTCGGGCCCCGCCCTCGGTCATGCTCTGCGGATGTCCTTCGCGCACGCCTTACGGATGCCGTTCACGCCTTACGGGTGTCCTTGCGGTACAGCCACGCCGCACCGCCCGCGAAGAGCGCGAGATAGCCGATGAGCAGGGCCACGTCCTTGGCGTGCGGGGCGCCGCCCAGTTCGATCGCCTGGCCGAGGGCGGCGTAGGCGTGGGTGGGCAGATGGTCGCCGATGTTCCGCAGCCAGTCCGGATAGGACGTGGTGGGCATCCACAGCCCGCCGAGGATCGAAAGACCGAAGTAGATGATCATCGTCAGCGGGCGTACCGCGTCCCCGCTCGCCAGATAGCCGATGGCCACCCCCAGCGCGGCGAAGACCAGCGAGCCCGCCCAGATGGCGCCGGTCAGCGCCGGCCACTCCCAGACGGCGTCCAGCCGTACGCCCTTGCCGACGGCGGCCACGACGAAGACGACCACGATCGACGGCAGGGTGGCCACCGCACCCACGGCGATCTTGGCCGCCACATAGCCGCGGCCGGGCAGCGGGGTGAGCCTCAGCTGCCGGGTCCAGCCGCCCTCGCGCTCCTTGGCGATCCGCTCGCCGTTGCCCATCAGCCCGGCGGTCAGCGCCCCGAAGGAGGCCATCGCGACCATGTAGTAGAGCGGCATCGACAGCCGGGTGCCGGGCACCTGGTCGTCGGCGTCGGCGCTGCCCGCGATCAGCAGGAACAGCGCGGACGGATAGACGATCGTGAAGAACATGAACTTGCGGTTGCGCAGGGTCCGCACGATCTCCAGCTTGACCAGCGTCTTCATCGTGCGGACTCCTCGTCTGCCGTCGCGGCGTCGGTGATGGCGAGAAACGCCTGCTCCAGGCCGAGGCCGGTGACCTCCAGGCCGCGCGGATAGAGCCCGAGCCCGTAGACCGCGTGCACGGTCGCGTCCGCGTCGGTGGACCGTATCCGTACGGTACGCCCCGATATCTCGACCCCGGTCAGCGCGGGCAGGGCTCCCAGCGCCGCCCGGTCGATCGGCCCGTCCAGCTCGAAGGAGATCCGCCGGGCCCCGGCCATGGCCTTGATCTCCGCGGAGGAGCCGTCGGCCAGCACCCGGCCACGGTGCAGCACGATCACCCGGTCGGCGACGGCGTCGGCCTCTTCGAGGTAGTGGGTGGCGAACAGGATGGCGCGGCCCTGCTTCGCCTGCTCCCGCATCGCGCCCCAGAAGGTCTGCCGGGACGCCACGTCCATACCGGTCGTCGGCTCGTCCAGCACGATCAGATCGGAGGCGCCGGCGGTGGCGAACGCGAAGCGCACCCGCTGCTCCTGGCCGCCGGAGAGCTTGTTCACCTTGCGCGAGGCGATCCCGGCGAGCCCCGCCCGCTCCAGCACCTCGTCCACCGGATGGCCCTTGGGGTGCAGATCGCAGGCCAGCCCCACCAGCTCGCGGACCGTCACCTCCTCCATCAGGGAGCCGCTCTGGAGCATCGCGCCGACCCGGCCGCGCACGATGGCCCGGCGCGGGGTGGTGCCGAAGACCTCCACCCGGCCGGAGTCGGGGTGGCGCAGGCCGAGCAGCAGATCGAGGCTGGAGGACTTGCCGGCGCCGTTGGGGCCCAGCAGGGCGACGGTCTCCCCCGGGTACAGGGCGAGGTCGAGATCGGTCACGGCGCGCACACTGCCGTAGCTCTTGTTCACCTTCTCGAAGCGGACCACGGGCGGGGCGCCCGTGGTGGCGGCCCCGGTGCCGGGGGCGGAAACAGCGGTCGTTGCGGTCATGGCCATCAGCCTGGCCGAGGGCGGGGTGTGCCCGGCAGTGTCAGCGGTCGTGACCTGGGGATGACAGATGTCATGGGCCGGGGTGTGACACGGCCCGGGAGACATGCCGCGGCCCCCGCCCGGTGCCGGGCGGGGGCCGCGTCGAACGACGGCGCTCGACGGAGCGGTCAGTTGTCCTTGCCGACGATGCCGACGCGCTCGCCGGGCGTCGTGCCGAGCAGCGCCTGCCGCAGCGCGGACACCACGTCCTCGGGGGTGACGGGCTTCTTGCTGCCGTCGCCCCGCTCCAGCAGCACGCCGTCGAAGGTGCTGCCGTACAGCTGCTTGAGGACGGGCAGGTTGTAGTGCTCCACCAGCTTGCCGTCGACCACCCGCATGGAGAGGATCTTCGGCAGCGACTTGTCCGGGCCGAACTGGATCGAGTGCGAGGCGTCCGTCTGCACGGTGGCCAGATCCGACATCGCGGGCTCGGCGAAGCTCTTCATCTTCCGGTCGACCTCGGCCTTGCTGACCGAGGGCCGCCGCACGGCGACCGGCAGGGTGATGGCCTTGTTCCGGCCGGTCTCGGCGCGCAGCTGGAACCCTTCCGAGACGGCCTTGACCGCCTTGTCCACGTCCAGCCCCTTGCCCTCCTTGCCGTACACCGGGACGGCCTTGCCGGAGGTGAAGCTGATACCGCCCTCGCGGGCCGTACCGGAGTCGCCCGCGAGCCGCTCCAGGGCGTCCCGCAGCTTCTCCTCGTCGACCGTGACCGCGGGCTCGGCCTCATGGGTGCCGCCGAAGAGCGAGCCGATCACGGTGACCGGGTTGTAGTCCCGGCCCGCGACGTCCCGGACCGTGGCCTCGGTGTCGAGCGCCAGGCCCGCGACGGATGGCTTGATCTCCTTCTGCTGGCCGTCGACCGACACCGTCAGCGGGTCGGTGGTGCGCTTGCCCAGCGCGGAGTCCAGCTTGTCGACGGCGACCTCCTTGGAGGTGCCGCCGATGTCGATGCCGAGGACAGTGGTGCCGTTCGGCACATCGGCGTGGTTCATCACCAGACCGGCGGCGTAGGCCCCGCCCACGATCACGAACAGCAGGCCCCCGGCCATGACGACCTTCGAGCGGCCCTTCTTCTTGGGCTTGCCCGCCTTCGGGGCGGACGGCGCCGGGGCGCTGTCGCCGCCGGGCGCCGGGGCCCCGGGACCGCCCGGGACGGGCGGGGACGGCGGCTTGGCCCGGCCCGCCGACGGCACCACGGGCACGCCGCTGACCAGCGTGTCGCTGGAGATCTGCTCCGGCGGCACCCCGCCACTGGGCGTGGGGTCGGGGTCACGGAAGAGCGAGGGGCCGTCCGCGGGGGTGTTCAGCGGGCCCACACCGGTGGTGGCGCCGAGGCTGCCGGAGAGCGGCGAGCCGCCCGGCGGGGTCGGCGGCTGGGCGGCCGGACCGCCTCCGCCCAGCGGCCCCACACCGCCCGTGGGCGTCTGCGGGTCGCCGCCGAACGGGCCGCCCGCGGGGCCAGGTCCGGGCGGGGCCAGCAGATCGCTGTCGCGCTGGCCGACACCGGGGGCGGACGGCGGCAGGTACATATCGCCGGTGACCGGGCCGGTGGTGGGCCCGGTCGGCTCCGGGTGACCGGACGGGGACTGGGCGTCGGTGAAGTACGGCAGGTCGGCGACGGGGCCGCCACCCTGCTGCGGGGCCGGGAACCCCTGGGTGGTCTCCGGGGAGGGGAATCCCTGGGGGTCGGGTGCCGGGAATCCCTGCGTGGTGTCGGGCGCGGGGAATCCCTGAGTGGTCTCCGGGGAAGGGAATCCCTGGGTGACGTCCGGCGCCGGGAACCCCTGGGTGGTGTCCGGGGCCGGGGACGCGGGCGGCTTGGGGGTGCCGCCGGTGGCCGAAGAGCCGCCCCTGGTCCTACGGGGCGCGAACCAGTCGCTGGTCCGCTCACCGTCGCCCTTGCCGCCCTTCTTCTCCCGGGGCTCGGACGGCTCCATGGCTCCGCCGGGCTCGGCCGGCACACCGCGCTCCGGCGTCGGCGGGAAGTCGATCCGGGGCAGGGCGCTGGTGCGCTCCGGGGCGTCGTCGTCCCCGCCGGAGCGCGGCGCGGGTACGCCGTCCTCGGCGACGGGCGTGCGCATGACCACCGGCGGGATGGGCCGCGACCCCGGAATGTTGATCTTGATCCGGGTCGTCAGCGTGGTCTCGGTCTTCGGCTCCTCCGGCTTGGCCGCGGCACGCGCCCGCCCGTCCTCGGCGGCACCCTGCGGGGCCTCCTGCGCGGGGCTCGGCGAGGGGTACTGGCGGGATCCGTACGGCGGGGTGCCCGACGGGTAGGCGGCACCGCCGCCTCCCTCGCGGGGCCCGGAGGACGAACTGTCAGATTCACGGCTCAAAGCAGGTTCTCCCAGTTAGCTCCGCCGCCCGTCGGACCTCGCGCGGGCGGCTCGGCGGCGGCACCACCTTACTGGGCGGTGCGGACGCGCACTTGACGGCCGCCGGATCACCGCATCCGGTACGCCCGAGGCGCACCCTTCGCCATGAGTCCGAAGAGCCTTCAAGTGCCGGAGACGTCGTGCCGAAAACGTCACGTCACTTACCAAGTCGGACCGGCGGGCCAGGGGGTTGCGGCACCAACGGCAGCGTGGCACACATCACACCGAGGAACATCCCGCCGAGGAGGAAAGCGTACGACCCCAGCCCGGCGCCGAAAAGGAAATCCCCTTCCGGGCGGGCGGAAGTGAGCAGCAACACGGCCACCGTCCAGGCGCCCGCGGGCACTCCGCCGCCCATCCGGGCGCCCATGACCTTGACGCCGCCGTAGCACAGGCCCACGACGGCGAGCAGCGCGAGCAGCAATCCGCCGGGAAACCACGCCCCTTGCACCAGCGCGCCCGCGGTGCCGACCAGCACCCCGGCCACGGCGAGCAGGACGTATCCGCCCAGCCGCGGGGCCGTCATGCCGTCACCCCCGCGAACAGGTCGTCCTCGCGGTCCGCCCCGGCCTCGCCCTTGACCAGCCGGTAGTGCTCGTGGACGAACATCGGCTGGCCCAGGTCGTTGGAGAGCGCGAAGAAGGGTCCGTCCACCGCGATCTGGGTGGCGTGGGCGCGCATCGCGGCCGCCTTCGCCGCGGCGTGGGCGGTGCCGTCGATGGCGGCGGTGACCTCCGTGTCCGCCACCACTCCGGGGACGTCCTCCACCGAGGCGACCCCGGGGAAGAGGGAGTCACGGCCCGCGGCCCGCAGCCGGGCGAAGCCCTCCTCGACGGCCGAGCGCGGCACGCAGTTCCAGTAGACCTTCGCGATGTCATGCGGTTCACCGAGGTCCGGGCGGAAGTCCGGATCGGCGGCCAGCCCGACGGCGCGCATCGCCACGCGGTGCGCCTGGATATGGTCGGGGTGGCCGTAGCCCCCATTGGTGTCGTACGCCACGAGAACCTGTGGCCGGATCTCGCGGACCACGGCCACCAGATGCCCCGCGGCCTCGTCCAGGTCGGCCTGCCAGAAGCAGCCCGGCCGGTCGTTCTGCGGGACACCCATCATCCCGGAGTCGCGATAGCGTCCGGGCCCGCCCAGGAAGCGGTGGTCCTCGACCCCCAAGGCGTTCATGGCCGTGGCGAGTTCGCCGATCCGGTGCGGCCCGAGCGCGTCATCGCGGTCGGCGGCGAGATGCGCCAGGGCAGGCGGGATCACCTCGCCCTCCTCACCGAGGGTGCAGGTCACCAGGGTGACGTGTGCGCCCTCGGCGGCGTACTTCGCCATGGTCGCGCCGTTATTGATCGACTCGTCGTCCGGATGTGCGTGCACCAACAGCAGACGACGGGCGGGAAGAACGGTCATGGGCACAGCCTACGATTCGCACATCAGTGCCCATGGATCGCACGCCCCGGTCCCGCTCGGGGTCAGATCTTCACGCCGCCGATCATGTCCGCCACATTCGTGGTGAGATCGTCGATCGTCGGTGCCACCGAGGAACTGGCCAGGTAGAAGCCGAGGAGGACACAGACGACCGCATGAACTGCCTTCAGTCCTGCCTTGTTCACCAGCATGAAGACGATGATCAACAGCAGCACCGACATTGAGATCGAGAGCGCCACAGCGGCTCACCTCCAGGTACACGCACTCGGATGGACAACATATTGATGCCACAGGGGGGCTACCCACTATGCGCAATCGATCATAACTATGGCGCTGTGCACACGACTCGGTGCACGGGAGCATGACAGGGGCGCATGCCTGATCGCACGAACTTCCGTGTCCCATGCGCGACTTCTCGTTGGTTATGCGCCATCTCGCCATCGTCCGGGGCGGCTTGGCGCGGGCGCGATCCCGGCCCGATCGTGCCGGGGGCAACCGCCGTCCGACCTACCGGTCCGTACCCTCCCTCGCGATGATCCTTAGCCGTACGCTCCCCCTATGACCGGACAGCTCTCGTTCCCACGGCAGCACGCGCGCACCCAGCGTTTCACCCTCGGGGCGCCGCGGGCCCTCGCCGTGGCCCCCGACGATTCACGCGTCGTCTTCCTGCGCTCCCGCTCGGGCACCGACCGGACCGGCCTCCTGTGGGTGTACGACCTCGAAGGGCGGCGCGAGTACCCCGCCGCCGACCCGGCCGAGCTGCTCGGCGGCGCCGGCGAGGAGCTGTCCCCCGAGGAGCGGGCGCGGCGCGAGCGCAGCCGCGAGGGGTCGGCCGGGGTGGTCGGCTACGCGGTGGACGCCGCGGTCGAGCGGGCCGCGTTCGCCCTCTCCGGACGGCTCTTCACCACCGACCTGCCCGCGGGCACCACCCATGAGCTGCGCGTCCCCGGTCCGGTCGTGGACCCGCGCCCCTCGCCCGACGGCCGCCACATCGCCTATGCGGCGGGCGGGGCGCTCCGGGTCACGGGCGTGGACGGCGAGGGCGACCGGGCGCTCGCGGAGCCGGAGGGGGACACCGTCACCTATGGCCTCGCGGAGTTCATCGCGGCCGAGGAGATGGACCGCTCCCGCGGCTTCTGGTGGTCGCCGAGGAGCGATGCCCTGCTGGCCGCCCGGGTCGACGAGGCCCCCGTGAAGCGCTGGTGGATCGCCGACCCGGCCCACCCCGGCCGGGAGCCCGCGGCGGCCCTCTACCCCGCGACGGGCACCGCCAACGCCGAGGTGCGGCTGGTTCTGCTCGGTCTGGACGGCTCCCGTACGGAGATCGAGTGGGACCGGGAGAACTATCCGTACCTCGCCCGGGTGCACTGGTCGGCCTACGGTCCGCCCCTGCTTCTGGTCCAGGCCAGGGACCAGCGCAGCCAGCTCTACCTGGCCGTGGACACCGGCACCGGACGGACCAGCACGGTCCATGTGGACGAGGACGCGGTTTGGCTGGATCTATTCCCCGGGGTGCCGGCCTGGACGGAGGACGGACGGCTCGTCCGCATCGCGGACGAAGGCGGCGCCCGGGTGCTGATGGTCGGCGACCGCAAGCTGACCTCCAGCGCCCTTCACGTGCGCGCGGTCCTCGACATCGGCTCGGACGACGTGCTGTTCTCCGCCTCCCCCGGGGCCGGTGCCCCGCTGCCCGAGCGGCCGGGCGAGATCGATGTCCACCGCGCCTGGTTCCGGGGCAGCGGCGACCAGGGCGGCTGGGAGCCGGTCGGCAGGCGCCCCTTCCCCGCGGTCCACTCCGCCGTGCGCGGCGGTGAGGTCATCGCGCTGTCCTACACGGGGGTGGAGCGGCCCGGGGTGAGCGTGGAGATCCTCCGGCCCGCCGACCACGGTGCGGCCGAGCGCCTCGGCGAACTCGACTCGTACGCGGAGCGGCCCGTCATCACCGCCCGCCCCGAACTCGTCTTCGCGGGCAAGCGGGACATCCCCTGTGCCGTACTGCTGCCCAGCGGCCACCGGGAGGGCGACGGGCCGCTGCCGGTCCTGATGGACCCCTACGGCGGGCCGCACGGCCAGCGGGTGGTCGCCTCGCACAACGCACATCTCACCTCGCAGTGGTTCGCCGACCAGGGCTTCGCGGTGATCGTGGCCGACGGCCGCGGCACCCCCGGCCGCTCCCCCGCCTGGGAGAAGGCGGTCCGCGACGAACTGGCCGCGGTCACCCTGGAGGACCAGGTCGAGGCGGTGACGGCGCTCGCCGAGCGCTATCCGCTGGACCTCGGCCGGGTCGCCATCCGCGGCTGGTCCTACGGCGGCTATCTGGCCGCGCTGGCGGTGCTGCGCCGCCCCGACGTCTTCCACGCGGGCGTGGTGGGCGCCCCGGTGACGGACTGGCGGCTGTACGACACCCACTACACCGAGCGGTATCTGGGCCTGCCGGACGAACAGCCCGAGGTCTACGCCGCCAATGGGCTGGTGACCGACGAGGGGCTGTCCGGCGCGGCCGGCACCGCCCGGCCGATGATGATCATCCACGGTCTGGCGGACGACAACGTGGTGGCCGCGCACACCCTGCGGCTCTCCTCGGCGCTGCTGGCCGCGGGCCGTCCGCATGAGGTGCTGCCGCTGTCCGGGGTGACCCATATGACCCCGCAGGAGCAGGTCGCGGAGAATCTGCTTCTGCTCCAGGTGGACTTCCTCAAGCGGTCCCTCGGGTAGGCGCTCCGCCAAGGGTGCCCTTGGGGTCTGCGGTCTGGGGGTGCCCTTGGTCTGCGGTCTGGGGGTGCCCCTGGTCTGCGGTCGATCGTCTGCGGCGCGGTTGTGGCTGGCCGCGCAGGGGGTGCCCCTGGTCTGCCGTCGACCGTCCGCGGCGCCGCCGTGGCTGGTCGCGCAGTTCCCCGCGCCCCTTCGGGGGCGCCGTCGCACTGCGGCCGGCCTGGTCCCCTCAGGCGCTCCGCCGGGAGTGCCCAGGTATGCCGTCGACCGTCCGCCGCGCCGCCGTGGCTGGTCGCGCAGTTCCCCGCGCCCCTTCGGGGGCGCCGTCGTGGCTGGTCGCGCCCGCGCGGCGGAGCCGCATATCGACACAGCCCCGCGCCCCTTCGGGGCGCCGCCGAACCGGCGTCACCAGCCCGGTGGGGGTGCGGGAGGTGTGGAGGGGGGTGGGGGCGGGGTGGGTGGGGCTCCGGGTGGTGGGGGCACCAGCGGCGGGGTGCTGGGCGGGGGCGGGCCGTAGCCACCGCTGCCGTACCCTCCGCCGCCGTAACCCCCGTCGCCATAACCTCCGGAGCCTCCGGACCCGTAGCCCCGGGGCCCCTGGCCGCCGTAGGCGCCGTCGTAGCCTCCGGGCCCCTGGCCGCCGTAGCCGTCGTAGCCGCCGGGCCCCTGGGCGTCGTAGCTCCCTGGGCCCTGGCCGCCGTAGGCGGCGTAGGCGGCGTACGGCGGGGGGCCGCCTACGCCGCCGAGGGAGTCGGTGTCCTCCTCCGCGCTCCGCCGCGCCAGCGCGATCAGGGCGATCAGCCCGGCGACCGCCTCGAAGAAGCCGGTGAGCACGCTGAGCACGCCCACCGTGGGCAGATCGCTGAGGTGGTCCACATAGTCCAGCTTGATGTAGAGCGATGCCTCGCTGATCCCCGTGGCCGTGACGAGCGCCGCCGCCGTCATCCCCAGCGGGCGCGCCAGCGGGGCGCGGGCGAGCGCCGCGGCCGTGGCGGCCAGGCAGAGCGCGACCGCCGCCCACGCGGTCCAGGCTCCGGGCGCCGACAGCAGGGTGGGCAGCGTGTGCTTGCCGGTGAGCAGGTACTTGTAGATCTCCCAGCCGCGCTCCTGGGCCCAGTAGATCTGCCAGGCGGCGATGACGGCCCCCACCGCGCCCAGGAACAGCGCGCCGATGACCGCCGCCCCGGGCGAGGGGCGGCCCGGCGGCCGGTCGGCGGGCGACCCGGGCCGGCCGGGCGGGGGGAGGTCGGCGGGGCGGCGGGCGGCTGCGACCACGGCCAGCAGCAGCCCCGCGAGCACCACCTGCGCCCACGCGCTGAGGTTCGCCCGGGTCTTCAGATCGCCGGGGATGCCCTGGAGCCAGTCGGAGTTCAGGTTCCACAGGCTGGGCAGGCGCACCGCCACGGTGACGACCGCGACCGAGCCGAGCGCGCCCGCGGCGGCGGGTGAGCGCAGGGCGGTGAGCCCGACGACCGCGTAGACCAGCAGCAGCACCAGGTCGAGCAGGGAGGAGCCGAAGATCCCTCCGGTGGCCCGGAACGGCAGCCCCGCCCAGGTCCACCACAGATGGCTCGACTCATCGGCCTTGCCCAGGTCGCGGATGATCCACGCCAGCGAGATCAGCCCGAGGACCGCGCAGACGAGCGCCCCGAAGAGGCGCCCTCCGCTGTTGAGTATCCGTCCCTGCCCCATAGCCGTAGGTCTCCCCCGCCTCGTACCCGGGGCAACCGTCACGAGCCGAAGAAAAATACGGACCACGGAAGAAAAGGGAAGAAATATGCGGATCGTGACCGTCCGGAGACCACCGGGAGACACGACGGTCCGGTGACCGCCACGGGACGCGCCCGCCGGGGCCGCCGGGGGTGCGACCGGCCGGGGCGACATGGCGCGTCCCGGCCGGTCTACGGCACCCGCACGGCCGTACGCAGTTCAGCCTGGCGCGTCCGTATATCGGTGTTGCGACAGTGAAGTTGCCTGTGTGTTAACGCGTTTCCTGCCCATAGTCCATGCTTTGTCGCCCATGGGGGATCCCTGTCAAGCACGCCCGGACCTCGATCTGCCAAATCTTCGCTCAAGACTCGAATGAGGGGCACATCCACCCTCCCCGGACCCTTGACTGGGCCGTTCCCCGATTGCGAAAGTCCGCTCAACCCGACACGCATGCACCACCCTGGCGAGCGGGCGGCGACATGACGCGCATAGATGACGCGAGTTGACGGTGTGACACCAGTGCGGGGGGACGCTACGCGATGACGAGTCCATCCCAGACCGGCGTGGTCGAGAAGGCCGCACCGGGCGCGGAGGGCGGGGCACCGGCCGGGCTGGCACCCCGTCAGCTGATGTGGCGGCGCTTCAAACGCGACCGCACCGGTGTCATCTCCGCGTGCGTGGTGGTCTTCTTCTTCGCCGTCGCCGTGCTGGCGCCGGTGATCTCCGCGCTGTACGGCAAGGATCCGTACACCACCTACGGGCTGGACCGCCCCGAGCTGCTGGATCCCCTGACGGGCTATCCGATGAAGCCCAACGGGGGCATCGACGGCGAGTTCTGGTTCGGCATCGAGCCCAAACTGGGCCGCGATGTGCTGACCCAGCTGGTCTACGGCATCCGTACCTCGCTGCTGATCGGGCTGGCCGCGACCGTGCTGTCCACGCTCACCGGCATCGTGATCGGCGTGGTGGCGGGCTATATGGGCGGCCGTACCGACTACTTCCTCGGCCGGCTCATCGATCTGCTGCTCTCCTTCCCGCAGCAGCTGTTCTTCGTCGCCTTCATGCCGGTGGTCACCGCGCTGTTCGTGAGCCCGCAGAAGGAGACACCCACCTATTTCCGGGTGACGGCCCTGGTGATGGTGTTGTGGCTGCTGGGCTGGATGCAGCTGGCCCGGCTGCTGCGCGGCCAGGTGCTGTCCCTGAGGGAGCGTGAGTTCGTCGAGGCGGCCAAGGTGACCGGCGCCTCGCCGTGGCGGATCGTCCGCAAGGAGCTGCTGCCCAACCTCGGCACACCCATCCTGGTGCAGTCCACGCTGATGCTGCCGAACTTCGTGACGACCGAGGCGGCGCTGTCCTTCCTCGGTGTGGGCGTGGTGGAGCCGACCCCCGACTGGGGCCGGATGTTCGCCAAGGGCGCCAACTTCTACGAGGGCGACATCACCTACATGTTCTTCCCCGGCATCGCCATGGTGGTCTTCGTGGTCGCCTTCAACCTGCTCGGGGACTCGGTCCGGGACGCGATGGACCCGAAGACCACGCGGTGACCGGGGGGCCGGCCGGCCCAAGACAGTGAACGGCAAGTGTTCCGTCCGATGAGGCAGGTGCAGTGGCAACGTGAACATCGAAGAACGGTCGAAGAACAGTCGCAGAGCCCGTACCTACGCCGTCGCCCTGGCCGCGGGGGCCCTGGCGCTCGCGGGGTGCAGCAGCGGAGGCGGCGGCTCGGACCCCAAGGATTCGAACGAGCCCAAGATGGAGTCCCAGGACATCACCCTCGGCACCGCGGCCGACTCCACCGGCCCGGCCAAGGACCTGGCGGGCGCGAAGAAGGGCGGCACCGTCACGGTGCTCCAGCGGGACGCCTTCGAGCATCTGGACCCGGGGCAGATCTATGTCAGCGATGAGCTGATCATGCAGACGCTCTACAACCGGACGCTGACGAACTACCAGTTCGACGACAAGACGGGCAAGGCCAAGCTGGTCGGCGACCTCGCCACCGACACCGGCAAGTCCTCCGACGGCGGCCGCACCTGGACGTACACCCTCAAGGACGGGCTGAAGTACGAGGACGGCTCGCCCATCACCTCCAAGGACGTCCGGCAGTCCGTCGAGCGGCTCTACGCGCCGTATCAGACGAACGGGCCGACCTACCTCCAGCAGTGGCTCTCCGGTGAGGGCCAGAAGTACCGCAAGGCGCTTCCGGACGGCCCCTACAAGGGCAAGCACCTCCCCAAGTCGGTGCTGGACACCCCGGACGACAAGACCGTCGTCTTCCACTTCGACCAGCCGCGCGCCGAGGTGCCGTTCGCGGTCGCCATGCCGAACATCGGCGCGGTGCCGCCGGGCAAGGACACCAAGGAGAAGTACGACAAGGCGCCGCTGGCCTCCGGTCCGTACAAGATCCGGAACTTCAAGCCGGGCAAGGGCATCCAGTTCGTCAAGAACGACCAGTGGGACCCCAAGACCGACTCGATACGCCATCAGTACGTGAACACCTTCGACGTCTCCTTCGGCCACCAGTGGGTGGACTCCACCCGCCGGCTCCAGGCCGACAAGGGCGCCGACCGGAACGGGATGACGTGGACCAACGCGGTCGACCCGTCGCAGATCTCCACGGTCCTCAAGGACAAGGAGGCGATGTCCCGGTCGCTGACCGAAACGCAGCCCTATGTGGATGTCGTATCGATCAACACTGATCGGATCAAGGACAAGAAGGTGCGCGAGGCGATCGCCTGGGCCTTCCCCAGCGGTCAGTACCTCCAGCAGTTCGGCGGTCCCAAGGCCGGTGAGATCGGCGGCGGGCTGGTCGGCCCCACGCTCAAGGGCTACGACCCCTCGTTCGACCCGTTCCAGAAGAAGAAGTACCCCGGCGGCAACGCCAAGAAGGCCAGGGAGCTGCTGAAGGAGGCGGGCAAGGAGAACTACGAGCTCGTCTACGCCTACGGCAACGGCGACACCCACCAGGACGCCTCGGTGGTCGTCGAGCGGGCCCTGGAGCGGGCCGGGTTCAAGGTCGAGAAGAAGGAGATCGACCAGTCGACCTATTACACCCAGATCGGAAAGGTCAAGAACAAGTACGACCTGTACCGGTCCTCATGGGGTGCCGACTGGCCGTCCGCCTCGACCGTGGTCCCGCCGCTGTACGACGGCAAGAACGTCTACGACGACTCCGCGAACTACTCGCACCTCAACGTCCCGTCGGTCAATGCCGAGATCGGCAAGGTCGCCAAGGTCAGCGATCTGAGCCGGGCCACCTCGGAGTGGATCAAGCTCAGCGAGAAGATCCTCAGCGATGAGATCCCCGCCGTCCCGACCTTCTACAACCGGCTGTTCACCCTCTGGGGCTCGGGCATCGGCGGAGTGAAGTTCAACTCGGTCTACGGCGCCGTGGACCCGACGGCCGTCTTCATCAAGTAGCCGCGGCCGTACCCAGGCCGCGCAGAGCCCGGCCGCGTCCGCACCGGCGGACGCGGCCGGGACCTAGCGGAAGATCACCGACGTCATGTTCAGATTCCTCGCCCGCCGGTCCCTCGGCGCGATCGTGATCCTGATCCTGATCAGCGCGATCACGTTCTTCCTCTTCTTCGCCCTGCCCGCCGAACCGGCCCGGCTCGCCTGCGGCAAGAACTGCGACCCCACCTCGCTCGCGATGATCAACAAGAATCTGGGCCTGGACCAGCCGGTGCCGGTCCAGTACTGGAAGTTCATGGTGGGGATCTTCGCCGGGCGGGACTTCGCCGTGGGGCACTGCGACGCCCCCTGTTTCGGCTACTCCTTCGTCAGCCAGGAGCCGGTCTGGGGCACCATCGTCGACCGCTTCCCCACCACCCTCTCGCTCGCCCTCGGCGGCGCCGCCGTCTTCCTGGTCTGCGGGATCGGCATCGGCATGATCGCGGCGTGGCGGCGCGGCACCTGGATCGACAAGTTCTTCAGCTCGCTGTCGCTGCTCGGCGCCTCGATGCAGATCTACTTCGTCGGGGTGCTCGCACTGGCCTGGTTCGTCAGCGGTCTGGGGATCATGGACCAGCCCGCCTATTACCCCTTCACCGACAATCCGGCGAAGTGGTTCAGCGGAATGCTGCTGCCCTGGGTGGTGCTCTCGCTGATCTTCATGGCCAACTACAGCCGGATGACCCGCTCCCAGATGGTCGAGCAGCTGCAAGAGGACCATGTCCGTACGGCGAGGGCCAAGGGGCTCTCCAGCCGTACGGTCTTCTTCCGCTACGCCTGGCGCGGCGCCATCGCCCCCATCATCACCATCTTCGGCATCGACCTCGGATCGCTCCTCGGCGGGGCCATGGTCACCGAGTACACCTTCACACTGCACGGCATCGGACGGCTGGCGGTGGAATCCGTCCAGCTCACCGATCTGCCGATGCTGATGGGGGTGATGCTGGTCAGCTCGGCGGCCATCGTGGTGTTCAACATCCTGGTCGACGCCGCCTACGCCTTCATCGACCCGCGCGTGCGCCTCGCCTGACAGACCCGGAGCTGCTGCCGAGATGACCACACTCACCAAGCCCGACGACGGCGGGACGCCCCCCGAGGCCGGCCCCGGCGCCTTCCTGTCCGTACGCGATCTGTATGTCCGCTTCGCCACCGAGGACGGGACCGTCAAGGCCGTCGACGGCCTCTCCTTCGACCTCGAACGCGGCCGTACGCTCGGCATCGTGGGCGAGTCCGGCTCCGGCAAGTCCGTCACCAACCTCACCGTGCTGGGCCTGCACGACCCGCGCACCACCACCGTCAGCGGCGAGATCCTGCTGGACGGACAGGAGCTGACCGGGGCGCCCGAACGCACCCTGGAGCGGCTGCGCGGCAACACCATGGCGATGATCTTCCAGGATCCGCTGACCGCCCTGTCGCCGTACTACACGGTGGGCCGCCAGATCGCCGAGCCGTACCGCAAGCACACCGGCGCCTCCAAGAGCGAGGCCCGCTCCCGGGCCATCGAGATGCTGGAGAAGGTCGGCATACCCAACCCGCGGCTGCGGGTGGACGACTATCCGCACCAGTTCTCCGGCGGGATGCGGCAGCGCGCGATGATCGCGATGTCGCTGGTCTGCGACCCCGATCTGCTGATCGCCGACGAGCCGACCACCGCCCTCGACGTCACCGTCCAGGCCCAGATCCTGGATCTGCTGAGGGACCTCCAGCAGGAGTTCGGCTCCGCGATCATCCTCATCACCCATGACCTGGGCGTGGTCGCCAACACCGCCGACGATCTGCTGGTGATGTACGCGGGCCGGGCCGTGGAGCGCGGTACGGTCCGCGAGGTGCTGCGCGCGCCCCAGCATCCGTACACCTGGGGGCTGCTGGGCTCCATGCCGCGGCTGTCCTCCGATGTGGACGAGCCGCTGAGCCCCATACCCGGCTCCCCGCCGAGCCTGCTCAGCCCGCCGCCGGGCTGTCCCTTCCACCCGCGGTGCCGCTATACCGACCAGGTGGCGGGGGACCGCTGCACCACCGAGCGGCCCGTGCTCCCGGACGGCCGCGGCGCCGCCTGCCATCTGGGCGCCGAGCGGAAACAGACCCTCTTCACCGAGCAGATCAAGCCCCGGCTGGGCTAGGGACCAGGGCTTAGGAGCGCTGACGCATGAGCATCGAGTCGGGCACACCCGAACCCCTCCTGGTCACCGAGAAGCTGACCAAACACTTCCCGATCATGGGCGGCTTTCCGTTCAAGCGGAAGGTCGGGGCCGTACAGGCGGTGGACGGGGTCGATCTGACCGTGCACGCCGGGGAGAGCTTCGGACTGGTCGGCGAGTCCGGCTGCGGCAAGTCCACCACGGGCCGGCTGCTGACCCGGCTGCTGGAGCCCACCGGCGGGACGATCACCTACCGGGGCCGGGACATCACCCACGCGGGCCGCAAAGAGCTCGCCCCGATCCGCTCCGAGATCCAGATGATCTTCCAGGATCCGTACTCCTCGCTGAACCCACGGCAGACCGTCGGGGCCATCATCTCCGGCCCCATGGAGATCAACGGCATCGATCCGCCGGGCGGCCGCGAGGCCCGGGTGCGCGAGCTGCTGGAGATCGTGGGCCTCAACCCCGAGCACTACAACCGCTTCCCGCACGAGTTCTCCGGCGGCCAGCGCCAGCGCATCGGCGTGGCCCGCGCGCTCGCCCTCGAACCCAAGCTGATCGTCGCCGACGAGCCGGTCTCGGCGCTGGACGTCTCCATCCAGGCGCAGGTCGTCAACCTGCTCCAGAAGCTCCAGCGGGAACTGGGCATCGCCTTCCTCTTCATCGCCCATGACCTCGCCGTCGTACGCCATTTCTCGCAGCGCGTGGCCGTGATGTACCTGGGCAAGGTCGTCGAGGTCGGCGACCGCGACGCCATCTACCGCCGCCCCCGCCACCCGTACACCCACGCCCTGCTGTCCGCCGTGCCGGACGCGGCGGTGGTGATGGCCGAGGACACCGAGAACGACCCGGACTCCCTCCGCCGCGAACGCATCCGGCTCGCCGGGGACGTCCCCTCCCCCATCAACCCGCCCTCCGGCTGCCGCTTCCGCACCCGCTGCTGGAAGGCCCAGGACAAGTGCGCGCGGGAGGAGCCGCCGCTGATCCGCCTGGACGGCAACGGCGAGGGCCACCTCGCCGCCTGCCACTTCCCCGAGGACCCGACCCTCGAGGCCCGCGAGGAGGACGTCGTGCTGGACCCGGCGCTGATCGCGGCGGAGTCGGGTACGGAGGCGCCTCCGCGCAAGGAGCCGTAGCGGACCGGGCCAGAACCCGGAACTCGGACCCCAGAACCCGGAGCCCAGAACCCGGACCCCAGAACCCAGACTCGGAACTCAGAACCGCGAGAAGGAATGCGCACGCCCGACGGCGGTGAACCCGCGGCGGCCGTACCAGCGCAGCGGCCAGTCGTCCTGGTCGGCGACGAGGAACCGCAGCGCGCACCCCGCGGCCGCCGCGCGGCGCAGCGCGGCGGTCAGGACGGCGTCGGCGTAGCCGCGGCGCAGATACGGCTCGGCGGTCGCCACCTCCTCGATCTGGGCGATCCCGGCGGCGGGCTCCAGATACAGATCGGCCCAGGAGGCGATCTCGCCGCTGTCGTCGTGGGCGGCGAGGAAGAGCACGTCCTCGGCCCCGGCCCGCCGGGCCGTGCGCCGCTCCACGAGGTCGTGCACGGTCCGCTCGTCCGCGTCCGGCATCCACCGCCGCTGCTGCGCCGTCAGAGCCCGCCGCAGCGGCCCGTACGGATCCGGCCCCAGGTCCCGCTCGACCACATCGGCCGCGGCGGCCTCCGGCACCGGCCCGGTGTGGACCATCAGCACCTCGGTGACATGGCTGTACCCGGCCCGTTCGAGCGCGGGCGCACAGAGCGGCCCCAGGGTCTCGTCATGGACCGTGATCCGGCGATGCGGCAGGAAGGCCATGGCCTCATCGGCGAGCGCGGGCAGCCCCTCGGGGTCGGCGGGCCCGACGATATGCAGCTGATTGTGCTCATGCGACCGCGCGTACTCCCGGTGCAGCACCAGGAATCCCCCCGGCACCTCCCGCACCTCACCGGCCTGCCGCCGGGCGAAGGAGAGCCGGAAGTCCCGGGCACGCTGAAGGTCGTTCTGCGGCATTTCGCGATCATAAGCGAACCCACACATCCGCCGTCGAGGCGGCCCCGCGGGCGTGGGTGGACGCGTTCATGGACACGGTCACGAGGCCGGTCGTGGACAACGGCCGCGGCACCGGCGATCACGTGGCGGGGCCGGGCCCGGTGTCGACCCCCCTCACTACCCTCCCCACATCATGTTGCTGAAGGCCACGAACAGTACGAGGCCCATCCCCACACCCTGCACGGTCTTGCCCCAGCCGGGCATGGACTCGCCCCTCTTGGACGCGGAGCGCTGCGCGGAGAAGGCGAACGCGAAGGCGATGAGGGCGAGGGGGCCGAACACGATGGACAGCCAGTCGACTTGCACAGGGGTCATGGCGGAACTTCCTTGCTTTCACCTCGGCTACGGGCGGGCCATCATGCGCCGTACCGTCCGGGACCCCTCCCGGCGCGGGCTCGCCGGTACCGGCCCCGGTCAGCGCAGGTCGCGGAAGAACGTCCGTACGTCGTCCACCAGCAGATCCGGGACCTCCATCGCCGCGAAGTGGCCGCCTGTCTCGAACTCCGACCAGTGGGTGATCGCATGCCAGGGTTCGGCGAGGCGGCGGATCGCGGTGTCGCCCCGGAAGACCGCGACGCCGGTGGGGACGCCGGAGCGCTCGGGGGGTGTGCCCCAGACCGAGGCGGCCTCCTTGTAGAGGCGGGCGGAGGTGCCCGCCGTATTGGTGAACCAGTACAGGGAGACGTTGGTCAGGACCGCGTCGCGGTCGAGGGCCCCGGGTTTGTCGCCGTGGGCGGCGAACCAGTCCACGTTCCAGGCCAGTTGGCCCACGGGCGAGTCGGCGAGGCCGTAGGAGAGGGTCTGCGGGCGGGTGCTCTGGATGGCGGCGTAGCCGGACAGCTCGCGGTGCCAGCGTTGGCTCCCGGCCAGCCGGGAGCGCTCCGCCGGGGTCAGGTCCGCCGGCCCGGCCGGGTCGGCCGAGCCGACGGTCACCAGCGCGTTGACGTGCACGCCGACGACCCGGGACGGTGCCACCCGGGCCACCTCGGGGGAGATCAGCGAGCCGAAGTCGCCGCCCTGTGTGCCATAGCGCTCGTACCCCAGGCGCCGCATCAGCTCCGTCCACGCGGTGGCGATACGGCGGATGCCCCAGCCGGGCTCGCGGGGCGGGGCGGAGAAGGCGAAGCCGGGGAGGGACGGGATGACGACGTGGAAGGCGTCGGCCGGGTCGCCGCCGTGGCCGCGCGGATCGGTCAGCGGGCCGATGACCTCGGTGAACTCCGCGACCGAACCGGGCCAACCATGAGTGATCAGCAGCGGCAGGGCAGCGGGCTCGGGCGAGCGGACATGGAGGAAGTGCGTCCGCTGCCCGTCGATCTCCGTCGTGAACTGGGGAAACGCGTTCAGCCGCGCCTCCCGCGCCCGCCAGTCGAACCCGGTGGCCCAGTACGCGGCCAGCTCGCGGACATGGTCGAGCGACGCCCCGTCGGACCAGCCGGCGCCCGGGAGCCGCTCCGGCCAGCGGGTGCGTTCCAGGCGTTGCCGCAGATCGTCGAGGTCGGGCTGGGGGACGTCGATACGGAAGGGATGGATCTCCATGGCGCGCACGGTAGAGGAGGTCGCGGACGGGGAGCGTCCGCGACCCGCGGCGACCGCGTGGCGCGCCGCGTGGCAGTCCTCGTAAAACGCCGCATGGCACTCCTCGTGGCAGTCCTCGTGGCGCGTCACGCGGGAAACGCCCTGCGTGCCCTTGTGCGGCGGGTGGCCCCGGAGGCTGGTGTGAATGGATTGAATACTCGGTAACGGGGGCTTGAATCAGGTCTGTTGATACGGGAGAGTGCTCCAGAAAGCGCTTGCCGAGCGAGGGACGTACCGCTCGGCTCGCGCTTCACCAACCTCCCTCGCCTCCGGCCCCGCCGCCACGGACAGCGGCCATCGACGTGCGCCGCCGTCCCGGCGGATGTCAGATGGGCCTTAGGCGGATCTTGGACCGGATCCTCGGGAGGCGCCGTGCGTCGCGAAGCCCCGTATTCCCGGCGTGCCCGGCGCACGCCCTCCCCCGTCGCCCTGCCCAGGACGGCCCCGGCCAGGACCGCCCTGGCCGAAACGGCCTTGACCAGGACGGTCTTGACCAAGGCGGCCTTGACCAAGGCGGTCTTGAGCAGGACGGCCCTGAGAGCCGTGACAGCCGCGACAGCCCTCGTGGCCGCGACGGCCTTGACGGCCTGCGGCGGCGGGGACGGCGGTGCCGACGCCGGTGTCATCCGCTCCTCCTGGGGCGACCCGCCCAACCCGCTGGAGCCGGCCAACACCAACGACGTCCAGGGCGGCAAGGTCCTCGACATGATCTTCCGCGGGCTCAAGCGCTACGACCCGAAGACGGGCGAGGCCAAGAACGCGCTTGCGGAGCGGATCGAAAGCCCCGATCAGCGGAACTACACCGTCACCCTCAAGAAGGGCTGGCGGTTCGCCAACGGGGAGAAGGTCACCGCGGCATCCTTCGTGAACGCCTGGAACTACGGCGCCCGGATCGACCACCAGCAGCGCAACGCCTACTTCTTCGAGTACATCGAGGGCTACGACAAGGTCCACCCCGCCACCGGCGGCGCCCCCACCGCCAAAACCCTCTCCGGGCTGCGGGTCAGGAACGAGCGGACCTTCACCGTCCGGCTCACCCAGAAGTTCTCCACCTGGCCCAAGACCCTCGGCTACAACGCCTATGTGCCGCTGCCCCGGGCGTTCTTCGAGGACCACGCCGGCTGGCTGCGCAAGCCCATCGGCAACGGCCCGTACCAGGTGCGGTCGTACGCCAGGGGCTCGGTGATGAAGCTGCGCGCCTGGGGCGGCTACCCGGGCCCGGACAAGGCCCGTAACAAGGGCGTCGATCTGCGCGTCTACACCGACAGCAACACCGCCTACACCGATCTCCAGGCGGGCAATCTCGATCTGGTCGACGATGTCCCGGCGCAGCAGCTGAAGTTCGTCCGCTCCGACCTCGGCGACCGCTACATCAACCAGCCCGCCGGGATCATCCAGACCCTCACCTTCCCGATGTACGACCGCGCCTGGAGCGGCCCGGCCAAGGCCGGACTCCGCCGGGGCATCTCGATGGCGATCAACCGTGCGCAGATCACCGAGCGGATCTTCCACGGCACCCGCACCCCCGCGACCGACTGGACCTCCCCGGTCCTGCGCCACCAGGGCGGCTATCAGCAGGGGCTGTGCGGGGACGCCTGCCGCTACGACCCGGTCCGGGCCCGCAAGCTGATCAAGGCGGGCGGCGGGCTGCCCGGCGGCCGGATGACGATCACGTACAACGCGGACACCGGCTCCCACAAGGAGTGGGTGGACGCGGTCTGCAACAGCGTCAACACCGTGCTGCGCAACGACCGGGCCTGTGTCGGCAAACCGGTCGGTACCTTCGCCGACTACCGCAACAAGGTGGCGGGCAAGAAGATGACCGGGCCGTTCCGGGCCGGCTGGCAGATGGACTATCCGCTGATCCAGAACTTCCTCCAGCCGATGTACTACACCGGCGCCTCCTCCAACGACGGCCACTTCAGCGACACCGGCTTCGACCGGCTGGTGAACCAGGCCAACGCCGCCTCCGCCGACGGCCGGGCCATCGCCGGTTTCCGGGACGCGGAGAAGATCCTCGCCCAGCAGATGCCCGCCATTCCGCTGTGGTACCAGAACGGCAGCGCGGGCTATTCACAGCGGCTCAGCGAGGTGGCGCTCAATCAGTTCAGCGTGCCGGTCTACGCACGGATCAGGGTCGGCTGAGCCATGGGCCGCTACGCGCTGCGACGCCTCGCGCAGATGATTCCAGTGTTCATCGGCTCCACCTTCCTGATCTTCTTCATGGTGTACGCGCTCGGCGACCCGGTCGCCGCGCTCTTCGGCGACAAGGCCCCCGACCCCGCCACCGCCGCCCGCATCCGCAAGGAGCTCTACCTGGATGAGCCGCTGTGGCGGCAGTACCTGCACTACATGGGACAGATCTTCGGCGGGCACTTCGGTACGGCCTTCAACGGGCAGCCGGTGACCGAGCTCATGGCGAGCGCGTTCCCCGTGACCCTCCGGCTGACCGTGGTCGCGGTCGTCTTCGAGATGGCGCTGGGCATCACCCTGGGCGTCCTCAGCGGGCTGCGCCGCGGCCGGGGGCTGGACACCTCGGTGCTGCTGCTCACCCTGGTCGTGGTCTCCGTCCCGACGTTCGTCAGCGGCACGGTGCTCCAGTATCTGTTCGGGGTGAGCTGGGGCTGGGCCAGACCTTCGGTCTCCCCGGAGGCGCCGCTGAACGAACTGCTGCTGCCCGGGGTGGTGCTGGGGCTGGTGTCGCTCGCGTTCACCACCCGCCTCACCCGTACCTCCATCGTGGAGAACGCCCGCGCCGACTACGTCCGCACCGCAGTCGCCAAGGGGCTGCCACGGCACCGGATCGTCACTCGCCATCTGCTGCGCAACTCGCTGATCCCGGTGGTGACGTTCATCGGCACGGACATCGGGGCGCTCATGGGCGGGGCGATCGTCACCGAGCGGATCTTCAACATCCATGGCGTGGGCTACCAGCTCTACCAGGGCATCCTGCGCCAGAACTCGCCGACCGTCGTCGGCTTCGTGACCATCTTGGTGATCGTCTTCCTGCTCGCCAATCTGCTCGTCGACCTCCTCTACGCCGTGCTCGACCCGAGGATCCGGTATGCCTGAGCCCTTTGACACGCGCTACGACATGACCGAGGCGATCGCACCGGCCGGCGGAGGTGGTGGCGGCGGCGGTGCGGTGGACCCCGCCGCCTCCGGCCCGCGGGGCCTGAAGGACAGGCCGCGGCGCCTCACCCTCCCCTGGCGCAAGGAGCCCGGCCACCGCCTCGGCGGACCGGCCGCGCCCACCGGGCGGGGGCTGTGGTCGGACGCCTGGCACGATCTGCGCCGCAACCCCGTCTTCATCGTCTCCGCGCTGATCATCCTCTTCCTCGTCGTCATCGCGATCTGGCCGCAGCTGATCGCGAGCGGCAACCCGTACCACGGCGACCTCGCCAGGGCGCAGGACGGCCCGGCCCCCGGCCACCCCTTCGGCTACGACCTCCAGGGCCGCGATGTCTACACCCGTACGGTCTACGGCGCCCGCGCCTCCATCACCGTCGGCATCTGCGCCACCCTCGGCGCGGCGCTGCTCGGCAGTGCGCTGGGCGGGCTCGCCGGGTACTTCGGCGGCTGGTGGGACGCGCTGCTCTCGCGGATCGCCGATGTCTTCTTCGGCATCCCGATCCTGCTGGGCGGGCTGGTCTTCCTGTCGGTGGTCACCAGCGGTTCGGTCTGGCCGGTGGTGGGCTTCATCGTGCTGCTTGGCTGGCCGCAGATCTCCCGGATCGCCCGCGGCTCGGTGGTGACCGTCAAGGAGCACGACTATGTGCAGGCGGCGCGGGCGCTCGGCGCGAGCAGCGGCCGGACGCTGCTGCGCCATATCGCGCCCAACGCGGTGGCCCCCGTGATCGTCGTCGCCACCATCGCGCTGGGCACCTACATCTCGCTGGAGGCCACGCTGTCGTTCCTGGGCGTGGGGCTCAAACCGCCCACCGTCTCCTGGGGGATCGACATCTCGTCCGCCGCCACCCAGATCCGCAACGCCCCGCACATGCTGCTGTGGCCCGCGGGGGCGCTGTCCATCACGGTGCTCGCGTTCATCATGCTCGGGGACGCGGTGCGGGACGCGCTCGACCCCAAGCTGCGATGACCCGGCCCGAAGTTGGGGTGACTCGGCCCGGAGCTGGGATGACTCGGCCCGGAGCTGGGCTGACTCGGCCCCTTGCCACGATGGCTTGCCGCCGAGCCGCGAGGACTCGGTCCCAAGCCGCGATGGCTGGACCCCCGGCTGCGAGGACTCGACCCCAAGTTGCGCTAGCTCGACCCCAAGCCGCGATGGCTCGACCCCAAGCCGCGATGGCTCGACCCCAAGCCGCTATGAGGAGCTGACCTGCCGTGACGCGCCTGCTGGAGGTACGCGACCTGCACGTGCAATTCCGCACCCGGGACGGGATCGCCGAGGCCGTCGGCGGGGTGAGCTACGGCGTGGACGCGGGCCGCACCCTCGCCGTACTGGGCGAGTCGGGGTCCGGCAAGTCGGTGACCGCGCAGGCGGTCATGGGCATCCTCGACTCCCCGCCCGGCCGGATCACCGGCGGTGAGGTGCTGTTCCGGGGGCGGGACCTGCTGACGATGCGTGCGGAGCAGCGCCGCCGGATCCGGGGCGCCGCGATGGCGATGATCTTCCAGGACGCGCTCTCCGCCCTCAACCCGGTGCTCACCGTGGGCGCTCAGCTCGCCGAGATGTACGAGGTGCACCGGGGGATGTCGCGCGGGGACGCCCGGCGGCGGGCGGTCGAGCTGATGGACCGGGTCCGCATCCCGGCGGCGGGGCAGCGGGCCGGGGACTATCCGCACCAGTTCTCCGGCGGGATGCGCCAGCGCATCATGATCGCCATGGCGATCGCGCTGGAGCCGGACCTGATCATCGCCGACGAGCCGACCACCGCGCTGGACGTCACGGTCCAGGCGCAGGTCATGGACCTGCTCGCGGAGTTGCGCAGGGAGTACGCGATGGGGCTCGTCCTGATCACCCATGACCTGGGCGTGGTCGCGGACGTGGCCGACACCATCGCCGTGATGTACGCGGGCCGGATCGTGGAGACCGCGCCGGTGCGCGACCTCTACCGCCGCCCCGCCCACCCCTACACCCGCGGACTGCTGGACTCCGTGCCGCGCGTGGACCACGGGGGCGGGCAGGCCCGCCGGGGTCACGGGGATCACGGGGATCACGGGCGTCACGGGGGTCATGAGAGTCACGGGAGCCACGGAGGTCACCGTGGCGGGAAGCTCTACGCGATCAAGGGCGCGCCGCCCAGCCCGCTCGCCCTGCCCCCCGGCTGCCCCTTCCACCCCCGCTGCCCGCGCGCCCAGGGGGTCTGCCGCGTGGAACGGCCGCCACTGTACGAGGTGACGACGGCGGGTGCGACCCCTGCGTCCGGCACATCCCCGGCGGCGGGCGGGCGGACCAGCGCCTGTCACTTCTGGAAGGACGAACTCGATGCCCTCGACGCCGTCAATGCCTGAGGCCGGGACCACTGAGCCGGTCCTCGAGGTCCGCGATCTCGCCAAGCACTATCCGCTGACGCGGGGGGTGCTGGTGAAGCGCCGGACCGGCGCGGTCCGGGCGGTCGACACGGTCTCCTTCGCCCTGCGGCGCGGGGAGACGCTCGGCATCGTCGGCGAGTCCGGCTGCGGCAAGTCCACGGTCGCCAGACTGCTGGTCAGCCTGGAGCGGCCGACCGCCGGGACGATCCACTACCGGGGCGAGGACATCACCCGGCTGTCGGGCCGGGCACTGCGTGCGGTCCGCCGCAACATCCAGATGGTGTTCCAGGACCCGTACACCTCGCTCAACCCCCGTATGACCGTGGGCGACATCGTCGCCGAACCCTTCGAGATCCACCCGGAGGCGACCCCGAAAGGCAACCGGCGACGGGCGGTCCAGGACCTCCTGGACGTCGTGGGCCTCAACCCCGAGCACATCAACCGCTACCCCCACCAGTTCTCCGGCGGCCAGCGCCAGCGCATCGGCATCGCCCGCGGCCTGGCGCTGCGGCCGGAGGTCATCGTCGCGGACGAACCGGTCTCGGCGCTGGACGTCTCGGTCCAGGCACAGGTGGTCAACCTGATGGAGAGCCTCCAGGACGAGTTCAACCTGTCCTACATCTTCATCGCCCACGACCTGTCGGTGGTGCGGCATATCTCCGACCGGGTGGCCGTGATGTACCTGGGCCGTATCGCCGAAACGGGCACCGGCCCCGAGATCTACGACCACCCGACGCACCCCTACACCCAGGCCCTGCTGTCGGCCGTCCCGGTCCCGGACCCGGAGCCGGAGTCGCGTGAGCCCCGCACACGCATCCTGCTCACCGGCGACGTCCCCTCCCCGGCCAACCCGCCCTCCGGCTGCCGCTTCCGCACCCGCTGCTGGAAGGCCCAGGACCGCTGCGCGGTGGAGGTGCCGACGCTGACGGCCCCGCCGGGGCTGTCGGGCCCGGCTGCTCATGCGTCGGCATGCCACTTCGCGGAGGAGCGCGCCGAGGTCAGGGCATGATGTTCAGGGCAAGATGTCGAATATGCTCGCGCCGGACCCGCGTCCCACCGCGCCGCCCTGCCCTGGTCGCTCCCGGTGCACCGGGTGGACACGCAGCTGAACTTGGGGCGCGAACGCCTGGACTGCGGCGGTGAGCCGGGCCTGATCGACCTTCCAAAGGACGATGCGCCGGCTGTTCCTGACGACCTCGTACTCGAGGTGCGGTGCGAAACCCGCGGCGAACTGCTGGGTGAGCTTCCGGTTGGGGCCAGGAGGGGCGGGAACGCCCGGCCGCAGCTTCAGACTTATGTACGGTACCGGCTTCTCCGTGCGGGTTTGCGTGGCCCACACCACGACGGCTTCGATGTCCCGCCACGGCACGACGGCCAGGAACCGGTGGTATCGCACTGCGGCGCCGCCCAGGGTGATACCGGACTCATCGGCTCGGAAGGCCACCAGTCGCTTCCACCCAGCGCTCGTCAAGAGCTGGAAAGGGGTGCGGGTGTAGTACTCCTGATAGACCAGTGAGTGAGGGGCAGTCATGCCACGACCCTACGAGGCAGAGCGCGGCGCCGTCTCGCGCCTTCGGCGCATTTGAGCATGGGTCGGGGGGTGGGGGGCTGGGCGCCGCCGCCGGCACCGGGCTCTGGGGGTGAGCGTTGGTGGCGGCGCCGGTGCTCGGAGGCCGAGGCCGTCGCCGGACCACCGGACCGGCTCCGGATTGCCGGGGGGGGTGGGGTGCCCCCTCGAAAACGTTTGACAAATTAGTTGCGCCAGATCAAGCATTTTCGGAAGGGCGGTCCAGTGTCCCCGCCTTCGCGGCCCGCAGGAACGCGCCGAGCGCGGCGGGGGTCGTGTATGGGGAGCGACCATTCAGCCCTGCTGCACAGTCACCGTGCTTGCTCGGCCGCCGAGCCGGTCGAGCACGTGCGGCGGACTGCGCGTTTCGGGCGCCCGCCGGGCTCGGTTCACCCGAGTGAGAAGACGGGCAGGTTGTGGGGCGACGGACCGGCCCGCCCGAGACCCGAGGAGCGGCTCTTGACCACCTCGCCCTTCCCCACAGATCCGCGGATCGTCCTGATCAGCGACCCACGTGTGGGAGCGGTGCCGGTACGCGAATGCGGCGAACCGCTGGTCGACTGCCGCGGGCGGCTGCGCGTGGACGCTCGGCGAGCCGATCCGGCGGGACACTTCGCGTACCTCCGGGCCGGGGTCGCCGAACGGCTGGAGCGGGCCGAGAAGTCACTGCCGAACAGCTGGCGGTGGCTGCTCATCGAGGGATACCGACCCCCGGCGCTCCAGCAGCAGATCTTCGACGGCTACGCGACCACGCTACGGAAGCTGGATCCGGGCGCCGACGAGGAGCGGATCCGGACGGCGGCCAGCCGCTGGTGCGCCCCGGCGGAGACGGCCGGACACGTCGCCGGGGCGGCGATCGACCTCACCGTATGCACACGCGACGGTGCGGAGATCGACATGGGCAGTCCGGAGGCCGCCACTCCGGAGGAGAGCGGCGGGGCCTGCTACACCCACGCCCCCGGCCTGTCCGAACGGGCCCGTGAGAACAGGGCGATCATGATCGAGGCGCTGTCCTCGGCCGGCATGGTCAACTACCCCACCGAGTGGTGGCACTGGTCTTACGGCGACCGCTACTGGGCCTGGTCGACGGCCGCACCCGCCGCCGCCTACGGCCCCGTCCCAGAGCCCCACACTGATCCACATGCATGCTCACCAGAAGCGGGCGAACAATGAAATGAGGCAGTTGAGAGACGATCCGAGAAGGTGACCGTGATGCGGAGTCCGATCGTACGCGCCTTGGCAACCAGTGCGGCGGCGGCTGTGCTGGCCGGTGGCGCAGCAGTGGCCGCCCCGGGTACCGCTTTCGCGACGCCCACCGTGTCGGCGACGCACACCAAGGCGAACGTCCACCGGGATGGGGCCGCGCCCTCGCCCACGCCGTCGCCCACCATGAAGGGCAAGCATTGTAAGGACATCAAGGCCCACACCAAGACAGTCACGCACCACGGTAAGACCTACAAGGTCTGGGTCTCGGGCCACCGGGTCTGCTACATGCCGGCGAAGTGATCGTCACGGCGGCGATCAGCCGCCGAGCCGGTCGAACTCCCCCGCCCTCGCGGCCCGCAGGAACGCGCTGAGCGCGGCGGGGGCCGGGGATATGACGACCTCCGGGTCGTCGCTCTCGCGGAGGTGGGGGGTTCCCGTGGGGTCTGCGGCGAGTTCCACGCACGTATCGGAATGCCCTTCGCTGAAGCTCGACTTGCGCCACCTGAGGTGAGTCATCAGCGCCCTCCTAGAGCAGGGGATATAGGAGTCGCTGGATGAGGCCCAGCGAGTCCTTGGCGTCATGCGCCTCCGGCGAAACCGTTGCATCCACGGGAGGCAACGCCACCTCGCACACCTTAGCGAAGGCGTCGCCGTACCGAACAAGATCGCTGTGATCCCCCAGGTAGAGCGACTTCTCCACATGTCCCACGACCACGGTGCTCAGTTCCCACACCTCGGGCTGGACCAGCGTGAAGGAGGTGCCGAACGGCACCGGCCCATCGAAGGGCATGATCTGAAGGGTCACGTTCGGCAGACGCGACACCTCGATCAGTCGCAGCAACTGACCCCGCATAAGACGAGGGCTGCCCAACGTCGCACGAAGGGCCGCTTCGTGGACGACCACGCGGAGTCGAGGAGCGCTCTCGCCGAGCAGTACCTGCTGGCGCTTCAGCCGGAATTCGATGGCCAGGTCATCCTCTCGCCGGGATGTGCGGACGTATCCGGCGCGGTGGATTGCCGCCGCGTACTCGGGAGTCTGCAACAGCCCAGGTACGAACATGGGCTCGTAGCAGTGGAGAGCTCGGGCACCAGCCTCCAACTCGGCGACGTCAAGCAGTGACGGCCGCACACGGTCCCGGTACTCCGTCCACCACCCCTTGCCCGACACCTGCCCGATCGCGGCCAGCGCGTCAACGTACGTTGAGTCTTCACTACCGCCAGCCCCCGCGAGAGCGCGCACCCGTTCCGGCGACAGACCTGTCCGGCCAGACTCGACGTTACTGATGTGCGACTGCCGCATCCCCATAACCGCCGCACCCTCCCCCACCGTCAGCCCTGCTCGCTCGCGCAACTTGCGGACTTCCGCGCCGAACCGACGCTGACGATACGTGGGGTTTGCCCTGAGCCCCATGCGCCCCTCCTCGATATCGCTCAGCAGTATGCCGCAGGATCCACCGGACCAACGAGGTTGTGGATTCACAACCTCGTTGGCTACCTTACGTATGGCGCCAGTCACAATAGGCACTCAACCGGAGGCTGCCCCATGCGCATGCCCGAAGAGCCCTGGTCCTACGGCCTGTTCATCCCCCACGACCCGCGCGCCGTGGGCGTCGTACGGGCCACCATCCGTCACATCCTGAGGGTGGCGCGGCTCGACTGCATCGTGGACACGGCCGAGTTGCTCGTGCCGGAGCTGGTCACCAACGCGTACCGGAACACCACCACCGACGCGTACGTCAGCATGGACTGGGAGCCGTCGCCGTCCGACTTCCGGGTCACCGTGTGGGACTCCGGTGACGGGCTGCCGCAGCCGGTGACGGCGCGGACCGACGACGAGAACGGCCGGGGTCTGTCGCTCGTCGAGTCGTACTCCGACACCTGGGGCGTGCACGACTACACCGACAAGGACGCGGGAGTAACCGGCAAGGCCGTATGGTTCACGGTCAACTACTCGGCCGTAAACGACCGAGCTTGTTGACTCGGTTCGCTGCGGCTCTGCTTATGCTCCCGACTGTCCCCTACGGCAGGACGGTCACGGGTCACATTTACCGGTCCCCGCGCTATGCGGGGGCCGGGTCGGGCATGTTGACGAATACCCACGCCGTGGCCCCTCGCTGTGCGATGTTGGCCCCGGCGACGTGGTCGGCCGGCCCAGCGAGGCCGCACCGACGACAGTGGAAGTGGTCTCGCGTGGGCCGGTTGGCTCTCTCGGTGTGGCCGCAGCGCGGGCAGCGCTGCGAGGTGTAGGCCGGGTCCACCTCGATAAACGGTACTCCGGCGCGTTTGGCCTTGTAGGCGATGAACGAGCCGAGCTGGTGGAAAGGCCAGGAGGACTGGCGTGCTCGCTGGTCGCGGGGAACCGTGACCCGCTCGCGGATGCCCGTCAGCTGTTCCAGGGCGAGGCCGCGTGCGGTGCGTTGGGCGACAGCAACGACAGTCTTGGCGATCTTGTGGTTGGTGTGGGTCGCGTGGCGGGCCTCGCGGCGGGCACGCTTCTTGAGGAGCTGCTTGGCGCTGCGGGTCTGCCTGGCTTGGAGTTCGACCTTTTTGCGGGCCTGCCAGCGGCGGTACCGTCCCAGACGGCGTCCGGAATGGTTGTCTCCGTCGGAGGTGGTGGCGAGGTTGGTGATGCCCCGGTCCACGCCGATGAAGCCCTTCGGCTCGAACCGGGGCGCTTCGGGGATCTCGCAGGTGGCGATCAGGAACCATTTGCCGTCGCGGAATACCAGGTCGGATTCGCCCTGGCGGTGTTCGGCAAGCTGCTTGAGAGCGCCGGGTGAGCAGGCGAAGGGCACGTTCTTGATGCGGCCGTCCAGGGTCCAGATGCTCACGGTCCGGGTGTCGAAGTTCCAGCTCAGGCATCGGTCGTCGAAGGTGTGCGCGGCGTGCGGGCGGAAGACGACCGGCTTGCACTCCGCCTTGCGCCGGCGCTTGGAGTGCTCGGGACCGAGGTTCCCGGCCTTGATGTTGGCCCGCAGCGTCGTATAGGCGTCGGCCACGCGCTTGATGATGTGCTGCGCGGCCTGTGCCCCGAACCCACGGGCCTTCAGCTCGCCGTAGCACCGTTTCCGCAGCTCGCGCACGCTGCCCTTGAGCCCGAAGTGCTCGAAGGACAGGGCAGAGACCCAGTTCGCGGCCTCGTTGATCGCGGGCAGGGTGCGCTCAAATGCCGGAGCCTGCACGGCATCCGGCACCAGCTTCACCTGTGTCACGATCTTCACGGGCCCGATCGTAGCATTGGCCTATGTCACCGCGCTGGGAGTCAAACTCCGATGTACGCAGGGGAAGAAGTGTCATACATGCCCTCCATGCTCATTTGGTCTTCACACCGAAGTACCGGCGGAAAGTCTTCGACGGCGCCATCCTCACCAGGTGCGAGGAGGTCATGCGGAAGGTCTGCACCGACTTCGGCGCAGAGCTGCGGGAGTTCAACGGTGAGACCAACCACGTACACCTGCTCGTGCACTATCCGCCCACGGTCACACTGTCCAAACTCGTCGGCAGCCTCAAGGGCGTCTCCGCCCGCCGCCTACGCCAGGACTTCCCCGACCACATCAACCAGTACCTGTGGGGCGAACACTTCTGGTCCCCGTCCTACTTCGCCGGCTCCTGCGGCGGCGCACCACAGGCCATGGTCAAGGAATACATCGAGAACCAGAAACGCCCGGACTGAGCGCGGCTTCATCGTGAGAGCTTTATCAAGCGATGCGGCGGCGCTCCGCGCTGCCCGGCTCAGGATGCAATTCCCCCCGCGTCTAAAGACCCGGGATTCCTTGCAAGATCAGACTGAACCCGCCGCCACCCGCGACGGGGCAAATTGGATGAACATCGGCCCCCAGCGATCACCCTGCGTGGACGACCTACGGCACATCGGAGGAGACAGCGCCGTGAGCACACAGCCTATAGAGGACTCCCACGACGAGCCGCTGTTCCCCATGCCGCCGCTGACCGAACAGGCCCTGCGGGTCGCCGTGCGCTCCCTGGGCCTGAGCGCGGCTGTCCGGTTCGAAGAGGAGTTCCACAGCGCCTGGCAGGAGGCGGTGCAGACCGACAGCACCGTCCCCATGCACACCTTCCTCCAGCGCTGGGGAATATTCGTGGCTCTGCGGCGCTATCCCGAGCGGGCCCGACGGCTCCACGAGTTGGAGACCGCTGTCGCAGAGGCGTCCAGCGTCGAGGACGCCCGGTGTGCCGCTGCCGAGATCGGAGTGCTGTTGGACGCCGCGCGTCGCGAGGTCGCGGCGTGAGCGATTCCGTGCGGCATTGGCCCGAGTCGGACGGGGCCTGAACGACCGCGAGGGCCCGCTCGGACCGTGCTGATCACGGTCCGAGCGGGCCCTCGTGGCATTACGCACCCCGCGCGGTAGCGCTAGGCGTGAACCACGTCCTTCTCCTCCGCGAAGTGGCACGCCGACTCGTGTGCCGCGGGGGAGTCCGTGCCGGCGAAGCGCTGTGGGATGGCCAGGAGGGGGACCTCCTGGGCGCATTTGTCCTCGGCCTTCCAGCAGCGGGTGCGGAAGCGGCAGCCGGACGGCGGGTTGGCCGGGGAGGGGACGTCGCCGGTGAGGATGATGCGTTCGCGGCCCTCGCGCGACTCCGGGTCCGGGACCGGGACGGCCGACAGCAGCGCCTGGGTGTAGGGGTGCGTCGGGTGGTCGTAGATCTCGGTGTCGGAGCCGATCTCGGCCATCTTGCCCAGGTACATCACGCCGACCCGGTCGGAGATGTGCCGGACGATGGACAGGTCGTGGGCGATGAAGATGTAGGACAGGTTGAACTCGTCCTGGAGGCCCTCCATCAGGTTGATGACCTGTGCCTGGACGGAGACGTCGAGCGCGGAGACCGGCTCGTCGCAGATGATGATCTCCGGGTTGAGGGCGAGGCCGCGGGCGATGCCGATGCGCTGGCGCTGGCCGCCGGAGAACTGGTGGGGGTAGCGGTTGATGTACTCGGGGTTGAGGCCCACCACGTCCAGGAGGTCCTGGACCTTGCGGCGGCGGTCGCCCTTCGGGGCCACCTCGGGGTGGATCTCGAAGGGCTCCCCGATGATGTCGCCCACGGTCATACGGGGGTTGAGCGAGGTGTAGGGATCCTGGAACACCATCTGGATGTTGCGGCGGACCGCGCGCAGCGCGCGGCCCGACAGCCGGGTGATGTCCTGGCCCTTGTAGAAGACCTCGCCCGCGGTGGCGGTCTCCAGGGTCATCAGCAGCTTGGCGACGGTGGACTTGCCACAGCCGGACTCGCCGACGATGCCGAGCGTCTCGCCCTGGTAGAGGTCGAAGGAGACGCCGTCGACCGCCTTGACCGCGCCGATCTGCCGCTTGAAGAGGATGCCCTGGGTCAGCGGGAAGTGCTTGACCAGGTTGCGCACCTGGAGGATCGGCTCGCCCCGGTCGACCTTCGCCTCGATCGCGGCGACGGCCTCGTCCTCGGTGGCCGCCTCGACCGTCTCCACCTCCGTGACGTTGGGGGTGGCGTCCGCGGCCGGTTCCATGGCCTTGTCGTTCTTCTCGGTGTCAGCCATGGATGGTCTCCTTCCAGAAGTGGCAGGCGCTGCCGCGGCCCGGCAGCTCCGTGCCGTCCTGCTCGGTGACCGGCACCAGGGCGGGGACCTCCGTACGGCAGATGTCCTCGGCCCTGGGGCAGCGCGGGTTGAAGGCGCAGCCCGTGGGGATCTTGAGCAGATTGGGCGGCAGCCCCTTGATCGCGTAGAGCTCCTGCCCCTTGCGGTCCAGGCGCGGGATGGACTCCAGCAGACCCTGGGTATAGGGGTGGGCCGGGCGCTTGTAGAGCTCGTGCACGGGGGCGGTCTCGACGATCCGGCCCGCGTACATCACGGCGATCTTGTCGGCGACGTCCGCCACCACACCCAGGTCATGGGTGATCAGGATCAGACCCATGTGGTACTCGCGCTGGAGCTCCGCGAGCAGGTCCATCACCTGAGCCTGGACGGTCACGTCCAGGGCGGTGGTGGGCTCGTCGGCGATGATCAGGTCCGGCTCCAGCGCCATCGCCATGGCGATCATGATGCGCTGGCGCATACCGCCGGAGAACTGGTGCGGGTAGTCGCCCACCCGCTCCTTGGCCGCCGGGATACGGACCCGGTCCATCAGCTCGATGGCCTTGGCCTTGGCGTCCTTCTTGGACAGGCCCTGGTGGACCCGGAACATCTCGCCGAGCTGATAGCCCACGGAGAGCACCGGGTTCAGCGCCGAGAGCGCGTCCTGGAAGATCATGGCGATCTTGCGGCCGCGGATCTTCCGGCGGTCCTCGGCCGACATGGTGAGCATGTCCTCGCCCCGGAACAGGATCTGCCCCTGGGGGATCCTCCCGGGCGGCATGTCCAGGATGCCCATGATCGCCTGGGCGGTCACCGACTTGCCGGAGCCGGACTCGCCGAGGACGGCGAGCGTCTCACCGGCGTGGACGTCGTAGTTGACGCCGTTGACGGCCTTGGCGACACCGTCCCTGGTGTGGAACTCCACATGCAGATCACGGACTTCCAGCAGCGGGGTGCCGCCGTCGCCCGCGCCCTCGCGGACGGCGTCGTCCGCGGTCTTCTCGATGGTGGTCACGTACGCCCTCCTCAGCGCAGCTTGGGGTCGAGGGCGTCGCGCACCGCGTCGCCGAGCGTGATGAATGCGAACACGGTGAGGCTCAGCATTCCGGCCGGGAACAACATCACATGCGGGTTGTCCCGGATGGCGTCCTTGGCGTCGGAGATGTCGATGCCCCACGAGATGGTGGGGTCGGCGAGGCCGAGGCCGAGGAAGGACAGCGTGGCCTCGGCGGAGATGTACGCGCCGAGGGAGATGGTGGCCACCACGATGGTGGGGGCCAGAGCGTTCGGCAGGACGTGCCGGAAGAGGATCCGGCCGGTGCCCGCGCCGAGCGCACGCGCCGCGGTGACGTAGTCCGCCTGCTTGGCGGTGATCACCGAACTGCGCATCACCCGGGCGATGGTGGTCCAGCCGAGGAAGGCGAGCGCCGCGATCACGACGTACACCTTGCGCTCGGTGAAGGCGTTCAGGACGACCATCGAGCCGAGCAGGAACGGCAGGCCGAAGAAGATGTCGACGAGCCGGGAGATGATCGAGTCGATCCAGCCGCCGAAGTACCCGGCCACCATGCCCAGCAGACCGCCGACGAGGGTCACCACCGCGGTCACGCCGACGCCGACCATGATCGAGGCGCGGGTGCCGTAGATGACCCGGGCGTAGATGGAGCGGCCCTGGCCGTCGTAGCCGAACCAGTCGGCCTGGAAGAAGTGGGTCAGCTCGGGCTTGGTCAGGAAGTGGTTGGTCAGATCGCCGTTGCGCGGCTCGGCGCTGGTGAACAGGCCGGGGAACGCCGCGATGGCCAGCAGCAGCACCAGCAGCACCGCCGAGATCCAGAACAGCGGACGGTGGCGCAGCTCGAACCAGGCGTCGCCCCACAGCGAGCGCGGCTTGCCCTGGGAGACGGCGCCGGGGGCCAGGACGGCGTCCGCGGCGGCCTGCGAGGGCCCGGCGTCGACCGCCGTGTCGACCGCCGTGCCGCCGGACTGGGATTTGGTCATGTCAGGCATACCGGATCCTCGGGTCCAGGACCGCGTACAGCAGGTCGACGAGCAGATTGATCAGCAGGATGACGAGGACGAAGATCGTCACGACACCGACGATGGTGGTGCCCTCCCGCTGTCCCAGCGCCTTGAAGAGCAGATTGCCGACGCCCTGGACGTTGAAGATGCCCTCGGTGACCACCGCGCCGCCGACCAGCGCGCCGACGTCGGTGCCGAGGAAGGTCACCACGGGGATGAGCGAGTTGCGCAGCAGGTGGACGCCGACGATCCGGCGGCGCGGCAGCCCCTTGGCGAGCGCGGTGCGCATGTAGTCCGCGCGCAGGTTCTCCGCGAAGGTGGTGCGGGTCAGCCGGGCCACATACGCCATGGAGAGCATCGCGAGGACGAAGCCGGGCAGCAGCAGCTGCTGGACGTCCATCGAGTCCTGCACGTTCGGTGGCAGCCAGCCGAGCTCGTCGGCGAAGATGAACCGGGCGAGGTAGCCGAGGACGAAGACCGGCATCGAGATGACGATCAGGGTGAAGATCAGCACGCCGGTGTCGACGGCACGGCCCGCCTTGAGGCCGGCCCAGGCGCCGAGCCCGATGCCGACGATGATTTCGATGGTGAGGGCCACCGCCGCGAGGCGGAGGGTCACCGGGAAGGCCATCCCCATTTCCTCGGAGACCGGCCGGCCGCCGAAGGTCTGGCCGAAGTCGCCCTTGAAGAGGTCGACCATGTAGTCGATGTACTGCTTCCACAGGGGCTGGTCGAGCCCGAACTCATGGCGCAGCGACGCGACCTGCGCGGGGTCCGCGGCCTTGTCGCCCCACATCGCCCGGATGGGGTCGCCGGGAAGGACGTGGACCATGAGGAAAATAATCAGTGTTGTCCCGATGAAGACCGGGATCATCTGGAGCAGTCGCCTGGCGACGTAGCGCCCCATTATGCCTCCATGCCGTTGGGGGGCGGCGGAGGCCACGTCTCGTCTGCGCCACGCGGGTGGGGGGATGAGCTGCGGGCCTCACGCCTGCGGGCCGGTGCCGCCGCTCCCCGGTGGGAGGAGCGGCGGCACCGGCCGGCGGTCCCGATGATTACTTCTTCTTCACCTGGACGTCGGTGAAGATGGGGTCGCCGTCCTGACCGTAGGGGATCTTCCCCAGGATCTTGCTGGACTGGCCGCTGTTGACCTTGTAGAACCACAGCGGGATCGCCGGCATGTCCTTCGCCAGGACCTGCTCCGCCTGCTGGTAGAGCTTCACGGTCTCGTCGAGCGTGGCGGCCTTGTCGGCCTTGTCGGCGAGCGCGTCGAACTCCTTGTTGGCGTAGCCGCTGGTGTTACCGGCCGCCTTGGAGCCGTACAGGTCCCTCATGAAGTTGGAGTTGACCGGGTAGTCGAGCACCCAGCCACCGCGGTACATCGACTTGACCTGGTGCTTGTCACGCGCGTTCAGGTCGGCCTGGAAGTCGGGCTTGGAGTCGCCGGTGCAGTCGACGCCGGTGGCCTTGCGGATGCTGTTGCAGACCGCGTCCACCCAGGGCTTGTGGTCCTGGTCGGCGTTGTACTGGATCGAGATCTTGTTGCCCGGGACACCGCCGCCCTCCTTGATGAGGGCCTTGGCCTTGGCCGGGTCGTAGGTGACCTGCTCCTTGAGCGCACCGGCCTTGTAGCCGAGGACGCCGCGGGCGACATAGCTGTCGGCCGGGGTGCGGGAGCCGTGCAGCACGGTCTTGGTGATCGTGTTGCGGTCGATCGCCATGGACAGACCCTGGATGACCTTGGGGTCGATGTCCTTGAACTGCTTGGTGTAGAAGGCCGGGACGATCGCCTGGACCGCCGAGTACTCCTCGTCGATCGCGCGCTTGCCCAGGTCGGTCTTGTAGTTGGTCAGCGCGGTGGTCGGGACCTGCTCGATCCAGTCGAGGTTGTTGGAGCGCAGGTCCGAGTAGGCGGCGTCGGCGGTGGTGTAGTTCTTGAAGTCGATGCCACCGTTCTTGGCCTTGTTCGGGCCCTGGTAGTCGGCGTACTTCCGAACCTTGATCATCTTCTTGTGGTCCCACGAGACGAACTTGTAGGGACCGTTGCCGACCGGCTTCTCACCGAAGCCCTTGGGGTCCTTGAAGAACCCGCTGGGCAGCGGGGCCCACACGTCGTAGCCCAGCTTGTAGGCGAAGTACGAGACCGGGCCATTGAGCTCGATCTTGAACTCGTTGTCATTGACGACCTTCAGGCCGGACATCTTGTCGGCCTTGGGCTTGCCCTTGTCCGGGTGGACGTCGGAGTAGCCCTTGATGTCCTGGAACCAGCTGGAGTTGGTCTGGTTGTTCTCGACGTTGGCGGACCAGTTCCAGGAGTCCACGTAGGACTTCGCGGTCACGGCCTCGCCGTTGTGGAACTTCCAGCCCGGCTTGAGCTTGACGGTCCAGACGGAGGAGTCCTTGTTGGGGGTGACCGACTCCGCGTTGACGTATACCAGCTTGCCGGTGCCCGGCTCGTAGTCCACCAAGCCCGCGAAGATCGCCCGCAGCACACGGCTGCCCTGGCTCTCCTTGGCGTTCGCCGGCTGCAACGGGTTCTGCGGCTCGCCGAGCTGGGCGGTGAGTATCCCGTTCGGGTCCGCCGTGCCCTTGTTCATGTCATTGCTGCCGCTGTCGCTGTCGCTACCACCACAGGCGGTCGCGGCCAGCGCCACGACCGCTGCCAACGCGACCCACTTGGCGCTCTTGGCACCGCGCATGGGTTTGCCTCCTCAGGAGTCCACTGTCACTACGAGAGGGGGCGCCCGGAGACACGCTGACACCCCTGACAGCGAAAGGGACCGGAACCCCCCAGATGCGCTCGTAGGTCCGCGCTCCCCACAGCGTGTGACCCATTGACCCGAGCTCAATGGACCCCATGATTGAGCACGTCCGGCCCTTAAACCACACCTTATGGGTCTCGCTTTGGTCACAGCATCTACGCGCGGAGCTTTGAAATCCGGACAAAACTGTCCCAGACAGACACACGCGAAACGGACTGTTAACACATCATGCGGAGCCCGGACGCCGATATCCGGACGCCCGGATCCGGATAACCGCTTGACTGGCACGTTGCTGACATGGCAAGAGCCCGGACCCCCGCCGTGGAAGCGGTGGGTCCGGGCCTTGGGCGGCTCACCGAGGCGCGGTGGGGCGCCTACGCTCCGTGATCGGCGCCGGTGTGCGCGGCGGCGCCCGGAGCGGGCCCCGGCGCATGGCGCCGGGGGCGAGCTTCGGCGCGTGGCACCCGGGGGCGTGAGCGTCGGCGCTTGGCGCCCGGGAGCGTGAGCGTCGGCGCTTGGCACCCGGGGGCGCGCGTCAATGCCTGGCACCCAGGCGCGAGCATCAGCGCTTGGCGCGGGCGGCCGAGCGGGCGCGCTCCTTCTGGTCCAGCACCACCTTGCGGATCCGCACCGTCTCCGGCGTCACCTCGACGCATTCGTCGTCGCGGCAGAACTCCAGGGACTGCTCGAGCGAGAGCATCCGCGGCGGGACCAGGGACTCGGTCACATCCGCGGTGGAGGACCGCATGTTGGTGAGCTTCTTCTCCTTGGTGATGTTGACGTCCATGTCGTCGGAGCGGGAGTTCTCGCCGACGATCATGCCCTCGTAGACCTCGGTGCCCGGCGAGACGAACAGCACACCGCGCTCCTGGAGGTTGGTCATCGCGAAGGCGGTCACCGCGCCCGAACGGTCGGCCACCAGAGAGCCGTTGTTACGCGTCTTCAGCTCGCCGAACCACGGCTCGTGGCCCTCGTGGATGGAGTGGGCGATACCGGTGCCGCGGGTCGCGGTCAGGAACTCGGTGCGGAAGCCGATCAGACCGCGGGAGGGGACGATGAACTCCATGCGGACCCAGCCGGAGCCGTGGTTGGACATGTTGTCCATCCGGCCCTTGCGGGTGCCCATGAGCTGGGTGACCGCGCCCATGTGCTCCTCGGGCACATCGATGGTGATGCGCTCGATCGGCTCGTGGACCTTGCCCTCGATCTCCCGGGTGACCACCTGCGGCTTGCCGACGGTCAGCTCGAAGCCCTCCCGGCGCATGGTCTCCACCAGGATCGCCAGCGCCAGCTCGCCCCGGCCCTGCACCTCCCAGGCGTCCGGGCGGTCGGTGGGCAGCACACGCAGCGAGACGTTACCGATCAGCTCGCGCTCGAGCCGGTCCTTGACCAGCCGCGCGGTGACCTTGCGGTCCTTCACGGCCGACTTGTCGGCGCCCTTGCCGCCGGGGCCGCGGCCGACCAGCGGGGAGGTGTTGGTGCCGATGGTCATCGAGATCGCGGGCTCGTCGACGGTGATCAGCGGCAGCGCGACCGGGTTCTCCGGGTCGGCCAGGGTCTCGCCGATCATGATGTCCGGGATGCCGGCTACGGCGCAGATGTCACCGGGGCCCGCCACCTCGGCGGGCTTGCGGGTGAGCGCCTCGGTCATCATCAGCTCGGTGATCCGGACGTTGGAGATGGTGCCGTCGCGCTTGATCCACGCGACCGTCTGCCCCTTCTTCAGCTCGCCCTGCTCGACCCGGAGCAGCGCGATACGGCCGAGGAAGTTGTCCGCGTCCAGGTTGGTGACATGGGCCTGGAGCGGCGCGGCCGCGTCGTACTCCGGCGCCGGGACGGTGTCCAGGAGGGCGGAGAAGAACGGCTGGAGGCTGTCGCTGTCGGCCGGGACGGTGCCGTCCTCCGGCTTGGTCAGCGAGGCCACACCGTCACGGGCGCAGGCGTAGACGATCGGGAACTCGATCTGCTCCTCGGTCGCGTCCAGGTCCAGGAAGAGGTCGTACGCCTCGTTGACGACCTCGTCGATCCGCGAGTCCGGCCGGTCGGTCTTGTTGATGCACAGGATCACCGGCAGCTTGGCCTGGAGCGCCTTGCGCAGTACGAAGCGGGTCTGCGGCAGCGGCCCCTCGGAGGCGTCCACCAGCAGGACCACCGCGTCGACCATGGACAGCCCGCGCTCGACCTCACCGCCGAAGTCGGCGTGGCCGGGGGTGTCGATGATGTTGATGGTGACGGGGTCGCCGCCGTCCGCCGGGTGGTACTTCACGGCGGTGTTCTTCGCGAGAATGGTGATGCCCTTCTCGCGCTCCAGGTCGTTGGAGTCCATGACCCGGTCGTCCACGTGCTGGTGGGCGGCGAACGCGCCCGCCTGCTTGAGCATGGCGTCGACGAGGGTCGTCTTGCCGTGGTCGACGTGGGCGACGATGGCAACGTTACGAATGTCGTGGCGCGTGGGCATGAAAGCGCGCTTCTCCCGGTTGTTGGGTGGCGGCGCGCTCCTGGTGCGGCGCGCCTTCCGCCGGGCTGATCACGCCTCGGCCTCACCCCCATGGTACGGGGACGGCGCGGGGACGGATGCCGCAGCCCGCCCCCGCGCCGGTCGCCTCACCCGTGGACTCCGCGGGTGGCCGGTGCGGCCGCGGTGTGCCCGGCGGGTCTTTCCCCTCCCCGCCCCTTCCCGATACCAGGGGTTCCACCCCTGGACCCCGGCGTCCGGGCCGACCCCCCGACCAGGCGGCGGAGCCGCAAATCGACGCCACGGGAAGGGGCTGCGGAAAGGGGGCGAGAGCCCCGAACCGGAGGCAGAGGCAGAACCCCGGCCCGGGGCCTGGGGCTCGGAGCCCGGTTCCAGGGTCTGGGGGCCCGGAACCCCGGCCCGGGGCCTGGGGGCCCCGAACCGCGGCCGGGGCCTGGGGGCTGGGTCGAAGCCCCGCAACGCGGCGGAACCGCATGTCGATGCTTTCCCCTACCCGCCCCTTCCCGATACCAAGGGCTCCGCCCCTGGACCCCGAAGCCCGACCACGCGGCGCAGCCGCAGCCGCAATTCGACGCCACAGGAAGGGCCAGAACCCCGGGCCGGAGGCAGAGACGGAGCCCCGCCACGCGCCGAAGCCACATACCGATGCCGCGGCAAGGGGCCGCAGGAAGGGGCAAGAGCCCCGGACCGGAGGCAGAAGCGACAGCCCCGGCTCGTGGCCCGGGGCTCGGAGCCCCGGTTCCGGGGTCTGGGGCGAAGCCCCCACACGCGGCGGAGCCGCATATCGATGCTGCGGGAAGGGGCAGAGTCCCGGACCGGAGCCTGAGGCAGAACCCCGGTCCGGGGTCTGGGGCGAAGCCCCGGTTGTGGGGTCTGGGGCGAAGCCCCAGTTGTGGGGTCTGGGGCGAAGCCCCAGTTGTGGGGAGGGGTGGGGTGGGGAAAGGGCTGGCGGGTGCCCCTAGCGGCGGAAGCCGATGTCCTGGTAGCGGGGTGTGGCGAAGCCGAAGGCGCCCGCGTTGACCAGGCCCTTGCGCATCGCGATCAGCTGCGGTCGCTGATAGAGCGGAATCGATCCGGCCGCCGCCCAGATCCGGGCGTCCGCACGGCTGACCAGGGAGCGGGAGGCCCCGCCGTCCAGCTCGGAGAGCGCCTGGTCGAAGAGCTGGTCGATCTGGTCGGTGCCCACCCGGGTGTAGTTCTGCTCGACGACCAGGGAACCGTCGGCGGCGGGCTGCGGCTTGGCGTAGATGGGGCGGGCGTCGGTGGCCGGGTAGGCGGATGCGGGCCAGGAGTAGAGGGCCAGGTCGTAGTCGCCGGTGGCGATGTGGTCCCGGAAGTAGCTCTCGCCCGAGACCTTGGTGATCTCGGTCCGGACGCCGATCTTCTCCAGCATCCGCGCGATGCGTCGGCCGACCGTGCTCAGCTGGGCGCCGGCCTGGTCCTCGGGGAGGACGAAGCGCAGCACCAGCGGCCGTCCCTTCTTCCGTACGACGGCCGCCTCGCCGAGCCGCCCGGAGCGCCCGGCGTCACCCGCCGCGGGGGCGGCGCCGGCGGACCGCTCGGAGGACGCGGTGCCGGACGCGGTACCGGAGGCGCTCTGGGACGCGGTCTCGGACGGCGTTCCGGAGGTGCCCTCGGTGGCGGTGTCCGTGGCGGTGTCCGTTTCCGTGGCCGTCGGGGCGCTGTGCGGTCGGCCCCGGTCGTCCGTCTTGCCGTCGAGCGCCTTCTGCCGGCTCCCGGTGCCCCCCGCCCGCCAGCCCGCGTCGGCGAGCAGCGACTGCGCGGCGTTCTTGTCCGGGTCGCCGAGGGCGCCGCTGTGGTCCTTGTAGCCCGGCTGGCCCGCCATCAGCAGATGGTTGCCGAGCGGCTCGGACGGCAGCCCCATCGGCTTCAGCACCGCCTTGGCCAGGGCCTTACGGTCGATCGCGCGGGCCACCGCGCGGCGCACCCGCTCATCGGCGAGCGGGCCCTTGGTGCCGTTGAGCGCGAGTTGGGTGTAGGCGGGGTCGAGGGCCTTGCGCAGGGTGAAACCGCTCAGCGCCCGGTTCCGCGACCGGTTCTTGTCGGTGTCGCCCGTCGCCCCGCCCTGGGCCCCCGCCGTCGCCCGGCCGCCGGTGGACGGCTCCGGCGCGCCCGCCTTGCCCGGGGCCGAGGAGCCCTGGTCGGCGCCCGCGGCCTGTTTGCCCGGGGCGGTGGCCCGGATGCGCCGGGCAGTGGCCGGGTCCACCTCGGCCAGGTCCAGCTGCCCGGCGATCAGGGCCTGGGCCCGCTTTTCGGCCGGCACCGCCTGGAAGACCATCCGGCTCAGCCGCGCCCGGTCGCCCCACCAGCGCGGGTTGCGGACGAGGGTGACGGAGTTGTCCGAGACCTGGCGGACCATGAAGGGCCCGGCGCCGACCGCGAGTCCCTTACTCGCCGCCGCGGAGAACACCGCCGGGTTGCCCATCACGCTCTTCGGATAGAGCGGGGTGAACAGCGAGCGCCAGTCGGTGTACGGCTTGGCGAAGGTGACCTTGACCTCGTGCGCCTTGTCCCCGGGTTCGACCTTGGCGATCCGGTCGTAGCCGGCGTTGCGCGCCGTCCCGTACTTGTCGTCGGTGCCGCGCAGCGCCCTCCACTGGGCCTGGAAGTCCTCCACGCCGAGCGGGCGCCCGTCGCTCCACACCGCCTTGGGGTTGAGCTTGTAGACCACGACCTGCTTGGGGTCGCTCGAGGTGACGTCGGCGGAGGTCAGATAGTCGCCGTTGCGCTGGGGACGGCCCCGGGCGTCCAGGGTGTAGAGGGAGGGCAGCACGGCGCCCGCGATTCGCTCGGTGCCCGTGTCCGCCGTCTTCGAGAAGGCGTTGAGAGTGGTGGGCGTCGCGTCCACGGCCCAGCGCAGGGTGCCGGTGCCGGTGGTCCCGGCGCGGGGCGCGGCGGCGATGTCCCAGGCAGCGGGCGGCGGCGGACCGTCGTCGTCCGAGCTGCATCCGGTCAGTACGGGCAGCGGCAGCATCACCCCCGCGGCGAGCAGCATGGCGCGGCGGCCTTTGGTGATGGGCATGGCTCGTACCTCCGCAGGGTGACGGATATATGCGCATTTGGCATAGTGTGACGCTGATCGCATATACTCCTCACTCAAAGCGACGGTTCATGGGACAGCACGCCGAGAGGGCCACGGAGACGGCCATGAGGGGAAAGGATCACCCGACCGGATCAACGCGGCGGGCGCGCACTCCGGCGCGCGGCGGCGGAATCCCGCCGGTGGCTCCGCCAATCACGACAGATCCCTTCACAACCACGACCGCGGCGCGTAACACTCGCTGTCGCATGAGCGTCGCCAACCGCAACCGCGGAAGTGAGGGCAAGTCATGTCCTTGAACGACGACTTGACGGCCGTCCAACGCTGTCTCGATGACCTGGTGCGTTCGGTCTCCCGACTGGAGCAGCGAGTGGGCGCCGGCGGGTTGGAGATACGCAGAGTCCGCACCGACGCGGACCACCTGCGGGAGAGCCTCGCCCTCCTGCGCGAGACGGCTCCCGAGGAGCGACCACGCCCCGAGATGGTTCCGGTCCCCGACGCCCCGTACAACAGTGCGCTGTGGTCGGACGTCGACGACGAGGGCCTCGGCGCGCGAGATCGCCACGCGCCCTAGGGATGCCCCCGCGCGCCTTCCGTCATCGGGGCGCGCACCACCGTCGTCCCCCGATACCACTCCACCGCGGAGTTCCTCTTGGCCACAGGCACCGACCCCCAAGCCACCACCCCCGCGCCCGCAGGCCGTGGGACGGCCCCGCACGGCGTGAACGGCGCCTCGCGCGCCGCCATCCCCGCCCGCCATCTGCGCAGCGACCGCTGGTGGCTCTCCCCCGCGATCACCGCGGCCGGGCTGTTCGCGTTCGTCGTCTACTCCACCTGGCGGGCCTTCGCCGGTGACGACTACTACGCCGAGCCGTATGTCTCCCCCTTCTACTCGCCCTGCGTCGCCCAGAACTGCGTGCCGATGAAGGGCGGCGCCAACTGGGAGATCTTCGGCGCGTGGTGGGGCCTGTCCCCCGCGCTGCTGATCCTGATCTTCCCGCTGGGGTTCCGGCTCACCTGCTACTACTACCGCAAGGCGTATTACCGGGGCTTCTGGGCCTCACCGCCCGCCTGCGCGGTCGCCGAACCGCGCGCCAAGTACACCGGCGAGACGCGTTTCCCGCTGATCCTCCAGAACATCCACCGCTACTTCTTCTACTTCGCGGTGATCGTCGCGGGGATCCTCACCTATGACACCGTGCTGGCCTTCCGGGACGAGCACGGCCGCTGGGGCCATATGGGCCTCGGCACCCTGGTGCTGCTCGCCAACATCGCGCTGATCTGGGCGTACACCCTCTCCTGCCACTCCTGCCGCCATATCGTCGGCGGCCGGCTGAAGCACTTCTCCCAGCACCCGGTGCGCTATCGGTTCTGGGGCTGGGTGAGCGGGCTCAACGCACGCCATATGCAGCTGGCCTGGGCCTCTCTCATCAGCGTCGCCGTCGCGGACTTCTACGTCTATCTGGTGGCGAGCGGTGCCTTCGACGATCCCCGCTTTTTCTAGGAGAGGTGCTCATCGATGACGCAAGTCGAGCGGCAGGCGTGGGACGTGGTCGTGATCGGCGCGGGCGGCGCCGGGCTGCGTGCCGCGATCGAGGCCCGCGAGCAGGGCATGCGCTGCGCCGTCATCTGCAAGTCACTGTTCGGCAAGGCCCATACGGTGATGGCCGAGGGCGGCATCGCCGCCAGCATGGGCAATGTCAACGAGCGCGACAACTGGCAGGTGCACTTCCGCGACACCATGCGCGGGGGCAAGTTCCTCAACCACTGGCGGATGGCCGAGCTGCACGCCCAGGAGGCCCCGGACCGGGTCTGGGAGCTGGAGACCTGGGGCGCGCTCTTCGACCGCACCCCCGAGGGCAAGATCTCCCAGCGGAACTTCGGCGGCCATGAGTACCCCCGCCTCGCCCATGTCGGGGACCGCACCGGCCTGGAGCTGATCCGCACCCTCCAGCAGAAGATCGTCTCCCTTCAGCAGGAGGACAAGGCCGAGACCGGGGACTACGAGTCCCGGCTGAAGGTCTTCCAGGAGTGCACGGTCACCCGCATCGTCAAGGACGGCGACCGGGTCGCCGGTGTCTTCGGCTACGAGCGCGAGTCCGGCCGTTTCTTCGCGCTGGAGGCCCCGGCCGTGGTGCTGGCCACCGGCGGCATCGGCAAGTCCTTCAAGGTGACCTCCAACTCCTGGGAGTACACCGGCGACGGCCATTCGCTCGCGCTGCTCGCGGGCGCCCCGCTGATCAACATGGAGTTCGTGCAGTTCCATCCGACCGGTATGGTCTGGCCGCCCTCGGTGAAGGGGATCCTGGTCACCGAGTCGGTGCGCGGCGACGGCGGGGTGCTGCGCAACAGCGAGGGCAAGCGGTTCATGTTCGACTACATCCCGGACGTCTTCAAGGAGAAGTACGCCCAGTCCGAGGACGAGGCCGACCGCTGGTACGAGGACCCGGACCACAACCGCCGTCCGCCCGAGCTGCTCCCCCGCGACGAGGTGGCCCGCGCCATCAACGCCGAGGTGAAGGCGGGCCGGGGCTCCCCGCACGGCGGGGTCTTCCTCGATGTGTCCACCCGGATGTCCCCCGAGGTCATCAAGCGGCGGCTGCCCTCCATGCACCACCAGTTCAAGGAGCTCGCGGACGTCGACATCACCGCCGAGCCCATGGAGGTGGGCCCGACCTGTCACTACGTGATGGGCGGGGTGGACGTCGATCCGGACACCGCGGCCGCCACCGGAGTCCCCGGGCTGTTCGCCGCGGGCGAGGTCGCGGGCGGGATGCACGGCTCCAACCGGCTCGGCGGCAACTCCCTCTCCGATCTGCTGGTCTTCGGGCGCCGCGCCGGGCTCCACGCGGCCCGCTACGCCCAGGAGATCGCGGACTCGGGCACCCGTCCGGTGCCGGACGAGGCACAGCTGGACCTGGCGGCGGCCGAGGCGCTGCGCCCGTTCAGCGCCGAGGCCGGGGAGCCGGACGAGACCGCGGGCCCGGCCGGGCCGCCGGAGAACCCGTACACCCTCCACCAGGAGCTCCAGCAGTCGATGAACGACCTGGTGGGGATCATCCGGAAGGCCGAGGAGATGGAGGAGGCGCTGCACCGGCTGGCCAGTCTGCGGGTGCGGGCGCGCCGCGCCGGGGTCGAGGGCCACCGGCAGTTCAACCCCGGCTGGCACCTGGCCATCGATCTGCGCAACATGCTGCTGGTCAGCGAGTGCGTGGCCCGTGCCGCGCTGGAGCGGACCGAGAGCCGCGGCGGGCACACCCGCGACGACTGTCCGGAGATGGACCGTCAGTGGCGGCGGATCAATCTGGTCTGCCGGCTCTCCGACCCCTCGGGCGGTCTGGCGGCACCCGACACCGGACACGGCCAGATCCGGCTCGAGCGGCGTGAGACGCCGCCCATCCGGCCCGATCTGCTGAATCTGTTCGAGAAGGACGAGCTGGTGAAGTACCTGACGGACGAGGAGCTGACCCAGTGAGTGCGTACGAGGCCCACTTCCGGGTGTGGCGGGGCGACCAGGACGGCGGCGGTCTGAAGGACTTCCACGTCGAGGTCAACGAGGGCGAGGTCGTCCTCGACATCGTCCACCGGCTCCAGGCGACCCAGGCCCCCGATCTGGCGGTCCGCTGGAACTGCAAGGCGGGCAAATGCGGTTCGTGCAGCGCGGAGGTCAACGGACGGCCCCGGCTGCTGTGCATGACCCGGATGTCGGTGTTCGACCGGGACGAGACGATCACCATCACCCCGCTGCGGGCCTTCCCCGTGGTACGGGACCTGGTGACCGATGTGTCGTTCAACTACACCAAGGCCCGTGAGGTGCCGTCCTTCGTGCCCCCGGAGGGGCTGGGGCCCGGCGAGTACCGGATGTGGCAGGAGGACGTGGGGCGCTCGCAGGAGTTCCGCAAGTGCATCGAATGCTTCCTGTGCCAGGACACCTGTCATGTGGTGCGGGACTTCGAGGAGAACAAGGAGGCGTTCGCGGGGCCGCGCTTCCTGATGCGGGTCGCGGAGCTGGACATGCATCCGCTGGACGCGGCGGGCGACACCGGGCTCGACCGCAAGCGCGCCGCGCAGGAGGAGCACGGACTGGGCTACTGCAACATCACCAAGTGCTGTACGGAGGTCTGCCCCGAGCAGATCAAGATCACCGACAATGCGCTGATCCCGCTCAAGGAGCGGGCGGTGGACCGTAAGTACGATCCGCTGGTCTGGCTGGGCAACAAGATCCGGCGGCGGGGGCAGTAGCTCCGCGGGGGGGTGCTGGTGGGTGTCCGGCGGATGTGACGCCTGCGGCGGGCTGCTCCCCTCCCCGCCCCTTCCCGATACCAGGGGCTCCGCCCCTGGACCCCGGCGTCCGGGCCGGCCCCCAACCAGGCGGCGGAGCCGCACATCAATGCCGCGGGGAGGGGCAAAGCCCCGGCCCGGAGTCCGGGGCGAAGCCCCACCACACGGCGGAGCCGCACATCGATGCCGAGGGAAAGGCGAAGCCTCGGCCCGGAGTCCGGGGCGAAGCCCCGGACTCCGGGGGCTGGGACGGAGCCCCGGATCGGGGGCTGGGGCGGAGCCCCGGATCGGGGGCTGGGGCGGAGCCCCGGATCGGGGGCTGGGGCGGAGCCCCGGATACGGGGGCTGGGGCGGAGCCCCGGGTTCGGGAAGGGGCGGGTAGGGGAAAGACCCGCCGACCCGCCGGGGTCGGTGCTCGCCCTCCGCTTGGTCTCGCGGGCCCACTGCCGTAACGGGCCGTGGCCGTAACAGATCGCTGCCGCAGCGGGCCGTCACCACGTCACCACAGGCTGAGCAGCGCCTCCACCGAATCCGGACCCGAGGACCGGCCGTCCGGGAGGGCCAGCTCGAACCAGACGGTCTTGCCGAGCGGGGTCCGGCGGCTCCCCCAGCCCGCGCTGAGCAGCCCGACCAGCTGAAGCCCGCGCCCGCCCTCATCGGTGTCCCGGGCGCGCCGCCGCCGGGGCTGGACCAAACCGCCGTCCCAGACCTCGCACACCAGCGTGCGGTCCAGCAGCAGCCGCAGCCTGATCTCGCCCTCGCCGTACCGCAGGGCGTTCGTCACCAGCTCGCTGACCAGCAGTTCGGTGGTGTCCACCAGATCGTCCAGGCCCCAGGACTCCAGCTGCTCCCGGGCCAGTTCGCGGGCCCGGCCCACCGACTGCGGGGCGCTGGGCAGATGCCAGTCGCCGACCGACCCGGCCGACAGGCCCTGCACCCGGGCCATCAGCAGGGCGATGTCGTCCTCGCCGTGGTGGGTGTCGAGGGTGCTCAGCACGTGATCGCAGACGTCTTCGAGGGAGCCGGCCGCGGCGTTTCCGCCGTCGGCGCCGTCGGAGGTGTTGAGGGCGTCGCGCAGCGCCTGGAGCCCCTCGTCGAGGGTGTGGTCGCGGGACTCGACCAGGCCGTCCGTATAGAGGGCCAGCAGCGCGCCGTCGGGGAGCTCGACCTCGATCTCCTCGAACGGTTCGCCGCCGACGCCGAGCGGCATCCCGGGCGGGACCTCCATCAGCAGGGCGTTCTCACCCGGTTCCACGAGGACAGGGGGCGGATGTCCGGCGTTGGCGAATGTGCAGCGCCGGGTGACCGGGTCGTAGACGGCGTAGACACAGGTGGCGAGGTAGACCTCGGTCAGATCGGAGGAGTCGGCGGCGGCTCTGCCACGTGCGAGGGCGCGTGAGCCCGGCCGCGAGCCGGTGTGCGAGCCGCCCGGAGTGCCGAGGCCGCTGGCGATCTCGTCGAGCGCGGAGAGCACCTCGGCGGGCTCCAGGTCGAGCAGGGCGAGGGTGCGTACGGCGGTGCGGAGTTCGCCCATGGCCACGGCGGCGCGCAGCCCCCGCCCCATGACGTCGCCGACCACCAGCGCGGTGCGGTGCCCGGGCAGCTCGATCACATCGAACCAGTCGCCGCCCACCTCGGTCGCCGCGTTCCCCGGCAGATAGCGGCACGCGATATCGAGCCCGGCGGCCTCAGGGTCGCCGGGCGGGAGCAGACTGCGCTGGAGTATCAACGCGCGTTCATGTTCTCTGCGATACAGCCGGGCGTTGTCGATACTGACGGCCGCGCGGGCGGCCAGCTCGACGGCGAGCGCGCGGTCCCGCTCACCGAAGGGCTCGCTGCCCTTGGTACGGGAGAACTGGGCGAGGCCGACCACGGTGTCGCGGGCGACCATCGGCACCACCAGCGTGGACTGCAACATGGCGCCGAGCTCCAGGCTCTCGCTGCCGTCCCGGCCGGGGACGACCCGCACCTGGGCGGTGCGCAGGGCGTGGGCGCACAGGGAGTTGAAGGGGTAGCGGTGTACTTCGCCGACCTGGATGGGTTTGGGGTCCTCGACGGTGTTGACGCGGCAGATGTCGCCGAAGGGGACCGGGCCGTCGGAGACCGCGCTGGCGAAGGCGACGCGGCGCAACTCGGCGCTGCCGTCGGCGAGTCCGGGCGGGGTCTCGTCGCCGGAGAGCAGCCCCTGGTAGAGGTCGACGGAGGCCAGGTCGCAGAACTGCGGCACGGCCACGTCCAGCAGCTCGCGGGCGGTGGTCTCCAGGTCCAGCGAGGTGCCTATCCGGGCCCCGGCCTCGTTCAGCAGGGCCAGATTGCGCCGTACGCCCGCGGCCTCCTGCTCGGCGCGGCGGCGGCCGGTGACATCCGTGGCGAGCCCGGCGACGCCGATGGGGCGGCCGGAGCCGCTGTGCAGCCGGTAGAGCGACACCGACCAGCGGCGGCGGTCGGGGCTGCCCGGCGTCAGGCCCACGATCGGCATATCGGTCAGCGTCTGCCCGGAGTCCAGGACCTGGCGCAGGGCGGCGGCCAGCCGGTCGGCCTCGCCGCGCGGCAGCAGATCGTGCGGGGTCGTACCGCGGTACTCCTCGACGGGGCGGCCGAAAACCTTGGCGAAACGCTCATTGACGCGGAGGATCCGCAGGTCGGTCCCGAAGAGGAAGAAGCCGAGCGGAGATTGACCGAAAACGGCCTGTGAAGAAGCAAGATCGGTTTCCAGCCCGCGCAACGCGCTGACGTCGACCGCGATACAGAGCGCGGCCCGCTTCCCGTGCTCATCCTGGCCCGGCATCACATAAAGCTCGGCGATGCCATGTCCGCTCGGCGCCTGGGCGTTACGGTAGGGAACCAGCCCGGTCCACTCCCGGCCATCCAGGATGTTGGCCACCGCGCGCTGACCGGTCTCCTGGAACTCGGGCGGAACGAACGCCTCCACCGGGTCCCTGCCGATCGCCTGGTCCGCCGTCAGGCCCAGCAGCTCCGAGGCGCGTTCACTCCACTGCGAGATCCGGCCGTCGGACCCCAGCGCGAAGGAGGCCACACGGATGTAGTCATAGATCGAGCCGGGCGGGCTGCTCTGCCACACCGCCGACATCGAGGACATGGGCGACATGTCGGGCACCGGGGATCCCTGTGACTTCGGCGACACCTGCGAACCAACCGTCTCCTCGGGCATCTCAGCCCTCGCTGGCTTCTCGCTCATGCGCCCGTCCCCTCCGGCTCAGGTGCTCCGACCGGCCTCAGATAGCCGAGTATCCAGCACTTCGGCCATCCCGAGTACGGTCTTCACGATCACAGCACTATCTCAGCCCGCCATCAGTGTCCGTCCCGGCTTTTGGTGAAGCGCTCATGATCGGCGCTCCCCCTCACTCCTAACCGGGCGGAGGCGGCTCGAACCCCATGGATTTTCCCGTGTCGGGCGCCGAAAAGCCCCTATCCGGGACGATTCTCAAGGAGTGCGCGGACGGGTCTCCCCTGCGTCCCCGGTCGTGGCCGCGCGCAGCCTGCGCATCGCCTCCGCCACCGCGGGGCGGTCCTCGTCCAGCCAGTCCACCTCGTCCACCCGGTCCGGGGAGAGCCAGCGCAGCTCGTCGTGGTCCTCCAGCGGGCGCGGTTCACCGGAGCGCAGGGCCGCGGTCCACACCCTCAGCACATAGCCGGGCTTCAGCGCCCACTCCCCCGGCAGCGGTTCGAGCGGCTCGACCTCGACCCCGAGCTCCTCGCGCAGTTCACGGACGAGCGTCTCCCGCGGGGTCTCCCCGGGCTCGGCCTTGCCGCCGGGAAGCTCCCAGCGGCCGGCGAGCTCGGGTGGGGCGCTGCGCCGCGCGGCCAGCAGCCGCCCCCGGTCGAACACCGCTCCGCCCACCACCACGCACACGCTCATGGGCCGCACCCTAGCCCCCTGGCCTGCGCCGGAGCACACCAGGGCCCCGGGGCGGGCGCCCCGGGACCCTGGATGTCATATGTCGTGCCGCGGGCCAAGCGGCCTCGCTGAAGTCCGGTGCGGTTCGGGTGCGCCCCGAAGGGGCGCGGGACCGTGTCGATATGCGGCTCCGCCGCGTGGGCGCGACCGGCCACGACGCAGCCGCGGATGAACGACCGCACCTCGCGACACTTCCAGCGGAGCGCTTAGCCGGACTGACGGGATGCGGCGGTCCGCTCGACCACGTACAGCTGCTCCTGGCCCTCGCCCTCGAGCCGGTCGGCCACCTCCTGGGCCTCCGTCCTGGTGGCGTAGCGCCCGACGCGGTAGCGGTTGCCGTTGGCGTCCTGGCGGATCACGAGCCAGGGCAGCACAGCGTTCCCGTCACTCATCTCCCCGACCCCTCCGCTGTGGCGCGCCCGGGCGCACGATCCCGCGACACCGTTAAGGAAATCCCGATCCGCATATGCCCGAGCCTACGCCCTACCTTCACGCAGCGGATACGTGTTCTTACAACGAGGCACTCATCCGGCCATGTCCCAAACGTCCGCCCCGGCCTTCACCGGGTCGCGGTCACCGTCGGCAGCGGCATCAGCACCGGCTGGCCCGTGGGCGCCTTGCGGCAGACGTCCCCGCATTCGGCGTCCAGCGAGCAGCACAGCGAACAGACGGCTCCCGCCCGCACCGGGCAGTCGGCGATGTCCGGCAGTTCGTACGCCGTCTCGCACGAGGCACACAGATGGGTGGCGGTGAGGTCCGGGACCTCGGCACCGGGCCCGTTCACCGTGTTCTCCCGCGCCAGGTAGTAGCGGCCCTTGGTGAGCCAGGCCAGCAACGGGCAGAGCACCAGGGCCAGACCGCAGGCGATGAAGGTCGAGAACGCCTCCGCCACCTCCCCGAAGACCCCGAAGAAGGCGACGATCGAGACTGCCGAGGCGATCACCATCGCACCGAATCCGGCGGGGTTCACCGGGTGCAGATACGCCCGCTTGAACTCGATGTACTTCGGGCTCAGCCCGAGCGGCTTGTTGATGACCAGATCGGCGGCGACGGCGGCTATCCAGGCGATGCCGACGTTGGAGTAGAAGCCCAGCAGCTTGTTGAGCGCCGCGAACATATTCATCTCCATCAGCGCCAGCGCGATGGCGAGGTTGAGGAAGATGTACCAGACCCGGCCGGGGTGGCGGTGGGTGACGCGGGAGAAGAAGTTGGACCAGGACAGCGAACCGCTGTAGGCGTTGGTCACATTGATCTTGATCTGGGAGATCACCACGAAGACCGCGGCGGCGGGCAGCGCGACCGAGCCCAGCCAGGGCTTCAGCGCCTCGATCTGCGGGGCGATGGGCTCGAGCGCATGGGTCCCGCCGACCGCGTCGAGCGCCACGAAGGCGAGGAAGGCGCCGCCGATCTGCTTGGCCGCCCCGATGACCACCCAGCCGGGGCCGGCGGCCAGGACCGCCAGATTCCAGCGCCGCCGGTTCTCCGCCGTCTTCGCGGGCATGAACCGCAGATAGTCGGCCTGCTCCCCGATCTGCGCGATCAGCGAGAGCGCGACACCCGTGCCCAGGCCGTATCCGATCCAGTCGAAGCCGGAGCCCGCGCCCTCGGTCCCGCCGAAGGAGGTGAACGCGCCCCAGGAGTCCGGCGCTTCGAAGGCCAGCACCACGAACGGCAGGACGAGCCCGATCAGCCAGAACGGCTGGGTCCACGCCTGCACCTTGGCGAGCGCGCCCATACCGCGGAAGACGATCGGGATCACGATGAGGGTGGTCAGCAGATAGCCGACCGGCAGCGGGATATGGACGGCCTGGTGCATGGCCTGCGCCATGATCGAGCCCTCCAGCGCGAAGAAGATGAAGGTGAAGCTGGCGTAGATCAGAGAGGTCAGCGTGGAGCCGAAGTAGCCGAATCCGGCGCCGCGGGTGACCAGGTCCATGTCCAGGCCGTAGGTCGCACAGGCGCGGGCGATGGGGATCCCGGTCAGGAAGATGATCGTCGCCGCGGTGAGGATCGAGGCGACACCGCTGGTGAAGCCGTAGCTGAAGACGATGGACGCGCCGATGGCGAAGTCCGCGAGATAGGCGATCCCGCCGAGCGCCGTCGAGGCGACCATGGGCGGCGACCAGCGGCGGTAGGAGTGGGGCGCGTAGCGCAGCGAGTAGTCCTCGCGGCTCTCGTCGGCCGCCAGCCGGGCGTAACTGCGCCGCGAGGCCCTGGGGGTCGCCGCTCCCGCCGCGGACGGCCCCGCCTCGGGCGCGACCGCGTCGACCGAATCCGTCATACCGGCGTCCCCTGTCACTCGGGCCTTTCCCTCACGCCCGAGGACGGTAGGAGCCGCGGGTGACGGACGGCCGCGAGGCGGCATTGCCGGACGGTTACGGCGGCGGGGCGGCGGTTAAGTCGCGGTAAGACGCCCCGGAACGGGCCGCCCGACTATCGGAGAGTCCCGGCGGGGGCTCACTTCACCGGCAGCCGATAGGCGATCCGATAGCGCTCGGCCAGCACCACCACATCGGCGGTCTCCACCGGGCGGCCGCCCGCGAAATACGTACGCGAGGTGACCATCACCCAGTGGCCCGGCACCCCGCCCAGCGCCAGCACCTCCTCGGCCCGGCCGGGGCGCGCGCCGACCTCCTCCGCCACGTTGTCCACCACCAGGTCGAGGGCGGCCATCCGGTCGACGACCCCGCGCCCGGCCAACGGCCCCTCCTCGGGCAGTATCACGGGCGTACGGCCGGTCAGCGCGAGCGGCTCCCATGAGGTGGAGAGCATCACCACCTCCCCCAGCGACCGGAACACATAGCGGGTGCGCATCACCCGCTCCCCCACCTCGATCCCCAGCCGCCCGGCGATCTCCCGCCCGGCCCGCTCCTGCTCGCTGTCGGCGTCCCAGGTGCCGGTGATCCGGTCGTCGGCCTGCTCCTGCCGGAACGGCGTGGTCTCACCGGCGGTATGGAAGCCCCCGCGCACCACCCGCCGCGGCACCGGCTGCGCCCGCACATACGTACCGGACCCGGACCGCCCCTCGACCAGTCCCTCGGCCATCAGCACCTTGCGCGCCTCCAGCGCGACGGTGTCCGAAACCCCGTACTCCTCCCGGATCCTGGCCTGGGACGGAAGACGCGCATGCGGCGGCAGCTCACCCGCGGCGATCTTCTTCCGCAGATCGTCGGCGACCCGGAGGTATGCGGGCTGGTCACCAAAGGCCACGTGCACTCCCTGGGTTGACAGTCAGCAACAGCTTGGCAACCCAGTGTTGTCAATTGCAACTCAAGGCCAGAGCTTCACTAGAAGTGGTGAACGGCAGCTCAGGGACGTTTAACCCGCCGGGTGGCGGGGCCGTCAGGGCCGCCGCGAGGGGAGTGGCTCAAGCGCGGGCCAACGGGAGAGTACGGCGCCGCGCATGGCCATCGCGAGCTGTCCCAGATTCCCGAGCTCGCCGCCGCCGGCGGTCATCCGGCCGACGATCCCGAGACGGTGGACGAGCCGCTGCCGGGCGGTGGCGGTGCCCCACCGCCAGTCCCCGTCGGGGACCTTGGACAGATGGTCGGCGGTCCCCCGGTACGCCCGCTCGACCAGCGCATCGCCGCGAAGCAGCCAGCCCGCGCAGGCGTCGGTGAGATCGTCCCGGACGTCGGCGCCCGTCGCATGGCGCCACGCGATGCGGTAGGCGGCCTCCGCCGCGTCCAGCAGCGGCTGGGCCGGGGCCGTGACGCACCAGCAGGTCGGGAAGCCGATGCGAAGGTAGGCGAGCTCCACGAGCCCATGGCCGAGCGCGGCCTGTTCGAAGTCGATGAACCTGGTTCCGCTGCTGGTGTGCATGTCATTCCCCGGGCAGGGATCGCCGTGCAGCAGGGCATGCCCGGACGCGTGGGTCAGGCGGTTCACGAGGTCGTCCAGCTCGGTCCACACCGCGGACGGCACCGTGCAGCCGAGCGTCCGCGCGAGCGCGAGGAAGGAGCCGATGTCATCGCGGGTGGGGCCGGACCAGGCCGGGAGAAGCCCCACGTCGTCAGCGCTGGTGGCCGCGTGGAGCCGGGCCAGCGCCTCGGCGTAGCCGACCACCCAGTCGTCGGCCGGCGGCTGCTCGTCCAGGTACTCCAGGACCAGCACCCGCTCGACGGGGTCGGCCCCGAGAAGCCCCGGTACGACGGGCGGATCGACCCGGGACGCGAGCCGCAGCGCGGCCACCTCGCGGGCGTATCGCTCGGCGGCCTCCGGCCCCTCGATGAGCTGCTTGACCACCACCGGAATGCCGGACAGCTCGGCCCGCCAGACCCGTGACCGCGGACTGCTGCCCAGCCTGCGAGCCCGACGGGGCGAACCCAGCTCGGCCCGCAGTCTGTCCCCTAACGGCGGCTGTGCCCACATGGCCCCATGCTCCCATGCGCGCGAAAACTGCTGCCGATTTACGCGGGCCCCGAGAAAGCCGGGCGCGGGTCGTCGCCGTACCGGAGCCAGGGCGCGTCGGAACGCTGATCGTGCGGGCGGCGCGGGCAGGTCCTGCTGTCCGCCGGGCGGGCCCGGCGGCCGCTAGGCTCGTGAGAACCACCCTCGACGCAAGGAAACCGAGATGGACGACGCACCGCGGTCGGAGCGGGCGGAGCGCGATAACACGCGGATCGGACGGCTGCGCGCGGTGCCCCTCGTCCCCGGCGAATCCCCGGCACCCGAGCCGGAGCGGGGATGAGCGGGGCACGGGCGGGGCGCCACCTGTCACGCGTTCTGCCCGGCGTACTGCTGCTCGCGCTGTGCGCGGGCTGCACCGGTGGGGCCGGGGCGCAGGACGCGGCCGGGGTGTCCGGTGCCGGTGCGGGGTCCGCCGGGGTCGGTGACGCGCTCTTCCCGCGGCTGGGCAACGGCGGCTACGACGTACGGGGCTACCGTCTCGCCCTCGACTACACGCCCGGCTCCCGCCATCTGAACGGCACCGCCCGGATCACCGCCCGCGCCACCCGCGCCCTGAGCTCGTTCCATCTCGACCTCGCCGGGCTGCGGGTGCGGAAGGCCACGGTGAACGGGCGCCCCGCCAAGGCCGCCCGCAGCGGCAGCGAGCTGGTCCTCACCCCCGCCTCGGCGCTCCCCGAGGGCCGCGATTTCACGGCCACCGTCGTCTACGACGGCAGGCCGAAGACCTTCACCGGCGAGGACAGCGGGAAGGAGGGATGGCTCCGCACCCACGACGGCGCCGTGGCCCTCGGCGAGCCGACCGGGTCCATGACCTGGTTCCCCGGCAATCACCACCCCTCCGACAAGGCCGCCTACGACATCGCCGTCACCGTGCCCGAGGGCTACACCGCCGTCTCCAACGGAGAGCTGAAGGACCAGAAGACCCGGGGGCGCCGCACCACCTTCCGATGGCACGCCGGCGAGCCCATGGCAAGCTATCTGGCCACGGTCGCCATCGGCCGCTTCGGCGTCCGCACCACGACCACCGGCGAGGGCCTGCCCTCGTACGTGGCCGTCGACCCCGCCGAGGCCCGCGGCGCCAAGGACATCGCCGACCAGGTTGACGACGTCATCGCCTGGGAGAGCCGCGTCTTCGGGCCGTACCCCTTCTCCTCCACCGGCGCGGTCGTGGGCCACCTCCCCGGCCTCGGCTACGCCCTGGAGACCCAGACCAAGCCGTTCTTCGACGCGGCCCCGGACAAGACGCTCGTCGTGCACGAACTCGCCCACCAGTGGTTCGGCGACTCGGTCACCCCCCGGGTCTGGAAGGACATGTGGCTCAACGAGGGCTTCGCGACCTACGCCGAATGGCTGTGGGAGGAGGACCACCACGGCCGCACCGCCCAGCAGGTCTTCGACGACTTCTACGACGGCACCGACGACGAGAGCGAGGGCATCTGGGACTTCCCGCCCGCCGACCCCCCGAACGTCGCCAGCGTCTCCGACCCGCCCGTCTACGGCCGCGGCGCGATGGTGGTGCACCAGGTGCGCCGGGCCGTCGGCGACAAGACCTTCTTCTCCATCCTCCGCACCTGGCTCAAGGACCACCGGCACGGCAACGCGGACACGAAGCAGTTCATCGAGCTGTGCGAGAAGAAGTCCGGCAAGGATCTGACCCGCCTCTTCGACACCTGGCTCTACGGCGAGGGCAAGCCGAAGAAGCCGTAGCGGACCGGCCCGCGTCAGGGGAGCCGGGGGCAGGCCCGGCCGAGGAGCCGGCGGCAGACGTTCGCGCCGGAGGAAGTCCGACTCGTCATCGAGGTCGTCTCCCCCGAATCGGCCCACCGGGACCGAACGGTCAAGCTCCGCAAGTACGCCGAGGCCGGGATTCCCCACTACTGGCGCATCGAGGACGAGGGTGGAATGCCCGTCGTCCACGTCTATGAGCTCGACGAACCGACCGGGGCCTACGCCCCGGCCGGAATCTTCCGCCACAGCCTCCAGCGGACGGTTCCCTTCAAGATCGACATCAATCTGAACGACCTCGCCCCCGATACAAACAGGTGAGAGACGGGGGCCGGACCCCGAGAGTCCGGCCCCCGTCACCGCGATTCCTCGGACATGCTCCGGTCGGCGGGGGCGAAGACCTTCGCGAGGGCCAGGATGAGCAGACCGGCGACGACGATCATCGCCACGCCGACCCGCAGGCTGATCCGGTCGCCGATGAGCCCGACCAGGGGCGGTGCCGCGAGGAAGCCCACCCTGGCGAGCCAGGAGACCACGGCGACCCCGTCGGAGCTGCGGATGCCGGGGATGGTGGCGGCCGCGTGCATGGCGGAGGGGAAGAGGGTGGCGGCGCCCAGGCCCGCGCAGGCGAACGCGGCGATCACCGCCGGGGTCGAGTGGGTGAGCAGGGCGAGGGACAGGGGCACCGCGATGAGCAGCCCTCCCACCCGGGCGACCGGCACCCGGCCGTACCGGTCCACGACCCGGTCCCCGGTGAACCGTGCGATGGTCATGGCGGTCTGGAACGCGACGTAGGCGAAACCGGCCAGCCATGCGGAGGCCCCGTAGTCGTCCTGGAGCAGGGCCGATCCCCATGACGCGGGGGTGTCCTCGACCACGGACGACATCGCCAGCAGCAGCCCGAGGAGCAGCAGCGGCAGCAGGGCCGCCTTCAGTCCGGCGCGGGCCGCCGTCGCGGCCGGGGAGGATTCGGGCGTGGCCGGGGAGGCTTCGGGCGTGGCCGGAGCCGTCTCGGTCTGCCGCGCCTCCGCCGATGTCGGTGCCTCGTCCTCGTCGCGGCCGGGGAGCAGCAGGGGCCACACCGCCACGCCCAGCACGGCGAGGAGCGCCCCGATGCCGAGGAGGTGCCAGCGCAGCGGTACGTCCGCACCGGCCAGTGTGGTGGAGAGCAGGCCGCCGACGACCGCGCCCACGCTCCACAGCCCGTGGAAGCTGCTCAGGATGGACCGTCCGTAGCCCCGCTGGACGCGCAGGCCATGGGTGTTCATCGCGGCGTCCATGATCGCGTCGAGCACGCCGAGCAGGAACAGGCAGCAGGCGAGCATGGCCCACACCGAGGCGAAGGACACCAGGGGAACGGCGGCCGCGAAGCCGAACGCGCAGAGCGCGGCGAGGCGGCCGCTGCCGATACGGGCCCCCATCGCACCCGCGAACAGCCCGGCGACCAGGGCCCCGACCGGCATGGCGGCGATGGCCGTGCCGAGCGCGGTGTTCGACAGCCCGATGCTGTCCCGGATCTCGGGCAGCCTGGGCACGATATTGGCGTAAGCGATGGCGTTGATGAAGAAGAGCAGGAAGACCGCGGCGCGGGCCCGGCGCAGCAGTGCGGAGGGCGGCGGCGGTCCCCCTTCACGTGGGCGGCTCGTGTCGGGGCGGCCGTCCGGTGCCGGGGGGTGGGCGGGCGGTGCGGACTCGGTCACGGGCTCTCCTCGAAATGAGTCGGGGATGGGGTCGGGGATGGGCTCGGGGATGGGCTCGGGGATGGGTGGGGGATCGGGGATGGGTCGGGGATGGGTGGGGAGGTTGGTGAAGGGTCAGACCGCGGTGCGGTCGTCCTCGGCGGCGTCGGGGCGCTCGGCACTGTCACGCTCGGGGGCGTGGCGCTCGGGAGCGTTTCGCTCGGCGCCGTAGCGCTCGGGGGCGTGCAGTGGTGCGGCCGCGCCGACCAGTCCCGAGTCGGCGCCGAGCGCGGCGCGCCGGACCACCGCGCGCCGCACGAATGGCAGTCCGGCGAACTCGCGCATACCGGCGTCGATCGCGTCGAAGAGCAGCGGGCCCGCCTGCGCCACCCCGCCGCCCACCACGATCAGGTCGAGGTCACAGACGGCGCACACCGAGGTGAAGGCCGCCGCGAGGGCCCGTCCCGCCTCCGCGAAGACACGGCGGGCCACCGGGTCGCCGGATCGCGCCGCCTCGGCCAGGTCGGCGGTGGTCGCACCGGCGCCGCCGCGGTTCCCCTCCGGCCCGGTCCAGCCGGCGGCGAGCGCGCGGGTCAGCAGCGCGGTGCCGCTGGCGGTCAGTTCCAGACAGCCGCGGCTTCCACAGGGGCAGGCCGGACCGTCCGGGTCGGTGACGATATGCCCGATGTGACCGGCGTTGGCGGACGGTCCTGGCCAAGGTCGACCGCCCAGGATCAGACCGCCGCCGACCCCCGTCGACACCGTGCAGCCCAGCATGGCGTCGGCGCCCCGCCCGGCACCGGCCCAGTGCTCACCGACGGCGACGCAGATGCCGTCCCCGACGAGGGTCACCGGCACTCCGGGGGCCCATGCGGACGCCCAGGCGACGACCGGCGCGTCACACCACACGGGGATCATCACCGGGGCGATGGTCCCGGCGGCCGGATCGACCGGACCGGCGGACCCGATGCCGATGCCGCGCACCCCGCCGAGCGCCGCGGCGCGGGCGAGGGGAGCGGCCGCTGCCGCCGTCACCACGGCCCACGCCTCCTCGGGCGCGCCCGCCGCGGGGGTGGGTACGACGACCCGTTCGGAGACGGCGGCGTCCGGGCCGACCAGGGCCACCGCGGTCTTCGTACCGCCGATGTCGACGGCGAGGACCGGCCGGGGGTCGGCGGACTCATACGGGGAAGGCGGCGGGGTGGGGATGGGCGTGGGGTTCATGGCGGCTCCGTGGGGGTGGGATGACCCGGGGGGGGTTGGTCGCGGCTGAGGACCCGGAGGGTTGGTCGCGGCTGAGGACGGCTTGCCCGGCGCGGCCGCCGCCGGACGTCCGGCCGGGGCTTCCGGCAGGAGGCGTCCGGGGGCGCCTCCTGCTTCCGGCTTCCGGCTTCCGGCTTCCGGCTTGGACGCTTTCGGCTGCGGACGAACAGCCGCAACCGGACTGCCACGGGCAGATGACCGCAGACGGACAGCCGCGGACAGACGGCCGCGGACGGCGGCGGACAGCTCACCCAGACGGCTCACCGACAGTGACTCACCTCGGCGGCTCACCGATGTCGATTCACAGAGGCAGGTCACAATCAACGACTCACAGACGCGGTTCGCGGAGTGGTTCACAGATAGCGGACGCGGTGGCGCAGACTGCCCGCTATCCGGCCGGTCCGTAGCGCCGCCCGGACCAGCCAACGGGCGCGGGCCGTGCCGGAGCGCAGCAGATCGCCCGCGTGGAGCAGCAGACGCCCCCACTCGCGGCACGCCCCGGCCGTCGACGAGCGGGGCATTCCGGCGGCGGCGAAGCGGCGGTAGAGCATCGGGTGCGAGCGCCCGTAGCGGAAGTACTGGCGGGCCATGTCCGAAGGGCGGTCCCGCAACTGGTAGTTCACCACGGCCGCGGAGGCGAAGACGAGTGCGGCGCCGGACAACTGCGCCCGCCAGAAGAACTCCACATCGTCCGAGCCATAGGTGTACGCGGGGTCGAATCCGTCCAGCCGCTCCCATACCTCCCTGCGCACGGCGCAGTTGGCGCCCCAGGGGTACGGCAGGAAGCCGAACGAGTCGGCGAGGCCGGGCACCGCGGCCGGGGGGCGGGCGGCGAGCGCTGCCGCACTGTTCAGGGAACGGCGCTCCAGGGCGCCGCCCGCGGCGGGCGCCGTCTCCAGCGCCCGGACCAGGGCGGACATCCAGCCCGGGGTCACGAGGTCGTCGGCGTCGCAGAACAGCAGCAGGCGCCCGCGGCTGTGCCTGCACCCGACGTTACGCGCCCGGTTGACTCCGCCGCTGCCCGCTTCCCGTATCACGCGCAGGGCGGGCAGCGCGGACCGGCGACTCTCGGCCACCTCGGCGGTGGCGTCGGACGACCCGTCGTCCACCACGACCACCTCCCAGGGCCCGGTGTGGTCCTGTGCGGCGAGCGCGTCCAGCTGCCGTCCGAGCGTGGCGGCGGCGTCACGCGCGGGAACGATCACCGACACGAGGTCCTCCTCCGTGCCATGGACGGCGGCCGGTGACGACGAGGACCCCGGCTCGGGCCGTACGGCGGGCTGTGCGGCGGGGGGTACGGCGGGCCGTGTGGCGGATTCGGGTGGCGGAACGCCGCCCGCCCGAGCGCCCTCGGCGGGCCCCGCGCCGCCCACCGCCCCGCTTCCGTCACCCGTCACAGGACGGTTCCCGTCGCCCGTCACGGGACGGTTCCCGTGGTCCGTCGCTGGACGGTTCCCGTGGTCCGTCGCTGGACGGTTCTCCCGGACCATCACGGTGCGTTGCGCGGGTGGGGCTGGCGCGGGACCGCCCGCCCTGGTCTGGCCACGCCGAAGACGCAGGTCAGGACCCGTTCGATGGAACACAGGTCGGGCAGGACGGCATCGGCGCCCGCGGCGAGCAGATCCGTCTCGGTGTACTGGCCGGTCGCGACGGCGACCACCCGGGCGCCGCCCTCGACACCGGCGGCCACGTCCCGCACGGTGTCGCCGAGCAGCACCGTGTTCGTACGGTCGAAGCGGACGCCGTACCGCTCACCGGCCCGGCGTTGCGCCAGCGGCACCAGACGGGCCCGTACCGGGTCGTCGGAACCGTAGGCGCCCGCGTCGAAGTCGACCAGTTCCTCCAGTCCGAAGGCGGCGAGTTTGCGGTGCGCGTTGGGCCGCAGATTGCCGGTGAGCAGGGACTGCACCGCGCGCGGATCGTCGCGCAGGGCGGCCAGCGTCACCAGTGCGCCGGGTAACCGCCGCCCCTTGGCGCGCAGTTCCCCGTCGGCCTCGCGCAGAGCGTCGGTCATCGCGGCGGCGGCGTCCTCGGCGGAGACGCCGGTCACCCCGTGGCGGGCGAGCAGTTCGGCCATGATCTCCGGCTCGGTACGGCCTTCGGTGGGCACCGTGCACTCCGGCTGGGCGCCCGTCAGCGCGGTGAACGCCCGCGGGTAGACGGAGCGGCCGGCCGGTCCGCTGACCAGCAGGGTGTAGTCGATGTCCCATAGCACCAGGGTGAGCATGCGTTCCTTCGCTTCGCGGGGGCTTTCGCTGCGCGGCGGTTTCCGATGCGCCGTTCGTCGCGCCGTTCGTCACGTCGCGGCTTTCGCCTCGTGGCGGTTTTCACTGTGCCGCGGTTTTCGCTGCGCCGGGGGGGCTTTCGCTTCGTGGCGGCCTTCGGTTCGTGGCGGCTTTCGCTTCGTGGCGTCTTCGCTCCGTGGCGGCTTTCGGTTCGCGGGGCCCACCGTGTTCCGGGCCCGGTCCGCCTCGGTGGCCGCCGACCGCCCGGGGTCCGCGCCGCCCGCGGTCAGGGCAGGTGGTAGGGGCCGCGGGTGGCGGCGCACCGGGCGGCGTGTCCGGCCGCCGCGGCCAGGGCCTGGGCCGGGAGGTCGGTACGGCCGAGGGCGTGGGCGAGGGCGGCGGCGAAGGTGTCGCCCATGCCGTAGCTGTCCACTTCCGGGCCGGGCGCGGGCGCCGCCCGGTAGCGGCCCGCCGCGCCGCCGGCCTCCAGGTATGTGCCGCCCTGCCGCCCCTCGGTGCGGACGACCAGGCCGGGCGCGGTGTCGAGCAGCGCCGGATCGTAGCGCTCGGCCGGGTCGGCGGCGCTCCCGGCGAGCGCGTCCACCCGTATCCCCGAGGCGGCGACGGTGGCCAGCTCTCTCAGCGTCGCGGTCAGCACGCGTGCCTGCCGGGCCTGTTTGAGCACCTCCGGCGCCCCGGCGACGAAGTGCACCACATCGCAGTGCGCCAGGTCGGACCAGGGCAGCGCGTCGTCCAGGGACGGCTGGAGGCGGGGTCCGAGCGTCGTCGTGGTCCGCTCACCGGTGTCGTCGACCAGGCTGACCGCCCCTCGGGTGGCCTCCGTACGGGTCGCGGCCACGACCCGTACGCCCAGGCGGCCGAGGATGTCCTCGGTCCGCCGGGCGGCGGCGTCGTCCCCGAGGGCCGTGAAGAACGTGGTGCGCCCGGCGAGCGCGGCCATCTGCACGGCGGCCACGGCACCGCCGCCGGCCGGGCCCTCCCAGACGACATCGGCGTGGACCACCTCGCCGCGCTCGGGCACACGAGCGACACGGGCGATGCTCGTCCACTCGACATGCCCGACGACCGCCGTCCGGATCGCCGACCCGGCGTCCCGTGCTCGCCCCATGCCGTTCCCCTTGCGCCGACAACCTGTCACATTCATGCTGACGAGAAGTCACATTCAAAGTCAACAACCACGTCGGGGGGAGAGTTTCACACGGCGGACACGGTGGCGGGGGTCACCATCGAATTCTCGTGGGTCCCCAACCGGCGCCGGTGATACGGGGGTTGTCAGCGCACGAGGAATGACAGATCATCGTGCGCAACCAAAACGGAACGCAGGAAATGCGGCGCACCTCGCGTCCGCCTCTGAAGATCTCCGGAGTGGTTCTGAGCAATGTTGTCCCTGCTACCCCCCTCGACCCGGCGACGGACTCCACCGGTACGCGCCGTCCTGTTCGACCTCGACGGCACCCTGTGGGACCCGGAGCCGCACGTGTTCCGGATCTACTCCGAGATCTTCCGCGAGCACGGACAGGAACTGACCCGACGGCAGTGGGCCGGCGTCCTGGGCACCATCGGATTCGACCTGTGGAGCGTGCTCGAGGAGCGCGTCGGCCGCTCCCTCGACCACACCGCGCTCGACGCCCGCGTCGCCCACCGCAAGGAAGCCGCGCTCGGTGGCCTCGGCGCCCGGCCCGGTGTGCCGCGTCTGCTCGGCCAGGCGGACGCGGCCGGACTCGCCCGGTCGGTGGTCAGCAACAGCCCCACCGCCTGGATCACCCGCTACGCACGCCAGTGCGGGATCGAGCACGGCTGGTACGCCCTGCACAGCCCGGAGGGCGACACCAGCCGCGCCAAGCCCTCCCCCCACCTCTACCGCGAGGCCCTGGAACGGCTTAGCCTCGCCCCCGACGAGGCGATCGCCTTCGAGGACTCGCCGAGCGGGGTCCGCGCCGCCCGCGCCGCGGGTGTGCGGTGTGTCGCCGTCCCCAACACCATGACCGCCCCCCTCGACCTCAGCCACGCCGATCTGCGCATCGAATCGTTCGCCGAAGCCGAACTCCCCCAGATCCTCAGCCGCTTCACGGCCGGAGCCGTATAGCACGGCCGGAACGGCCCGGAGCCGCACAAGCACAGCACAGCCCGGAGCCGCGCAGCACAAGCCGGAGCCGCACAGCACGGAGCCGTATGGGCACGGCCGGAGCCGCAACAGCGCCGGGTCCGCGCCCGCCGGGCACCGCGGCGCGCCCGCCCGGCACCCGAACCCTCGAGTCAAGGAGCACCATGTCCGCACCCTCGGTGGTACCCGGACCGATACCGTCGGACGCCGAGACGGCCGACGACGTCGTGAACCACTTCTACTACCCGCCGGACCCCTTCAAGGCCGTCCGCGGCGAGGGCGTCTATCTGTACGGCGAGGACGGCAAGGGGTATCTCGACGCCTCCTCCGGCACGTTCAACCTCACCCTCGGCTACTCGCATCCGGAGGTCGTGGCGACCATCCGCGAGCAGGCCGCCGAGCTCATCCACGTCACCAGCAAATTCCAGTCCCGTGCGGTCAACTCGCTGGTCGGTGCGCTCTCCGAGGTGGCGCCCGCGGGCCTGACCCGCGTCCATCTCAAGTCCTCCAGCGGCTCGGACGCCAATGAGGCCGCGATCAAGATCGCACAGCATCACACGGGCAACCCCGACGTCATCTCCCTCTTCCGCGGCCATCTCGGCCAGACCATGGCCATGATCAACGCATCGGGGGCCGCCTTCCGCCGCGCGCCGTTCCCGGCCCAGCTCCCGGGCGTGGTGCACGTACCGGATCCGTACTGTGTGCGCTGCTTCTACAAGCAGGAGCGCGAGACCTGCGGACTGCTCTGCGTCGAGCGGATCAACGACTTCATCGACTTCGCCAGTTCGGGCCGGGTGGCCGCCGTCATCCTCGAGCCGATCTCCGGCAACGGCGGCAACGTCGTTCCCCCGGACGGCTATCTGGAGGCGCTGCGGGCGCTGTGCGACGAGCGCGGAATCCTGCTGATCTTCGACGAGATCCAGACCGGCTTCGGCCGCACCGGCCAGATGTTCGCCTCCGACACCTTCGGCGTCTCCCCTCATATGCTCACCTTCGGCAAGGGGCTCGGCGGCTCGGGCATGCCCATCGCGGGCCTTCTCACCGAGGAGCGCCTGACGGGGCTGGAGGGCCACCACATCAACTCCACGTTCGGCGCCAATGTCCTCGCCTCCTCCGTCGCCGTGAAGACACTGGAGATCATCCGACGGCCGGGATTCCTGGAGAACGTCCGCGCGGTCGGCGCCCATGTCATGGACCGCCTGGGCGAGATGGCCGGCCGTTACGGGTTCATCGGGGACATCCGCGGCCGCGGCCTCATGATCGGCATGGAGATCAATGACGCCGACGGCAACCCCGACGCCCCCTTCACCAACCACCTGGCCTCCCTCGGCATGGACCACGGACTGCTGCTGCGCACCTCGCTGTACGGCTTCGGCAACGTCCTCAAGGTCCGTCCGCCGCTGGTGATGACGATGGAGGAGGCCGATGTGATGTGCGACCGGCTGGACCGGCTCTTCGGGGACGCCCGGTGAGGGCCCTGGTGCAGGGCGTCGCGGACCGCATCTGGCGCGCGGTCCGTGACGACCGGACGACCCGGGCCGGCCGCTATCTGGAGGGCACGACGGCCGGCGGCGACGCCGAGTTCCCCGTCGATGTCCTCGCCGAGCGGGTCGCCTGGGAGTACCTGGTGGCCTCGGGTGAGTCCGTGGCCGTCTACACCGAGAGCGAGGGGCTCCGGGTGATCGGCGACGACCCCCGGTACGTCCTGGTCATCGACCCCATCGACGGAACCCGGGGCGCCGCGGCCGACCTGGAGATGGCGTGCGTGTCCATCGCCGCCGCCCGCTACGGACCCGCGCCGTCCATAGCCGACATCGAGTACGCCATGCTCAAGGAGATCAAGACCGGCAACTGGATGTACGCCGACGTCCACTCCGACGGCATCGAGAGCGGCGGCTACCCCGACCCCGTCCCCAGCGTCGGCAAGACCGACGACCTGGAGCGGATGTTCTGGTCGCTGGAGTTCAACGGCCATCCGGCCCGGCTGATGCTCGACGCCTACGGCCACCTCGTGGACGCCTCCGCCAACCGCGGCGGGGTCTACGTCTTCAACAGCGCCTCGTTCTCCATCTCCCGCATCATCACCGGGCAGATGGACGCCTACGTCGACATCGGCAACCGGCTGCTGCGCGACCGCCCCGAGACGGAGGCCGACTTCCGCCGGGTCGGCCACGGCAGCATCCTGCACCTCTTCCCGTACGACATCGCCGCCTCGGTCTTCCTCGCCGAACGCGCGGGCGTCGTCATCACCGACGCCTACGGCGCGCCGCTCGGCGACACGCTGCTGCTGGAGATCGACCCGGGCAACCAGCGCTCCTGCATCGCCGCCTGCACCCCACGGCTGCACGAGGCCCTGATCTCGGAGATCCGCTGGTGAGGGCGGCCGAGCCCGATCCGCAGGGAGGACACCCCATGGCCACCGCAAAACCCCCGTCCCGCACCGCCCCGGATGACGGCACCGCTCCGGGTGACGGCACCGCCCCGGATGACGGCGGCGCGACCGGACACAGCGGCGCGACCGGACACGGCAGCGCGGCCGAGTACGACGACACGACCGAACACGGCGGCGCGTCCGCCACGGAACGGGCCGCCGTCGCCGCGGCCGCCGACCGCCTGGGTCTGACCGTGGGCGAGGAGATCTGGGAAGGCGGTTCTCCCGCCCGCGTCCACCGCGCCCGCGCGGCCCACGGCGGCGAGGTCGTCCTGAAGGTGCTGGCCGCCCATCCCGGCGCGGTGGACGGCCATGACCTCGGCTCCTTCCTCGGCAAACTCCACCAGATCCGGCACATCACCGACCACGCCCCGAAACTCGCCGCGCGCTATCTGACCGTCCTGGACACCATCGAGGGCGACGGCTGGGCCGCCACCACCACCCCCTATCTGCCCTCCGAGGACCTGGGCGCCTGCCTGCGCCGGGGCGACGGCGACGAGGAGCTGTTCTTCGCCCGTAACGCGGACGCCCTACGCGCCCTCCTCACCGACGGCTACGGCTCCGCCGCCCACCCCACACCGCCCGGCCACCTCGACGATGTGCACATCGGCCGGTTCCTGCGTCGGCTGCCGGTGCTGGAGGAGCATCTGCCGGAGGTCGCGGGCAAACGCGAACTCGTCGTCGAGGGGCGTCGCCTGGAAGCTCCCGCGCCACTGCTGCGCCGGCTGCTGGAGACGGAGCGGGACCGTCTGGACGCCCTGGCACCGGCCCGGCTGGGGTTCCCCGCCCACGGCGACACCAACATCCGCAATCTGCTCTTCGCCACGGAGGGCGACGCGAACACCGACGTACGCATCATCGACCCGCGCGGCTCCACCGGCCCATGGGATCCGGTCTACGACATCGCGAAGATCCTCTTCAGCCTCACCGTATGGGACCCGATGCTCCGGCTCGGCATCCGGATCCGGCGCGACGGGCCGGACGGCGGCTGGCACACGGACTTCCGCCGCCCGGTGTACCCCGGCTACCGGTCGGCCGCCCACCACTACCTCGACCGGCTGGACGCGACCGGCGCCCCGGCCCTGTTCGAGGGCGACCCGCACTGGAAACAGCGGCTGCTGCTCACCCACGCCCTGCACGTACTCGCGGAGGCGCCCTGCCGGCTGTCGGACCGCAAGCCCAAGCCCGACGTCGGCGGACGCCACTCGCCGCCCGAGGAACTCGCCCTCGGCCACTACCTGCTGGGGACGCTGCTCCTCAACGACCTCGCCGCGCAGTGGTCGGAGGGCGCCGCGGACCTCGACACCGACCGGCACTTGGCGGTGGTCACGGGCGGGCCGCCCCCGCCGTAACCGCCCATGGGCCCGTGGTCCGCGGGGCGCACCTCACGGGCGCCCCGCGGGCCCGCCGCGGACCATGTCGCCCAGTGCGGTGTCCAGCCCGGGGCCGAGCAGCCCGTGGTGCACGCTGCGCAGCACCAGCCGTGCGGGCCTGCGCGGTGCGGGGAGCGGGTCGTCACCGCTGACCGGGACCACCTCGGTCGGCAGCGCGAGCGCGTCCCGGATCCGCGTCATCAGCTCGTAGCGGGTCACCACCTGCGCACCACCCAGGTGCAGCAGGCCGGACCGGTCCCACAGCTCCTCCAGGGCACCGGGCAGCCAGGGCAGGTACACCGGGGCGCACACCAGGTCGGTACGGGCCGGGGTCCGCGGGCCGTCGAACCTGGCCATGAACCGGTCCGCGATGGGGCTGCGCCCGTACACCAGGGGAATGCGCACCACGAGATGGCCACCCGCGAGACGGCCGTCCGCACCGGCGAGGGTGTCCGCACCGGCGAAGGCGTCCTCTCCGACGAGGGTGTCCTCTCCGACGAGGGCATCCGCGCCGATGAGGGCGTCCTCCGCGGCGCGTTTCGAGCGGCCGTAGGCGTTCACCGGGGCCCGCTCGTCGCCTTCGGTGTAGGTGTCCGCGGTGCCGTCGAAGACGTTGTCCGTGGACAACAGCAGGATGCGGGTGCCGGTGCCGCGGACCGCGTCCCGCAGCGTCGCCACGGAGGCGGCGTTGAGCTGCCGCGCCAGTTCGGGCTGCCGCTCGGCGTCGGAGAGATCGACGAGGCCGGCGGCGTGCACGACCAGGTCGAACCCCTGGTCCAGCAGTCTCCGCAGCGCCTCCGGGTCGCGCAGATCAAGGGGGACCAGACCGGGCACGGGACGGGACGCGCAGGTCCCGACCACGGTGTGCCGGGCCGACCACTCGGACCACAGGGCTCCGCCGACGTAGCCGGACGCCCCCAACAGCAAGATCCTCATTCGTCCTCTCCCGCGATCGCGGCCGCCCGCCGGGGCGGCTCGGTCGGCACACCCTAGGCGGTCCGGGAAGGACACCCAACCGACAGCCGAACCGATAGGAGTCATCCCGCCGATGAGGGAGATTCAGGCCCTGGTCCTGGAGTCCGGGAAGCCCGTTCTGCGGACCCGTTCGGCGCCTCGCGCCCACCACCCGGACGACGTCGTCGTACGGGTGGCCGCCACCGGGATCTGCGGCACCGACCGCGGCATCGTGCTCGGCGAGTTCCCCGCTCTGGAGGGGGTGGTGCTCGGGCACGAGGCGGCGGGGGTGGTGGAGACCGTCGGATCCGCCGTGACCCGGCTGCGCCCGGGCGACCGTGTCGTGGTCAACCCCACGTACCACTGCGGCCGGTGCCGCCCCTGCCGACGTGGGATGGCGGCCCACTGCACCGCCAAGGACGGCCGGGAGATCGGGGTGGACCGGGACGGCACGATGGCCGGCGCGGTCGTCGTCCCCAAGGGCTTCGCCCTCCCGCTCCCGGACTCCATGAGCTTCCGCCGTGCCGCCGTCGTGGAGCCCCTGGCCTGCGTCCTCACCAATGTCGAGGCGGCGGCGCCGCGCCCCGACGACCGGGTGCTGGTGATCGGCGGCGGCCCGATCGGCACCCTGTGCGCCCTGGTCTTCGCACACCGCGGTGCCCGTACCGTCCTGCTGGAGCGCGACACGACCCGCGCCGCGCTGGCCCGCGACATCCTCCCGGACGGCGTCGAGGTGGTCGGCAGCCCCGGTCACGGCCCTGGTCACGGCCCCGGTCACGGCCCCGGCCTCGCGCTGCCCGCCGGTGTGCTGCCGCACGGCCCTGACGTGGTGGTGGACACCACGGGGGTCCTGCTGGAGCAGGCGCTGGAGATCGTCGCGTCCGGCGGCACCGTCGTCGTCATGGGAGAGCGCGAACACGCCCGCGCGTCCGTGCCGCTGCGCCCTCTCGTCACCCGCGGGGTGCGCGTCATCGGGGCGGGCCCCTACCCGCCCCACCTCTTCGAGGCCGCCCTCGACCTGGCCGCCGACCTCCCCATCGACCGGATCGTCACCCACACCTTCCCGCTCGCCGCCTACCGGGACGCCTTCGCCGCACTCGCCGCCCCGCTGGAGCCCGCCACCGCGCCCGCGGCGTACGCGGCGATGAAGGTCCTGCTGGTCTCCGACCCCGACCTGGCCACCCGGTGAGCGCCCCCGCCGCCACTGCCGCCACCGACGCGCCCGGGCCCGAACACCCATGGGTGGTGTTCGACTACGGCGAGGTCCTCAGCCTCCACCGCGATGTCCGCCCCGACCTCGCCGAGCTGATACGGGCGCCCCTGGCCCCCTTCTGCGAGGCATGGGCCGCCGAACGATCCGCCTACGACCGGGGAGCCACGGACCTCGTCTACTGGCAGGCGGTCGGCGACCGACTCGGCATACGGGTGGACGAACCCCTGGCCACCCGCCTCACCGCCATCGACCTCTCCGCCTGGTCACGCACCCGTCCCGACGCGGTGGCCCTGCTCACCGACCTCGCCGCACACGGGGTCCCCCTGGCCCTCCTCTCCAACGCCCCCCGCTCCCACGCCCAAGCCTTCCGCGCCCAGCCGTGGGCCGCCCACTTCCGCCACCTGCTCTTCTCCGGCGAACTCGGCATGGCCAAACCGGACCCGGAGATCTGGCACATTCTGACGACGCGGCTGGACGCCAAACCCGGGGACTGCCTCTTCCTGGACGACCGCCAGGACAACGTGGACAGCGCCCGCCTCGCCGGCCTCCAGGCCGAACACTGGACCGACACCACCACGGGCCGCGCCCACCTCACGGCACGGGGCCTGACGGCGGGGCGGCAGGCCGGGCCTTGAAGGGCCCGACTCGCCGTCCGCCTCGGGCCCGTACGCCGGATCCGGCCGTACGCCGGATCCCGGCCGTGCCCTCGGGCCCCGCGGCTAGCCGTGCCGCCACGCCCGTACGAGGTCCTCCGGACCCCAGTGCGCGGTCAGCGGCAGATCGTCGGCCACCCCGCAGCGGGAGACCGCGACCAGCGGGGTGTCCGGGGCGGTACCGGGCACGGCGAGCATGTCGCGTACCAGGGCGTCGTAGTCATGACGGCCGAAGGGCTGGGTCTCCAGCCACTTGACCGACCCGACGAAGTGCACCTGCCGGGCCACCGGCTCGCGGTCCGCACCGACGAGGTCGATCTCGGGGTTGTTCTGCCGGTTCCACCAACCGCCGATGGCCTCCGTCCCGGGCCATTCGTCATTGGGCATCAGACGCAGCAAGGACTCTCGGATCAGCGGCTCGACCGCCCGTCCGCGCCATGCGGTCCACGACCGCTCGATGCGTTCCAGCGCCAAGTCGCCCCGGCCTCGTTCGATGAGCGGGATCGCGCGTGCCAGGAACGCCAGCCAGAACCGCAGATACGGGTCGGCGATCCGATAGCGCTTGTTCTTGCTGTCCGGCTTGGCGGACAGGGGGAGGTCAACGGCCAGGACCCGCTTGGCCCGCAGCGTGGCCAGCAGTGGGGAGAGCGTCCCGGACGGCAGCGCGCTCGCGCCGCCCGCCTGGGCCGCGATCGCGCTGAACGTGCGCTCACCGCTGCCGACCGCCTCCAGCACGGCCCGTGAGTGCGAAGCCTCGGGGAATTCGCCCAGCAGGGACAGCTCACCGGCCACCAGCAGGGGAGAGAGCGGATTGGCGACCGAAGCGCGCAGGAAGGCCGTACGCCCCATTCCCGGCCTCCAGGACTGGACGATCTCCGGGAATCCACCGGTGATCAACTGAGCGTCGACGGCCCCCGCGGCATCGAGCTCGGTCATGGCCTGCACATCGGCCAGATTCAGCGGATGGACGGTCATTTTCGCCGCCCGGCCGAAGAACGGGCGCCCGTACGACTGCAATGCCTCCATCACCGAGGTATCGCTGCCGACCAGTACCAGAAGCACGGGCTTGGCAGACAGATGACGGTCCCAAACGGTCTGGAGCGCGCCCTCGAACTCCTGATCCTGCTCGACCAGCCAGGGCACCTCGTCGATCACCGCGATGCTGGGCGAGTCATCGGGCACCGCGAGCGCCAGCGAGCGCAGGGCCTGGTTCCAGTCCTGCGCCTGGAGACCCGCGACCAGCTCCGCCCCCGGCAGCGGCGACTGCGCCAGGGTCGCGGCGAAATCGGCGCGCTCCGTCGCGGGGTTACGCCCGCGGGTGGCCTGGAACACCACATACGGCGCTCCCGAGCGATCGCAGAACTCCTGGACCAGCCGCGACTTCCCCACGCGACGCCGCCCCATCATGATCACGGCCCGCCCCCGAGTGCCTCCAGCGCCGTCCGCCACCGCCCGGTACTGCTCGGCCAGCAGCTCAAGATCTCCGGCCCGGCCTTGGAACTCCACGACACACCTCGGGTGAGCTAACGTAGATTGATTCTTACGTAGATTGAATCTTACTTCACGCACCTCGACACTTCAACGATCCCAGAACCCACGCAAAAGGGCTCACCTCCACAGAGGTGAGCCCGTCGGTTTTCGACTGACTGGCTGTATCCGGCGGATCCTTCAGCCGCCCCGCAGCAGCACCCCGTACCGGGTTCGAAGCCGATGGATCTCCCACCACGCGATGGCCGTCACCACGGCCGGGCCGCCGATGAGCATCGTGTACGCGATCGGCGGCGGCCCGGCGGGCAGTCCGCCGATGGCCGCGAGCTCCCAGACCAGGACGCTGGTCAGCAGGGCAGGGAGCGCCGGGTGGACCGCGGCCACGCCGAAACCCGTCCGCGCGACCGCGGCCGACGAGAACAGGAACAGGAACACCGACCAGGCACCTGCCGCCACGCAGGCGAGGCCCAGCCACGTACCGAGGGAGCCGCCCACTCGGGACGGGTTCGTCAGGACCATGACGGTGATGAGGGCGGGCACGAAGACCAGCGTGCCGATGAAACAAGCGAGCTTGCGCAGCGGAACGCGCAGGGCGGTCCGCATCGCGGGGCGCCTGTGCCGCGGCGCGCACAGGATGAGGAGCGTGATCACGACCGGTGCGGTGGCGATGAGCAGCCAGGGCGTGACGAGAAGTGTGGTCCAGCCGTCCGACACCAGCTCGGCCGCGTCCCACGCGGTGCCGAAGACCGCGGCAACCGCGACCGACACCCCGATCGCCACCCACATCCGGAACAGCTTCACGCGGTCCAAAGTCCCATCGCGCACGAGGACGGGAGCGATGGGAGCGTCGTGGAAGATGCGGACGGCGACGAGGCGGGCGGTGCGGAGAAGGGTGTACAGCACCAGCAGCGGGGAGAAGATCACCAGCAGCGGGGTCAGCAGCAACAGCGGGCTGTCCGGCGACATGCGGCGGAACAGCCTCTGGCACAACCTCCACAACGTAGGCCACTCCCGGACTCCCGCAGGCCAGCTGGGTGGGCCCAGTGGGGGCGGCCCGTTCGGCGGGTGCGGTGGCCGCGGCGCGTTCCGCCAGTTCCGTGAGTACACCTCTCCACACCTCCCGTTCTGGTCACCCCCGCTGGGGTTCCGCACGCCACCCCGCGGAGCTACCACTACTCACAACCACGGGGAACGGGCCTGTGCGGTTCCCGCGGTTCCGTGTAACGGAGAAACCGGATCGACGGGCTGCGACGGCGGTTCCGGCCGCCCGCCGCGGAGACCGCTTCCGCCGGCCGCGGAGACCGCTTCCGTCCGGCGCTGCCGTTAGCCTGTCGGTATGTCAGAGCGTGTCATGCCCGGTCGCACGGACGGCCTGATCACCCTGGGTGCCGCGGACGCTCTGTGGGTCGATCTGACGGCCGGCAGCGCTGTGCCGACGGCTTCTGGGGCATTCACCCGCTCTCCTGCCCATCCCCGGGTGGGGTACGTCCTGCTCGGCGGCCATGTGGTGGCGACGGTGAGGGCGAGTGGCGGTCAGTGGCGTGTTCCGGAGGCCGAGGTGCGCCGGGCGGCCGCGGAACTGAACGCGGTGCGGATGGACCGGCGGGACCTGGTCCGCATCGGTCCGTTTCGTGCGGCGCCCGGGCAGGAGATGCGTTGGCGTCGGCGCATCACGGGGGAACTGCGGGAGCCGGGCGGCCCCGAGCGGGCGACACGGCGTGAAGTCGGCCCGCCGTACCACCTGGCGGGGATCGACTGGCGACGGCTACTCGTGGCGCAGACCCGCGACGGGACGCAGCGGACGTGGTGGCTGCCGCGTGCCGTGGTCAGGCTGCTCGACGCGGCCGAGCACACCGAAGCGCAGTGGGTGCAGGCCGCGCGGACCCGCCGGTCGAGCGCGGCCGTCACCGAGCCGCCCTCCCACCCCCGGCAAGCCCGGGACGCCGAGGGTCGGCGGACGACGAGCCCCGAGGGCCCCACCGTCCCACCGCGCCCGTACAACGGAGAGCTGGAAGGCCGGCTGTACTCGGTGCTCAGCAGGAAGCCCGGATCCGCCGGCAGGGTGGCCGGGTGGGCGTGCGCCGTCTGCCGCACCGCACCCGCCGCCGTTCTCGACCACTGCCATGAACACGGCTACGTCCGCGCCCCCGTATGCCAGTCCTGCAACACACAGGAACGCCCCGACCACCTGTACAGCAACGACATCCGCGTGGCGAACCGCTACACACGCCTCTTCCACACCGACGCCGACGACTGGCTTCGCCACTGGCACCGCTGCCCCGGCTGCCGCGCACGCACCACCCTGCCCCTGCCGCACCTCGCCGCATGGACCGCCCACATAGCCTGCCGATCGCTGCGCCCGACCCACCCCGCCCCCCGTGGGCGCAAGCCCTGCGGTGTCCTGCGCGTGTCCTGGACGGGCAGTCAGAACGCGCCCCGTTCCTGTCTGCTCACTGTCGCGGTCGATTTCTGCCCCTCCGGCGAGCACCGTGTGCTGGCGCGAGTCCCCTACCGCGAAGCCGCCGAGCGGTTTGGTGTCTGGCTGGCCGAGACGGCTCCTGCGGTGGCCGCCGCGGCCGGTCCCGACCGCCTGGACGGCCTTCCCGCCCAGTCCCGGCCGGTCATCGCGGACACCAGCGGCGAGGGCCTGGCACTGTTCTGAGCGAGCGCCGGGAGACCTGACCCGAATGGGCCAAGGTAGCCGGGATCGCGTCCAGTCCGGCCGGGCCGCGCGCGAAACAGCGACGAAATGCCCCCAGCCGGTACACAGGCGCCCATGCGTGTACTGATCGTGGACGACATGAGGGACGACGACGTGGGCGACGACGTGGGCGATCCCGTGGGCGATCCCGTGGGCGGCGTCGTACGGCGCGTGGAATCGGCGGCCGAGCGGCTGGCCGGTGAACTGCGGCGCGCCGGGCACACCGTGGAGGTCGTCGCGGGCGACGGCTCCGCGCCGGGCCCGCCGCGCCGGTCCGTTCTGGAGTGCGCCGGACTCGTACTGGACGTGCCGGGCCGCCGGGTCAGCCGCGACGGGTGGCCGGTGGCGTTGACGGGCCGGGAGTTCGACGTACTCGAAGTGCTCATGCGGGCCGACGGGGCGGTGGTCAGCGGCGAGGAGCTGCTGGCGCGGGTGTGGGGCGGGGAGTTGGGCGCCCGGAGCAACGCCGTACGGATCGCGGTCAGCAGGCTGCGGGCCAAGCTGGGGCGGCCGGCGGTGGTGGAGACGGTGCCGCGGTCGGGGTACCGCCTGCGGCACGCCGACCGTTCGGCGGAGGACCGCTCGGCGGAGGACCGCTCGTTGGCCGCCCGCTCGGCGGAGGGCCGTTCCTTGGCCGCCCCCCGCTCAGCGGAGGGCCGCTTCTTGGCGGCCCGCTCGTCGGGGGACCGTTCCGCGGCGGCTCGCTCCCTGGACGCCCGCTCGTACGGAGCCCGTTCCTCATGAGGTGGCCAACTGCCGGGCGGCGCCGTTGCCGTGGAGACGGGAGTAGGTGCCGCCACGGACCAGCAGCGCCTCGTGGCGGCCCGACTCGGCCAGGCGGCCATGATCGAGGACGAGGATGCGGTCGGCGTCGGGGGCCAGATGCAGGTCGTGGGTGATGAGCAGAGTCGTACGGCCGGACATCAGGCGTCGCAGCGGGGCGATCACCTGGCGGGCGGCGAGCGCGTCCAGACCGGCGGTCGGCTCGTCCAGGACCAGCACGGGCGAGTCGCGGAGCAGGGCGCGGGCGATGGCTACGCGCTGGAGCTGGCCGCCGGACAACTGAGCGGTCCCCGGGGCGAGATGGGTGTCGTAGCCGTCGGGGAGCGCGTTGATGAAGTCGTGCGCGGCGGCGTCCCGGGCGGCACGGAAGATCTCGTCGTCGGTCGCGCCCGGCCGTCCGCACGCGATGTTCTCGCGGATGGTGCCGTGCAGGACGAGCGTCTCCTGGGGGAGCAGGGTGACGCGCTCGCGCAGGAACTCCAGCGGGAGGGCGTCGAGCGGGATCCCGTCGAGCCGGATGTCGCCCGCGCCCGGATCGTAGAAGCGCGGCAGGAGCTTGGCGACGGTGGACTTCCCGGCGCCGCTGGGGCCGGTGATCAGGACCAGCTCCCCGGGGCGGGCGGTGAAGGAGACGTCGCGGAGCGCGGGCCGTACGGGACCGTGGCCGGCGGCTTCCGTGCTCCCGCCGGGAGCGGTGCCGGTGGCTGTGCCGGGGACCGTATCGGTAGCCGCACCGGTAGCCGTGCCGAGGTCCGTATCGGTGGCCGTGCCGAGGTCCGTGACCGCGCCGAGGTCCGTGTCCGTGACGGTGCCGGGGTACTGGAACGAGACCCGCTCGAACTCGACCACGCCGTAGATCTCCTGGTCGGGAGGTGCGGCCCGAGGCGGGTCGGTGACGGCGGGCCTGGCGGCGAGGATCTCCAGCAGCCGCTCGGCGCCCGCCGTGGCCGCGGTGACGGTGAGACCGAGCTGGCCCAGCTGCCGGATCGGCGGGAAGAGATAGCCGAGGAAGGCGGCGAAGGACAGCAGTTGGCCGAGTGTCATCCGGCCCTCGGAGATCTCCCAGGCGCCGAGCCCGATGATGGTCAGCACACAGACGGTCTCCATCACCTGGACCACCTGCTCGTACATCTCGCTCAGCCGGTTCCCGCGCACCGATGCGCGCATCCAGGCGCGGGCCTCGGTGTGCAGCCGCTTCTCCTCGTCCCGCCGCCGGTTGTACGCCTGGGTGAGCACGACGTTTCCCAGCGACTCCTCGACGACGGAGGTGATCGCTCCGTCGGCGACGCGTTCCTGCCGGGCCGCGGTCCTGATGCGGCTGGCGAACTGCCGGGCGGCCAGCCAGAACAGCGGTGCCAGCGCGAATGTGGCAAGAGCCAGGTCCCAGCGCAGCATGAGCGCGGCGCCGAAGAAGAAGACCGTGCTGAACAGCGCCGACACGGTCTGGACCACTCCGGAGACGACCATCTGCTCGATGGCCTCGACATCGCCGGTGAGGCGTGTGACGAGGTCGCCCTGCCGGTGGCGCTGGAAGAAGTGCGGCGGCAGAACCTGTACGTGGCTGAAGATCCGGGCCCGGAGCCGCATGACGAATCGCTCGGCCACCCATACGGCGGCGGAGTTCCCGATGTAGCCGATGAGGGCACCGAAGGTCGCCATCGCCAGCCACTTTCCGGCCGGCCCCCAGAACGCGCTGACCGAACCCTCCTTCAGGGCGTTGTCGGTCAGTTCGCCGAAGAGGAGGACCGCACCGGTCTCCGCGAGCGCGGCGATTACGACGCACAGGCATATCAACACCAGCCAGCGCCGGTCGCCCTTGGACAGCGGCCAGAACGTACGGAAGGCGTGCCAGGCGTTTTTCGATATTCCGGCGTGAGGGGCGGCGCCGACCGTCTCGGCGCCGTCCGCGTCTCCCTTTTCCTCCATGAATTCCGGCACGGCGTTCGGTGCGGGATTCGGTACGGGATTCGGTGCGGGGAATTTCGGTGCGGGCGCGATGGCCCGCAGCCGTACCGTCGGCTGATCGTCGTACGGAGGCACCACGCCACTCCTCTTCCGTTCGTGCCCAAGGGTGCGTACATGCCCGGAGGCGGGCCCCACAGGGCCCGCCTCCGGAAGGGGTGAGGTCAGCAGCCGCCGATGGGGCGCGACGGGCGGGCCGGACCGGCGATGGGCCCGTCGTTCCGCGCGGGGCGGCCCTTCACCGGCGCGATGATCTTGATGCCGCCGGGCACCTTGATGATGCCGATGCGCTTGGCCGGCTGGGTCTTCTTGTAGTCGCTCATAAGACTCTCCAATTCTTGATGTTTCGTCATCGCTTCCCGGGTGGTCATTCCGGGGAAATGAATGCGGATCGCATTCTCTGTCGCTTCCGGTTTGCGCTCTCCGGCGGCGATGAGGAATACGTTACGCGAGCCGAAAGGGTCGTCGATGCCTTTTTCAATGAGGTCTCACTTAATTAAAGATGAGAACGTTTCTCATACGTATCAGAGGGCTTTAGCAGGGTGTTATGCGCGGGCGTGCGTCAACGGCTTCTTCCTCATGGCGACGGACGCGAGGGACGACCGCATGAGAGTGGAGGGGTGGCGGTTCTCCGCCCGCGTCGTAATGCCGCGGGTGATCCCCGGGTCGGCCCCGCCTCGTGTGCTGCGGGTGATGCCCGGGTCAGGCCGCGAACGCGCGGTCAGGCCGTGGACGCGCGGTCAGGCCGCCGTCGCCGACTGGGCGGCGGTCGGGTGGAAGCGGACGCGGATCGTGAGGCCGCCGTCGGGGTTCGCCGTCGCGTGCGTGGTCGCGTCGTGGGCGCGGGCGATCGAGGCGACGATCGAGAGGCCCAGGCCCGCGCCGCCGTCCGACGGGTCCCGTCGGTGGCCGCGTTCCCGCGCGCGCCGGAACGGCTCGAAGAGGCGCGGGACGTCCTCGCACGGCACCACCGGGCCGGTGTTGGCCACCTCCACGCCGTCCGCGTCGACGCGGACGCGGACGCTGCCGCCGGGGTGGTTGTAGCGAAGGCCGTTGGAGACGAGGTTGTGGACGGTGTGTTCGAGGAGGACGGGGTCGCCCTCGACGGAGAGCCGCTCCGCCGTCTCCACGTGCAGTGCGATGGAGCGCCGTGCCGCCTCGTCGCGCAGGCCGTCCGTACAGCGGGCGGTGATGTCGTGCATGGCGACGTGTTCGCGGCGCTGTAGCTGCCGGTCGGACACGGCGAGCAGCAGCAGGGACTCGATCAGGCGCTCGCTGCCGTCCGCGTTCTCGATGAGTTTGCTCCGCATACGGGCGACCTTCTCCGGGGGCGGGTCGTCCGCGAGGCCGATCTCGGCGGCGGCACGCTGGACGGCCACGGAGGTGCGCAGCTCGTGCGCGGCGTTGGCCGCGAAGCGCTGGCGGGCCGCGACGAGGTGCTCGATCCGGTCGAGCATCTCGTCGAAGGTGTCGGCGAGTTCCTTGAGTTCGCCGCCGGGTGACTCGAGGGCGAGCCGTTCGTGCAGGTTCTCGGCGGAGAGCTGGCGGGCCTTGGCCGTGATGACGCCGACGGGGCGCAGCACCCGGCCCGCCATCCACCAGGCCAGTGCGGCGGAGAGGATGGTGAAGGCGGCCAGGGACGCGCCGGAGACGGTGAGCAGACGGCTCAGTGCCGCGTCACCGGCGGCGTCGCTCACCTGCTTCACTTGCAGGCTCACCGCCTTGCCCTGCTTGCCCGTCTTCATCGGCTGTTTCATCGGCCGTGTGGGGCCGAAGGCGGCGTCGTTCCGCTGCGGTGCGGTGGGGCCAGTCGTGTGGTACGAGTTCGCCGGTATCACCTGGGTGACCGCGGTGCCGATACGGGAGTCGAGGCTCTGCTGGAGGAGGACGTAGACGAGCGTGGTGAGCAGGACGCCAGCCAGGACCAGCAGCCCGGTGTAGAGGGCGGTGAGGCGCGCGCGTTCGCTGTTCATCGGGCGGCTCCGTCCGGGTCCGGGCGAGGGCGGGCGGGCATCGATGAATCGGCCACGGCGCCGGATGAATCAGGCACGGCGCCGGATGAATCGGGCACCGCGCCGGGCGAATCCAGCGCGGTGCCGGGCGCGTCGGGCGCGGGCTGAGCCGATGAGGGCGAGTCGGGCGCGGCACCCGGGCCCGCGCCCGCCCCCGTCTCCGGCACCGCCCCCGTCTCCGGCCCCGCGCCCAGCCGGTAGCCGGCGCCCTGGACCGTCTCGATGACCGGCGGATCGCCCAGCTTGGCACGGAGCTTGGAGAGGGTGACGCGGACGGCGTTGGTGCGGTAGCTGGTGTCCTCCTCCCACACCTGCTCGATCAGGTCCTCACCGCTGACGACCGCGCCGTCGGCCCGCAGCAGCGTCTCCAGCACGGCGAACTCCTTGCGGGACAGGGCCAGATAGCGGCCGTCCCGGCTGACCTGGCGCCTGGCGGTGTCCAGGACCAGCCCCGCCCGTTCCAGCACGGGCGGCAGCGCGGGATGCGCACGCCGGCCGAGGGCGAGCACGCGGGCCAGCAGTTCGTCGTACGCGAACGGCTTGGTGAGGTAGTCGTCCGCGCCCAGTCCGAGGCCGGCCACCCGGTCCCGTACGTCGCCGGCCGCGGTCAGCATCAGGATGCGGGTGAGCAGCCGCTGCCGTACGACGCGGCGGCACACCTCGTCGCCGTGCAGCACGGGCAGGTCGCGGTCGAGGACGAGGACGTCGTACGCGCCGAAGCGGAGCTTGTCCAGCGCCTCGCGGCCGTCGTGTGCCACGTCGACGGCGACGGCGTCGCGCCGCAGCCCCTCGGCGATCATCTCGGCCAGGAACTCCTCATCCTCCACGAGCAGCACACGCATGGCTCCTGTCTACCGGACGAATGGGTTTCGTCGATGTAAAGGGAATCGCTGAGAGAAACGAAACGCGCCTCCGCGGCAGGGTCTCCGCACAGGCGCACACGTACCGCTCGACCAGCGCATACGCGCCATCCACCAGCACCAACCACACCGCAGGACCACCGTCGTTGACGAGGAGACCCCCATGCAGAAGTCATCCGTACTGAAGTCGTCGCCGAGGAGTGCCGTGCCGGAGGGGCCGCAGGGGCCGGGAGGACCCGAAGGGCTGGAGGCAGCGGCGGGCCGCGCGGGCGGGAGCCGGGTCGGGCGGCACCGCCGCCTCGCCACCGCCGCGGCCTGTGTGGCCGTGCTGGGGCTGTTCGGTACGGCGTGCTCCGACAGCTCGGACGGCTCGGATGACAAGGGCTCGAAGGACTCCACGTCGCAGAACAGCGGCAGGACCGACGAGGACCAGACGGTGGCGTGGACCAAGTGTCTGCGCGACAACGGCGTGGACATCGATATGCCCAAGGGCGACGGGCAGGGCATGCCGGGCATCAAGATGACCAAGGAGAACCAGGCGACCACGAAGAAGGCGTTCCAAGCCTGCAAGGACAAGGCCCCCAAGAACGGGCCGGGCTCCGAGATGACGCAGGAGAGGAAGGACGCGATGGTCAAGTACGCCAAGTGCATGCGGGAGAACGGCATCGACATGCCCGTCCCCGAGGAGGGCAAGATGGCGGCCCTGCCGATGCCGTCGACCGCCGCGGAGAAGAAGGCACACGAGAAGGCCGCCAAGGCGTGCGAGGACGTGCGGCCGTGAAGCGTCCCACCATGCGGCGCACCGTGGTGGCGGCCGTGCTGGCGATCGTGGCCGTGGTGGGTGGCTCCACCGCGTTCAGCGCGCTGAGCTCCTCCGACGACGACGGCTCCTCCCGGGACGGCGGGCTGCCCCCGGCCACCGAGTCCGTGCGGCGCGGCGATCTGAGCGACAGCACACAGGCCGACGGGACCATCGGCTACGAAGGCAAACGGAAGATCAACGGCGCTGCGGCGGGCACGTTGACCTGGGCGCCCAAGGGCGGTTCGGTCATCAAGCGGAACGACCGTTTGTTTGCCGTCGACGGCCGTTCCGTACGGCTGATGTACGGCTCCGAGCCGATGTACCGGACGCTGAAGGAGGGCGTCGAGGGCGACGACGTGCGGCAGTTCGAGCAGAACCTCGCCGAGCTCGGCTACACGGGCTTCACCGTCGACGATGAGTTCACCGACCTCACCGCCGCCGCCGTGAAGCGTTGGCAGAAGGCGAACGGAGACAAGGAGACCGGCACCGTCCGCCCGGAGAACATCGTTTTCGCGTCCGGCGCCGTACGGGTCGAGAGCACCGCACTGTCCGTCGGCGACATGACGGCGCCGGGCCGGCCCGTACTGAACACGACCGGCTCCGAGCGTGTCGTCACCATGAAGGTCGACGTCGCGGAGAGCTCGTCCGTGAAGGAGGGCGACAAGGTCAGCGTCACCCTCCCGGACGGCAAGTCGGCGCCGGGCAAGGTCCGTTCCGTCGGCACTTCGGCGGAGAAGGGCGAGGACCCCTCGGAGGACTCGGCCAAGATCTCGGTCACCGTCGCCCTGGACGAACCGGACAAGATCGGCGCGCTGGACCAGGCGCCCGTCACGGTGGAGCTGAAGGGGGAGACCCGTAAGGACGTGCTGACCGTGCCCATCGAGGCGCTGCTGGCGCTCCCCGACAAGGGCTTCGCCGTCGAGGTCGTGCGGGGCGGCGAGTCCCGCCAGGTACCGGTCGACACGGGCCTCTTCGCGCGGGGCCGGGTCGAGGTGAGCGGCGGCGGGCTGCGCGCCGGTATGAAGGTCGGGGTGCCGGCGATATGACGCGCGTCGTCGGCCTCACGGGGGTCACGAAGAGGTACTCGGGCGGTGTCACCGCGCTGGACGGCGTGGATCTCGCCGTCGAGGAGGGCGAGTTGGTGGGCATCGTCGGGCCGTCGGGCTCGGGGAAGTCCACGCTGCTGCACATCGTCGGCACGCTGGACCGGCCCACGTCCGGGTCGGTGGAGATCGCCGGGTTCGACGTGGCGGCGCTGTCCGACCGCGAACTGTCCGCGCTGCGGGCCCGGCACGTGGGGTTCGTCTTCCAGGCGTTCCACCTGGTGCCCGGGGTCAGCGCACTGGACAACGTGGCGGAGGGGCTGCTCTATTCGGGCCTGCCGCGCGCGGTACGGCGCCGCCGGGCCGCCGAGGCGCTGGAACGCGTCGGACTCGCCGACCGCGCCCGGCACCGGCCGCACGAGCTGTCCGGCGGCCAGAAGCAGCGGGTCGCGATCGCGCGGGCGGTGGTCGGCGACCCCGAACTGCTGCTCGCGGACGAGCCGACCGGCGCGCTGGACTCCGCGTCCGGCGAGTCGGTCATGCGGCTGCTGCACGACCTGAGCGCGGCGGGCTCGACCATCGCGGTCATCACGCACGACCTCGAAGTCGCGGCCCAACTGCCACGGCGGGTACGGCTGCGGGACGGCGCGGTGGTCGAGGACGTGCTGGGGAGCGTGCCGCCGCCCGTACGGGGCGGGGCGGCCGCTGCGGGCCCTCCGGCGGGCGCGGCGGAGGGGTGCGGGTCGACCGGTGGATCCGGCCCGGCGGGCGGGTGGTCCGGTACGGCCGGTGGGCCCGGCACGGTGGGCGGGTGGTCCGGTACAGCCAGCGGATCCGGCACAGCCAACGAGCCCCGCACGACCGGCGGGCCCGGCACAACCGGCGGGCCCGGCACAACCGGTGCGCCCGGCACAACCGGTGCGCCCGGCACAACCGGTGCGCCCGGCACGGCCAACCAGCCCCGCACGACCGGCGGGCCGCCATGGCCGCCGCAGGGCCGCGTGCCCGACGACGCCTGGACGGGCGCCTGATGGCCCGCCGCAAGCTCGGACGCCGCGGATCCGCGGGCGACGGGTCCGTGCGGCGCAGGCTCAGCCCGGCCCGGCTCAGCCCGCGCGACGTCCTGCACGTCGGCTCCGGCGGCCTGCGCAGCCGCCCGCTGCGCGTCGCCCTCTCCGCACTGGGCATCGCCATCGGCATCGCCACCATGATCTCGGTGGTCGGCGTGTCCGCCTCCAGCAAGGAGCAGTTGCTGCGGCGCCTCGACGAGTTGGGCACCAACATGCTGGTGGCGACGCCCGGTGAGTCGATGTTCGCCGGTGAGAAGGTGAAGCTGTCCAGGAACGCCGTCGGCCGGGTCAGCCGTATCGACGGGGTAGAGCATGCGGGCGCCACCGGCAGCGTCGAGACATCCCTGCGCCGCAACGAGAAGATCCCCGAGGACGACGGCGTGGGCATCAAGGTGCAGGCCGCGTCCCAGGGGCTGCTGAAGGTCATACGGGGCGAGGTCGGCAGCGGCACCTGGCTGAACGAGGCCAGCGGCCACTACCCCGCCGTCGTGCTCGGCCACGTCTCCGCGCAACGGCTCGGCATCGGCAAGGCCGGGCAGCAGGTGTGGCTGGGCGACCGGTACTTCACGGTCGTCGGCATCCTCGACCCGCTGCCCCTGGCCCCGGAGATCGAACGGTCGGCTCTCGTCGGTTGGGACGTCGCCGAGGACCTGCTCGGCTTCGACGGCCATCCGACATCGGTGTACGAACGCTCCACGAACGACACGGTGAGCGACGTACGCGACCTGCTGCCCGCCACGATCGACCCGGAGAACCCGCAGGACATCGAGGTCACCGACCCGTCCGCGAAGCTCAAGGCGCGGGCGGCGACGGAGGGGGCGTTCAACAGCCTCCTGCTGGGGCTCGGCGGCATCGCGCTCCTGGTGGGCGGCGTCGGCGTCGCCAACACCATGATCATCTCGGTGCTGGAGAGACGGTACGAGATCGGGCTGCGGCGCTCATTGGGCGCGGCACGGGGCCAGATCCGCGTCCAGTTCGTCACGGAGTCGCTGCTGCTGTCGGGGCTCGGCGGCGCGGCCGGGGTCGTGCTGGGGGCGGCGGCCACGGCGGTGTTCGCGCACCTGGACGGCCTGCCGTGGGTCGTTCCCCTGTGGTCGGTGGCGGGCGGCTTCGGCGCCACGCTGGTCATCGGCACGCTCGCCGGCCTCTACCCAGCGGTCCGCGCGGCCCGCCTCTCCCCGACGCTGGCCCTGCACGCGGCATAGGACCACGGGGAGTCAGGACCCCGCAGACCCGCGTGAGACCGGCGCGGTGTGCGCCCCAGGGGGGCCGCACACCGCGCCACACACACGGACGGCCCTACGCCCGTCAACGGTGTCACGTCGTACCCGTCGGTCTCGAAACCGCCAAAGCCGCAGGCACTCCCATCGACGCCCAGGACATCAAGCCCGCTGTCATCCGCACCGTCTAGGCGATCTGTTTGACCAGTGCCGTGCGGAAGGCGGCTGCCCCGTGGTGGGTTTGCTGTTCGCGGAAGGAGCGGTCGAGGTGGTGTTGTAGCCGGACGTGGCGGAACTGATAGACCGCGCCGGTCTGGCGCAGCACACCGCGCCCGTAGGCGTCGTCCAGGAACGCGGCGGTGTTCCAGGGGAGCCTGCCGGTCAGCGGCAGCCAGACGCGGCACAGGACCAGCCACTGCCCCCAGGCGGTGAACGACACTGCGTAGGCCAGCGCGCCGCCCACTCCGCTGACGACGCCGTAGACCAGCGCGCTGCCCGCCCCCCACACCATCGGGCCGAAGAGGGGCTGGAGCAGGTCGACGACGAGTTGTCCGCCGACGCCGATGGTGAGGGCGAGCGCGGGCACGAGGACGAGGACCTGGCGGCCCACGGTCATGCGGTTCGAGGCCAGCAGGCGCGTCGGGGTGGCGGCGGAGGCGATGTCCAGGGGCGTCTCCAGGGTGGCCAGCATCCCGAAGACGAGTCCGGCGCCGAGCCCGAAGATCAGGCCGAAGGCCAGCATGTCGATGAGGGTGTCCTTCAGCACCGCGGCGTCCGTCATCGGCTGTCCGTAGTACAGCCAGTGGTCGAGGGTGAGGGTGCAGGCGCATCCGGAGCCCACGAGGAAACCGCCCAGCAGGCTGGTCCCGAACCGGGCGGCGAAGGTGCGCCCCGGCCCGCGGCCGGGGCGTCTCGCGGTGCCGGGAAGCCGCAGTCGCACCCGGGCCGGCCCGAGGGGTTCGCGGCCGAAGGCGGTGACGGCGCAGAACACGCACCCGAACGCGAGCCCCGTGATCGGCCCCGTCAGCCCCACCAGGAGCAGCGTCTCCCCGAGCGCCTGTGGCAGCAGGACCAGGCAGACGAGCAGTTCGGGGACGAAGACGCACAGCGCGGAGGCCGCCACGACGGTCAGGATGCGGGTGGCGAGCGGCAGCGAGGCACCGATCTGCCACCAGGCGAGGTCCTGCTGTTCGCGGCCGAGCCGGGCCAGGTGGTGGGCGAGGTAGCCGAGCCAGCGTTCGGCGTGCTCCGGGGTCGGGCCCTGTCCGGGCCTGCGGCGGCCGGGGGCGCGCTCGGCGACCGGGCGCCGGTAGACGGACGGGACGAATCCGGCGAGGAGGTGCTCCTCCAGGGCACTCACGTCGGGGAAGCGCTCGGTGTCCAGCAGCTCCGCGGGGTTCCTCCGGGACGCCTCGCTGTACATGGTCCGGGCCAGACTGATCATGAGGGGCGTCCGCAGGACCGCGGCCAGCGGCACCTGCGCCGGGTCACGGTGGGCGTCGCGGTGGGCGTCCCGGTGGGCGAGGAGTTCCGCCACGACGCCGTCCCAGACCGATCCGTCCTCCGTGCGGCCACCGCCGCCGACGGACTCCTCGTCCGGGCCGGTGCGGCGGGCGGCCGGGCGCGCCGTCAGGGGCAGGTAGGCGGCCAGGTCGTCGAGCGTGAGATCGGCGAGTCCGATGCCGGCGGCCCAGACCAGCGGGGCGCCCACGTCGTGGACGGCCTCGGTGAACTCGGCCTGGCGGCTGGTCAGGACGAGCGGCAGCGAGGTGGTGTTGAGCGTTTCGAGGGCGACCCGTCGCAAGCCCTCCGCGATCTCGTCGAAGCCGTCCAGGACCGGGAGGATGAGGTCTGCGTCGATCAGCGCGACGGCCAGGTTCGACCCGCCGGGCGCGCTGGCGGTGAGGTGGGGGTGGTCGCGTACCAGGCGGTCGACCAGCCAGTCCCGCAGCGCGACGGCTGTCGGGTCCCATGATCCGACGCTGAAGACGACCGGCACCCGGTCGGCGGGGGTCCGGGCCGCCAGGTGGTCCAGGACGAACCTGCCCGTGAGGACCGACTTGCCCGAACCGGCCCGGCCGAGGATCACCAGCCGCCCGGAGGGGATCCGCCGGTACACCTCGGCCACGCTCCCCTCCCGGCTGGTCAGGTCCATGGGGCGCGGTGGGGCTCCCGGCGGGAGGCGCTGGACGGTCTCCGGACGGTCGGTGAGGGCCGGGGGCGCGGGGTGCCAGCGCACCGGCAGAGGGAACGGGTCGTGGATGCGGCGCTGCTCCACCTCTTGCCGCCAGCGCCGCCTGACCTCGTTCGCGAGTGCGTCAGCGGCGGCGACGATCTCCTCCCGCACCTGCGGACGGACGCCGGGGGGCTCGACATGCACGGAAGTCCCGGCGTGCACGGGAGTCCCGGCGTGCACGGGAGTCCCGGCGTCCGTGAAGGTTTCGGAGTCCGTGAAGGTTTCGGCGTCCGTGGGGGTCCCGGCTGCGTCGCCGCCGCCCGCTTTGGTGAGCCCGGCGGTCAGCCGCCGGCGGTCCCCGGGGCCGACGTCCAGGGCGTCCGCCAACAGGTTCAGCGTGCTGAGCCGGTGGTCGCGGGACTTCCCGGTCTCCAGACGGCGGATGGTGCTGACGCTCACCCCGGACCGTACGGACAGCTCCTCCTGCGTCAGCCCGGCGCGGACCCGCAGCGGACGGAGCAACGTGCCGAGTTCGTCCATGACGTGCCAGTCTCCTCCGCAGCCAAGCGCGCTGTTCGACGAGCTTAGCGGCGACCGGTCACATATGACCGCCCCATGAGCTGTGCTCTGAACAGCATCGATGGCATCGTCGCCGACTGGATCACCGTGCCGGGGACTGCCCGGCACCGAGGACGGCGGCCAAGTGCGCGACCCTCAGCTGGAACTCGTGATGGAGCCCGGGAACGGCGGCAGGTGTTTGCGGGCCGTGGCCGGCCGGCGTCGAGAAGGGAAAAACAAATTGAGCATGTCCCAGGCCACCGGATCCCCCTCTCCGGGCGGGAAGGAGGAGCAGTCCGACGGCA